>NZ_AJXU01000028.1 GCF_000264315.1 Rhodanobacter fulvus Jip2
GAAAAGGCCGCTTTCGCGGCCTTTTTCTTCAACTCAACCCTGGCTGAAATCAGCGCTGGCGAGCCTTGAAACGCGGGTTGCTCTTGCAAATCACGAACACCTTGCCGCGACGACGCACAATCTTGCAGTCGCGGTGCCGCGCCTTGGCGGACTTCAAAGAGTTAAGCACCTTCACGGCCGGCTCCTGATACTAAACAATGGACAAGCCAGCAAGTGTAATGGCTTGTCGCGTTTATCACAAGCTGGACACCACCGCGACTTCCGCCACCGTGGCCAGGAATTTCTCCAGTGCCGGGGACTGGTCCTGGATTCGGCTGGCGGCGGCCAGCAGCAGGTAGGCGTCGGCGTCTTCCAGCGGCACATAGCTGACCCCCGCCAGCCTCACCGTGCGCATGGTGGCGGGCACCAGGGCCAGCCCGAGCCCAGCGGCCACCAGCGCCAGCAAGCCATTGATCTGCTGCGCGTGCTGGTTGATGCGCGGCTTGAACCCGGCCTTGGCGGCCAGTTTCACCAGCCGGTCGTACAAGGTGGCGGCCAGTTCGCGCGGTTGCGTGATGAAGGCATCATCGGCAACTTCGGCCAGCCGCACGCTTTTCCTGGCGGCCAGCGGATGGCCTGAGGGCAGCGCCAGCAGGAGTGGTTCGCGGTCGATCACGGTGAGGCGCAGGCTGCGGGCGTCCTTCGTGTGCTGCGGTTCGTCACGGACGAAGCCCACGTCGATCTGCCCGGCCAGCAACGCGGCGAACTGGGGTTCGCTGTACATCTCATTGAGCTGGATGCGCACGTTCGGCGCGATCTGGCCGTAACGCAGCAAGGCCTGGGGCAGGGCGGGGTGAAACGACACCGATACGGTGTACGCCAGGCGCAGTTGCCCGCTGTAGCCGGCTGCGGCCGCCAGGACGTGGCTGCGTGCCTCTTCGGCTTTGGCCAGGATCTGCCGGGCCTCTTCCAGGAAAACCCTGCCTGCCTCGGTCAGCGCCACATTGCGCTTGTCGCGTTCCAGCAACCGAACCCCGAGGTCGCGTTCAAGTGCCTGGATTTGCTGCGAAAGGGGTGGTTGCGACAGATGCAGCCGGATGGCGGCGCGGGTGAAGCTGAGTTCCTCGGCGACGGCGACGAAGTAGCGTAACTGACGGAAATCGAACATATAGCAATACCGACTAAGTGGAGCGCTAAATATATATTGGTTTCTTTATTGCGTCGGTCATAAACTGTCTCTGTCCCATCACTTCCTCCCCCTTGGTGATGGTGGCCCTCGCCCCGCAGCGACGCTATCGCGATATCTGGCTCCCCTCCCCCTCGGGCCCATATTGACGCGTCGCATTTGCGGGGCGTTCTTGTTTTGCGATCCGCCAATGCTGGCGGACCGTCGGGTCAGAGGCGGCAGCCCAGCCGCGTGCCTTGCGCAATGGCGCGTTTGGCGTCCAGTTCCGCCGCCACGTCGGCGCCGCCAATGACGTGCACCCGCAGGCCGGCGGCGATCAAGGCATCCGCCAGCGCCCGGTTCGGCTCCTGTCCGGCACAGATCACGACGTGGTCGACCGGCAGGAGGTGAGGTGCGCCGTCGACCGTGATGTGCAGTCCATCGTCATCGAAACGCTGGTAGCCCACGTTGCCCAGCATGGTGACCTGCTTGGCCTTCAGCGTGGCGCGATGAACCCAGCCGGTCGTCTTGTTGAGTCGTGCGCCAAGCCGTCCCTGGCTGCGTTGCAGCAGCCAGACTTGTCGCGCGGGTGCTTCGGGCCGGGGTTTCTGCAGGCCGGCGCGGTTCTGCAGGCTCATGTCCACGCCCCACTCGCGCGTCCAGCGCACGGTGTCGGTGGTGGGCGAGGGCAGGTGTTCCACCAGGAATTCGGCAACGTCGAAACCGATGCCGCCCGCGCCGATGATGGCGACCTTCGCGCCAACCGGGTGGTGGCGTGCCAGCACATCGAGATAGCTCAGTACGCGCGGATCATCGTGGCCGAGGAAATTGACGGCGCGGGGCGTGACGCCGGTGGCGATCACCACCTCGTCGTATCCGGCATCGCGCAACGAGGTGGCCGTTGCCGTCGTGCCCAGTTGCACGTCGACCCCGGTATCGGCCAGCTGATGGCGGAAGTAGCGCAAGGTCTCGTGAAACTCCTCCTTGCCGGGGATCTGTTTGGCGTAGTTGAACTGGCCGCCGATTTCATCGGCCTGGTCAATCAGGGTCACCGCGTGGCCACGCTCACCCAGGGTGCTTGCGCATGCCATGCCCGCCGGACCGGCGCCGATCACGGCAATGCGCTTGCGCGTTGCGACCGGCTCGGCGCGCAATTCGGTTTCGTAGCAGGCGCGAGGATTCACCAGGCAACTGGCACGCTTGTTCTGGAACACATGGTCGAGGCAGGCCTGGTTGCAGGCGATGCAGGTATTGATGCGTTCGCTGTGCCCGGCCTTTGCCTTGTTCGCCCAGGCCGGATCGGCCAGCAGCGGCCGCGCCATGGAAACCATGTCCGCTTCGCCAGCGGCAAGCACGCCCTCGGCCACCTCGGGCATGTTGATGCGGTTGGTGGCTACCAGCGGAATCGACACTTCGCCTTTCAGTTTCCTGGTGACCCAGGAGAAACCGGCGCGGGGCACGCTGGTGACAATGGTGGGTACCCGCGCCTCGTGCCAGCCGATGCCGGTGTTGATGATGCTGGCACCGGCCGCTTCGATGGCCTTGGCCAGCGTCACGATCTCATCCCACTGCTGGCCGCCCTCGACCAGGTCGAGCATCGACAGGCGATAGATGATGATGAAGTCGCGACCCACCGCTTCGCGCGTGCGGCGCACGATTTCGATCGGCAGCCGCATCCGCCGCTCGGCATCGCCGCCCCAGGCGTCGTTGCGGTGGTTGGTGCGTTCGGCGATGAACTGGTTGATCAGATAGCCTTCCGAGCCCATCACTTCCACGCCGTCGTAGCCGGCTTCCCGCGCCAGCCGTGCGCAACGGACGAAGTCGTCGATGGTGTGCTCGACGCCTCGCGACGACAGCGCGTGCGGGGTGAACGGCGTGATCGGTGACTTGAGTTTCGACGGCGCCACCGACAGCGGGTGATAGCCGTAGCGGCCGGCATGCAGGATCTGCAGGCAGATGCGCCCACCCTCGGCGTGCACGGCGGTGGTGAGCTTGCGATGCCGCGGTTTGTGCCAGGGCAGGGTGAGTCGACCACCGAAGGGCTTGAGCCAACCGGCGATGCTGGGAGCGATGCCGCCGGTGACCATCAGGCCCACGCCGCCGCGTGCCCGTTCCGCGAAATAGGCCGCCAGCTTGTCGTAATCGCGGGCCTTGTCTTCGAGCCCGGTGTGCATCGAACCCATCAGAATGCGATTGGGCAGCACGACATGGCCGAGATCCAGCGGGGTGAACAGGTGCGGGTAATTCATGGTGGCGCCACCTCAAACGGTCGTATGAATGTGCCGGTATCGAGGCGGTAAAAGCAAGGGCGCCGGTCATGCGCGGGGCGGTTGCCGCCGGAATGCGCAAGGAAGCCGACGCCCGGGCCGGGCTTCGTGGCGATGACGGGTTAAACTTCGCGATTCGACGTTACGATCAGGAATTTCCATGCCGCACGCTTCCTCCGTTCCCGTGTTGACCATCGACGGGCCGTCCGGATCGGGCAAGGGCACGATCAGCGCGCTGGTGGCGCAACAGCTTGGCTGGCATCTGCTGGATTCCGGCGCGCTGTACCGGGCGGTCGGCTACGCGGCCGGCATGGAAGGGCTGGACCTGTCGGATGTGGAGGCCGTGACGCGCTGCGCGCAGACCACCCGGATCCAGTTCCGCGCGAAGAAGGGCGCCGAGACGCGGGTGATCGTCAACGGCCACGATGCCACCGACGAATTGCGCACCGAGACAGCCGGGGCGGCGGCGTCGGCGATCGCTTCCGTGCCGTCGGTACGCGAGGCCCTGGTTTCCCTGCAATTGGGTTTCCGCAAGGCGCCCGGACTGGTAGCGGACGGGCGCGACATGGGTACGGTGATCTTTCCCGATGCCGCGTTCAAGGTTTTCCTCACCGCCAGCGCCGCCGAACGCGCGAAAAGACGCTATAAGCAGTTGAAAGACAAGGGACTCAGCGTTACACTTTCCGGCCTTCAGCGCGAAATTGAGGCGCGTGACAGCCGCGATGCATCGCGCGCGGTCGCGCCGCTCAAGCCCGCCGCCGATGCGTTGCTGGTGGATACCACCGGCATGGGCATCGACGAGGTCGTCGCGAAAGTACTCGCCGTCGTGCAGCCCTGACCGGTTGCACGGCGGTTTTTGCGCCCCTGCCGTGGCAGGGGATTTTGGCCAACGGTGGCTTGCGACCGGTTCGACAGAACCGCCGAAGACACCCTCAACCGGTGGACCGATGATTTCGTGGCCGACACAGACGCCACAGCCAGCGGTCCTTTCCCACTATGGAATCAACATGACTGAAAGTTTTGCCGAACTGTTTGAACAGAGCCAACAGGCTATCTCCAAGCTGAAGCCCGGCGCCATCGTCACCGGCATCGTTGTGGAAATCCGCAACGACGTCGTCGTGATCAATGCGGGCCTGAAGAGCGAAGGCATCGTCCCGATCGAGCAGTTCAAGGACGAGCAGGGCGTGCTGGAGGTGCAGGTTGGCGACGAGGTGAAGGTAGCCCTCGAAGCCTTGGAAGACGGATTCGGCGAAACCAAGCTGTCGCGCGAGAAGGCCAAGCGCTCGATGGTGTGGGACGACCTGGAGCAGGCGTTCGACAAGGAAGAAACGATCAAGGGCATGATCTCGGGCAAGGTCAAGGGCGGTTTCACCGTCGACATCAAGGACGTTCGCGCGTTCCTGCCCGGCTCGCTGGTCGACGTGCGCCCGGTGCGCGAGCCGACCTACCTCGAGGGCAAGGAGCTCGAGTTCAAGATCATCAAGCTGGACCGCAAGCGCAACAACGTGGTGGTCAGCCGCCGCGCCGTCGTCGAGACCGAGTTCTCCGAGGAGCGCGAGAAGCTGCTTGAGCGCCTGACCGAGGGTGCCGTCGTCAAGGGTGTGGTGAAGAACCTCACCGATTACGGCGCATTCGTGGACCTGGGCGGCATCGACGGCCTGCTGCACATCACCGACATGGCGTGGAAGCGCGTGCGTCATCCTTCCGAAGTCGTCAACGTCGGCGACGAGCTGGACGTGCGCGTGCTGAAGTACGACAAGGAGCGCAACCGCGTTTCGCTGGGCCTGAAGCAGCTGGGCGACGACCCGTGGGTCGCCATTGCCCGCCGCTATCCGGTCGGCAGCCGTCTGTTCGGCAAGGTCTCCAACGTCACCGATTACGGCTGCTTCGTCGAGATCGAGCCGGGCGTGGAAGGCCTGGTGCACGTGTCCGAGATGGACTGGACCAACAAGAACGTCAACCCGGCCAAGGTGGTTCAGGTCGGTGACGAAACCGAAGTCACCGTGCTGGACGTGGACGAGGAGCGTCGCCGCATCTCGTTGGGCATCAAGCAGACGCGTTCCAATCCGTGGGAAGCGTTCGCCGCCATGCACAAGAAGGGCGACAAGGTGTCCGGCCAGATCAAGTCGATCACCGACTTCGGCGTGTTCATCGGCCTGGACGGCGGTATCGATGGCCTGGTGCACCTGTCCGACATTTCCTGGCAGGTGTCCGGCGAAGATCTCGTGCGCGACTTCAAGAAGGGCGAAGAGATCGAGGCCGTGGTGCTGGCCGTCGACCCGGAGCGCGAGCGCATCTCGCTGGGCATCAAGCAGATGGAGCAGGATCCGTTCGGCCAGTTCATGGCCGCCAATCCGCGCGGCACGATCGTCAACGGCACCGTCAAGGAAGTCGATGCGAAGGGCGCCGTGATCGATCTGGGCGAGGGCGTCGAGGGTTACCTGCGTGCCAACGACATCGCCAAGGAGCGCATCGACGATGCCACCCAGCATCTGAAGGTGGGCGACGCGGTCGAAGCCAAGTTCACCGGCATGGATCGCAAGGGTCGCCAGCTGGCGCTCTCGATTCGCGCCAAGGACGAGGAAGATGCACCCGACGTGGCCGTCGATTATTCGGCAGCTGCAAGCGGTACGACCAAGCTTGGCGCCTTGCTCAAAGAGCAGTTCAACAAGGCTGATTGATCGGCAGCGACATTGCCGAGTTGACGCGGGGCGGCATCACGCCGCCCCGCTGTTTCATGTCACGGACATTGGGGACCATGACCAAATCCGAATTGATAGAAGCGCTGGCAAGACGCCAGACCCATCTTGCGTTCGCGGACGTCGAGATGGCCGTAAAAAGTGTGATCGAACAGATGAGTCACGCGCTGGCCCATGGCGAACGCATCGAAGTACGCGGTTTTGGCAGTTTCGCGTTGCATTACCGTCCGCCAAGGATGGGCCGCAATCCCAAGACGGGTGAAGCGGTTGCGCTCCCCGGCAAACATGTGCCGCACTTCAAGCCCGGCAAGGAATTGCGCGAACGCGTGAACCTGCAGCTGGAAAGCGCGACGGCCTGAATCACGACCACGAGTTGATCAAGGCAGGCGACAGGTGTCGTTCCTGCCTTTTTTTTGATGGATATCCATCCGCATCTTTTGCTGACCAGTGCCTGATCGTGCATGTGGCCCGGCTGTGACGACGTCAGTCAATCAGGTAAAGTCCCGCCATGCGATTGCTCGTATTGCTACTCCTCATTGCCTTCCTCGCTGCTGGCGTTTTGCTGGGGGCGTTGAATGCCGACCTCGTCGGTTACGACCTGGGCTTTGCGCGTATCCAGTTGCCCAAGGGCGCCGGCCTGCTGGGGAGTCTGGTCATCGGTTGGCTGCTCGGTGGTCTTACCGCCTGGTTCGGCGTGAGCACCGGCCATCGTCGCCAACAACGCAAGGCAAACAAGAAGCCAGCGGCTGGCGCATGAGCTTCCTGTATCTGCTGGTGATGGCGGTGCCGGCGGCCTTCGCGCTCGGTTGGTGGACCTCGCGCCGGGCAGGTGTACGTCGCTCGGGCGCCAAGGTCAGCGAACTCTCATCCGACTATTTTCGTGGCCTGAACTACCTGCTCAATGAAGAGCAGGACAAGGCGATCGAGGTGTTCCTCAAACTCGCCGAGTACAACCGCGACACGGTGGAAACCCACCTGGCGCTCGGCAATCTGTTTCGCCGCCGCGGCGAAGTGGATCGTGCCATTCGCCTGCATCAGCACCTGGTGTCGCGCCCCGGCTTGAATGACGCCATGAAAACCGTGGCCTTGCTGGAACTGGGCGAGGATTACATGCGTGCCGGGCTGCTCGATCGCGCCGAGGCATTGTTCCGTGATCTGGTGGCGATGGACGCCCACGCGCCCTCGGCGTTGCGTCATCTCATCGCGATTTACCAGCACGAGCGCGATTGGCACAAGGCGATCGAACACGCGCGCCGGCTGGAGACCATGACGGGCGAGGACGAGACGCCGATGATGGCGCAGTTCTACTGCGAACTCGCCGAACGTTCACGTCAGCACGGTGCGCGAAGCGAGGCGCGCGATTATCTCGCCCAGGCATTCGCGAGCCAGGCGCAATGCGTGCGCGCCTATATGCTGACCGGTCGCCTGCATTCGGAAGACGGCGCGTACGACGCGGCCGTGGAAGCCTACGAAGCCGCCGTCGAGGCGGATGTGGCGTTTGTGCCGGATATTCTGCCGCCGCTGCTCGACAGTTATGAACGGTCACGGCAAATGGGCCGCGCGGAGCATTTTCTGCGAGGTTTGCTCGATCGCTATCACGGTGTCTCGCCGGTTCTGGCGTTGACGAACTTGTATCGACAGCGCGACGGCGACCGGCAGGCGGTGGAATTTCTCACCGCGCAGTTGCGCCAGCGGCCGTCGGTGCGTGGGCTGATGACCTTGATCGACGCCACCATGGACAAGATCGACGGTGAGGCCAGAGAGAATTTCCAGATATTGCGCGAGTTGATGCGCAAGCTGCTGGAAGGGCAGGCGATGTATCGCTGCAGCCGTTGTGGTTTCGGCGCCAAGGCCCATCATTGGCAATGCCCCAGTTGCAAGAACTGGAGCACCATCCGGCCCATCCACGGGGTCGCCAATGAATGAGCATGGATTTGTCGTGCCAGGGCTGGCAGCGGGGTGGTTGGTATCGTCATTCGTTCTGACATCGCTGCTGGTGGGCGCCGCCATTTACTACGCGCGCCGACGCGGCATGCTCGATCAACCTGGTCACCGTCGGTCCCATCGCATTCCGACGCCGCGCGGTGGCGGCATCGGCGTGGTAGTGGCTGTGTTCATCTGCGCTTCGGGAGCGCTGCTGACCTTGTCGAGCCCAATATCCACGCTGGTTGTGGCGGGAATGGCGGCAGCGTTGTTTCTGGTGGCGTTGGTCGGGTGGTGGGATGATCATCGTCCATTGCCGGTATGGCCGCGATTGGGGACACAGGCGGCGGCCGTTGTTTTGTTTTCCTTCACGCTGATCGCTACAAACTTGTCGTGGTATTGGTTCCCGTTATTGCTGCTGGCGGGTATGTGGAGCATCAATTTGCACAACTTCATGGATGGCATCGATGGCTTGCTTGCGCAGCAAATCGTTTTCGTGGCGGGCGCCCTTGGCTGCCTGGCCTGGTCCGTTGCAGAACCGGCTCTGGCAATCGGGGCGGGTACGGTCATGACGGCCGGTGTGGGTTTCTGGCTCTACAACCGATCGCCTGCGCGCATTTTCATGGGTGACGTCGGCAGCGGCAGTGCGGGACTGCTGGTATTTGTTTTTTCCGTCCTGCTGTGGCGCGTCGAACCGTCGCTGGCATGGGCGGCACTGGTGCTTTCGTCGGCGTTCGTGACCGATGCCAGCCTGACCCTCCTGACGAGAATGACGGGCGGGCGCTCGTGGCATAGCGCTCACCGTGAACATCTTTATCAATGGATGGTGCGCAGTGGCATGTCGCACGCTGGTGTTGATGCGCGTTACCTCGGCTGGAACCTCTTGATAGCGGCGCCTGCCGCATGGTGGATGGCCAGCCATCCGGAGGCCGCCTTGCCGATTGCTGTCGCGATCTACGTAATGGCGGCGATGCTCTGGCTGGTCATGAAACGTCGCTGCCTGCAGCGCCCTGCAGCAGGAGGCCGCCATGTTGCTGCGTAAGATGGCCGCCTTCATCCATCCGCGTGTCGCCGTGGTGCTGCATGATCTCGCGGCGACGGCGCTCGCCTGGTGGATCAGCAAGCTGCTGCGCTATGCGTTGAAGCCGGACGAGATCGTCAGCTTCATGCTGTTCGAGTTTCCCATCGTGTTGCTGGTACAGGGCCTCATCTTCCGCTGGACGGGGTTGTACAAGGGCGTATGGCGCTTCGCCAGCCTGCCTGACCTGTGGAACATCCTGCGCGCGGTGCTCATGGGGGCGCTGGCGATCGGGTTGTCCCTGTTCCTCTACAACCGTCTGGAAGGCGTCCCGCGGTCGGTGTTGTTGATGTATCCGATGGTCCTGGCCGGGTTGCTGGGCGTGCCGCGGCTCACCTACCGGTTTTGGAAAGACAGTCGGGACGACTCGCGTCGTGGCGTGTCCATCAAACGGGTTTTGATCGTCGGTGCCGACCGCGCCGGCGAGGTGCTGTCACGCGATCTGCGCCGCGACAGCGGCTACGCCGTGGTGGGTTTCGTGGATGACCGCATGACGTTGCGCGGTGCCAGCATCAACGGCCATCCCGTGCTGGGTGATCTGGAACAGTTGCCCGACGTGGCGCGGGAAGCGGCGGTGGACATGCTGTTGATCGCCATGCCCGGTGCCTCGACCAACGAGATGCGCCGCGTGGTTGCCCTGTGCGACGCCACCGATTTGCCGTATCGCACCGTGCCACGTCTGGATGACGTCGTGGCCGGTCGCGCGCAGTTCAACGAAATCAAGGATGTGGCGATCGAGGATCTGCTGGGCCGCGACGCGGTGGAGCTGGACTGGACCGCGATCCGCCAGACGCTGACCACGCGCCGCGTCCTGGTTACCGGCGGTGGCGGTTCGATCGGTTCCGAATTGTGCCGGCAGTTGGCGAGGCTGGGTGCGCAATCGCTCGTCGTTGTCGACCAGAGCGAATACAACCTGTATCGCATCATCCAGGAATTGCGCGCCGACTTCCCCGAACTCATCCTGGACGGCGTGCTGGCCGACTGCGGCGATCGCACCGCCATGCACAAGGTGTTCGTGGAGGCGCAGCCCCAGGTCGTATTCCACGCGGCAGCCTACAAGCATGTGCCGATGTTGCAGACGCAGCTGCGTTCGGCCTTCCGCAACAACGTGCTAGGCACGCGCACGGTGGCCGATCTGGCCAGCGAGACCGGTGTCGAATGCTTCGTGCTGATCTCCACCGACAAGGCGGTCAACCCGACCAGCGTCATGGGCGCCTGCAAGCGCGTGGCGGAAATCTATTGCCAGAACCTGGATGCCCAGACGTCGACGCGCTACATGACCGTGCGATTTGGCAACGTGCTGGATTCGGCAGGATCCGTGGTGCCGCTGTTCCGCCGCCAGATCCGCGCCGGTGGCCCGGTGACGGTGACGCATCCAGAGATATCGCGTTACTTCATGACCATTCCGGAGGCATGCCAGCTGATCCTGCAGGCGGCGAGCCTCGGCAAGGGCGGCGAGATTTTCGCACTGGACATGGGCGAACCGGTTCGCATCCGCGACCTCGCCGAACAGATGATCAGGCTTGCCGGCAAAAAGCCGGGCAGCGAGATCCCCATCGTCTACACGGGGCTGCGCGCTGGCGAGAAGCTGTTCGAGGAATTGTTCCACCCGCTGGAAAACTACAGCGGCACCGCGCACGCCAAGATTTTCCTGGCGCAGCACCGCGAGGTGTCGTGGGAACTGCTGCATGCGCTACTGAACAAATCCGTCGACGCGGTACGGGATTTCAGGGAGGAAGATCTGCGGCGCTGCGTTTCCAGCCTGCTGCCTTCGTTCCGCTGGAGCGAAGTGGCGCAGCCCGACAACGTGGTGTCCATCCGTCGCAATGAATCAGGAGACAAGTAAGTGAGCAAGCCTCTGCGCAAAGTGGTGTTTCCCGTGGCGGGGCTTGGTACACGCTTTCTTCCGGCAACCAAGGTGGTGGCCAAGGAAATGCTGCCGGTGCTGGACAAGCCGCTGATCCAGTACGCCGTCGACGAGGCGGTGGATGCTGGCGCGGACACCTTGATCTTCGTGACCAACCGTTACAAGCACGCGATCGCCGACTACTTCGACAAGGCCTACGAGCTTGAGGCCAAGCTCCACGCCAAGGGCAAGGAGGCTTTGCTGGCGCTGGTGCAGGGGACGTTGCCCAAGAATGTCCGCGCCATCTTCGTCACGCAGCCGGAGGCCTTCGGCCTCGGTCATGCCGTGCTTTGCGCCAAGCCCGTCGTGGGCGATGAACCGTTTGGCATCGTGTTGCCGGACGATCTGATCTGGAACGGCCAAGGCAAGGGCGCGCTGCGGCAAATGGCCGAGCTGGGCGACGAGCAGCAGGCGGGCGTGATCGCGGTGGAAGAAGTCCCACCCAACGAAACCGACAAGTACGGCATCGTCGCGGCGACCGCGATCGATGAGCGCAGCGCGCGCATCGACCACATGGTGGAGAAGCCCAAGCCCGCCGACGCGCCCTCGAACCTTGCCGTGGTGGGTCGATATGTCTTGCCCAGCCGGATTTTCCAGTTGCTTGAACAGACCGCGCCCGGTGCCGGTGGCGAGATCCAGCTGACCGACGCCATCGACGCACTGCTGAAAGAGCAGGGCAAGGTGCTGGCCTACCGCTTCGAAGGCACTCGTTTCGATTGCGGCAACAAGGCCGGCCTGGTGCGCGCCACCATGCACATGGCGATGCAGGACCCGACGCTGGAGCCGACGGTGCGCTCGTTTCTCGCGGACCTCTGACCGCGCGCCAGCGCATGCACCTGCGGTGATGAGCTGAAACCCGTGCGGCATCCCGACCTCCGGCACTCGTCGGGTTGCGCGCCCGGGTTGTAGGGTGACGCCATGCCCCGCGGACTGCCTGCTTCCTATTACCGCGCCACCGCCACGCCGTATGCGCCGTATCCGACGTTGCATGGCGCGCAGGAGGCCAAGGTGGTCGTCGTGGGTGGCGGCTACGCGGGGCTGAATACCGCGCTGGGCCTGGCCGAGCGCGATGTGCGCGGGGTGATGTTGCTGGAGCGCGAGCAGGTCGGCTTCGGCGCGTCCGGACGCAACGGTGGCTTCGTTTTTGCCGGCTACTCGCTGGGCGAGCAGAGCCTGCTCGCTCAATCGGGTGGGCCGCGTGCCCGGGCATTGTTTGCGCTGACCACGGCAGCAGTGCAGCGCATCCGTCAACGTATCGCGCAATACGACATTGCTTGCGACATGGTGGACGAGGGCGTGATCTGGGCCAACTGGTTTCGCGACCCGTCCATCCTGCGTCGACGCCAGCAGTTGCTTGCCGATCACTACGACGTGCACTGGGAGACCCTGTCGCCGACGCAACTGCGTCAGGTGGTCGACAGCGCGCGGTACCACGGCGGGCTGTACGAATCCGATGCCTTGCATCTGCATCCGCTCAATTACGCGACCGGGTTGGCGCGTGCGGCGGCAAGCCGTGGCGTGACCCTGCACGAAAACAGCGGTGCGCTGCAGGTGCGCCGTGAGGGTTCGCGCTGGCGTGTCGATACGGCGCACGGCAGCGTGCTTGCCGATCAGCTGGTGCTGGCCTGTGGCGGTTATCTGGCGGGGCTCGAAGAATCGATTGATCGCGCGATCCTGCCGATCGCCACCTATGTCATGGTGACCGAGCCGCTGGGCGAACGACTGCAAGCCTGTCTGCGGACCCGGGCGGCGGTGTACGACACCCGGTTTGCGTTCGATTACTATCGACCACTGCCCGACACGCGCCTGCTGTGGGGCGCTCGCATCTCGATTCGCGAACGTTCCGCGCGTGCCATAGAACAGCTTCTCACCGCTGACATGCTGCGGGTGTTTCCTCAACTGCGGGGCGTGCGCATCGATTACGCGTGGTCGGGCCTGATGAGCTACGCGAGACACCAGATGCCCCAAATCGGTGGCAATACGGAAGGTTTGTGGTGGGCGCAGGCGTTCGGTGGGCACGGGCTGGCGCCAACCTGCGCCGCCGGCGAACTGCTTGCTGCCGCCATCGCGCACGGCGACGAGAGCTGGAAACAATTCCGCGATTACGGATTGCGCAGCACACATCGCCCCTGGGGCTACCTGGGGGCGCAAACCCACTACTGGTGGCAGCAAAGCCGCGACTGGTTGAAGAGTGAACTGGAACGATGAGCGATATCGGGCAACAAATCGCGCGCGCCCCCGGCGCCGAAATATCCTGGGCGGACTTCGAAAAGGTCGTCATGGTTGCGGGCACGGTCACGCGGGTGGAGGCATTTCCGGAAGCGCGCAAGCCTGCATGGAAGGTCTGGGTGGATTTCGGCCCGTACGGCGAGCGTAAAACCAGTGCGCAAATCGTGGCGCTCTACGGCGCCGCGGAGCTGGTCGGCCGGCAAATCGTGGGCGTCGTCAATTTCCCCGAAAAGCAGATAGGCCCGTTCCGTTCGCAGTTCCTGTTGACCGGTTTTGCGACGGAGCAGGGCGTGGTGATCACCACGCTGGAGAGGCCGGTGCCCAACGGTACGCGAATGGCTTGAGCGGATTCAGTGCCGCGCTTGCCGATCCAGCCACACCAGCAATCCTTGCGCGTTGAGTTCGATATCCATGCCCAGCAGCTCGCACAGCGTTGCGCGGCTGCCGATCCAGCCGTGCGCGGCGGCGTGTTGGGCGTAAAGATCGGTGAGAGCCTCCATCAGGCGCGCTTGCCGGTCGGGCAACTCGCCTGCCGATCGGGCCAGCGCCACCATGGCGTCGATCCGGCGGTGCAGATCGTCGGCAAGTTTTTCCACCTGCTCGACCGCGCCGTAGTGGGTGAGATGGATCGCCTCCGGCTGCAGGGCGATCAAACGATGTAGCGATGCATGCAATGCCTCGGGGTCGAATTGCACCGGCGACGTGGTGGGAATGACGAACGGTCCGTTGGCGGTATCGAACTCGCGATAACTGAGGCCGAACGTATCGCCGCTGAAGCAGCGGTTGGAGCGCTCGTCGTAAACGCACAGGTGGTGCTTCGCGTGGCCGGGCGTATCCAGGCAGCGCAGCGGTCGCCCCGCCAGGTCGATCATGTGGTTGTCCGGCGCTTCCACCACGCGCTCCAACGGGACGGGCTGCAGCCGGCCATAGGTCTGCTCCATCACCGCCTCCCCATAGACCGCGCTGGCGCCGGCCCAGAGTTGCGCGGGGTCGATCATGTGGCGTGCGCCGCGCGGGTGCACGGCCAGGCGTGCGTGGGGCAGTTGCGCCATCAATGCACCGGCGCCGCCGGCATGGTCCAGATGGACGTGGGTGAGGATCAGCCAGTCCACATCATCCGCCGTGAGGCCTGCCTGGCGCAGTGCGTCGAGCATGCGCGGCACGGCGAAATTCGTGCCGCAATCGATAAACGCGCCGCGTCCGTTTTCCACGATCAGGTAGGCGGCATCGAAACGCGGGCGCACGAAACCGGTGTCGATGGTGTGGATGCCGTGGACTGTCATGGTGCCTCCCGATGCTTGTCGGGGCAGGTTAGCAAGTTGCCGCGTGGGGATCATCCGCCGCGCGTGCAGCGCGTAAACTGTGATGTCATGCAGTCTCGACAGGAGAAGGGTATGACATCGCCCATGGCGCCCGCGTGGCAGGTGTCGCGCTGGTTCAACAGTGAACCGCTGGCCCTGGCCGACCTGCGCGGAAGGGTCGTGTTGCTGCATGCGTTCCAGATGTTGTGCCCCGCCTGCGCCATGCAGGCGCTGCCGCAGATGCAACGTGTACGGCGCGCCTTTGCGGATGAGCGCCTCGCCGTCGTGGGATTGCACACCGTGTTCGAACATCACGACGCGCAGGGGCCGGTTTCGCTGGCGGCCTTCCTGCATGAGTATCGCTACGACTTTCCGGTGGGCGTGGACGCACACGATGAGGGCGACCCGTTGCCCCGGACGATGCGCACCTATGCCATGCAAGGTACGCCAACCCTGGTTCTGATCGACGCGGAAGGACGTTTGCGCCAGCAGCATTTCGGTGTGGCGGATGATCTTGCGCTGGGCGCCAGCATCGGACGGCTTCTGGCCGAATTGCCTGTGGCGGCCGACGCCTGAGTTCCGCGCAACGCCATCGCGGCGGAACAATTCAGATGAGGTCGTTTGCCCGCCAGCGCCGGTGCCGTTGTGCGGGCGTTCCGCTCAACCGGGCAACGATCGTTGTCGCTTGGCGGCGTACATGGTGCGGTCGGCGTGGGCCAGGAGGCTGTCCGCGTCGGTGCCATCCGTGGGGAAACGGGCGATGCCGATGCTGACGTCCAGCAGGAACGGGCCATCGGGCAGGCTGAAAGGTTGCGTGAGGCGAGCGCGCAATGAATCGGCTACCCGCTGGGCCGAAGCCGTGTCGTGGCAAGCGGGAAGCAGCGCCACAAACTCGTCGCCGCCGATGCGGGCCAACACGTCGTCGGGATGGATGCTCTCTTGCAGGCGCACGGCAACGTCGCGCAACAGCTGGTCGCCGGCATCATGTCCGGCGCGATCGTTGGCAAACTTGAAGCCATCCAGGTCGAGGTAAAGCAGCGTGAAGCCATGATCGGCGTGCGCGGCTTGGTCGATGGCGGAGCGGATTTCCGCGCGCAGGCGATCACGGTTGGCCAGGCCGGTCAGGGAGTCGTGGTTCGCGCGATATTCCAGTTCGCACTCCAGACGCCGCAGCTCGGTCACTTCGCGGCCGACGCCGATACGCACGTGATGGTCGGGCAGCCAGCGCGCGGACCACTGGATGTCCACGTCATGGCCGTCCTTGTGGATATAGCGGTTGCGAAAGTGGCGCTGCAGTTCGCCTGCCATGACCGATTCGGCCTGTCTGGCGGTGGCGTCGCGGTCATCGGGATGAACCAGGTCGAAGATCAGCCGGCCGAGCACCTCGTCGGGCATGTAGCCGAAAATGCGCTGGAAACTGGCATTGACGAACAGGAAACGTCCATCGGCATCGACCACGCACACGGCATCGGGCATCAGGTCGAGTACGTCGGCAAGGGGCGGTAACGTCGGAGTCATCAATCTGCGTTGGTGGCATGCCCGGCGGCGACATGACGTCGCCGTTGCATGGATATCGAAATTACCAGAATCCTCTTCCTTCGCGGTGAAGTCGCTTCCGGCGGGTTGTCGATGCACCGGCATCAGCTTGCATGGGTGAGCCCGGCGAAGGCGGCGGGCGAGGCGTTCTCGAACCGCTCCAGCAGCAGCTTCACGAACGCCGAGACGCGCGCGCTCACATGCCGATGCGAGGGGTACAGCGCCCACACCTCCACCGGATGGGCGGCGAGCACGCCCCAGACGATCAGGCGACCGGCATCGATATCGGCCTGCACCAGCGAGCGTGGCATGGCGGCTGCACCGATGCCGGCAATGACTGCATCGCGGATCATCGACATCGACGACAACCGCAATACCGTACGGGTCGCGATGCTGCGCACGCCGCGCGCGCGGCTGAGCTGCCAGGAGGCGTCGGCCGGCGTGCGCGACAACGTGATGACCGGCACCGTGGCGTCAGCTCGTTTTGTCGGCAGAGGCAGCGACGGCGTGGCCACTGCCACCATCACGTCGCGCAGGAAGCATCGGCCGGACAACTCGGTTGAAGGGTCGGGGTTGGCGCGGATGATCAGGTCGAAATCGTCATCCACGGGATCGACGAAGCGGTCTTCCGCCACCACCTCCAGTTGTACCTGCGGATAGGCGAGGGCGTAATCCGCGGCGATGCGGCCCAGGCCGCGCTGCCCGAACAGTACCGGCGCGCTGACCCGCAGCCGGCCGCGTGGCGTGCTGATCCCGCGCCGCAGCGCATCGCCCACTTCGTCGATGTGTTCCAGCAGCGACTGGGTGCGCTCCTGCAGCTCGCGCCCTTCCATCGTCAGACGCAAGGTGTGGCCGCCACGCTCGAACAGACGCACACCCAGCGCGTCCTCGAGCTGACGCACGCGACGCGAGAGCGTGGCCTTGGGGCGGCCGGTGATCCGCGCGGCGCGACCGAAGCCGCCATGTCGCGCCACGTCGTTGAAATCGGCCAGGGCGAGGAGATCCATGGGTGTTCCATGAGTGAGACGGGATGTCCATATTATGCGGCTATCGCGCGTTTCCATGAAACACCAGGATGTGGCTCCCACATCCACAGAGACAGGAGACACCTCATGAACATTCTGGTCACGGGCAGTACCGGCACCATTGGCAGCTTGGTCGTACAAGGGCTGGCGGCACAGGGCGCCAGCGTCCATGCGCTGACGCGCAACCCAGACAAGGCGTCGTTTCCCGCCGGCGTCACCGCCGTCAAGGGCGACATGACCGACATCCCCTCGATGCGGGCCGCATTGAAACAGGTCGATACGCTGTTTCTGCTCAACGCCGTGGTCGCCGACGAGGTGACCCAGGCGATCGGTACCCTGAGCCTGGCGCGCGAGGCGGGTATCGAACGCATCGTCTATCTGTCGGTGCTCAACAGCGATACGTATACCGACGTGCCGCACTTCACCGGCAAGTACACCGTGGAACGGATGATCGAACAGCTCGACTTGCCGGTGACGGTGCTGCGCCCTTCGTACTTCATGCAGAACGACGCCAGGCTCAGGGACGGCTTGTTGCAGGGGCGCTACGGCATGCCGGTGGGCGACGTCGGGATATCGATGGTCGATGTGCGTGACATCGCCGAGATCGCGGTCGCCGCGCTGCTGCGCCGCGCGAATGCGCCGACGCCGCTGCCGCGCGAGGTGATCGAAATCGTGGGGCCGGATGTATTGACCGGCGATGCGCTGGCAACGCTCTGGTCCGGTGTGCTGGGCAAGCCGATAACGTACGCGGGCAATGACCTCGCTGCGTTCGAAGGTTTCATGGCCGGAATCATGCCTTCGTGGTCGGCCTACGACCTGCGCCTGATGCTCGCGCGATTCCATGTCGATGGCATGCTCGGCAAACCGCTGGCGATGAAAACACTTGCGGGGCTGCTTGGCCATCCGCCCCGTCGCTATCGTGATTTCGCTGCCGAGCTGGCGCTGGCCTGGCAGGCGAACTGAACGGCACGAGGCCGCCGGCGGTCATCCGGCGGCCTCGTCCGAGGTTTGGAAGAAGGCTGCCAGCTCGGAGGCTACGGCGGCGGGCTGCTCCTCCGGCATGAAATGACCGCAGTTGGCGATCCTGCCTCCGCGTACGTCTTCAGCAAATGCTCTTAACGGTGCGGCCATATCGGGGATCGAACCCTGATCCGCACTCAGGGCCAGCACGGGCATCGCGAGTTTCCCCGTGTCGGCGAATGCGCGGTTCTGGCGTGCGGATTCGGGCGTTGCCCGGTAATAGGCCAGGCCGGAGCGCAGTCCACCGGGTAGCGTGAAGACGCGCAGGTATTCATCCAGATCCTGTTCGCTGAAAACCGACGGATCGGCCGCCTTTCGACGCAGAAACCAGGCCAGGTATTCGCGCTCGTGGCCGGCGATCAGCATCTCGGGCAAATCCGGAATCACATGGAAGGCGAAGTGCCAGGTGCGCCAAGCCTGTTCCGGCGCTACCGGCAGGCGATCAGGCAAGGTCACGCCCGGGATGCCGGCGTCGAGCAGCGCCAGCGCCCGTACTTCACTGCTGTAGCGGGCGGCAAGCGGGTAGGCGACCCAGGCGCCCACATCATGCGCGGCCAGCCCATAGCGATTAACCCCGAGCTGTTGCAGCAGCGCGTGCACCTTCGCTGCCAGCGCGCCGGTATCGTAACCACCGTCGGGTCGGTCGGAATCACCTTGTCCGGGCAGGTCTATCGCGATCACGTCGTGGGTCGATGCCAGGCAGGGCATGACCTGGCGCCATGCATACCAGCTCTGCGGAAAGCCGGCCAGAAGGACGATGGTGTCGCCCCCTGGCCGCCCGCCGCGGACGTAATGCAGCCGAACGCCGTCGACGTTTGCGAACCGGTGGACAAAGCCCGGTGACGACAGCTCGGGCCTCGCGCTCGACGGGAAATCAGGCAACCGTTCTCCAGCCTGTGCATTGTTGTCTTCCCGGTCTTTCATCATGGATTCCTCTACCAATATAAAAAAGGAAATATTTATTTCCTAATAGGTCAAAAAAAATCAATCGAGGACTTTCAGGGCGAGCGAGACCAGCGCGTTCATGTCGTCGTGCGATCGCCCGGTCTTGCCGACGACGCGCATGCCCTGCAGGACGCACAGCATCAGTCGACCGGCCGCTGCACTGTCCAGATCCGCACGGATCGATCCATCCGACTGACCATCGCGGATGGTGCGGACGAGCAGTCGTTCATTGCGGGCATAGGCGGCTCGCACGCGCCGTGCAGTGTCCGCGTCCATGGTTGCCAGCTCGGTCGCGCTACCGGCCACCATGCAACCCTGCTTTCCCTCTGCTCCGGAGGATGCCACGGCGTAGAGGCCAAGCAATTCCCCGAGCTGCTCACGCCCGTTGCCCGCATGGCGCAGGGCAAGACGGCGCATCGCGTCCCTTTCCTCGACATAACGGTCGAAGGCGGCCAGGAATATCCCGCGCTTGTCCTTGAACGCCTTGTAGATACTGCCCGCGACCAGCCCGGTGGCCTGGGTGAGATCGGCAATCGTCGTTGCGTTGTAACCACGCTCGCGAAAAACCCGGACTGCTCCGTCCAGGGCTTTGGCCATGTCGAATTCTCGCGGCCGTCCGCGTCCTCGGGGGCGCGTGGTCATGGGCGGATTGGATGGACTCATGCCGCCATTTTGGAATGGATCGTTTCCAAAATCAATGGCGATCGGCAGGCGATGGATCCGGACGGATATTCACTCTCGAGACATTCAGCAACCCACACACTGGAGGGCCTGATCCCGAGTCATGCAAGTGCACCGCAATCCCGGCCCCATTTCGATTGTCCGCCATGCCGCGCGCTGTGCCGCGCTGCTGTGCGCGCTGTTGCTCCTGTCTGTCGCGATGCCCGCGTTCGGCAGCGCGTCGACCGGCCGCGGAAAGCCACTGAAGATCGACGTCGTCCGCGATCGGCTGACGCTGTCATTGACGCATTACCCGCAGGTGTATCTGCATGGCGAGATCGATGCCGGCGCGCCGCAGCGATTTGCGGCGCTGGTTGCGTCCGGCCGCATCGAAAGAGGTTCGGACGTCTATCTCAACGCGCGCGGCGATGACCGCGCTGCTGGCATGGCGTTGGGCAGGATGTTTCGCGCTGGCGGCATGGCCACGCATCTGGGTACGCCGCGACAGCCGAAGCGGGCGAGCATCGAGGCCAAGACAGCTGTCTGCATGGATGCCTGCCTCTACGCCTATCTCGGTGGCCTGTATCGCTGGGTGCCCAGCGGGCGCGACCGTATCGGATTCAGCTCGCCGCAGACGCAGGCCACGCGTCATTCGCCCGATGCCGTCACCTATCTGAAGGCAATGGGGATCAAGGATGAAATGCTTGGCAGCGAGGCGTGGCTGACGGCCGAAAAGATGACCGCTTCCGGTCTCGCCAACAATGGCCGGCTACCGACGACGGCCACTTACGATCTGTCCGCGCCGGCGCCCCGACTGGATTTGCGTCTGGCTGATCGCAAGGGAACGCACCGGCTCACGATTCAGTGCCAACCGGGCCGGACCACGGTGACGGCGTACGACGAAGTAGGCATCCCACGTGCGCGTCAGATTGCCTTGCGTGGTGGCAGCTCCTATTTTCAGCTCGGCGACGAAAAGCGTTTGAGCCAGCCGCGGGGCGGTGCGCAAGCGATTGGCAACGCGCTGGTGATCCGCCGTGATCTCCCGCCCGCCGATCTGGTGGATCTGATTTCGGCCTGGTCGGTCGGCGCATGGGTGGGCGGTCGTAGTGACGCCTTCCGTGATGGCTTCACCATGCCGTTGCAGTCGGTGCGCGCACAGCTCAAGGTTTTCTATTACACCTGCTGGCGCGTTGCGCCATGGCCACCACGGTCGAAGAAGGCGCGCTGAAAGTTGTCGTCCCGCGAACGCGCGAGCGGGGCGACAACGGTTGGCGACGTCGGGCTTCAGGCGCGCCGCGGCAGTTTCCAGTCCGGCCGGATGAAGTGGCAGGTGTAGCCGGTGGGGAAGTGTTCGAGATAGTCCTGGTGTTCGGGCTCGGCTTCCCAGAAGTCACCCGCCGGCGCCAGCTCGGTCACGACCTTGCCCGGCCACAAGCCCGACGCGTCGATGTCGGCCATGGTGTCTTCGGCCACTTCTTTCTGCGCTTCGCTGGTGTAGAAGATGGCCGACCGGTAGCTGGTGCCCCGGTCGTTCCCCTGTCGATTGACGGTGCTCGGGTCGTGGATCTGGAAGAAGAACTCCAGCAGGGTCCGATAACTGATGACCTGCGGATCGAACACGATCTCGATGGCCTCGGCATGGGTGCCGTGATGGCGATACGTCGCGTTCGGCACGTCACCGCCGGAGTAACCCACGCGGGTGGAGACGACGCCGGGCTGACGGCGCAGAAGATCCTGCATGCCCCAGAAACAGCCGCCGGCAAGGATGGCGCGATCGGTGGTGGCTGTCATCGAAATCTCCGGTGGTTGGTGTGCGGTTGAAGATGGGGATGATGCGTGGCTTTGTCGAGTGCTGGAATGACGGGCAGCCCCATCCGACGCTCGCCGTGCAACCGCGTCGGTCGTGAGGCAAGCTGTGCCACCTGGGGCCACCGGGTGGCCGATGGGGATCGACAACATGGGCAAGGGGCGGCTGGAAGCGTTCAGCGACGGCGTCATCGCGATCATCATCACCATCATGGTGCTGGAGCTGAAAGTGCCCGAAAGCCATGCGCTGGCATCGCTCGCGCCACTGGCTCCGGTACTGCTCAGCTACGTGCTGAGCTTCGTGTACGTGGGCATCTACTGGAACAACCATCACCACATGCTCTCGACCGTGCACCGGATATCGGGGCGCGTGTTGTGGGCGAACCTGCACCTGCTGTTCTGGCTGTCGCTGCTTCCGTTCACCACGGCCTGGATGGGCGAAAACCACTTCGCCGCATCACCGACGGCTGTCTATGGCGTGGTGCTGTTGATGGCGGCGGTCGCCTATTGGTTGCTGCAGCGCACGCTTATCGTGGCTGATGGCCGCGACGCCGTGCTCGCCACGGCGATCGGGTCGGATTGGAAGGGCAAAGTGTCACCGCTGCTCTATCTGACGGGCATTGCGTTGACGTTCTGGCGGCCGTGGGCGGGCCAGGCCATGTACGTGCTGGCCGCGTTGTTGTGGCTGATTCCGGATCGCCGCATCGAACGCGCCAGCAATTCCTGAGCACCACAGCTCCCTCCGTGGAGCTGGCAGCGGTGGCGTCGCGACCAGCGCCGTAGAACTTCCGTCGATGATTACAGGAACATGCCGCCGGAGGCCTCGATCCGCTGGCCATTGATCCAGCCATTGGCGGACGTCAGCAGCGACGCCACCACGCCTCCAATATCGTCCGCTTCGCCGACCCGGCCCAAGGCGGTCTGCGATGCCACGAAGGCATTCAACTGCGCGTTGTCGCGCACCGCGCCGCCACCAAAATCGGTGGCGATGGCACCCGGCGCCAGGACGTTCACGGCGATGCCGCGCGGGCCCAGTTCCTTGGCCAGGTAACGCGTGAGTACCTCGATGGCACCTTTCATCGCCGCATAAGCGGTGTAGCCGGGCAGGGTGAATCGAGTCAGGCCGCTGGAGACGTTGAGAATGCGTCCGCCATCGGCGATCAGCGGCAACAGCTTCTGGGTGAGGAAAAACACGCCCTTGAAGTGCACGTTGACCAGTTCGTCGAACTGCGCTTCCGTCGTCTCGGCAAAGCCGGCGTGCCCGCCAGTACCCGCGTTGTTGACGAGAAAGTCGAACTGCTGGCGCTGCCAGCGGCTTTCGAGCACCTCACCCACCTGTCGAACGAAGGCATCGAAGCGCTGGCTGTCGGCCATGTCGAGCGCCAGCGCCACCGCCCGGCGGCCCATGGCCTCGACCTGCGCCACCACAGCCTCGGCCTCGGTGCGATTGGTGCGGTACGTGATGATGACGTCGGTGCCCTGTTCGGCCAGTTTCAGTACGGCGTTCCTGCCCAGGCCGCGGCTGCCGCCGGTGACGAGTGCGATGGGGGATGCGTTGCGAGTCATGGATGTCTCCGATGAATAAGGGAGAGGCCACTTTATTGATCGAGGAACAAGGGATAAATTGGCATTAGTTGATTTGTATGTTCGTCATTTTTGAACAATAGCTGCTCAGCCAGACCTGAGCACCTCCACGGGAAGGCGCGTGAACAAACTCGATGCGATGCGGATATTCCTGCGGGTGGCGGAAATGGCCAGCTTCACGCGCGCCGCCGAGAGCCTGGCGATGCCCAAGGCCAGCGCGTCCATGGCCGTGCAACAGCTGGAAAGCCTGCTCGGCACGCGGTTGCTGCACCGGACGACGCGCAAGGTCAGCCTGACCCACGACGGCCAGGCTTTCTACGAGCGCAGCAAGGACTTGCTGGGGGACATGGACGAGTTGCAGTCGATGTTCCAGCAAGGTGGCCAATCGCTGCGCGGGCGCTTGCGGGTGGACATGTCCACCGGCATGGCCTGCAACATCGTGATCAGGCGATTGCCGGAATTCCTGCAGGCGCATCCATCGATCGAGCTGGAGTTGAGCAGCACCGATCGCCTGGTCGATCTGGTACGTGAGGGTTTCGACTGCGTGTTGCGCGCCGGCCCGCTGGCGGAAAACAACCTCGTGGCCCGTCCGCTCGGCAACCTGCGCGTCATCAATTGCGCCAGCCCCGACTATCTGCGCCGCCACGGCACGCCGCAAACGTTGGAGGATCTCTCGGCACATCGACTGATCCACTACGCGTCCACGCTGGGCAGTAAACCGCCGGGGTGGGAATATCCCACCGCCACGGGATACGCGTGCCTGCCGATGGAGGGCGTGCTGACGGTCAACAACACCGAGGCCTATACGACGGCCTGCCTGGCCGGGTTGGGGCTGATCCAGTCGCCCGTTGCAAGCCTGCAGCCGTGGATCGAGCAGGGGCAACTGGTGGAAGTGCTGCCGCAATTTCCAGCCGAGCCGATGCCGCTGTCGATCCTGTACGCCAACCGCCGCAACCTGCCCGGTCGGGTTCGCGAGTTCATGGGTTGGCTGGAAGGTTTGCTGGCGCCTTATCTGCAGTTGTGACGGTCCTCGCGTGGGTGATCCCGGCTCCAACATGCGTTCCTGGCCCTCGCCGATCTCCAACCCTCACGACTCGGGATCGCGCACAAATGTGAATTGGTATGGTCCGATGGTGCCCGTGGTATCAATTTATAGGCAAAGTGGTACTGGATTGCGGCGGGCGGCATGACCAGTTTGCCGGGGGGCAGGGGCATCAGTAAGCTTGCCGCTCGCTCGCCTATGAAGCAGACCATGCGCAGAAAACTTGTGGCCGGAAACTGGAAGATGTACGGCAGTCGCTCGATGGCCTCGGACCTGGCCGGCGCCATTGCCGCCAGCATGCCGACCGACATCGATGTAGCCGTGTTTCCCCCGTATCCATACATCAACACCTTGAGCGAACAACTTGCCGGCACGGCCCTGCAATGGGGCGCGCAGGATGTAAGCGAACATGAAGGTCAGGGCGCCTATACCGGCGAGGTAAGCGCCGCGATGCTGGCGGAAGTCGGTGTGGACTATGTATTGGTGGGTCATTCGGAGCGCCGCCGCTATCACGGCGAAAGCAACGAATGCGTCGCGCGAAAATTCGCGGCCGCGAGGGCGGGAGGACTTACCCCCATCCTTTGTGTCGGTGAAACCCGCCAGCAGCGTGACAGTGGTGAAACCGAAAACGTCATCGGCGAACAACTCGAAGCGGTCCTGCGACTCAGCGGAATTGCGAGTTTCGACACGGCGCTGGTCGGGTACGAACCGGTGTGGGCGATCGGCTCCGGCGAGACGGCAACGCCGCAACAGGCGCAGGACGTTCACGCGTTCATTCGTAGCAAACTCGAAAAAGAAGATGTTACAATCGCCCGTCTGACTAGGCTGCTTTATGGCGGCAGCGTCACCGCGGTCAACGCCGCAAAGCTGTTTGCGCAACCGGACGTCGATGGCGGATTGGTCGGCGGCGCAGCCTTGACTGCAACCGACTTCCTAGACATCTGCGCCGCGGCGCACCAAGCGCCATAGGCTCCGAGAAATCATGTTCGTCATCTTCAGCGTCTTCTACATTCTGGTCGCGGCGGCAATGACCGTGCTGATCCTGTTGCAAAACGGGCAGGGCGCCAGCGCCGGCTCCGGTTTCGGCGGCGGTGCTTCTGCCACCGTGTTCGGTGCGCGTGGTTCGGCCAACTTCCTGACCCGGGCCACCGGCGCGCTCGCCGCGGTGTTCTTTGCCCTCAGCCTGGGTATGGGCATTTACCTGAACTACAACGGCAACGCTCATCAGGACGCCGTCGATCTTGGCGTGATGTCCGGCATGGCCACCAAGCCCGCTGAAGCACCCGCCGGCAAGACAGCCGTCAGCTCGGAAGTGCCGCAAGCCACCTCGCCGGCCACGACCGTGCCCGAGGCCGCAACGGCTCCCGCCGGCAACCAAGGCGAAGTTCCGGCTGTACCCCAGCCGAAACCTGCGACAAAACCCTGAAAAGGGCGCGGTAGAAACACACCTGCCCAGGTGGCGGAATTGGTAGACGCACTACCTTGAGGTGGTAGCGACGAGAGTCGTAGGGGTTCGAGTCCCCTCTTGGGCACCATTTGATACTTTCGCAGCGGACTGCTGCGGAATGGAAGAACCCGCCGCTCGGCGGGTTTTTTTATGCCGCCGCCATCGTCTTTGGTATCCGAGCGGGGATCCGGATACCACCGATGGCTTGCAGGCCAGACATTCCCGCACGGTATGCCAGGGCGAGCGCTTACATAAGAGGTAAGGGCGGGCGTGGCAAATTTTGGTGATCGATTTGCCGCAGCGATGATTGGCGGGGATGCCAGATCACGATGCGTGACGTCGGCAGGTGGCTGCCTGTTTTCGCGGGCAGCACCTCCATGGCTTGCAATGATTTGTTCAGCAGCCTAATTTCACTAAGCCTAACCAGGGAGGGGCATGCGGTGATCAATGTCATATTGGTGGACGATCATGAGCTGGTGCGCACCGGCTTCCGGATGATTTTGCAGCAGCAGTCGGACATCTGTATCCAGGGCGAAGCGGGAAATGCGGAAGACGGCTTGCGATTGATTCGCACGTTGAAGCCGGACATCGCGCTGGTGGACGTCCATATGCAGGGCATGAGCGGCATCGAACTTACCGAACGCGTCAATCGCGCGAAGATGTCGACCCGCATCGTGGTGGTCACCGTGGTCGATGACGCGCGCTTTCCGAAACGGCTGCTGGACGCAGGGGCGCTGGGCTACCTCACCAAGGGATGCAGGGCCGAGGAGCTGGTTACCGCCATACGCCAGGTTTCGACCGGTCGGCGCTACCTGGCGCCTGCCGTGGCGCAACAACTGGCGTTGGCGACTCTCGATGGCAGCACCTCGCCATTCGACGCATTGTCCAGCCGTGAGCTGGAGGTGGCGATGATGCTGGTGTGCGGCAAGCCACTGACGCTGATCGGCGAGCAGCTCAACCTGAGTCCGAAAACCGTGTCGACGTACAAGCAGCGCCTGATGGAAAAATTGCGGGTGGATCACGTGCTCAACCTGGCGCACCTGATGACGGTGCATGGATTGATCGACAATCCGGGCCACGCCATCGGCAGTTGATCGCAGAGGATGGGGCAAACAAAAAGCCGGGCAATGCCCGGCTTTTGTTTGCACAGCTGTGCCGCGGGGTTCAGTCAGCTTGCGGCTGTCCGGCCGGGCGATTGGCCTCGGTCGTGTTGATGTTGTGGCTTACGGAAGCAGCGCGATTGGCGGCCAACAGGTCACCTTGTTCCGGTGCCGGGGTCGCGGGTGCTGGCGCGGGTGAAGGCTCCGCCACTTCAGGCGCCGCTTCTTCGGCGACGACCGCGATCATCGGTTTTGCTGCGGGCGCCGGCGTGGAGACGGTTGCGAAAGCGACGTCCTCACGACGCGGTCCGTTGATCGCAGCCGCCACCGCTGCTACCAGCGGGGTATGCACACCGGGCGTCGCGACGGTGTTCGTCTTCTCGCTTGCGGCTGCTTCATGCGCTGGCTGCTTGGCGGGCGCCTGTGCGGGTGCGTCGGCCGATGTCGTCGATGTCGGGATGGCAGCCACTGGCGGCGCTACCGACGGTGCAACAGGCGATGCCTTGACCACGATATCGGTGTCGTCTGGTACGGCCGCCGAGTCCGCAATGGAGGCGGGAATGGGCGGGAGCGGAGGCAGCTCGAGTTCGGTGACAGCCGCTGCGGCGACGACGGGTGCGGGGCGATCCTGCTGCGGGATGTTGTCGGATACGCCGGCGACGGCAGCGGCGGTGGCTGCTACGGCGACGTTGGACGATTCCACCGCGACGCGGGGCGCGGGCTCGGAGGTAGCCGCCGTGTCGACTGCCTTTGGCGCGCTCTGGCTGGGCGTCGTGGGCTTCGGCTTCTCGGTGCCGACGTCGCTGGTTGCGTCGTGGTCCTCATCGTCGACGGACTGCGCCTGGGCTTCCGTACCACCCTCTGCGACGGTTGTTTCGTCGTGTCGGCGCCGACGGCGACCACCACGGCGACCCCGGCGGCGGCGGGACGGGCTGCCGTCGGCATCGAGTGCTTCTTCGGCTTCCGGTGCGACCGAGGTCACGGCCGGTGCGAGCTGCTTCGCTTCCAGCGCGGCATCGGCCAGCGGTGCGGCTTCCAGCGGCTCGGCAACGGGTGGGCGCGGCTGGCGCTCGGGCTTGGCCTGCGGCTGGGTATTGGGGCGCGGGGTGACGGCAGCGGCACTTTCCGTGGCAGCCGGACGTGGCGGACGTGGCTGGCGAGCCGGGGCGGCATTCTGCGCCGGCTGCGATTGCCGCGACTGGCCGGGCTCGCTGTTGCGCTGGCGGTTGCCCTTGGGCTGTTGTGATGAAGAGGATTTGGCTGCTGACGGCGATGCGCCGTCGCGACGGGGCTGGCGCGCCGGTGTGCCGTTCTGCTGCGCAGGCTGGCCCGAACGGCCGCGGTTGGAGCGCTCGTCGCGGTGGTTATTGCGATTGGCACCGCTGGCCGGGGATTTTTCGGCGGACTTTTCCACCGGCGCCGCTTCCATGCTGCTGCGGAACCAGCCCAGCATGCGCGCGATCAGGCCGCCGGTGGACGCGGTCGGCGATGGCTTGGCGCGTGCTGTCGATTTGGCCGACGGAATTGCGGCCACGGGGGCTGCGGCGATTTCTTCGCGGATCGGCGCGGGGCTGGCGGGCATGATGCCGCTGACCGCCGGCTGTTCGCTGCTGCCCAGGGTCTGGCCCATTTTCGGCAGTTCAGTGGCAGTGACTGCGGTGAGGCGCTCGTAGCTGGGCTTGCTGTGCTCGCCCATCTCCGCTTCCTTGATGCGCATGATCTCGATGTGCGGCGTTTCCAGCTTGTCATCGGCCACCACGACCACGTGCACCTTGTGGCGCAGTTCGATCTCCACCACGCTGACGCGCTTTTCGTTGAGCAGGAAGTTGGCGACGGCCGGCGGTGCCTGCACCAGCACCTGGCCGGTGTTGTCCTTCATCGCGTGCTCTTCGATCAGGCGCAGCGTCGACAGCGACAGCGATTCCACGCCGCGGATGTGGCCGTGGCCTTCGCAACGCGGGCAAACGATTTCGCTGGCTTCGCCCAAGCTCGGGCGCAGCCGCTGGCGCGACATTTCCAGCAGGCCGAAGCGGGAGATGCGGCCGATCTGCACGCGGGCGCGGTCGAGCTTCAGCGCCTCTTTCAGGCGGTCTTCCACTTCGCGCTGATGGCGCGGGCTGTCCATGTCGATGAAGTCGATCACGATCAGGCCGCCGGCATCGCGGATGCGCGCCTGGCGGGCGATCTCCACCGCGGCCTCGCAGTTCGTGTTGAACGCGGTGTCCTCGATGTCGCTGCCCTTGGTCGCCTTCGACGAGTTGATGTCGATGGCGGTGAGCGCCTCGGTTTGGTCGATCACGATCGAGCCACCGGAGGGCAGCCGCACCTGGCGGTCGAACGCGCTCTCGATCTGGGTTTCGATCTGATAGCGGGTGAACAGCGGGGTGTCGTCCTTGTACAGCTTCAGCTTGCGCAGGGCGTTGGGCATGACCTGCTGCATGAAATCGCGGGCGTCGTTGTACAGCGATTCCTCGTCGATCAGGATCTCGCCGATGTCGCTGCGCAGGTAGTCGCGCAGGGCGCGGATGAACAGCTTCGATTCCTGATAGATCAGGAACGGCGCCTTCTGCTTGCTGGCCGCTTCGGAGATCGATTTCCACAGCTGCAGCAGGTAATCCAGATCCCACTGCAGTTCTTCGGCGTCGCGGCCGAGGCCGGCGGTGCGCACGATCAGGCCGACGTCGTCGGGTACGGTGACGTGCTCCAGCGCTTCCTTCAGCGCCTGCCGGTCTTCACCCTCGATACGGCGCGAGACGCCGCCCGCCTTCGGGTTGTTGGGCATCAGCACCATGTAGCGGCCGGCCAGGCTGATGAAGGTGGTCAGGGCGGCGCCCTTGTTGCCGCGCTCTTCCTTCTCGACCTGGACGACGACTTCCTGGCCTTCCTTCAGCAGCTCACGGATGTTGGACTTGTGCGGGTCCAGGCCGGCGGTGAAGTACTCGCGGGAGATTTCCTTCAGCGGCAGGAAGCCGTGGCGTTCGGCGCCATACTCGACGAAACAGGCTTCAAGTGAAGCCTCAACCCGCGTGATGCGGCCCTTGTAAATATTGGACTTTTTCTGTTCCCGCGAAGGGATTTCGATGTCCAGGTCGTACAGGTTCTGGCCATCGACAATGGCCACACGCAACTCTTCACGCTGAGTCGCGTTGATCAACATACGTTTCATGGTGGATTTCCTCGGCTTGCCGCGCGTCGCGTGCCGCGGTGGCGCCTCAATGGCGGCCTGCCGGGGATCGCGCCGCAGCGGTTAAGCGGCAAAATGACGGCACCGTTCCCGGTGTCGGGGATGATTCGATCTACTTGCGTTGTCGTATCCGACCCCACATGGCATCGGACAAACAACAACCCAACCGTTACGATGAAAGGGAGATCGTGGTCGGTGCCGAACGGGCAACCGCCGCCATCCTCGCCGACGTTGCGGGTGGGCCACCTCTCCCGAGCCATGTAACGGCGGGCCAAGTGGACGCCCGCCGAGTATCCTATTTAAGCAGGTTTTTTTCAATGCAAACGGTAACTTCCCCCGATGCACCTCAAGGTGTGCGTCAAGTCGTGGTTGGCCCTGAACGGGATGGCCAGCGAATCGACAATGCGTTGATGACCCTGCTCAAAGGCGTTCCCAAGAGCATGATCTACCGGTTGCTGCGCACCGGTCAGGTGCGCGTCAACGGCAAGCGGGCCAAGCCGGATACGCGTCTCGCGGACGGTGATACGTTGCGCATCCCTCCGGTCCGGGTGGCCGAGCGTGAGGAAGGCAAGGCGCCCGCCAGCGGTCTGGTGGCCTCGGTGGCCGATGCGATCCTGTTCGAGGACAAGCATTTCCTGGTGATCGACAAGCCCTCCGGCGTGGCCAGCCACGGCGGCAGCGGTGTCAGCCATGGCGCCATCGAACTGCTGCGCGCCGCCCGGCCGCAGGAACACCTGGAACTGGTGCACCGGCTGGACCGCGATACCAGCGGTGTATTGGTCTTTGCCCGCACGCGTGCCGGTTTGACCGGTTTGCAGGCGCTGATCCGCGCCGGCGAGGTCACCAAACAATACCTGTGCCTGATGCTCGGGCACCCGTCCAAGGCCAAGTTCGACGTGAATGCGCCGCTGCTGAAGTCGGTGCTGCAAGGGGGCGAGCGGATGGTACGGGTGGCCGAAAGCGGCAAGCCGTCGCTGACATTCTTCCGCGAGATGGAACAGTACCCGGGCGCGCGCCTGATGCAGGCCACGCTGGGTACCGGTCGCACCCATCAGATCCGCGTGCATGCGGCCCATATCGGCCATCCGCTGGCGGGCGACCCGAAATACGGCGATCGGGAGATGAACAAGCGTTTCCGCGAGATGGGCCTGCAGCGCCTGTTCCTGCACGCGGCGCATCTCAGCTTCGAGCTGGACGGGCGTTCGTACAGCTTTTCCACGCCGCTGCCGGACGACCTGAAGGCCTTCCTCGACGTGCTGGCGGTCAAAGGCAAGCGCTTGGTCTATACCCGCGACAAGTCGCGTACGGACATTTGATCAGCGCTCAAGCAGCGCCTCGACCCGCGCCGCGCAGATGAAATCGTTCATCGACAATCCGCCCACATCGTGGGTCGACCACGTCAGCTGGCAGTGGCCGTAGCCGGCTTCGAGATCAGGATGATGGTCTTGCTGATTGGCCATGAAACCGACGGCGGCGATAAAGCCCAGCGTGTGGTGGAAGTCGTCAAAGCGGAAATCCTTGGCGACGGCCTTTCCATCGTCGCTGAGTTTCCAGCCGGGCAATTGCTGCAACAACTCCGCCGTCTGTGACGCGTCCACCGCATCCGCCTTTCCCTTGCGCGGCTGGCAATGCTGCGCGGACAAATGGTTCGCTTTCATGCGGTACTCCGGGGATCCGTGGTGAAGCCATGCAGCGTTGATGTTGCCGCCTGAAAAGTCAAAGCCGCGCGTGCAAACGGAAACTGGACTAAAATGGTGCTGATTAGCCGCAGCAGCGGCGCAAGCTTTGGCGGAGTGGGCATGATCGACATCTCGGAACGCGCACAGCAGCATTTCCTGCGCCTTCTTTCACAACAGGGCATCGACGATTTGAGCATTCGCCTGCGCGTTACGGCGCCAGGCACACCGGCGGCGAACTGCGAGCTGGAGTTCTGCGAGCCGGTCGACCTGATCGGTGGTGAATGGACCATCGAGTGCGCCGGTTTCAACTTCCATATCGACGGCGACAGTGCACGCTGGCTGGACAACGCCACCATCGATTTCGAGCCGACCTCCACCGGCGGCCAGCTCAACATCCGCGCACCGATGATCAAGGGTCACGTGCCGGGTGCGGAAGCGGGTCTGATCGAGCGCGTGCGCTATGTGCTGGAGGCCGAGGTGAACCCGAAGCTGGCATCGCATGGCGGCCGTGTCAGCCTGCTGGAAATCGATGCCGATGGCGTGGTGCTGTTGCAGTTTGGCGGTGGTTGCCACGGTTGCGGCATGGTCGATGTGACGCTGAAGCAGGGCGTGGAAAAAACCTTGCGCGAGCGGGTACCCGAGATCACCGCCGTTCGCGACGCGACCGATCACGCGGGCGGTGAAAAGCCGTATTACCGCAAGCATGAGGGTACATCCGCCGCGGTTTGAGTCAGGCCGGGTCACCGGAAACAAAAAAGCCCGCCGAAGCGGGCTTTTTTTCGATCGTGGATCGAGCGGCTCAGTTGTCGCCCTGCAGATGACCCTTGAGCGTATCCAGCTTGGTCGGCAGGCCGGCGAAGTACGCGGACACATCCGCAATATCCTGGTCGGACAAGGTGGAAACCATGCCCTTCATGATCGGGTTGTTGCGTTGGCCGCTCTTGTACTCGTGCAGCACGTGGGAAAGGTACAGCTGATACTGACCGGCCAGGCGCGGATACTGCGGATCAACCGCGTTGCCGTCGGTGCCGTGGCAGGCGAAACAGGTGGCGGCCTTTTCCTTGCCATTCGCCGCGTTGCCCGCGTCGGCGGCCAGCAACGATGTGGAGGCGAACGCCAGGACGGCGCCGAATGAAAGCAGAATGCGTGCATGTTTCATGCGGAAGTCCCTGACTTATTTGCTGGCGAGGCTGGAGAGATAGGCGGCGATGTTCTGGATGTCCGTATCGGACAAGCTCTCGGCCTGGGCATCCATCGTGGGATGGACGCGATCGCCACTCTTGTACCCGTGCAGGGCATTGACGATGTATTGCTCATTCTGCCCGGCGATCTTGGGCACCGGATATTGCGGATAAGCATTGGTGTAACCGGGTACGCCATGGCAGCCGGCGCAGGTGTAAACCAGCTTGCGGCCGGCGGCCTTGTCGCCCTCGGCATGTGCGCTGGTAGCGGCAAAAAGAGTAGTCGCCACGGCCAGGCCGAGCAATTGCAGTCGAGTCATCGAATTCGTTCCCACGGGTGCGACGGTGTGGAGTGTATGCAACCGGCCAAGTATAGACGTTGCGTTGACGCGGGGACAACACGAGTACGTCGGCGCCTGTCCGACGGCTCAGACCAGACTCTTGAAAATATGGATGCCGGCGCTGTACTCGCCGATGATCGTGCCCACGCTGACAAGAAAGAAATTCAGCAGCGTGCGGGCGACACGATTTTTCCACCAACCGCTCCAGTGCACGATGTCGTCGCGCAGCGTATCGAAATCGACCACGCGCGGACGCCGCACCCAGGCCTCGGCCATCGCACTGATGCCGCCGGCGGGAATGCCGGGGCGGAAGGGCTTGATGGGCGCGGCGATGAAAGCCGCCACGATGCTCAGCGGATGCCCGCCCGCCGCCAGTGCGCCGAGCGCCGCGAAGCCACCGGTGAACAACACCCAGTCGCGCAACGCCTGCGCACCCAGCGCCGTATTTCGATGGAAGGCGTAGGCGATTGCCGCGAATACCAGCAATACCAGCGCCACCGCCAACCATTTCGGCCAGCGCGCCTTGGGCGGCGTGGTGGCCAGCTCCGTGACCTTGGCGGAGGGATCATCCTGCTGCGTGCGCAACTGCTCGCCCAGCCCCTTGAGGTGCCCGGCGCCGATCACCACCAGCACGCGCCGCGCCGGCGTGTCCGATGTCGATGAACGTGCCGACTCCTGCCGCAATCGCGCAGCCATGAACGCATCGCGCTCACCGATCAGGCTGTCGTACAGCGGCTTGGATTCGCTGGCGAATTCACTGAAGGCACTCTCCAGCAGGTCACCCTGTTTCAGCTTCTCGATCTCGACCTGTTCGATCTGCTCGCGCTCGAACACGCTGGCAAGCAGGCCGCCGAGCAAGCCGAAGCGTTGCCAGAAACCCACGCTGCGCCAGGCGCGTTTCAGTGTGGTGCCCACCTCGCGGTCGATCAGCCACAGCGGCAAGTGGCGTTGTTCGGCGCCATCCATCGCCGCCTTCATTTCCGCGCCGGGCTGGATGCCGGACTGGTCGGCCAGGCGTTTCTGGAAGGTCGACAGCACCAGGCTGGCGGCGACCATGCCGGCCTTGCCCTCGCGGATCACCTTGAACAGATCCATCTGCTTGAACGCTTCGGGATCACGCATGCCCTGGGCGCGGCTCTCGCACAACTCCACGGCGACCGCATCGAAGCTCTCGTGCGCCAGCATCGCCTCCACCGCTTCCATGCTGCTGCGCGATACATGCGCGGTGCCCAGCACCACGTATTCCACGCCGCCGCGGATCACCCGCTCGACGGGTTGGTCCTGCAACGCCGGCGGTGCAGACAAGGTGGAGTCAGTATCAGGAACACTCATGCGTCAGCAAGCCGGTCGGGGTGAAGTTCAAGCATGGGGATGACCGGCATGCGGAACAAGCGGGATGAAGTGGTGCCAGCTCAATCGCGGAAGCGCTTGAGCAGGTCGGCGTAGGCGTCGATGCGGCGGTCGCGCAGAAACGGCCAGATGCGGCGCACGTGCTCGCTGCGTTGCAGGTCGATATCGGCCAGCAGCAGCTCGCGCTGGTCGGTGCCCGCCTGCGCCAGGAATTCACCCTGCGGCCCGGCCACGAAACTGCTGCCCCAGAACTGGATGCCTGCGCCGACGCCGCTGGGATCGGCCTCGTAGCCGGTGCGGTTGCACGCCAGCAGCGGCAAGCCATTGGCCACGGCGTGGCCGCGCTGCACCGTGATCCAGGCGTCGCGCTGGCGATCCTTCTCCGGCTGCTCGTCGGTGGGATCCCAGCCGATCGCGGTGGGGTAGAGCAGCAATTCGGCGCCGGCCAGCGCCATCAGGCGCGCGGCTTCGGGATACCACTGATCCCAGCACACCAGCACGCCGAGCCGGCCTACCGAGGTGTCGATGGGGTCAAAGCCCAGGTCGCCCGGGGTGAAGTAGAACTTTTCGTAGAACGCCGGATCGTCCGGGATGTGCATCTTGCGGTATTTGCCGGCGATCTCGGCCGAGCGGTCGAACACCACCGCCGTGTTGTGATACAGGCCCGCGGCGCGCTTCTCGAACAACGACGCCACCACCACCAGCTGCAGCTCCTGCGCCAGCTTGCCGATGCGCGCGGTGCCGGGGCCGGGGATCGTTTCGGCCTGGTCGAAGACCTCCACCGATTCGCGCTGGCAGAAATACGGCCCGTTGTGCAGCTCCTGCAACAACACGAGCTCCGCACCGGCGCCGGCCGCTTCGCGCAGGCCGGCTTCGATGGCGTCGAGGTTGGCGTCGCGGCTGCCGCGGTCGGTTTCCTGCAGCAGCGCGACCTTGAGGGTCTTGCGGGTCATGGGATGTCCTGCCGAATGGGCCAATCGGCTCAGTTTAGCGGGTGGGGGTGATGGCGCCGCCAAGGCCGTCGCATGGGCGGCGAGCCACTTGTCAGTGCGCCATGCCTGCGGGCAATTGCATGGTGATGCAATGCAGGCTGCCGTTCTGCCAGATCAGTGCCCGGCACGGCACCTGCACTACCTCGCGCCCGGGATGCGCCGTGCCGATGATGCGCGCGGCTTCGTCGTCGGCCGCATCGCCATAGGCGGGTACCAGCACGGCGCCGTTGACGATCAGGTAGTTCGCATAGGACGCGGCGAGCCGGCGGCCTTCGTCGATGATCGGTTGCGCCCACGGTAGCGGGTACAGATGGTATGGACGGCCATCCGCGGTGCGCAGCGCGGCCAGTTCGGCGGCCATGCGTCGCAGTTCGTCGTGGTGCGGGTCGCTGGTGTCGTCGCAGGCCTGGTAGACGATGCGGTCGCCGGGCGCGAAGCGGGCGAGGGTGTCGATGTGCGCGTCGGTGTCGTCGCCTTCGAGGTAGCCGTAATCCAGCCACAGCACGCGCTCGGCGTGCAGGCCGTCGCGCAGGATCGTGCTCATCTCCTCGCGCGACTGGTCCGGATGACGCTGCACCAGGCAGCGCCAGGTGGTGAGGATCGTGCCGGCGCCATCGCTTTCGATGCCACCGCCTTCCAGCGCCCAGTCGATGCGCTTGTGGGCGGCGTGGCCGAACACCCCGGCGTCGACCAGCCCGGCCACCAGCGCGTCATCCTGCGCGGCGCCGAACTTGCCGCCCCAGCCGGTGAAGCGGAAATCGGTGAGTTGGAAACGGTCTCCGCCGGCCAGCGTGATCGGGCCGGAATCGCGCAGCCAGGTGTCGTCGTACGGCAGCTCGACGAAACGGATGCGCGACAGATCGGCGCCCGCGGCGGCGAGCTTTTCCCGTGCATGTGCCTTCAATGTGGCGTCGGCCACCACGATGATCAGCGACTGGAACCGGGTGACCGCGGCAGCCAGCGCCACGTAGGTGGATTCCACCGCGGCCAGGCGGTCGGCCCAGTCGGTGCCGCCGTGCGGCCAGGCGATCAGCACGGCGGATTGCGGCTCCCATTCCGCCGGCAGGCGTAGTTGGGGAATGGCGGTCATGTCGGCACTCGCGTTTCGAAGCCCGGGCGGGCGAAACGGCAAGTGTAAAGCGAGCGGCACCGGTCGCGATGCCGGTGGGCTTCATCCAGCGCTGTTACTGCACCGCCGCCGGGTTGGTGTTGTTGCCCGCGGGCGTGTTGAGCACCGAATGGATTACGTGGTTGTGCTCGAAATACACGATGAACTTGGCGTAGTCCCAGCGATTGATGACCGGGTGTTTCTTGGTATCGCCACCGCGTGGCGACAGCTTGCGCAACGGCGCGCCGTAATCACGTTCGACCTGCGCCATGCTGAGGCCGCGGCTGGGCAGGTTCATGCCCTTTTCCTGCTGCACGCGGTGGATCAGCAGATTGTCACCGTGCGTGGTGCGGGATTGAAGGGCGTGGGCCGCGGGCGAGGCCGCGAAACCGGTGAGCGCAGCCAGCATGACGATGATCGGCAAGCCGTTCGTGGACGTGACCATGGATTCCCCTCTCCATACAAGCTGTATGCGGCGTCGTTTTATCAGAACTGCCGATGCTACGCCATGTCCGGCGGCGCCGGGTGCGACGTGATCGGCATTCACCTGCGTGATCATCGCCCGAATCGGCGGTGGCATGGCCGGGCGGCTATCATGGGCGGCTGTGGCGACCGCACGCCTGCTTCCGGATACCCGCTCATTCCATGATTGCTTTTCGACACTTCGCGCTGCGCCGTGGCAGCCGCCTGCTGCTTTCCGATATCGACCTGGTGATCCAGGCTGGCTGGCGGCTGGGCGTGATCGGCCGCAACGGCTGCGGCAAGTCCAGCCTGTTCGCCGCCTTGCAGGGGAAGCTGGAAAGCGACGCCGGCGAACTCGACATGCCGGCCAAGCTGCGGCTGGCGTCGGTGGACCAGGAAACCCCTGCGCTGCCCGATGCCGCTATCGACTACGTGTTGGGCGGCGACGAGGAACTGGCCGCGGCCCTGGCCGCCGAGGCGGATGCCGGCGAGCGCGGCGACATGGAGGCGATGGCTGCCGCCCATCACCGCATCGAGGAATTGCACGGCTACGACGGCCGCGCCCGCGCCGGCAAGTTGATGCACGGGCTGGGCTTCTCGCCCGAGACGCACGAGCGCGCCGTGCAGGAATTCTCCGGCGGCTGGCGCGGGCGCCTGAACCTGGCACGCGCACTGATGTGCCCCTCGGACCTGCTGCTGCTGGACGAGCCCACCAACCATCTCGATCTCGACGCTGTGTTGTGGCTGGAGGAATGGCTGCGCCGTTACCAGGGCACCTTGCTGATCATCTCGCACGATCGCGAATTTCTCGACGGCGTGATCACCCACACCATGCACCTCGATGGCGGCGGCGCGAAGCTGTACACCGGCAACTACAGCGCGTTCGAACGCCTGCGTGCCGAGCAGTTGCGCCAGCAGCAGATCTCACACGAGCGCGAGCAGGCCGAGCGTGCGCACCTGCAATCCTTCGTGGACCGTTTCAAGGCCAAGGCCAGCAAGGCCAAGCAGGCACAGTCGCGCATGAAGCGGCTGGAGAAACTGGCCGGCACCGAAGCGGTGCGCGCCGAGCGGCCTTTCAGCTTCCAGTTCCCCGCACCCGGGCGGCTGCCCGATTCCATGCTGCAGCTGGAAGACGTCACTGCGGGCTACGCAGTCGACCCCGCCAGCCGCGAGGGCAACGGCGAAGTTGCCCATATCGTGCTGGCCGACGTGCGTTTTTCCATTGAAGCGGGCGAGCGAATCGGTCTGCTGGGTCCGAACGGCGCCGGTAAATCCACCCTGGTGAAAACCCTCGTGGGTGAGCTGGAACCCTTCAGCGGCGAGCGCAAGGCGCACAAGGACCTGAAGATCGGCTATTTCGCCCAGCACACGGTGGAAAGCCTGCGCGAGGGGTCGAGCCCGCTCGATCACCTGCAGGACAAGGCGCCAGGTGTGGCCACCCAGGTGATGCGCGACTTCCTGGGTACCTGGAATTTCGCCGGCGACCGTGCCTTCGAATCCGTCGACGGTTTCTCCGGCGGCGAGCGGGCGCGCCTGGCATTGGCGTTGATCGCGTGGGACAAGCCGAATCTGCTGCTGCTGGATGAGCCCACCAACCATCTCGACCTGGACATGCGCGAGGCGCTGGCCGATGCGCTGGCCGATTTTGACGGCGCGCTGGTGCTGGTCTCGCATGACCGCCACCTGCTCGGCCTGGTCTGCGACAGCTTCTGGCGCGTGGCCGACGGCACGGTGGAAAGCTTCGATGGCGATCTGGACGATTACGCCAAGTGGTTGCGTACCCGGGGCTCGGCCAACAAGAAGGCGGCCAAGGCCAGCGCCACGGTCAAGCCGGTGCCAAAAACGCCGGAGGTGTCGCCCGAGGAGCGTCGCCGCCAGGCGGCCGCCCAGCGCGAGGACGAGAAAACCTCGCGCCAGCGGGTGAAGCGCATCGAAACCCGTACCGCCAGCATCGATACCGAGCTGGCCGCGCTGGAAAACCAGCTGGCCGACCCGGCAACCTACAACGGTCCCACCCAGGAAATGATGCGGCTGGGCCAGCGCCAGACGGAATTGCGCCGCGAGAAGGAAGCACTCGAAACCGAGTGGCTGGAACTGGTCGAGCGGCTGGAAGCCTAGGAGCGATAAAGTCGTGAGTGCGAAGCCCGAACGTCCGCTGCACCTGTGGTTACCCGCACTGCCACGCTTCGCGCCGGATCATCCGCTGCGCCAGTTGCTGGTTCGCGCAGATCGGCTGGCCGATGGTTCCACCGGGTATCTCGACGGGCTTGGCGATCATTTTTCCGGTGCGGGCTCGCCGCTGCCGGCAGCGGCGTTGACGCGCGATTACCTCAGCGGTGACGCGGCGGGACATGGCTGGTTGTCGGCCGACCCGGCCTGGGTGCAGCCGGACATCAACGGCGTGCGCCTGCTGGCATGCGGCCAGATGGAGCTGAGCATGGCCGACGCACAGGCGCTGGCCGCTCCCCTGAAACCCGTGTTCGGCGACGCCGGCATGCTGCTGGAAATCACGTCCCCCGATCGCTGGCATCTACGGCTGGCCAAGGACAGTCCGCTGCCAACGTTCGCCGCGCCGGAGCAGGCGATGGGCGAGGATCTGGCACAGCATCTGCCGCAAGGTCCGCAAGGCAAGCGCTGGCGCGTGCTGCTCAATGAAGTGCAGATCCTGCTGCACCAACATCCCTTGAATGCGCAGCGGCGGGCCCAGGGGCTGTCGCCGGTCAACAGCCTGTGGCTGTGGGGTGGCGGCGTGTTGCCGGGTCCGTTGCACAGCGAATGGGCTGGCGTGGTCAGTGACGATGTGGTGCTCAACGCGCTGGCGGCACGCGCCGGAACTCCGCATCGATCGCGCACGGCCGAGACGGTGGCGGCGGCGGGCAAGGGCTGGCTGATCGACTTGCAGGATCTGCCGGCCGGCGACATCGCCACCCAATGGTGGCCCGCGCTGCAATCGCTGTTGGCGCGTCAGCCGGTGGTGCTGCACTTCGCCAGCGGCGAGCGCTGGCAGCGCAAACCCTGGCATCGCTGGCGCTTCTGGTGCGGGGTGGGCGGTTGAGCGCGGTGGCGTCGAGCCCGCTGCAATTGCGTCGTCGCGCCAGCCTGGGCGAAGCCAGTGGCTGGCCCGATTCCGTGCACCCGGTATTGCAGCGGATCTACGCCGCCCGCGGCGTGTTCGGCCCCGATCAGGTGGAACACCGGCTGGCCCGGCTGCTGTCGCCGCAGATGCTGGGCGGCATGGAGCAGGCGGTCGACTTGCTGGTACAGGCGATCGAAGGCGACTGGAGCATCCTGATCGCCGGCGACTACGACTGCGACGGCGCCACCGGTACCGCCGTGGCGGTGCGCGGGTTGCGGCTGCTGGGCGCGCGGCATCTCGGCTATGCGGTGCCCAATCGCTTCATCCACGGCTACGGGCTGAGCCCGGCGCTGGTGGCATCGCTGCAACCCACGCCGCAACTCATCGTCACCGTGGACAACGGCGTGGCCAGCGTGGCCGGCGTGGCGGCGGCGAAGGCACGCGGTATCCGCGTCATCGTCACCGATCACCATCTGCCCGGCGAGCAACTGCCCGATTGCGATGCAATGGTGAACCCCAACCTGGCCGGCGACGGTTTTCCCAGCAAGGCGCTGGCGGGCGTGGGGGTGATGTTCTACCTGTTGCTGGCGTTGCGTGGGCGACTTTTTCCGGCCGGATCGCCAGCGCGGCCCGATCTTTCCAGCTTGCTGGATCTGGTGGCGCTGGGCACGGTGGCCGATCTGGTGCCGCTGGATTTCAACAACCGCGTGCTGGTGGCTGCCGGCTTGCAGCGCATCCGCAGCGGTCAGGCCTGCGCCGGCATCACCGCCCTGGTCGAATCGGGCAAGCGCAGTCTGGCGACACTGTGCGCCAGCGACCTGGGCTTTGCCGTCGGCCCGCGCCTGAACGCGGCAGGGCGGTTGGAAGACATGCGCCTCGGCGTCGAATGCCTGCTCACCGACGACGTGGGGCGGGCGCGCCGCTACGCCGAAGAGCTCAGCGCGATCAACCAGGAACGGCGCGACCTGCAGGCCTCGATGGTGGCCGAGGCCGAGGTGATGGCCGCCAACATGGCGTACACCGATGCGATCGGCGTGGCCTTGTACGAGCCGTCCTGGCATGCCGGTGTGGTGGGCCTGGTGGCGTCGAAATTGAAGGATCGCCTGCATCGGCCGGTGATCGCGTTCGCGCCCGCCAGCGAGGACAACGCCGACGACCTGCGCGGTTCGGCCCGCTCGATCGCCGGCTTCCATATTCGCGACGCGTTGGCCGTGATCGACGCGCGCCATCCGGGCCTGATCGAGCGCTTCGGCGGCCACGCGATGGCGGCCGGGCTGAGTCTGAAGACGTGCGACTACCCGCGCTTCGCGGCGGCATTCGACGCGGTCGCGCAGGAGTTGATCGAGGCGGAGCGGCTGCAGGCTGTGCTGCTCACCGACGGCGGCCTGCCACCCGGTGCGGCCTCGCTGGCGCTGGCGCGGCAACTGCGCCACGCCGGCCCCTGGGGCCAGGCTTTCCCCGAGCCGTTGTTCGACGACGTCTTCGACTGCACCAGCTGGAAGGTGATGGGCGAGCGCCACCTGCGCCTGCAGTTACGCGACCCGCGCGACGGCGCCCAGCACGACGCGGTGATGTTCAACGCCTACCAGGGCCAGCCGCCGCCGAGCTCGCTGCGCGCGGCTTACGAACTGACCATCAACGACTGGCAGGGGCGGGAATCGCCGCGACTGCTGTTGCGCCACATCGAGCCCGCCTGACCACGCCTCACCTTGACCTGTGGGAGCGGCTTCAGCCGCGATGCTTTGTTGGTTGCCGATGGAAGCACGAGCATCGCGGCTGAAGCCGCTCCCACAGGGATCGCGACGAACCTTGCATGGTTTTCACGGTACGTCGGTCAAGCTCATCGGCAGTCACTCATGGAGAACGCCCGTGATCGCACAAATGGATGGATTGCCCGCTGGCACGCTGGGTTTCCGCGCCCACGGCCAGGTCACCGCCGCCGACTACGAGCGCGTGGTCGTACCCGACGTGGAAGCCGCGTTCGCGCTCAACCGCAAATTGCGCTTGCTGTACGTGATCGACGAGGACTTCACCGGATTCGATCCCGGCGCGATGTGGGACGACCTGAAGATGGGCGCGCGCCACTTCAGCGGCTGGGAGCGGGTGGCGCTGGTGACCGACGTGACCTGGCTGCGCGCCACGGCCAACGCCATGGGTTTCATGGTACCCGGCGAGTTCCGCCTGTTTTCGCTGGCCGACCTGGAGACGGCCAAACGCTGGGTCGCCGAATTGCTGCCGGGTTAAGGCATCGCCTTAATGTTGCAACGCGGCACTTGCGTATGGACGTCCAATCTGTTCTATTGACCAGCATGCATTTTCAGCCCGCCAGTTTTTTCATCGACGCCGCCGCTCTGGCGCGTCCTGGTGTGCTGGTCGGTCGCAATAATAATCGCGCGAATAATAACGCCAACCATTGGCGGGCCGGCGCGTAGCTGAAGTTTCATCCCATACGCGAGAAGGCCCGCCCAGTGCGGGCCTTTTTGTTTTCGGGCGCGACAAAATCTTGCCGGGCAACCGGCGACACCATCAATCACATTGACGAGAAGGGGTAGTGGCATGTGTTCGATTTTCGGGATGTTTGATCTGCAGCCGGGCGACGACCTGGGCGCGTTGCGCCGCCAGGCACTGGAACTGTCGCAGCGCCAGCGCCACCGCGGCCCGGACTGGAGCGGCGTGTTCGTCGATGAGGGCGCGATCCTGGTGCACGAACGACTGGCCATCGTCGACCCGACCAGCGGCGCCCAGCCGCTGCGTTCGCGCGACGGCGTGCTGGCGCTGGCGGTCAACGGCGAGATCTACAACCACCGCGAACTGCGTGCCGCCAGCAGCTACGACTTCACCACTGGCTCCGACTGCGAAGTGATCAATGCGCTGTACCGCGAGCAGGCGGCCACCGATGTTGCGGGCGATTTCGTCAACAAGCTCAACGGCATCTTCGCGTTCGCGCTGTGGGACGGCGCGGCGAAGCGCTATGTGATTGCCCGCGATCCGATCGGCGTCTGCCCGCTGTACTGGGGTCACGACGCACAAGGTCGTCTGTGCGTGGCATCGGAGATGAAAGCGTTGGCCACGCTGTGCGCCGATGTGGCGCCGTTCCCGCCCGGCCATGTTTACGACAGCGCCGTCGGCGAGCTGCGTCAGTACTACAAGAAGGACTGGCGCGAGTACGAAAACACGCGCGGCCATGACCTCACTCCCGCCGCCCTGCGCCAGGCGTTCGAGCAGGCGGTGCATCGCCAACTGATGACCGACGTGCCGTATGGCGTGCTGCTTTCCGGTGGCCTGGATTCATCGCTGGTGGCTGCCTGCGCCGCCCAGTTCGCCCGCGAGCGGATCGAGGACAACGACCGCAGCGAAGCGTGGTGGCCGCGCCTGCATTCGTTCGCGATCGGGCTGGAGGGCTCGCCCGATCTGGCCGCCGCGCAAATCGCCGCCGACGCGCTGGGCACCGTGCACCACGGCTTCATCTACACCTTCGCCGAAGGCCTGGACGCGATTCCCGAGGTGATCCGCCACATCGAAACCTATGACGTCACCACCATCCGCGCCGCCACGCCGATGTACCTGCTGGCGCGCCGGATCAAGGCGATGGGCGTGAAGATGGTGCTGTCGGGCGAGGGCTCGGACGAAATCTTCGGTGGCTACCTGTACTTCCACAAGGCACCGTCGGCCGAAGCGTTCCACGAGGAAACCGTGCGCAAGCTCGACACCTTGCACAGCTACGACTGCCTGCGCGCCAACAAGTCGATGATGGCCTGGGGCGTGGAGGCACGGGTGCCGTTCCTGGATCTGGAATTCCTCGACACCGCGATGGGCCTGGACGCGAAACACAAGATGGCCGGCAACGGCAAGATCGAGAAGCACGTGTTGCGCGAAGCGTTCGATGGCGCGCTGCCGAAGGAAATCCTGTGGCGGCAGAAAGAGCAGTTCAGCGATGGCGTGGGCTACGGCTGGATCGATGGCCTGAAGGACCATGCCGAACAGTCGGTCAGCGATCGCGAGTTCGCCGCCGCGGCGGCGCGCTACCCGTTCAACACGCCGACCACCAAGGAAGCGTATTTCTACCGCCGCATCTTCGAGCAGCACTATCCGAGCGAAGCCTGCGCCGCCACCGTGCCGGGCGGCAAGTCGATCGCCTGCTCGTCGCCGGCGGCCATCGCCTGGGATCCGTCCTTCGCTGCGGCCGCCGATCCGTCCGGCCGCGCGGTGAAGGGCGTGCACGAAAAAGCGCTGGCTTGAGGCACCCTTGTGGGAGCGACTTCAGTCGCGATGCTCTTGAAAGGCATCGCGGCTGAAGCCGCTCCCACAGACGCGTCTGGTATCCTTGGCGGCTTGCATCCCTCACCGACCTCATCATGATCGAGACCAATCCCATCCATGCGCAGATCGCGGACCTTCGGGACCGCGTCGAGTCGCTTAGGGGGTACCTTTGACTACGCTACAAAAAGCGAACGTCTGGAAGAAGTAACCCGCGAACTGGAAAGCCCCACCGTGTGGGACGATCCGGCCCGCGCGCAGGAACTGGGCCGCGAACGCGCCCGCCTGCACACCATCGTCAACGGCATCGACACGCTCACCGCCGGGCTCACCGACGCCGGTGAATTGCTGGAAATGGCCATCGCCGACGAGGACGACGAGACGGCGCAGTCGGTCATCGCCGATCTGGCGCGGCTCGAAAGCCAGGTCGGCAAGCTGGAATTCCAGCGCATGTTCTCCGGCAAGATGGACGCGATGAATGCGTTCGTCGATATCCAGGCTGGCGCCGGCGGTACCGAGGCGCAGGACTGGGCCGAGATGCTGCTGCGCATGTACCTGCGCTGGTGCGAAAACCGTGGCTGGAAGACCGAGCTGATGGAAGTCTCCGGCGGCGACGTGGCCGGCGTGAAGTCGGCCACCTTCCGCGTCGAGGGCGACTACGCCTACGGCTGGCTGAAGACCGAGATCGGCGTGCACCGGTTGGTGCGCAAGTCGCCGTTCGATTCGGACAACCGCCGCCATACCAGCTTCACCTCGGTATTCGTGTCGCCCGAAGTCGATGACGACATCGACATCGACATCAACCCCGCGGACCTGCGAACGGACGTCTATCGGTCCTCCGGTGCCGGTGGTCAGCACGTCAACAAGACCGAATCGGCCGTGCGCATCACGCACATCCCCACCAACACCGTGGTCGCCTGCCAGACCGGCCGCAGCCAGCACGCCAACCGCGATACCGCGATGAAGATGCTGGCGGCAAAGCTGTACGAGCTGGAAGTGCAGAAGCGCAACGCCGAGAAGGATGCGCTGGAAGCGACCAAGTCCGATATCGGCTGGGGCAGCCAGATCCGCAACTACGTGCTGGACCAGAGCCGCATCAAGGACCTGCGCACCGGCATCGAACGCACCGATACGCAGAAAGTGCTGGATGGCGACCTGGACGAATTCATCGAGGCAAGTTTGAAATCGGGCCTCGAAGCCGGCTCCAAACGCAGTGACGCCTGAGTGCCGTGTGGGTTCCCCGTGCTACCAATCCGTATTGCCCGAATGGGAGTGAAGCCATGAACCGCAAGAAGAACGGCATCCTGCTGGCGATGTGCACCGGATTTGCCATGTTCGGCATGGCCGCCCACGCGGGCCAGGAAAGCTTCGGCCAGAGCGTCAAGCAGGGCGCGAAATCGGCGGGCCACGGCATCGCCGACGGCGCCCGCGACGTGGGGCATGCCAGTGCCCACGTGGGCAAGAAAATCGGTCATGGTGCGAAGGACGCCGGCGTGGGAATCGGGCACGGCGCCCGGGACGCAGGCGTGGCCGTGGGGCATGGCGCGCGCGACGGCTGGAACGTCACCACGCATGCGGTCAAACAGGTTTTCAGCAAGGGCGACTGACGCGCGCGAGCCGTCATCCGACAACAGCCATCGACAACAGCCATCGACAACAGCCACACGCCCCTCGCGGTGGCTGCCCGGAGCAACAGAGTTTCCATGAGCGCACCGACCGACACCCCGATCACCGACGAAAACAAGCCTGATGAAAATCGGCCCGATGAGAACCGCCTCATCGCCGAGCGTCGCGAAAAGCTGAAGGCGTTGCGCGCGCAGGGCATCGCGTTCCCCAACGATTTCAGGGTCGACAGTTTTGCCGGCGACCTGCAGGCCGAATTCGCCGACAAGGACGTCCATACGGCCGAAGCGATCGACGCCCTCGCACGGCGGGTGAAGGTGGCCGGGCGCATCCTGCTCAAGCGCGGGCAGGGCAAGGTCAGTTTCGTGCAGATGCAGGACCAGACCGGCCGCATCCAGTTGTTCGTGCACCAGGGCATGTTGGGCGAGGCGTACGAAGCGTTCAAGGGCTGGGATGTGGGCGACATCGTGGGCGCCGAAGGCCTGTTGATGCGCACCAAGACCGGCGAGCTTTCCGTGCGGGTGGATCAGCTGCGCCTGCTGACCAAGAGCCTGCGCCCGCTGCCGGACAAGTTCCATGGCCTGGCCGACGTGGAGCAGCGCTATCGCCAGCGCTACGTCGACCTGATCGTCACCGAGGAAGCGCGCCGCACCTTCATGCTGCGCTCGAAGATCATCGGCAGCATGCGTCAGTGGCTGGAAGCGCCCACGCGCCGCTTCATGGAAGTGGAAACGCCGATGATGCACATGATCCCCGGTGGCGCCACGGCCCGGCCGTTCACCACGCATCACAACGCGCTGGACCTGGACCTGTACCTGCGCGTGGCGCCGGAGCTTTACCTGAAGCGCCTCGTCGTGGGCGGCTTCGACCGCGTCTACGAGATCAACCGCAACTTCCGCAACGAGGGCGTGTCGACCCGGCACAACCCCGAATTCACCATGCTGGAGCTGTACCAGGCGTACGCCACCTACCACGAGATCATGGACCTCACCGAAGGCCTGATCCGCGACATCGCGCAGAGCGTGTTGGGCACCACCGCGCTGACCTGGGACGGCGCCGACATCGACGTCGGCCCCGCGTTCCGCCGCTGGCGCATGGAAGACGCGGTGCTGGAACTCAACCCCCAGATCAAGCGCGAGGAGCTGCGCGACCGCGAGGCGATGGCCGCGCACGCCAGGCGCGTCGGTGTGCAGGTCAAGCCCGGTTACGGCTGGGGCAAGTTGCTGCTGGAGATTTTCGAGAAGACGGTCGAGCACACGTTGATCCAGCCGACCTTCATCACCGACCATCCGGTCGAGGTGTCGCCGCTGGCGCGCGAGAGCGACACCGACAAGGGCATCACCGACCGCTTCGAATTGTTCGTCAACGGCAAGGAGCTGGCCAATGGCTTCTCCGAGTTGAACGACCCGGAAGACCAGGCCGCCCGCTTCCAGGCCCAGGTCGATGCCAAGGACGCCGGCGACGACGAGGCCATGCATTTCGACGCCGACTACATCCGCGCGCTGGAAGTGGGCCTGCCGCCTACCGGCGGCTTAGGGATAGGCATCGACCGGCTGGTGATGCTGCTGACCGATTCGGCCTCGATCCGCGACGTGCTGCTGTTCCCCTACATGCGCCCGGAAGCCTGACATCGCGCCTGTGTAGGAGCGGCCTCAATCTCATCAACCTCAACGGGAGTTCGCCATGTGGTATGCCATCGTCGGCACTGACAATCCGGAATCGCTGGCGGGACGCAAGTCCGCGCGCCCGGCCCATATCGCCCGGCTGAAGCAGTTGCAGGATGAAGGCCGCTTGCTGCTGGCGGGCCCGTTCCCTGCCATCGACTCGCCCGAGCCGGGTCCGGCCGGTTTCAGTGGCAGCCTGATCGTGGCTGAATTCGCCTCGCTGGCGCAGGCGCAGGAATGGGCGGGGGCCGATCCGTATATCGCTGCCGGCGTCTATCGCGAAACCTCGGTCAAGCCGTTCCTCAAGGCGCTGCCGGCGGCATGAACGGGTCGCCGGTCATCGCGCAGATCCGCGCGCGGCTGGAGGCGGCCTTCGCCCCGACCGCGCTGGAAATCCTCGACGAAGGGCACAAGCACGCCGGCCACGCGGGTGAGGGCAAGGGCCATTTCCACGTGCGCATCGTCAGTGCCGCGTTTGCCGGCCAGCTGCCGCTGAAGCGTCACCGGATGATCTATGCGGCGCTTGAAGGGCTGATGGACAACGGCATTCATGCGCTGTCGATAGACGCAAAAACAGAATAAACAATCACATAGAAGTTATACTTGAAGCTGTTTAGCATGCCGGAACGCGTTGCAGCCGCGGCCACCGTTTGGCACAGTGCCCTGTCGCCCGCTGCCATGGGCACCACCCGATGATCCACCGATGACCGCATGCGCCTGAGCACGATCAAACTCGCCGGTTTCAAGTCCTTCGTGGACCCGACCACCCTGCACCTGCCCAGCAACATGATCGGCGTGGTGGGGCCCAACGGCTGCGGCAAATCCAACATCATCGATGCGATCCGCTGGGTGATGGGCGAAAGCGCGGCCAGCCGGTTGCGCGGCGATTCGCTGACCGACGTGATCTTCTCCGGCTCCAACTCGCGCAAGCCGGTGGGGCAGGCCACGGTCGAGCTGATCTTCGACAACGCCGACGGCACCATCCAGGGCGAATACGGCCAGTACGCCGAGATCTCGGTGAAGCGCCAGGTCACCCGCGACGGCCAGTCGGCGTACTACCTCAACGGCGCGCGCTGCCGCCGGCGCGACATCACCGATCTGTTCCTGGGCACCGGCCTGGGCCCGCGCAGCTACTCGATCATCGAGCAGGGCATGATCAGCCAGATCATCGAGGCGCACCCGGAAGAGTTGCGCACGCATCTGGAGGAAGCGGCCGGCATCTCCAAGTACAAGGAGCGCCGCAAGGAAACCGAAAGCCGCATCAAGGCCACCCGCGAGAACCTCGACCGCGTGCGCGACGTGCGCGACGAGGTGGACAAGCAGCTCGAGCACCTCAATCGCCAGGCCCGCGCCGCCGAACGCTGGAAAGCGCTGAAGGAGGAGCAGACGCGCAAGGAAGCCGAACTTCGCGCGCTCGAATACCGTGGCCTCAAAAGCCAGCACGAGGGCGAAGGCGCCGGCCTGTCCGCGGCCGAAATCGAGATCGAGAAACAGCTGGCCGGCCAGCGCGAGATCGAGGCGCAACTGGAAACCGTGCGCGAGCGCCACACCGATGCCAGCGAGCATCTCAATGCGGTGCAGGCCGACGTCTACAAGGTCGGCGCCGAGATCGCCCGCGTCGAGCAGCAGGTACACCACAACCGCGAAACCGCCGAGCGCCTGCAACGCGCCCAAGGCGAGGCCGAGCGCGAACACGCAGAGCTGGCCGCGCACATCGCCACCGATCGCGAGCAGGTCGAAACGCTGCGCATGGCGCTGGCCGAGGGCGAGCCCAAGCTGGAAGCCCTGCAGCAGATGCAGGACGACACCGCCGAGGCCCAGCGCAGCACCGAGGCAAAACTGGGCGACTGGCAGCAGCGCTGGGACAACCACACGCGCAGCGCCGGCGAGTCCAACCGCGCCGCCGAAGTGGAGCGCACCAAACTCAACTACCTCGACCGCCAGGCCATCGACCTGTCGCGCCGCCGCGAGGCGCTGGAAACCGAACAGAAAGCCACCGACGTGGCCGCGCTGGACGCCGCCGGCGAGCAACTGCATACCGAGCACGATACCCAGCGCGAACGCGTGGAAGCGCTGGGCAGCCTGCTCGACCAGCACAAGACCAGCCACGAAAAGGTGCAGGAGGAAGAGCGCCAGCTGCAGTCCGCCCTGAACGAGGCGCGCCAGCAACTGCAATCCGCCCGTGGTCGCCACGCTTCGCTGGAAGCGCTGCAGAACGCCGCGCTGGGCCAGGAGGAAAGTGCGGCCAGCGGCTGGCTGGCGCGGCTGGGTCTGGACAAGGCGCGCCGCCTCGGTGCCGCGCTGCAAGTGGATAACGGTTGGGAATCGGCCGTCGAAACCGTGCTCGCCGGCCTGCTCGATGGCGTGCTGGTGGACGATCCGCTGGGCCTGGTGTCCGAATTCGACAGCCTGGGCGAAGCCGATCTTGCCTTGCTCAATGCCGTCGACGGCGGGCAGGGCGCCAACGGCACGCTGGCCGCCCGCGTGCGCGGCCCCGCGGCGGCCCTGCAGTTGCTGTCCAACGTACAGACGGCCGAAACCCTGGGCGAAGCGCGCAACCGTGTCGGCGCGCTGGCACCGCAGCAATCCATCATCACCCGCGACGGCGACTGGCTGGCGCCGCAGTGGGCGCGCGTGCGCCGCGCGCAGGGCAACCAGGTGGGCGTGCTGGCGCGCGAGCGCGACCTGCGCCTGCTCACTGATCAGATCGCCCTGCTGGAAGGCCAACTGGAAGAAGCCGCCGGCCAGCTCGACGACCTGCGCACGCGCAAGTTCGAAGCCGAGCGCGCCCGTGACGACGCCCAGCGCGAGTTGTACAACGCGCATCGCCGCCAGTCCGAACTGGCCGGCCAGCTGCAGAGCCACCGCGGCAAGCTGGAAGCCGCCCGCGCCCGCGCCGACAAGGTCAGCGGCGAACTGAACGACCTGGCGGCCCAGCTCGAAGAGCTGCAAACCCAGACCCGCGACGCCCGCGCCCGGCTGGACGAATCGGTTGGCCTGATGGGCGACATGGAAGACCAGCGTCGCGAACTTGAAAACGAGCGCCGCGCCCTGCTCGAAGCACGCGAGGAAGCGCGCATGAACGCGCGCGAAGCCGCCGACCAGTCGCACTCGCTTGCCCTGTCACTGGAGTCCAAGCGCTCATCGCTGGCCTCGCTGGACCAGTCGCTGAGCCGCATGGACGCGCAGCTGCGCCAGATCGAGTCGCGTCGTGACCAGATCAACGAGCAACTGGCGGCCGGCTCCGACCCGATCGCCGAACTCGAAGCCGAGCGCCAGACCTACCTCGACCAGCGCCTGCTGGTGGACAAGCAACTGGTGGAAGCCCGCCGCGCACTGGAGGAATGCGACATCGCGTTCCGCCAACTGGAGCAGCAACGCCACCTGGCCGAACAGGGCCTGGCGGCGTTGCGCGAAAGCCTGTCCGAGAAGCGCCTCGCCGCGCAGGCGTTGCACTTGCGCGCCGAACAACTGGCGCAGGCGATCGCCGAGTCCGGCCTGGAGCTGGAAACCCTGCTGGCCGAGCTGGCCGAGGACATCGACGCCAACCAGTGGCGCGCGCAGCTCACCGACATCGGCCAGAAAATCGCCCGGATCGAGCCGGTCAACCTGGCCGCGATCCAGGAACATGCCGAGCAGAGCGAGCGCAAGACCTACCTCGACAACCAGCTGGCCGACCTGGTCAGCGCCATGGAAACGCTGGAAGGCGCGATCAAGAAGATCGACCGCGAAACCCGCCAGCGCTTCAAGGAAACCTTCGACAAGGTCAACGCCGGCGTGCAGGAGCTGTTCCCGCGCCTGTTCGGCGGCGGCCATGCGTACCTGGAGCTGACCGGCGACGACCTGCTCAATACCGGCGTGTCGATCATGGCGCGCCCGCCCGGCAAGCGGCCGTCCAACATCTCGCTGCTTTCCGGCGGCGAGAAGGCGCTCACCGCGGTGGCGCTGGTGTTTTCCATCTTCGGCCTCAACCCTGCGCCGTTCTGCCTGCTCGACGAGGTAGACGCGCCGCTGGACGAGGCCAACGTGGGCCGCTTCTCCGCCATGGTGCGCGAGATGAGCGAGAAGGTGCAGTTCATCTTCATCAGCCACAACAAGGCCACCATGGAAGCGGCCAGCCAATTGTGCGGCGTGACCATGCGCGAGCCGGGCGTGTCGCGTCTGGTACAGGTCGATCTGGCTGAAGCAGCTAAACTGGCGGGGGCCGCCTGAGGACATCATGATGACGCTGCAACCCGTGCTCGCCTTTGCCTGGAATCCCGCCGTCGGCATTCCCATGCTGATCGTGGGTCTGATCGTGCTGGCGCTGATCTGGCTGTTCGGTCAGCCGAAGAAGGAGCCCGGCGCACGACGCGCGTCCAGCCACCCGAATCCCGGCGAGCGGCGCGAGCCCAGCCTGGCCGACGATGCCGCCTTCGATCCTGCGTTCAACATCTCCGGACCACGCGGTTCGGAAGCGCAGCAGGGCGAACTCGACATCGGCCTGCGCGAGGAACTTGAACGGCTGGGCGCCACGCTGTCCGGCGAACGCACCTCCGCCACGCCGGTATCAAAACCGCAGCCGAAGCCGAAGCTGGCCGACCACGTGGCATCCATCGTCGATGTGCTGCGCGCGCCCAGCTCGCGCGATGAAGCCGCGGCGCCGGAACCAGCCGTCGAAGCTTCCATCACACCTGCGCCAGCAGCGCCGATTGCCAGCGCACCCGTGCCGCCGCCAGCCGCCGTTGCACCGCCGCCGCCGCCACGCTCCGAGTTGGGCAAGCGCCCAGCCCAGTTCCCGGTGGAGCGCATCGTGACGTTGTTCGTGGTGGCCCGCGATGGCGGCCATTTCAACGGCTCCGACCTGGTGGTTGCCGCCGAAAAAGCCGGTCTCGAGTACGGCGACATGGGCATCTATCACCGCCTGGTGGACGGCAAGCGCGAGCTGGGGCCGATCTTCAGCGTCGCCAACATGTTGAAGCCAGGCAATTTCGACCTGGCCCGACTCGACAGCGTGCGCACGCTGGGCGTCAGCTTTTTCATGACCCTGCCGGCACCGCTGTCCGCACTCGACGCGTGGGACGCCATGCTGCCTACCGCGCAACGACTGGCCGAACTGCTCGATGGCCAGGTGCTGGACGAGGAACGCAACGCACTCGGCCGCCAGCGCGTCGCCCACATCCGCGACGAACTGCGCGGCTGGGACCGCGAACACGAAGGCCAGGAAATCATCTTCGGCCGCTGATCGGCGTTCAGCCCACATCCCACGAGCGACAGCAGGAACGCACCATGGGCGCGATGCTCTTGCTCCTGCCTGGACTATCTGTGGGAGCGGCTTCAGCCGCGATGCTTTTCGGTTTGATGTGGCTTTGAAGCAAGCGCTTTCGATCTGTCGCCTTGACTTCGCTTGACTCTTGACCTTGATCAAGGGTCTAGACTATGCCGCATGAACATCCAGCCTGCTTCCCTGACTATCGGTGCCGTCGCCAAGCGCGTCGGCGTGGCGATCGACACCATCCGCTATTACGAGCGCGAAGGGCTGTTGCCCGAGCCGCAGCGGCGCGCGTCGGGTTATCGCAGTTATGACGAGAGTGCGGTCGCGCAATTGCGCTTTATCCGGCGTGCCAAGGATCTGGGTTTTACGCTGGAGGAGATTCGCGAGTTGCTGGCGTTGTCGGCGGATCGCCAGCGCGGCGTGAAAGCGGTGAAGCGGCGGGCGCAGCAGCGGTTGGCCGCGATCGAGCAGCGCATTGTCGAACTGCAACGCGTGCGCGACGGCCTGGCGCAACTGGTGGCGTCGTGCCCGGGGCACGGCAAACCCGAGGACTGCCCGATCCTGCGTGCGTTGGCTGATGACGAGGTGAAGGCATGAGTGCGTCATGTTGTGGTGGCGCAGCGGCTGCTGCGGTGAAGGATCCGGTCTGCGGTATGTCCGTCGACCCGGCGACGGCCAAACATCACGCCGAACACGAGGGCCATACGTATTACTTCTGCGCGGCCCGCTGCCGCGAGAAGTTCGTGGCTGATCCGTCGGCGTACCTGGAAGAGAAAGTGGCTCCCGTCGCGGCGCCCGCGGGCACGATCTACACCTGCCCGATGCATCCGGAAGTGCGGCAGGTCGGCCCGGGCGAATGTCCCAAGTGCGGCATGGCGCTGGAGCCGATGATGCCGAACCTGGACGAGGACGACGCGGGTGAGCTGAACGCCATGGCACGACGGTTCTGGACGCTGCTGGCGCTGACCTTGCCCGTATTCGCGCTGGCGATGGGGCCGCATCTGTTCGGTTGGCATCTGCCGTCGCCGTGGGCCGGTATCGCAGGCTGGATCGAGGCCGTGCTGGCGACGGTGGTGGTGCTGTGGGGCGGGGCGCCGTTCTTCCGGCGTGGGTGGCATTCGCTGAAGCCATGGCATCCGAACATGTACACGCTGATCGCGCTGGGTACGGGCGTGGCGTGGGTCTACAGCGTCGTGGCATTTCTGTGGCCGGGCCTGTTTCCGGCCGGTTTCCGTGATGTGCACGGCCGAGTGGCGGTGTATTTCGAATCGGCGGCGGTGATCATCACCCTGGTGACCCTGGGCGATTTTCTGGAGTTGCGTGCACGGCGGCGCACGGGCGCGGCCCTGAAGGCCTTGCTGGGATTGGCGCCGAAAAGCGCGCGACGGATTGCCGGCGACGGCAGCGAAAGCGACGTGCCGCTGGACGCGCTGCAAGTGGGCGACGTGCTGCGCGTGCGTCCGGGCGAGAAAATACCGGTGGACGGCGTGGTGCTGGAGGGCGAAAGCCACGTCGACGAATCCATGCTCACAGGCGAGCCGATGCCGGCGGTCAAGGCGGCGGGTGATTCGCTGGTCGGTGGCACGGTCAACCAGGATGGCGGCCTGACGATGCGCGCGCAGCGGATCGGCAGCGACACCATGCTGGCGCAGATCGTGGCGCTGGTGGCGCAGGCGCAGCGCAGCAAGGCACTGTTGCAGCGTGTGGCGGATCGTGTGGCGGCGTGGTTCGTGCCGGCGGTGGTGGCGGTCGCGGTGCTGGCGTTTATCGCGTGGGCGGTTGTCGGGCCCGCGCCGGCATTGACCCATGCGCTGATCGCGGCGGTGTCCGTGTTGATCATCGCGTGCCCTTGCGCATTGGGGCTGGCCACGCCGATCTCGATCATGGTCGCCAGCGGTCGCGGTGCGCAGCACGGCGTGCTGTTCAAGGACGCCGGCGCCATCGAAACCCTGCGCGATATCGACACGCTGGTGGTGGACAAGACCGGCACCCTGACGCTGGGCAAGCCCGTGCTGACCGAGCTGGTGAGTCTGTCTGGACGGTCGCGCGAACAACTGTTGGCGATGGCGGCGGCGCTGGAGCGTCCCAGCGAACACCCGCTGGCGCGGGCGATCGTGATGGCGGCGGACGGCGAGAACGCGCCGGTACTCAAGGTTACGGATTTCCGCTCGCTGACCGGCCGTGGCGTCAGCGCCGTGGTTGCCGGGGCCGACCTGTCGGCGGTCGGTCATGCCGCCGCGCTCGGCAACGCAAAACTCATGACCGAGTTGCGCATCGCGGTGGACGAACGCGCGATGGTCCACGCCGAAACACTGCGCGCCGTCGGCGCCACGGTGATGTTTCTGGCCATCGACGGCGAACTCACCGCCTTGCTGGCGGTGGCCGATCGCATCAAGCCCGATACGCCCGCGGCAATCAATGCATTGCACGCCGCCGGCTTGCATCTGGTCATGCTGACCGGCGACAGCGCCACCACCGCGCAGAAGGTGGCGCGCGAGCTGGGTATCGACGAAGTTCACGCCGAGGTCTCACCCGCCCGCAAGGCTGAAGTGGTGAACGCATTGCGTGCCGAGGGTCGCCGCGTGGCGATGGCCGGTGACGGCATCAACGATGCGCCCGCGCTGGCTGCTGCGGACATCGGCATCGCCATGGGCAGCGGCACCGACGTGGCGATGGAAAGTGCCGGCGTCACGCTGGTGAAAGGCGAGCTGGGTGCGATCGTGCGGGCTCGTGCGCTGTCGCAGGCCACCGTGCGCAACATCCACCAGAACCTGTTTTTCGCCTTCGTCTACAACGCCGTCGGCGTGCCCGTGGCGGCGGGCGTGCTGTATCCGTGGTTCGGTATCGTGTTGTCACCGATGTTCGCGGCGCTGGCCATGAGCTTGAGTTCGGTATCGGTGGTGAGCAACGCGCTGCGGTTGCGGCGAACGGCGTTGTGATCGGTGGATACCCGTGTATTGAATGCGTGAAAGCCTCTTCATGCCGCGCAGCCGCGACCGCAACAAGCAGGCGGTTAGGTTCTGCGGCGCGGGCGCGGTGTCATGGTTTTGCCGTGGAACGTGAGCTGTGACTATCGTGATTGCCGCGCTCGCACCTTCTTGCACCGAGGAATTCCCATGAAAATTGTGATCGTTGCAGGGTTGGTCGTTGCGTCCACGGTGGCGCTGTCGGCCTGTGGCAAACACGACGACACCGCGAACACTTCCGACACAGTGCCCGGCACCGCGGCGACGGCTTATCCACCGACCGCCCCGGCGGCTCCCGCGATGCCACCGGCCAACGCATCGACAGCCCCGACCTATCCGCCACCGGCGACGACCGCAGGCATGGATAACGTCCCGCCACCGGCGCGAACCAGTCCGTAAGGCAGGCCTTGCGCAACGGATTTGCAAGGCGAAGCGGGGCTTGTTCGGGCCTCGCTGCGTCTTGCTGCATGTTGACGTTACGATTGCCCGATCTTCAGGCTCGCCGTGCACAGGCTCGCGGGCTGCTACCCAAGGAGCAACCATGTCAGACCTTTCCCGCTTTCCGATCGCCCAGCGCTGGCCGGCGCAGCATCCTGATCGGATCCAGCTGTATTCGCTCAATACGCCCAACGGCGTAAAGGCGTCGATCATGCTGGAGGAGACGGGCCTGCCGTACGAGCCGCACCTGGTCGATATCACCCGCAACGAAAGCCACACGCCGGAGTTTCTTTCGCTGAACCCCAACGGCAAGATCCCCGCGATCATCGACCCCGATGGGCCGCGCGGCGAACCGCTGGCGTTGTTCGAGTCCGGCGCCATCCTGATGTACCTGGCCGACAAGACGGGCAAGTTCATCTCCACCGATCCGGCCCAGCGCTGGCACACGATCCAGTGGGTGTTTTTCCAGATGGCGTCGATCGGCCCGATGTTCGGCCAAGTCGGTTTCTTCAACAAGTTCGCCGGCAAGGAGTACGCCGACAAGCGTCCGCTGCGGCGCTACGTGGACGAATCGAAGCGGCTTCTCGGCGTATTGAATGGACGTCTGGACGGCCGTGACTGGATCATGGGGGATGACTACAGCATTGCCGACATCGCCACCGTCGGCTGGGTCAACAACCTGATCACCTTCTACGAGGCGCGCGAGCTGGTCGGTTACGACGCGTTTGCCAGCGTCGGGCGCTGGCTCAATCGGGCGCTGGAACGCCCGGCGGTGCAGCGTGGCCTGAAGATTCCCAGCCGCGACTGACTTGCGGGAGCGGCTTCAGCCGCGATGCTCTTCAATCCACAGCACGATCAATGAACCGCGTAGCCCGCGCGCCGCTCGTGGTCGGGTTGCGCAGCGTGCAACAACTGCTGCAACTTCAGGTACACGCCATTGGTCCAGCCGAAGCCGATGACGTTGTCCTTGTAGCCGGCGCTGATCTTCACGTCGGCGTTGCCGCTGACCATGTTGTATTTCTCGCGGATGGTGCCGTCGGCGGCCAGGCTGCGGTCGATGGTGGCGGTGAACGCGCGGGCGATCCGCCGTGCGTCGGTGTGGAAACCGTAGGCATCGAGGCCGGCCACGGCCAGCCAGTTGGTGGGTGCCCAGCCGAACGGCGCATCCCATTGCGCGCCGCTGACGTGATCGCTCATCGCCAACCCGCCCATGTGTTCGAACACCGGCAGCTTCGCGCGTACCGCCTCGGCTTGCCGCGGCGACGCGGCGCCGGCCCATAGCGGATAGAAGGTGGTCAGGTAGGCGTAGTTCGATGACGTCTTGTTGACGAAGTCGTAGTCCATGTACATCCCGCGGTCGGCGCGCCACAGGTAGGTGTCGATCGCGCGTCGCCGCGCATCGGCGGCGCTGGCCCAGCGCTGCGCGTCGTCATCGAGATCGAGCCGCGCCGCGAAATCGTGCAGGTCGCGCTCGTAGCGGTAGAGCAGGCTGTTCAATCCCACCGGCGCGTAGTGATGGGTGGACCCGCCAAACGGGCCGAAGCGGAAACTGGTGTCGAAGCCGGATTCGCGCATGGCGCGGTCGCCCAGGTAGAAATCCGCGCTGAGGCGGTAGCCGTTGGACCACGCCGCGGCGCATACGGCCGAGGCCTGCACGTCGCAGCTGACGGTTTTCAGGTGCGCGGCCTCGGCCGCGTCAGGATGCTCGGGCGCCTTGACCAGGTAATCGCGGTGAATCGACGGGTGCGCCAGCAGCCAATCGATGGCCGTGACCAGATAGTCGCTGTCGGGAATCTCCTGCACCGGTCGTGCGCCACCCAGGTCGAAATAGCGGGCCAGGCCGGTGTCGCCGGCGCGATGCTCCTTGCGCAGCCAGATGTCATGGTCCCTGACCGCCAGCGGGTAGGCATGCCGCAGCCATGCCTGCGCCTCGGCGCGGTTGCGGAAAGCGGCGGGGTCATCCAGCAGGGCGCGGATCATCGCGCCCAGGAACGGAGGTTGCGAACGGGTGAGGTAATAGGTTCGATTGGCGTTGAGCACGGCGCCGTAATGCGCCACCTCGAACAGGAAATTGTCGACCATGCCGCGCGCCAGGGCAGGGCGGTGATCGGCCAGCAGGCCCAGCACGATGAAATAGCTGTCCCAGCCGTACATCTCGTTGAAGAAACCACCCGGCACCACGTAGGGATGGGGCAGATACAGCAAACCCTGGACGTCCAATCGGGTGGGCGAGAGGCCGGCCAGTTCGGTGATCGGACGCGGCAGCTTGCGCACATCGACGCCGCATGGCTGCTTCAGCCGGGCAACCTTCGGCGGTGTCGGTACGTTCGCCGGCAGGTACAGCACGGGATGGCTGGCGATCTTGCTGTCCGCCAGCGAGGCGCAGTCGTCCATCGAGCGCGTCAGCGTGCTCCACGCATGATCGATATAGGCACGGGTGCGTTGCGGATCAGGCTGGGCGCTCCCAGGCTGGGCGCCCCAGGCGCCCGCCGCAAGCGCCAGCGACAAAGCGGTGGCAAACGCGCATCGGAAAAAAATCTTCATCGGAATGCTGCCCCTCCCAGGCTTGCGTCCCTCGCGGTGACACACCCTCGACTTTGGAAGCGGCGTGCCGCTCTCGAGCCACCGTTCAGATCGGAGTCCCTCCCGCTCTCGACCGCTGCCAATGGCCGCCCAGCGTGACGACAAGCCTCGATCTCGGCACTTCGCAAAGAGAGGTGCCGATACCTCCCCGCCCAGGATGCGGCGATCGCTATCGGGAACCCGCCGTACCGCTGTCGTTGCAGGCCGGATGTCCGCAGCGGCAATCGTCGGGCTCGTCGGACAACGGGGATTCCACCCGCTTGCGGCAGTGTTCGCTGCAATACGCTTCACCCTTCGGTACGGTGCAGCGGCAGGCGGGATGGGCGCATTGCTGGTTGGCGGTGGCATTCATGGAAGCGTCCTCATTGGCCGGTGGCATCGTTCATGGAAGATTCGCCCGTGAGCTTCTGGGCCATCTGCACTTCGGCGATGCCATCAGCGGTGGCGCGGATCATGAAGTTGCTGTCGGTCGCATTCACGGAGTGCGGCCGTGCGGAGGCGGCGCAGACAAAACCAGGCGCCAAGGCGCTGGCGGCGAGTGTGGCGAGGAACCGACGGGACATTTCGCTCTCCTTGGAGATGGCCGTCCAAGCAAAACCCACGTCGGGGCAAGGAGGCGTGATCTTTTCGTCGACCGGACATGACGCGAGGCGGCGGCGCGCTCCATTTGCTTGCTGCCACGGAATGCGTCCGCCGTTATCGCACCGGGCGGGGACTTTGGCGACATCAGTGGTCCGGAGGCCGATGCCGATTCCTGCCGGTGCGCTCGATGCGTCGCTGGCGCCATGCCAGCAGCGGCGGCGTGGAAATGCCGTGGACGATGATGCTGAGCACGACGGTCGTTATCGCGAAATGGGAGACCAGCGCGGCATCATCGCCATCGAGCCCGCAGGTCATCGCGAAAGCCAGGTAGTTCAGGCTGCCGATGCCGCGCACGCCGAGCCAGCCGATCAGCAGCCGCCGTCGCAGCGGTATGCCGCTGCCGATCGTCGACAGGTAGACCGACAGCGGACGCACACCCACAAACAGCACCAGCGCCAACGTCATGCCCGCCATGTGCCAGTAGCGGGCAAACGCGGCCCCCAGCAGCAGTACCAGCGCGGCAGCCATCAGTCGCTCGAGGGTGGTGCCGAACGACAGCGCGTCGGACACCACCAGGCCCGCCGATGTGGCCGGGTGGCTGATGTCGTCCGGGCCGACCCGATTCGGGTTCACGAGCATCTCCGCGGGTGGATGCTCAAGCGGTTCGCCAGCTTGCCCCAGGCGCGGGTGTGGATGCTGCGCGACCACGCGCAGTTCGGCGTGGCGCAAACCCAGGCCCGCGGCAAAGGCCGCGAGAAAGCTGGATGCGGACACCGCCTGGGCGGCGGCATAGGCCAGCGCCATCAATCCCAGCGCCAGGAAGTCGCTGGGCGCGGTGTCCTTGCTGGTGGCTTTCAGCCTCACGCCCAACAGCCCTGTCGCCCGGCCCAGGGCAAACCCGATGCCCAGGCCGCCCAGCAGCGACCAGGCGAAATCGCGCCACGCCCACGACGCGACATCCGCGCTCGAAACCGGGCCGGGCATCATCAACAACGCAAGCGCCAGAAATGGCAGCGCCGTGCCGTCGTTCAGCCCGGCCTCGCCCGAAAGCGCGAGCCGCAAGGCATCCTTGTCGCGCGCATCGTCGACGGCCACCATGCTGGCAAGCACGGGGTCGGTCGGCGCCGCGATGGCACCCAGCAACAACGCCAACGGCCATGGGAAGCCGAACACTCCATGCGCCACCGCGCACAGGCCCAACACCGTCAACACCATCGCCGGCAACGCCAGCCGCGCCGCCGTGCGCCACATCGCTCCATGAAAACCCACACGCAGTTTCAGGCCGGTCAGAAACAGCGAGATGACCAACGCCATCTCGGTCAGTCGCGCCGTGCTCAGGGCGTGCTCGGCAAAATCCACGTCCATCAGGTCCAGCACCCACGGACCGGCGATGATGCCGGCCAGCAGGTAGAGGCTGAACGAGGTCACCGGCAACCGGTGAATCCACCCGGAGGCCAGCGACATCAGCAACAACAAGCCGCCGATCAACGCAGACCATGCGGTAAAGCCCATGGGCGGGATCCTGGCGAAGTGGGCGGATGGTTGACTACGCAGGGCCGCGAATGGCGCCCCGACGGTTACGGGAGGATCAAGCCCTCAACGCGAAGGCACGCGGCGAAGGCACGCGCGCGGCCGGAATGGCAAGCGCGCGCGTGGTGCCCTGTGCGGCATCGGTTGCGCCGCGCAAGGCTGTGGATCGGTCGCGCCCTCAATGCGGCGTGGAAACGCGTTCGGCGACCTGCTGCTTGAGTGAGCGTGCGTCGGTGGCCTCGAGATCGGCCTGGGCCACGATGCCGCAGATGGCGCCATTCGCATCGACGATGGGCACCCGGCGAATGCGGTGCCTGGCCATCAATTGGGCGCATTCCTCCAGCGTGGCGTCGTCGCGAACCGTCTGCGCCGGCGCCGTCATGCAACTGTCGACGGTCACGTCCTGCGCGCTGCCACCCACGGCCACGCAGCGCAGCACGATGTCGCGATCGGTGATCACGCCGATCGGCCGCATCTCGTCGTCCGTGACCGGGATCTCGCCCACGTCCTGCTCCAGCATCAGCCGGGCGGCATGGGCCAGCGGGACGCCGGCGGAACACACGCGTGGACGGGGCGTCATGATGCTCTGAACGTTCATGCTTTCTCCTGGCTGCTTCGCTAAAAGCGCGGGGTCGATCGACCGCGTCGTGTCCGCAGAGATTGCACTGGCCCCGTTCAACAAAAGGTGTGCGAAGTGTCAAAGCTGCCACGGTTCACAGGCCGGTTGGGCGTGAGCAGGCCGACGATCGGTGCGTTCCTCGACCATGAAGCACGGCGCCGACGACCGCCCGGTTCATTTCCGGCGGTCGTCGTGCCGCGCTGGCAACGTCAGCCGTCGCCCATGCCCTGGACCGGCTCCGGCGCGCTGCCGGCTTTCACCCGGGCTTCGATCCGCTGACCGATGTCGCTGTCGACGTGTTTCCAGTAATCGAATGCACGCTCCAGCACGGGGCTGCGCACGCCGCCAAGCAGGCTGCCGGCGACCTGTTCCACGAACTGCGCGCGCTGGGCGTCGTTCCACACCTCACGAACCAGCGTACCGGGCTGGCCAAAGTCGTCGTCCTGCGCATGCAGGGTGTAGGCACTGCGGGTCATCTCACCATCCGCCTCCCAGCCATCAGCCACCGGGCCGGTCTGGTCCGACCAGCTGTGGCCGCCGCTGTTGGGTGCGTATACCGGCGCATTGCCCTGATGGTGGTACGCCATCTGGCCATCGAACATGTAGCTGTTCACCGGCACCTTGGGCTGGTTCACCGGCAGCTGGTGGAAGTTGGTGCCGATGCGGTGGCGCTGTGCGTCGGCGTAGGCGAATGCACGGCCGAGCAGCATCTTGTCCGGCGACAGGCCGATGCCCGGCACCGTGTTGCCGGGGGAAAATGCCGCCTGCTCGATCTGCGCGAAGAAGTTGTCGGGGTTGCGGTTCAACGTCATCGTGCCGACCTTGATCAGCGGGTAATCCTTGTGCGGCCACACCTTGGTCAGGTCGAACGGATTGAAGCGGTAGTTTTTTGCCTCGGCATACGGCATCACCTGCACCGATAGATCCCACGCGGGATGCTCGCCGCGGGCGATGGCCTCGAACAGGTCGCGGCGGTGGAAGTCCGCGTCCGTTCCGGCCATCGCGGCGGCTTCGGCATTGTCGAAAAACGCCATGCCCTGACGTGTGTGGAAGTGGTACTTCACCCAGAACTTCTCGCCGGCGGCGTTGATCCACATGTAGGTATGCGAGCCGTAACCGTTCATGTGCCGCCACGTGCGCGGCAGGCCGCGTTCGCCCATGACGTAGGTGACCTGGTGCGCGCTTTCGGGGTTGCTGGTCCAGAAGTCCCACTGCATGTGGTTGTCGCGCAGGCCGGAGTCCGGCAGTCGCTTCTGGCTGCGGATGAAATGGGGAAACTTGATCGGGTCACGCAGGAAGAAGATCGGCGTGTTGTTGCCGACCAGATCGTAGTTGCCCTCGTCGGTGTAGAACTTCAGCGAGAAGCCGCGCACGTCGCGCCAGGTATCCGGGCTGCCCGATTCGCCGGCCACGGTGGAGAAGCGCGCCAGCATGTCGGTCTTCGCACTTTTCTGGAACAGCGCCGCGCGGGTGTAGCGCGAGACATCCTCGGTGATTTCCAGCACGCCGAACGCGCCCGCACCCTTGGCATGCGGTTGCCGTTCGGGAACCTTCTCGCGGTTGAAGTGGGCCAGCTGCTCCAGCAGGTGCACGTCATGCAGCAGAATCGGACCGTCGGGCCCCAGCGTCAGCGAGTTGCGATCGCTGACCGCGGGTGCGCCCGTGCCGGTGGTCGAGCCGGTGGCGGGCGAACCGTTCCGGGGTGGGTTGCTGGAATTGCTCATGAGTCGCTCCTCGGTCAGTGGGCCAGCCAGTTTGCTCGCCCGGTCGTTGGGGTTGTGTCATCAACCTTCGTTGCTGCAGATGCCATCCCATCAGAAGCCGTGTGAGGCGGCCATTGCACGTTAGGATGATGGTTGGCGCAACCCATGGCGCACACACAACCAGGGGGTGGTTGCCCCTGCCGAAACGGCGCAGCGCTCTGCCGGCCCTCAACCCAAGGAGATCGCCCATGTCCCGCACCGACAGCAGCTTCACCACCCGTTCCGGGCATGTGCTGAGCGGCACCGTCGTGCAGCCGGTGGGCCCGGTTCGCGCGGTGGCGTTGTTCGCGCACTGCTTCACCTGCACCCGCGCCAGCCTGGCCGCGGTGAGGATCACCGACGAGCTGGCACGGCTGGGCATTGCCACATTGCGTTTCGATTTCACCGGGCTGGGCTCGAGCGAGGGCGATTTCGCCAGCGTGGGTTTTCCCGGCGACGTGGATGACCTGATCGACGCGTCGGAACATTTGGCCGCCACCATCGGTGCGCCGCAGTTGCTGATCGGCCACAGCCTGGGCGGCGCGGCCGTACTCGCGGCGGCGGCGCGTATTCCGTCGACGCGCGTGGTGGCCACCATCGGCGCGCCTTCCGACGTCAGCCATGTGCTGGACAGCATCGACGGCGACCTGCAGGCGATCGAGGCGCAGGGCAGGGGCGAAGTATCCATCGCGGGCCGCCGCTTTCCGTTGAGCGCCGCCTTCGTGCGCTCGGCGCGCGAAGCCGATGTGCTTGCCGCGGTGAAGCAGCTGCATCACCCCATCCTGATCGCCCACGCGCCGGGCGACACCGTCGTCGGCATCGACCATGCGCGCCGGTTGTTCGAAGCGGCCCGCCACCCCAAGACCTTCCTCAGCCTCGGCCAGGCCGGCCACCTGTTGTCGAAAGAGGCCGACGCGCGCTACGCGGCGCGCATGATCGCCTGCTGGGCCGATCGTTTCCTGGAACCCGCGCCGGCCGCGGGAGCACTCGAACCCGGCACGGTACGCGTCGCCAACAACGCCTCCGGCCTTGCCGTGGCGATCGACGCGCGGCATCACCAGCTGATCGCGGACGAACCGCGCGACGTCGGCGGTGACGACGCCGGCCCCACACCTTACGACCTGCTGCTGGCCGCGCTCGGCGCCTGCACCGCGATGACCCTGCGGATGGTGGCCGGCCGCGAATCGATCCCGCTGGACGAGGTCGAAATAACGCTCTCGCATCAACGAAACCACGCCAGGGATTGCGATCACTGCGAGCAGGACGATGCGCGCGTGCAGGCCATCTACCGCCGCCTGAAACTGACCGGCGACCTGACCCCGGCGCAGCGCGAACGCCTGCTCGCCGTGGCCGAAAGGTGCCCGGTGCACCGCACATTGACCGGCAGCCTGCATATCCACGACGAGCTGTTGCCGGGCTGAGGGTGCAGGCCAACCTGGGTGGCTGGTGCCTGTCGTTGAAGAATGAGGGCCAGTCGGCGGGAGGCTGCCTGGCGCTGTAGGTGCATACGTATGCACTGTGTACGTCAGTTCCTGAAACGGACAGGTTGGCGCAGAGCTAACTGACAACTCTGTCAGGGAATGCTGACATCGACCCTTTTGCCGTTCGTGCACTCTTGCGTCTGTCCTGCAGTTTTGGCGACAGGCCTGCGATCCACGGTATCCGTTGACCGAGGCACTCTTTCGACTCAAACCGAGGCACCTGTCGATGACCGTCCTGTTCGCAATCCGGGAAGATGATGCTGGCATGTGGCGCATCCATCGCGGGCAGGTCTGCGTGATGAATCGCCTCACCCTGGCGCGAGCCATCACCGAGGCCCGCAAGCTGGCACGGGATCATCACTGGCTGACCGGTTTGACCGCTTCCGTGGATCTCGTCAGCCCGGAAGTCACCACCCGCCTGGGGCACTACGCGCACCCCAATGCCGAATCCGACGACGCGGCCGTGGCGTAGGCTTTCTGTCCTCGAACGCGCCGGCTCGCTGGAGTCGCCGCGTGTAACGGGCAGGGGGTTTCGGGTTTGGGGGCAGGGCGGTCACGCGCGGGGTGCGACAGAAGGGGCGGTTGGCGGGTATCCGCTCTAGGATGTGAGAACCCATCCACGGACCTTCCTCCATGCCTGTACGGCTTTCCTCGACCGGTCTGGTGCTCGATGGCCAGCAGCCGGTGCAGAACCTGCTGCGTTTCCTCGACACCGTCATGCGCGGCATCGGCCAGGTCATGCTGCAGAACAACAGCTACACGGGCCTGCTGTTCCTGCTCGGTATCTTCTGCAACTCGGTGCTGTTCGGTGGTGCGGTGCTGGTCGGCACGATGGTGAGCACGCTCACCGCGATCCTGCTCGGCGCGAAGCCGACACTGGTGCGCGATGGCATGTTCGGATTCAACGGTGCGCTGGTGGCGATCGCCGTGATCTATTTCCTGCAGCCGAACGCGCTGACCTGGGCTTACGTGATCCTGGCCGCTGCCTGCACCACGGTGCTGATGGCGGCGATGCTGCGTTTGTTCGACGTCTGGAAGATGCCTGTACTCACCGCGCCATTCGTCTTTACCGCGTTGTGCTTCCTGCTGGCATGCGCGCGCTTCGGTCGGTTGCAATCGACCCATGTGTTGCCCACCGCGGGCCTGCCCAGGGCGGCAGCCATCGTCGAGGGCATCGTGACCACCTCGACGGTACTGGAAGGCCTGTTCAACGGCATCGCGCAGGTGTTCTTCCAGGGCAGTGTGATCACCGGCGTGCTGTTCGCCATCGGCTTGCTGATCAGTTCGCGCCGGGTGTTCATCATCGCCTTGCTGGGCTCCCTCACCGGCTTGCTGGTGGCGTGGGGCATGGGCGCGGCCGAACCGGCCATCCGTTCCGGTGCGTTCGGTTTCAACAGCGTGCTGACGGCCATCGCGCTGGGCGGCGTGTTCTTCGTGCTGGACAAGGCCTCGGCCGCCTACACCTTGCTGGCCACCGTCGCCACGGCGATCGTGTTCGCCGCCGTTTCCGCCGCGCTGGAACCGTTGGGCATGCCCGCGCTGACGCTGCCGTTCGTGCTGGTGGTGTGGCTGTTCGTCCTCGCCGGCCCGATGTTCCCGGGGCTGCGACTTGCGGGAGATGCGTGAGGCCGTGGCGTCGGGGATGCCAGTTTTTCCGGTGGCTCTACAGGGAAGAAGAGATGCCACGGTGGTTGGACCTTTTTACCGTCCAGGTGAGCAGGTGCGTTGTGGCGGTGATCAGCGCTCCAGTTACCGCGATCTACACAGCCATGCATTTGAAACCCGATTGTGGTGATGCGTGCGGTTACGTGTTGTCAGCTTTTTGCAGTGGTTGGGCAACTCGACGGTGCGCTTTGGATCGGGGCGACGACACCGTCAGGATGGAGTCGTCAGCACGATCTTCCCGCGCTTGTGCGCCTTTCCCTCCAGCATTTCGTGCGCCAGGCGCGCCTGTGACAGCGGCAGCACGTCGCCTACGTGGGGCTTGATCTTCCCCGCGTCGAGCAAGGTGGCGACGAGCAGCAGGGTGGGCGTATCCACCGATACGTAGAAGAACTCGCCGCGGATGCCGTGGCTCGCCGATTGCTGCGGATCGGGCGCGGATACCGACGATACGATCGCGCCACCGGAGCGCACGACGGCAAATGAGCGCTCCAGGGTGTCGCCGCCCACGGTATCGAGCACGACATCCACCTGCTGCGCCACGTCCTCGAACCGTTCGGCATCCACATCGATGAGGGTGTCCACGCCAAGGCTTTGGAGAAACGCCGTGTCCGCGCGGCGGCAGGTGCCGATCACGGTAGCGCCGGCAAGCTTCGCGAACTGCGCTGCGTAGGCGCCCACGTTGCCGGCGGCACCGTGCACCAGCACACGCTGGCCGTGATCGACCTTGCCGTACGCATGGACGAGTTGCCACGCGGTGCAAGCCACTACAGGTACGGATGCAGCCTCGACATGGTTCAGCCGTGCGGGCTTGTGCGCCAGCATGCGCGCCTCAGCCACGGCGAACTCCGCATAGCCGCCGATGAACAGGGGATTGGTGGCCCCGAAAACCGCATCACCGGGGACAAAACCTTCGACGCCTTCGCCCACGGCTTCCACCGTTCCGGAGATGTCCGAACCCGGGGTCAGCGGCAAGGGCTGGCCGAGCTTGCTCAAGCCGGCCCGTACCCAGGCATCCCATGGGCCCACTCCAGCGGCCTGCACGCGCACCAGCACTTGTCCTGGGGCCGGGGCAGGGCGCGGAATTTCCTCGATCCGGATCTCGTCGATGGCGCCGAACCGGTGCACTCGCGCGGCTTTCATGAGGGCGGGCGGCAAGGTGATGGATGGGTCGGTGCGCATGGGATCGTCTCGTGTGCAAGGCGGCTCGGGTGTTTCGCGCCGGGTTCGTTGGGCGGTTCGAAAGGCTGTCCGAAGTCTGCATCTGGCGACGCCGTTACGGCTTGCATGATCTTCCCCTGCATTGCACGTTTCGGTAGGCGTTTTCAGGGGCCACGAAGTACGTGCGGGCGCGGAGGGTGGCAACCCGCGTTCCCGCCGATTTCGAACCAGCGGCGGCGTCTTTATTCCATACGGGGCGATGCAGCCGCGGGATGATGTGCTGCACGGTCAGGTCCCTGGCGTTGCGTAGCACACAACACCATGTTTCATTGTTCGGCCTTGACAGAAACAGCCTAGGCAGATAAATTGCGGCCGTCATCGAGGAGACGGTCAATGAAAACCACGCCAGCCAGCATCAAGTCGCAGCTGTCCACGGGCGAGCTCGGCTTCCTGATCACCGGCGTGCGCAATGCGATCTGGAGTTCGATCGAGCGCGAGCTGCAGCCGCTGGACATCACGGCGGCGCAGTTCGTGGTGTTCAACACGATTGCCAAGGGCCGCGGCAGCACCATCGGCGACTTGTGTCGGGTGCTCGGTTACGACTCCGGTGCGATGACCCGGCTGCTGGACCGGATCGAGAAGAAGGGCCTGATACGCCGCGTGGCCAACCCGGATGACCGGCGCAGCTACCTGATCGAGCTGACCGAGCAAAGCGCGGCGCTGGTGCCGAAGGCGCGGCGCCACGTGCAGGCGGTTTTCGGCGAACTGCTGCAGGGTTTCGACGAGCGCGAAGCCGCGGCGCTGAAGGCCTCACTGGAAAAGATCCTGGAAAACGCCGCACGCAGCGGCTGAGGCTTTTGTACCGGCATTTATCTGCCTAGGCTGTTTTATCCAACACGCACCGAGGTTGTCAGGATGGACGCGCACGTTTCCCCCAATCGTCCCCGCGCATGGCCGCTGGCGCTGCTGCTGGCAGGCTCGCTGGCCGGGTGCGCCAGCATGCGCGGGCTGCATACGCATGCGACGGCGATCGACCCGACACGGGTGGAGGCGAGCCAAAGCCTGGCGGGTAGCAGGCTTTCCCCGGCCGCTTGGCCACAGGACGCCTGGTGGGCCCGCTTCGGCGATCCGCAACTCGACCGGATGATGGACACCGCGCTGAGCGGCCAGCCCGGCCTGCGTATCGCCGAAGCGCGGGTACGCCAGGCACAGGCGGTGGCGGGAATCGTCGGTGCCTCGCTGTATCCGCAGGCCAACGCCACCCTGCGCAGCACCCGCCAGCGCTTCAGCGAGGACGGCACGGTGCCGCCGCCGATCGCCGGCAGTTGGCAGACCATCAACGAGTTGTCGCTCGGGGTGGGTTACGAATTGGACTTCTGGGGCAAGAACCGGGCGGCGGTGGACGCGGCGCTCGATCGCGCCCATGCGGCCGATGTGGATCTGCAGGCGGCGCGGCTGATGCTGACCACGGCGCTGGCGCGCACCTATCTGCGGCTGGATCTGGCGTATGCGCAGCGCGACCTGGCGCAGGACACGCTGAAGCAGCGCGAGCAGACGCTGGCGCTGACCCGCAAGCGCGTCGCCGCGCAAATCGATTCGCAACTGGAACTGACCCAGGCCGAGGCCGCCTTGCCGGCCACGCGCGAGCGGCTTGCCGCGACCGGTGAATCCATCGCGCTGATCAACAACCAGCTTGCCGCGCTGCAAGGGCAGGGGCCGGATGCGGGTACACGCATCGACCGCCCGCAACTGGCCCACGTGGGCGAGGTGACCTTGCCGAGCAACCTGCCCGCCGAGCTGATCGGTCGACGGCCCGACGTGGTCGCCGACCGCTGGCGCGTCGAGGCCGCCAGCCAGGACATCAAGGTCGCCAAGGCGCAGTTCTATCCGAATATCAGCTTGAACGGTCTGGTCGGCCTGCAAAGCCGGGGCTTCGACAACTTCCTGGATGCCGGCAGCCGCGTGCTGGGCATCGGCCCGGCGCTCTCGCTGCCGATCTTCGACGGCGGCCGCCTGCGCGGCAACCTCGGCGTACGCCAGGCCGGGTACGACATGGCGGTGGAGCATTACAACGCCACGGTGATCGCGGCCGTGCACGACGTGGTCGATCAACTGGTTTCGCTGCAGTGGCTGCAGCAGCAGGTGCACGAACAGGACGAAGCGCTGCGGCTGACCGAGCACGCCCATGCGCTGGCCCAGGCGCGCTATCGCAGCGGGCTGGCCAATTACCTGCAGGTGTTGTCCGCCGAAGGCCAGGTACTGGCGCAGAAGCAGCAAGTGCTGCAGTTGCAATCGCGCCAGCGCGAGCTGCGGCTGAACCTGATCCGCGCGCTCGGTGGCGGCTATCAGCCCGCCGCCGTGCCCGGCGCCACCTCCGTTGCCCATGTCCAAGCCTCCGGGAGCAAATCATGAACACCGACGCACAAACACCGCCCGCTGTTGCCGTGGCGTCGGCGCCACCACCGCGCTCACGCCTGGGCCAGTGGCTCGGTATTGCCGCCGTGGCGATCGCGGTGATCGGCGCCGCACTGTGGTGGATGCTCGCCGGCCAGTACCGCGAGACCACCGAGGATGCCTACGTCAGCGGCAACGTGGTGGCGGTGACCGCGCAGGTCAGCGGCGTGGTCACCGCGATCGGCGCGGACAATACCGACTACGTGAAGGCCGGCGGCAACCTGGTCAAGCTCGACGACACCGATGCCCGGCTGGCGCTTTCACGCGCCGAGGCGCAGCTGGCGCGCAGCGTGCGCATGGTGCGCGCGCAATACGCCAATGTGGGCCAGACCCGCGCCAACGTGGCGCTGCGCAAGGTCGAGCTGTCCCGGGCGAAGGCCGACCTCGCGCGCCGGCGCGAACTGCTCGCCAGCGGCGCGATTTCCGGCGAGGAAGTAAAGCACGCCGAAGACGCGGTGCACGCCGCCACCGCGGCGCTGGATATGGCCACCCAGCAGGTCGCCGGCAGCAGCGCGCTGATCGGCCGCACCACGGTCGCCACCAACCCCGACGTGCTTGCTGCCGCCTCGCAGGTGCGTGATGCATGGATAGCCGTCTATCGCACCGACGTGCCCGCGCCGGTCACCGGCATGGTGACCAAGCGCAACGTGCAGCTCGGGCAGAAGATCAATCCGGGCGTGTCGCTGATGTCGGTGGTGCCGCTGGATCACCTGTGGGTGGATGCCAACTTCAAGGAATCCCAGTTGCGGCATATCCGCATCGGCCAGAAGGTGGATCTGGTAGCGGACGTCTATGGCGACGACGTGGTCTACCACGGCACCGTGATCGGCCAGGACGCCGGTACCGGCAGCGTGTTCTCGTTGCTGCCGGCGCAGAACGCCACCGGCAACTGGATCAAGGTGGTGCAGCGCGTGCCGATCCGCATCGCGCTGGATCCGCAGCAGGTGGCGCAGCATCCGTTGCAGCTCGGCCTGTCGATGAAGGTCACGGTGGCCACGCGCCAGCGCGAAGGCAGCCGCCTGGTGACGGCCGGCGCACCGGAGCACGGCTACCGCACCGACGTGTTTGCCCGCCAACTGGCCAGCGCCGATGCGGTGGTCGACAAGATCATCGCAGCCAACCAGTAGCCCACGCCGGAGACCATCGTCATGAGCTCACGCAGGCGGGAATGGCTGGTATGCGCCACGATCTTCGTGCTGACCGCGATCGAGTTCCTGCAATTGAGCATGGTCGCCTTCGGCGCCGGCCCGATCATGGGCGAGGTGAGCATCACGCCGGAGGACTTCAGCCTGATCGCGGCGGTCTACGCCAGCGTGGCGATCCTGGTGATCTCGATGCAGCGCTGGTGGGTGACCCATCTCGGCGGACGGCTGTTCATCCAGTGCGCCACGGCGGTGTCGCTGCTCGGCGCGGCGCTGTGCGCGACCAGCCATGATTTTTCCTCGTTCCTGCTGGGCCGCTTCGTGATGGCGCTGGGCGGCGGCGTATTGTTCACGTCGGCGCGCATGATCATCCATAACCGGCTGGCCGGACCCAAGCGGTTCTACGGCATCAAGTCGCTGGCCTATGCGCTGGCGCTGTCCATCGCCGCCGGGCCGTGGCTGGCAGCGCAGATGGTGTCCGCCGATACGTGGTCGGCGATCTTCTGGCTGCTGGTGGTGCTCGACGTGGTGGCCTTCGTGCTCGCCAGCTTCAGCCTCGACAACAGCCTGCGCGGCTACGAGCAAGGGCGCAGCGACTGGAATCCGTGGCAACAGGTGCTGCTGGCCGGCGGCAGTTTCGGGCTGCTGTATTCGCTGCAGCGCTTCTACTACGACTTCTACGGTGACGCGCTGTTCGTGATCGGCGTGCTGGCCGCCGCACTGCTGGCTCTGATCGTCTACGCCCGCCACCAGCGTCGCCACCGGCAGCCCCTGTTGCACCTGGGGGCGATGCTGCATGCGCGCTACATCGCCGGCATCGCGCTGTTCCTGTTCGGCTACCTGATGCTGGGCGCGAACAACTACGTCATCCCGGTGATGCTGCAGCGGACGCTGGGTTATTCGTGGGCAACCGTGGGGGATTTCGAGGCCGTCGGTGCATTGGCTGCCGCGGTCACCTTCACCGTGGTGTCGAAGCTGTTGCCCCGGCACCCCGCGCCGCGCAAGTTCTGGATCACCGGCTTCGTCGCGCTCGGCCTGTTCGGCATCATGCTGGCGCGCTTCGATCCGTCGGCCAACCCCTGGCTGCATGTCTTGCCCGCGCTCGCCTGTTACAACATCTTCCTGCTGACCGTGTTGCCCATCGCCGCGATGCAGACATTCCGGCAGATGGAGAACGACGAGACGCTGTTCTCCAACGCGCAGCAGGTGAAGAACATGCTGGCCCAGGCCGGCATCGCGCTGGGCATCTCGGCCGCCACCCTGGGCCAGCAGTGGCGCGCCACCGTCCACTACAACGTGCTCAACGCGCAGGTGACGCCGGACAACCCGATTTACCAGGCCACCATTCACCACATCCAGGACGCGTTGTCGGCCAGTGTCGGTCCGGCACAGGCTGGCCAGATCGCGGTGGCGCGCGTGGCGCAGATGCTGGGCCAGCAGGCCGCACTGCTGGCCAATATCGACCATTTCACCCTGATCGCCGTACTCGCCGCGCTGGGCATCGTGGTGACGCTGATGCAGCGCGTGTTCAAGTGAATGCGTCGCATGGCATCGTCAGTGATGCGGATGCATCAGCCGTGCGCACGTTGCTCGTACCGCGTGCCAGCACCGGCATGCACGGGCTGTTGCTGGCCGTGGAGCGCCTGCACAGAAGTCTGCAGCAGGCGATCGAGGAGTTGCTGACGCCGCACGCGCTGTCGCTGTCCCAGTGGCTGACGATCTGCGCCGTGGCGGAGGAGGGCGGGCGCACCCTGACCCATCTGGCCCGGCAGCTGGATCGCGATGCCGGCTCGCTGTCGCGGGCGGTCTACCTGCTCAGCCAGCGCGGCTTGTTGAGCCCCCTGCGCAATCCACACGACCGGCGCAGCAGCCGGTTATCGCTCACGCCGGAAGGCCAGCGCATCCACCAGGACGTGGCGCCACGCATCGCGCGGCTGCTGGTCGCGCTGGATGCGACGCAGGCCCAGGCCGGCCAGTCGCACGTGTCGTTTTCGCCGGTGCTGGACGACCTCGCCGCGCGGATCGAGCAGTGCAGGCAGCGAACCCCGCAGGCCTGATGGCGCGTCTTCGCCACCCGGGTCGGCGCATCGCGTGGAGGTGACGGGAAAAGCCTAGCGGCGGCGTTTTCGTGCAAGTGGAAGGGTGGCGTGGGTGCTCTGATGCCTCTCGTGCCCCCGTGTTCCAACCTGCCCAAGGGAGAGTCACCATGAAGACTTGCAACGCGTCGTCGTTCAAATGGCTGCCGCTGGCTGCGGCGCTGGTCGCCGGCAGCGCAGGCGCCCAGGTGAGCTCGCCACAGCCGCCGCTGAAGTACACGCCCACCCAAATGGTCGAGACGCTGCACGGCGTGTTTGGCGATCACCATGCGCGTGCGATCCACACCAAGGGCATCATGCTCACCGGCCGCTTCACTCCGTCACCCGAGGCGGCGCGGGTTTCCAGCGCGGTGCATCTGCACGGCGCCAGCGTGCCCATCATCGTGCGCTTCTCGAATTTCGTCGGCGTGCCGGATGCACCGGACAACGACCCGATGTCGTCGCCGCGCGGCATGGCCATCCGCTTCACCCTGCCTGATGGCAGCAGCACCGACATCGTGTCGCACTCGTTCAACGGCTTTCCCAGCCAGAACGCCGACCAGTTCCGCGAGCTGCTGCAGGCCATCGCCGCCAGCGGCCCCGACGCCGCCAAGCCGACTGCTTTGGACGGCTATCTGGCCACGCATCCGGCCGCGAAGCATTTCCTGACCGTGGCCAAGCCCGCGCCGGTCAGCTACGCCACGCTGCCGTACTACGGCGTCAACACCTTCAAATTCATCAATGCGAGCGGGAAAGTCACCTACGGCCGCTACCAGATCGTTCCCATGGCGCCGGCGCAGTACCTGACCGATGCGCAGGCGAAAGTGGCCGCGCCGGAGTATCTGTCGAAGGAAATCGGCGAGCGGGTGGGGCACGGACCCCTGCGGTTCCGGCTGATGCTCCAGCTGGCCGGCAAGGGTGATCACATCGACGACCCGTCCATCGCCTGGCCGGACACGCGCCCGCAGGTCGAGCTGGGCGTCATCGCCATCGATCACCTGGTGCCGGACAGCGTGGCGGCGGAAAAGAAAATCGTGTTCATGCCCAACAGGCTGCCCAAGGGCATCGAGGTGGAGGACCAGATGGTCAACTTCCGTTCGGCCGCCTACGGCGTGTCGTTCAGTGCGCGGCAGTAAGGCCCGCATACCACCACCTCGGAGCGCCGCCATGTCTTTCGCCCTGGTACCCGGCAACACCCTGATCACCGCCACGCCCGAGGAGGGCCGTCAGCTCGCCTTCAAGCTGGCCAGGCTCAGCATCAAGGCCACCCAGCCTGATGACGCCATCCGCGGCAAGCTGCGCGATGTCTACGCGCAAGACCCGGCCATGCTGATGGCGGCAGGCCATACCGTAGCGATCGAGTTCGCCACGATTGCTGCGGCCAACCACTACTGGCGCGGACGCGAGTGAACGCGTCGCGCCCTGCCGTCGTGGAAACCACGACGCAGCAGGGCAGGACGCTAGCGCCGGAAGGCAGCCTGCGCCGCGACTGCGCCGTGTATTTCCGCGACCTGGCGATGGCCTCGATCGTGTTCCTGCCGTTCTGGACCTTGCCGCACGCGCTGCGGTTGCTGATCGTTCCGCATTGAGCATCGATCGCTTCGCGGCCCGGCGAGCAGGCGCCGCAACCCAGCGTACGCAGGCGGGGCGCATCCGACGATGCGCCCCGCCTGCATGCGGCCGTCAGGCAGGCATCTTGCGGAAGGCGATGGAGAACCGATTCCAGCCGTTGATTGCCACCACCAGCAAGGTGAGGTCGGTGATCTCCTCGTCGGTGAAATGCGGCCGCGCCATCGTCCATACCTCGTCAGGCACGTGGTCGCTGCTGACCAGGGTCAGCGATTCGGTCCAGGCCAGCGCGGCGCGTTCGCGCTCGCTGAAGAACGGCGTTTCGCGCCACGCGCTGATCGTCGCCAGGCGGCGATCGTCCTCGCCACCCTTGCGCGCGTCCGCCGTGTGCATGTCCATGCAGTACGCGCAGCCGTTGATCTGCGAAGCGCGCAGGCGCACCAGTTCGACCAGCCCCTTTTCCAGGGAGGATTTTCCGACGCGCTGTTCCAGGCCGATCATGGCCTTGATCGCTTCCGGGCTGGACTTGTAGAAATCGAGACGCTGGTTCATGGCGAACCCCATGGCAGTTGATGGAACGGACAACTCTAGGGCGCCGCGAACAAGCTGGATTGAACATTCTCGCCCTGCATTGCGCATTCGCGGTCGACAGGCGATCGAGGCCAACGAGCGACAAAGAGTCAACAACGCGCAAAAACGGACAATCCGCCACCGCCAGGTCTGACTATCGTCGAGTCCGTCATCAGCGAAAAGGGCGACGGGATGGGCGCGATACCTTCGATCCAGCGGTCGGCAAAGCGGTCACTGCAGGCCATGCTTGTGGCGGCGTACCACGTCGACCCCTCCGACCAGCTGATTGCGCCAGTGGGTGCGGAAAGCTACAGCACCGTGTTCAGCCTGATTCCCGCCGCGCTGGCCGTGCTGCGCGTGGCCGCCGAGATCGAGCCGGACCCGGCCGACGTGATGCACTGGTACCGGCAAACCCGGATTGCCGAGCTCGGCTACCTCACCGCGGCGGAGCTGGTCTCGCTCGGGCGTACCGAAACGGTGATCGACTTCCTGAGTTCGATACGCGACGGCCAGCGCGGCTGACGGCCGGGGCGCGTCGTGCGATTCCACTGATAACTTTCCAGCGAGCATTCCATGCGCAAATCAATCATGAACTTCGGTGAAGTCGCCCGCGAGATCGCGCGGATCAATTCGCAGCGGGACCAGATCGTACTGGACGCGTTTTCCACCCTGGAATGCCGCCATGCCACGCTGGCCCAAACGCTGCTGGACAACGTGGGTAACCGTCAGCGGGCGGCCTACTGGATGTGCACGCATCAGAAGGCCTTCGAGGGTCGCACCGCTTACGACGTGCTGGCGGACGGCGACGAGGATCAGGTCTGGGAACGGATACCCGGCAGCCCGGAAGGCGAGCCGATGAATCGCTTCGAGCGGCCGCGCATGGCGTACTGACTCCAGGGCGCGGGCATGCGCGGCGAAGAGTGTAGAGACGTCCATACATCCGAACCGGAAGCGCATGAAGGGTAGGTGAGATTTACCCAAACGAGGGCATCACCACGCCGGCTTCGTGCCTACGATCATTCCCGACCCTCGCGCCAACGCGAGCTGGCGGACGCCACGTCCGGGGACGGCAGACATGCTGCAGGGAATCTTTGGCGAGCGCCTGGGACGCTCGTTCGATCTGGGCGATCCGCCCACGGTGTTGAGCTCCACCTCGGGTGGCCAGGCCCTGGCCGCCACCGAAATCCGCTTCGATCCTTCCGATGAAGGCTTCCGTGCGCCGTTGGGCAACGACGATGGCTACCTGGTGGGCCTGCAGTTTCGCGCGCTGCGCCGGCACGAGCTGTGGCTGGATGGTGCGCCGGTGCCGGTGCAGCCGTTCGAGCGCGGCTGCAGCTGCATCTACGACCTGAAGCGCGATCCCGTCGCGTGGCTGGGCGAACCGGTGCATTCGCTGAACTTCTACGTGCCGTGCAAAGCGCTCGCCGAGCTGGCCGATGAACTGGGCCAACCCATCTGCAACGAGCTTCGCCAGGAACCGGGCCGGTTCGTCGACGATACCGTGATCGACTGCCTGGGCCAGTGCCTGCTGCCCGCCTTGCACGGCACGCAACGCGGCAACCAGCTGTTCGTCGATCACGTGCTGCTGGCGATGCGCCATCACCTGGCGTCCAGCTATGGCGGCATGCGCACCGGCAGCCAAGCCATCCAGGGCGGGCTGGCGGCATGGCAACAGCGCAAGGCCAAGGAGATGATGCGCGCCAACCTGGTCGACGGTATTGCGCTGGAAGAACTGGCCCATGCGTGCCGTCTTTCCACCAGCGCGTTCGTGCGCGCGTTCCGCAAGAGCGTGGGCATGCCGCCGCACCAGTGGCTGCTGCAGCGGCGCATCGACCGCGCCATGGAACTGATGCGCGATCGCTCGCTGCAACTGGCCGACGTGGCGCTGTCGTCCGGCTTTGCCGACCAGAGCCACTTCACGCGCAGCTTCGGTCGCCGGGTAGGGCGCAGTCCCGGGGCCTGGCGCCGCGATTGCGCGGCCTGACACGCGCAAGCGGGTTCAGGAATCCATGAACCCGCGACGGATCGCAATCGTCACCGCGTGCGTCCGGTCTTCGGCATTGAGCTTCGCCATCAGGCTCTTCATGCGCGCCTTGACCGTGTCCTCGGAAATGCTGAGCGCCTCGGCCACCTCGCGGTTGCTCTTGCCCTCGGCCACCAGCCGCAGCACGCTCAACTCGCGCAAGGTCAGCGATTCCGAACCCAGGTGATTGGCGATGTTCTGCGCCGCCTCCGCGGCCACCACGTGCCGCCCCGCCGCGGCCGCCCGCACCGCACGTAGGATCTCGTCGCGGCAGGCGGATTTCAGCAGATAGGAGATCGCGCCCAGCTTCATCGCGCGGGTCACGCGCGCATCGCCGGGGAAGGTGGTCAGCACCACCATCACCGCCTGCGGATAGTCCGCCCGAATCGCCTGGATCGCCTCCAGCCCATCGACATTGGGCATCTGCAAGTCGATCAGCGTCACGTCCGGCTGCAACGCGCGATAGCGCTCGATCGCCTCGGCCCCATCTGCCGCCTCGCCGACCACCTCCATGTCCGCTTCCTGCGCGATTGCGGCGCGCAAGCCATCGCGCATGACGGGATGATCATCGGTGATCAACACCCGGATGACGCCGTCGCTACTGCCCATGATGACGCCTCGCTCGAAGATGGCACGGCGCCGCACGACGCCCTGCCGGCATCCGTGCCCCGATGGTTTTGCGCACAATATCGGCTGTTGGATGGCGGGGCTCAATACCCGAATGGGTAGGTGGCGATGATCTTATGGCGATATCTAGAGTCGGGCGGGTCTCAGGTTTACACACCACCACAATTGATCGGTGGAACCCCTCGATCGTGATCGCCGTATCGATCATCCTGTCCGGAGCGGGACTAGGACAGAATTCGGCCAAGAGCGGACATTCAAGGCGCGGGTCAAGAATTTGCCTGTCGAGTACCTAGCGACAGCGCCAATGATGTTTGACGAGACATCGCCTTCGTGCGATGAGATAGTTGCGAAGATTGCAAGCCTTTAAGAGGCGATCGACAGCTTCTCAAGGCTGCTTGCAGAGGAGGGGGATTCATCAACTCGGTTCGATCCATTGACCTACGTTTAATTGACGACCTCGTCGACTTCGTCCGAGGCCCGGGCTTCGTGTTGGATTTTTCCGACAAAAGCTTCTCTGACTTCTTCGCCTCCGAACTCAAGGTCAGCATCGACGATCCGAAATACGCGGCCAATGGGGGATCGAAGGGCAAGCGCCTCCGCCATTTCCTTCAGACCTGCGATGACGGGACCGCCGTCCGCACACTCGAAGCACTCTGGGAATATCGCAGCGAGTATCTGACCCGTTCCGGCAGCGCCGACCCCGTCGCTAATGCCCAGGTCCGCTATCAAGGCCTGATCAGCCGCCTAACGGGCGGCTCCAAACCGTCGCGGCCGTCAGTAAGCCCCCAGTCTGTTCCCGTTGACCGCGCGGCCATTGCCAAGATCAAAGCGGACCTGTTGCAGGTAGCGGCGTTGGCGCCGCATGCGCGCGGCTATGCGTTTGAGGGCTTCCTCAAAGGTCTGTTCGACGCCTTCGGCCTGGTCGCCCAAGAGCCGTTCCGGCTGCGCGGCGAACAGATCGACGGCAGCTTTCAGCTCGCGAGCGAGATTTATCTGCTTGAGGCCAAATGGCACGCGCCGCCGATCGGCGTCGCCGAGCTGCACACCTTTCATGGCAAGATCGAGCAAAAGGCGGCCTGGACCCGCGGCCTCTTCGTCAGCAACAGCGGCTTCACCGAAGACGGCCTCGCCGCTTTTGGACGCGGCAAACGAGTCATCTGCATGGACGGACTCGACTTATACGACATGCTCAACCGTGAAATTTCACTCACTCAGGTCCTCGAGCGCAAAGTCCGCCGCGCCGCAGAAACTGGCGCGCCCTTCACGCGCGTACGCGACCTTTTTCCTTACTAACAGGGAAGGAACGAGGATGGCGCAGTTCGATGATTGGTGCATTTCGGTCGACACGCCGATGGGGAACCACTATCGGCGTGTGATGACCGGTCAGGTCGCTAACCTAGGGGTCGGCATCCAGGCGACGGCAGCTATCGTGCCTTCGCATTACGCCTCGGAGGAGCACGTAGCGCGCGCCCTCGCGCGGCTAGGCAAGCCCGCCGCTGCAGCCCTGATCGAGAGCAAGCTGCCGACGACTAAGCAGATCCGTTCCGGTGACCTCGGCGAAATCTACGCGACAGAATGGATAGATGCTCACAGCGGCGGCTACCGTGCTCCGATCAAGCGCCTGCGCTGGAAAGACCATCGCAACATGGCAATGCGTGGTGAAGACGTGATCGGCATTCTGCAAGACCCCCAAACTCAACGTCTTCAGTTCCTGAAGACGGAAGCGAAGAGCCGCGCCACATTGTCCGCTCAGGTCCTGACCGAAGCCCGCGCCGGGCTGGACAAGGATGGAGGATTGCCCTCGGCACACGCACTGCACTTTATTTCCGCGCGTCTTCTTGAGTTCGGCAATCTGCCGCTGGCCGATGCAATCGACGACGCGCTGCTCAAGCACGGCGTCTCGCCGCAGAGTGTCCAGCATCTGCTTTTCACATTCTCAGGCAATGCCCCCGACGCACTGCTAGCCGCCTCCCTGCGAGCGTATCCCGGCCTTATCAATCAATGGGGTATCGGACTTCACGTGGAGGGTCATGGCGCCTTTATCGGCGCGGTCTACGACCGAGTGATCGCCGATGCCAACAAACCCTGAAGCCATCACCGCAGATATCGCCGAGGCGACGGCCGCCGGCTTTCGGGGCCGACTGATCGCTCGCGGGCAGGCCCGCGCGATCATCTGGCGTGACGGCACCCTTCCGCCCGACGCGCCGGACTTCGCACCGCAGCTTAGCTACGACCTGCACAGCTATGCCTATGCCCTGTTCGGCCTCGGCCTGCGCTGTCGGGAGGTCGGCGGCGACCCGACTGAGGCTCGCACGGCATTCGAACAGGCTGCAACGGCTCTTGAAGCGGTGATGGCAAAGGGCAACCGCCAGGAGGCCGATCGCGATTTCCACTTTGTTATGGCCGCGGCCGCCTATCATCTCGCCCACCTGTCCGCTCGAGCTTATTCGCTCCTCGCAATCGTCGAGGCGGATGAGAATTTCTCCCTCGTCGAGCGCGCCCTCGCGCTGCTAATGCGCCGCAACTTCAGCGCATTGCGCAGCAGCGTTCTCGACTATCGGGCCTCCGGCCAGGGCAGCGACGCGCGGATCGCCGCCGCCATCCAGGCTCGGCTCGATCAGGTTGAGGGTGCCGCCGCCACGCCGGACGGCGGTGGCGATGATTTCCTTTTCGATGGTCTCGATACCGCGCTCACCGACGCATTCATGGCCGCCATGTCCCTTTACCTGCTCGCGCTCGAACGCGGTGAGCGAGCGCTTGTCGATCAGGCGTTGGAGCGGCTTCGCGCGAGCCTGGCGATCTGCGGCGAGATGAACATGCTGCCGCAATGGTGGGCGCATCGCGTTGCGATCCATCTGCTTTCGGACCTCTGGTCAAGCACGTTTCACGAGAGGGTTCCGCTTCAGCCCGCTGGTGGGGTTGCGGCCGTCTGGCCGCGTCTGCGCGAGCTATTCATCGCGTTGCTTCAACGTCGGGCGAAGGCGGAGATCGACTTATGGCCCTCGCAGACCGAGGCGGCCGCCCGCGCGGTCGACCAGTCAGACGACCTCGTCGTGTCGCTGCCGACGAGCGCCGGGAAGACCCGCATCGCCGAACTCTGCATCCTTCGCTGCCTCGCCGGAGGCAAGCGGGTGGTGTTTGTCACACCCCTGCGCGCCCTCTCGGCGCAGACCGAAACCACGCTCCAAAGGACCTTCGGCCCGCTCGGCAAGACCATATCGGCCCTCTATGGGAGCATCGGTGTCAGCGGCTTCGACGAGGACGCGATCCGCGAGCGCGACATCGTCGTCGCGACGCCAGAGAAGCTCGACTTCGCGCTCCGTAACGATCCTTCGCTGCTCGATGATGTCGGCCTGCTGGTGTTCGACGAAGGGCACATGATCGGCCTCAACGAGCGCGAGGTTCGCTACGAGGTGCAGATTCAGCGGCTTCTGCGCCGTGCTGATGCCCAAGAGCGCCGGATCGTCTGCCTCTCGGCCATCCTGCCCGATGGCGACCAGCTCGATGACTTCGCCGGCTGGCTCCGCCGCGATCATCCGGGCGGGCTGATCAAGAGTGACTGGCGGCCGACCCGGCTGCGGTTCGGTGAGGTGGTGTGGATGTCGCCAACCGCGCGGCTCAACCTGCGCGTCGGCGACGAGCGGCCCTGGGTCCAGCGTTTCCTTACCGGCGCCGCCCCACCCAACTGGATCCCGCCCAAGCGTCGCCGCACTCGGCTCTTTCCTGACGACCAGCGCGAGCTCTGCCTTGCTACCGCCTGGCGGCTTGTTGACGACGGCCAGACCGTCCTCGTCTTCTGCCCCGAGCGGCGCAGCGTTGAGCCGTTCGCCGACGTCATCGTCGATCTGCATGAGCGCGGCGCGCTGCGCTCGCTGCTCGAGGCCGATCCGAATACACTGAACACCGCAATCGCGCTTGGCGAGGAATGGCTGGGGCCCGAGAATGCGATTCTTAAATGCCTACGCCTTGGCGTCGCCCTTCACCATGGCGCTCTGCCTACGTCTTATCGCAAGGAGGTCGAGCGCCTGCTTCGCGAGAATGTCCTCAAAGTGACAATCTCCTCTCCGACCCTGGCACAGGGCTTGAATCTATCGGCGACTGCCGTCGTCATGCACTCCCTGCACCGCGCCGGCGAGCGCATCGAGATCAGCGAATTCAAGAACGTCATCGGACGTGCCGGACGCGCCTATGTCGACGTCGAGGGCGTCGTCCTCTTTCCAATGTTCGAGGACATCGCCAAGAAGCGACGCAATTGGGAAGCGCTCATCACCGATCTTGGCGCGCGCAATATGGAAAGCGGTCTTGTGCTTCTGGTCGTGGAGCTACTGACGCGGATGCACGCGCGTATCGGCGGAGACATCAATCAGCTCGTTGACTATGTCGTCAACAACGCCGCAGCCTGGACCTTTCCCGAGATCGGCAATGAAGAGCCGAAGGACCGGAATCGCGCCCTGGCCGATTGGGAACGGCACGTTGCGACGCTCGATACAGCCATCCTCAGCCTCATCGGGGAGAACGGAATTTCCGATGAAGGGATCGAGGCTGCTTTAGACGACATCCTACAATCTTCTCTGTGGCAGCGACGCCTGGAGCGTCTGGACGCTCAATCCCAGCAGTTGTTGAAGGCGGGTCTTTCCTCCCGCAGCCGGCTGATCTGGAATCAGTCGACCGCCGCTCAACGCCGCGGCTATTTTCTTGCAGGCGTCGGTCTGACGACCGGTCATGCCCTCGACGCCATAGCCTCCGAAGTCAACCTACTTCTCATCCAAGCCAATGGCGCGATCCTTGAGGGTGACGCCGAAGCCGCCATCACCTCTATCACCGGTCTCGCTGAGCGGGTATTCGCATTTTATCCCTTCATACCCGACCCGCTGCCGGCGAACTGGCAGGCCATCCTGCGAGTTTGGCTGCTGGGCCAGCCTCTGGCCGCGCTGGGCGGGGATCAGCCATCGGAAGTGCTTCAGTTTGTTGAAGGAGGCCTCATCTATCGGCTGCCTTGGGCAATGGAGGCGATCAGGGTCCGCGCCAGCGCAAATGGTGATGAGGTAGACGCAGATGGCCGCGGCCTAGAAGACTATGAACTTGGCCTTGCGGTGCCGGCAGTCGTGACAGGCACGCTCAACCGCCCTGCATCGATCCTGATCCAGGCCGGCTTCAATTCGCGGCTTGGTGCAATCAGAGCAGTCACCGACACCGGCGCGATCTTCGCCACGGGCAAGGAGCTGCAGCAATGGCTGAATGCAGATGTGGTCGCCGCTTGGAGTGCTCAGGCCGACTGGCCAACTAGAGAAACGAGACCGATTTGGATGGAGTTCGTCCAGAGCTTCACGCCGAGCGAGAAGCACACATGGGCCGCTCGGCACTATTGGGCGGGTATCACGTGGTTGGCGGCGCCCCCGCCGCCCGGCACCGCCGTCCAGATACACCAGTGGGCAGGTCAGTCGTGGGTGCTTTCGCCAGACGGTACTCCGCTAGGCACAGTTCAGGCCGCACTCAATTCCCATCGAAGCGGCCTGCTTCGCGCACAGGTGGCGCTGGATGTCAGCAAGATCGACATCTTATATCTTGGTCCCGACGATCTGGCGGGCGCATAGCCGCCAAGTTCCCGGCGCCGCCGGCCACTGTGAAATGCATTGGCCGATGTCCGCTTTGGGTCGGCTTCCGCCGGTCGACGACTTTGATCTATAGCTGATCATTACTCGGCCGCGTCATGCATTCAGTCCACTGCATGCACCGGCTGGTTGCGGCAGCGCTGTTCGCAGGCAGCCAACGCCGCCTTCAAAACATCAAGAAAGTACAAGCCGCACCGCTCTGAGCGCGGGATATGATCGCGCAAGACTGCGCCAACCAAGGGTATTCCCCCGCGGGTGTCGGCAATCCGGAATACTGCTTCCATGCCCTCATTGCTCGCAGCCCGCACCAGCCAGGAACGTACTCGACGTTTTCGATGCATCGCGTCCATGCTGCTCGCGCTGGCTATGCTTGCGGCTACCTCGCTCCAGGCTTCCACGCCGCCGGAAACGTTGGCGAGTTTTCAACGCACGTCCTTTGCCAAGTCCGACGGCGCACCGGCCGGGATCAGTGGCATGGCGCAGACGGACGACGGGTTCTTGTGGATGTCGGGAACCAAGGGTCTGACCCGTTTCGACGGGGTGCAATTCACGCCGTTCAAGCCTGCACCGGGCGAGCATTTCCTGGAGGCGCAGTTGGGCATGCTGTTTCCGGCCGAAGGGGGCGGCTTGTGGATACAGAACGACAATGCGGGTCCCACCCTGCTGAAGAACGGCCACTTGACCCATTTCGGACTCGGCCAGGGGTATGTCGGAGCGGGGGTGACTCCTTTTCCCTTCTTCAGTGATCCACTCGGTGCGGTGTGGTCGGTGTCCAACAAGACGGTCATGTATTTCAAGGACGGTGCCTGGCACGTTGTCGCGCCGACGGTCCTGTCGGGGGACGGCTTCGGCAAGGGTGCGTTCGATGCGGACGGCAACTTGTGGTTGACCACCGGTGGCCCCGGTCTGCTGGTGAAGCCCAAGGGTTCCGCCAAACCGCCCATGCGATTGCCAGACATAGGAGGGTTCGACGGCAACGTCTTTGCGGGGCCTGCAGGCTTGCTTTATCTCGCGGACCGTCAGAATGGGATCGCCATCTATCGGCGCCACGGCATCGGGCTCACAGAGGTAACGGCACCGGTTCCCCTGCCGATCATCGCCGTCCTGCCTTCGCGCACGGGTGCGCTGTGGCTGATATCGAACAAGTACGTGGTTTCCCATGTGTCGCCGGAAGCGATCACGGCGGCCGGGAAAAGCCATTCCGTACCGCCGTTGGAGGAAGTGCCCCAGCTTGGACGTTCGCCATTGAACATCATCGAGGACCGCGACGGAGACATTTGGACGGGCGGTGAGGGTGGCCTGGACCGCCTGGCCCGCACCGCGTTCCATCCGGTCGGACTGCCCGACGATATCCACGAAGTGTCAGCGTCGATCGACGCGGCGGGCGGCCTCTGGGTGGGCAGCGAAACGCATCCGGTACTGCAGCTTGCCTCACCGGCCGCACCGTGGAAGTCCACCGAAGTGCCCAGCCTGACCTTGGCCACTTATGCCGACAGCGCCGACGGTACGGTCTGGGCGGCCAACAAGCTCGGGATCTGGAAGTTGTCGCCCGGCACGCCACAGCTGGTCGCGAAATATCCATCGTCCGGTCGGGGCGTTCCCTACAGCGTGATCAAGGATAAGGCGGGAACGCTGTTCGTGTCTTCGCCGCACCTGGGAAACGGAGTGCTGGCGTGGGATGGAAAGGCCTGGCATGACGTCCTGAAAAAGCACGCCACCGTGAAGGTCATGGCGGTGGACCGGCAGAACCGGCTGTGGCTGGGAGGCGGTGGGCCCAATCAGCTGATCGGGTTGTCGCAGCGCATCGAACAACGGTGGGGCGAGGCGCAGAACCTGCGCGTGGGCACCGTTCGATCGCTGCTGGTCGATGGCGATGTGCTGTGGGTGGGCGGTGACGACGGCATCCAGTTTTTCGACGGCAAGCGCTTTACCTCGCTGGTGAGCAGGGATGCCGAAGCATTCCAGACGGTCACCGGCTTGGTCAGGGATGCTGCGGGCAATCTCTGGGTACAGACGCTGGATGGTGTCATGCGAATTCCGGCCGCCGACGTGCGCAAGGCGATGGCGCTTCCCGGGTCGCGGGTGACGGCCCGCTTGTTCGATGCCACCGACGGCGTGCCCAGCGTGGTCGATGCAGACCGCATGCTGCCGTCGTTGCGCATGGGTGCGGACGGCCGCATCTGGACGCACACCGCGTCCGGGCTGGCATGGATCGATCCGGCCCGCGTGCCGAAGGCACCGGCCTTGCCGCCGATCGTCGTCGAATCAGTGAGCACCGGTTCGGCGGTCTATCCGGCATCCGCGAGGGGCGTGGCGCTTACTTCTGCAGAAAATTCCTTTCGCATCACGTACACCACGCCGGCATTGAATCATCCGGAGCGCGTGCACTTTGCCTATCGGCTGGCCGGGTTCAACGACTGGCAGGATGTCGGCACCCGTCGCGAAGCGGTTTTCACCAAGGTGCCCGCGGGGCGCTACCAGTTCGAGGTGCGCGCTGTTCGATCGGGCGATGCCGCCTCCGCCGTTCATGCGTCACTCGCTCTGACGCGCGCGCCGGCCTATTACGAGACCTGGTGGTTCCGCGCGCTGGCCGGCTTCCTGCTGGCGTTCGTGCTCTGGTTTGCCTATCGCATGCGCGTGAAGGCATTGGGACGGCAGATGCACATACGCATCGAGGAGCGCGAGCGCATCGCGCGCGATCTGCACGACACCTTGCTGCAAGGCGTGCAGGGCCTGCAACTGCGACTGCAGACCTGGGCGGCGAGCCCCCGAATCGAGGCGACGCACCGGCAGGAGATGACCGACGTGGCGCTGCGCACGCGCGACATGCTTGTGGACGGCCGCGATCGCATCCTGGCGCTGCGCCGCCTGGATGCGTCGCCGGATCTTGCCGGCGATCTACGCGCCATCGCGCTGGACTACACCACGCTGTATCGCGCGGGCTTCGTGCTGACCGAGGAAGGCGCGCCGCGGCCGCTGGTCCCGGAGGTGGCGCAGGAAATCCTGGACATCGCGCGCGAGGGCTTGCGCAACGCCTTCGTGCACGCCAATGCCGGCACGGTCGAGTTGTGCATGCAGTGGCGGCGCGAGGGTTTGCATGTGCGGGTCCGCGATGACGGCGACGGTATCGACGAAGCCGTGCTGCGTGACGGTGGCCGCGCCGGGCACTGGGGCTTGCAGGGCATGCGCGAGCGGGCGGAAAGGATCGGTGGGTGCTTGGTGCTGCGTCGTGGCGACGAGGGCGGCACCGAATTGTCGCTGATGGTGCCGGCACGCGCGGCGTACGCATCGGCGCGGCTGTGGCGACGCTTGCGCAGGGTTCGACAGGCCCCACATCAAGCGCCGGATTGACGTAATTGCGTTGCCAGCAACGCGCGCATGCGATCCAGCACTTCCTCCGCAGCGAGTGCATCGGCGAAATGGGACAGGCAGCGTCCCTCCGCATCGAGCAGGTAGGCGATCGCGGTGTGCGGTACGCGGTAGCCGTCGGGTTCATCCGGATCGCTGGCGCGCCGGGCAAACACGCGGAAGGCGGCCTTGGCCTGGTCAATCTGCGCGGTGGTGCCGGTCAAACCCAGGAAAGCCGAGTAGGGCTGCAGGTAGTCGCGCATCACTTCGGGCGTATCGCGTGCGGGGTCCACGCTGATGTAGAGGCCCCGCGCCGGCCAGCCTTCGCCGGCCAGTTGGCCGAGCACGCTGGCGTAGCGGGCCAACGCACGCGGGCAGACCACGCGGCAATGGGTGAAGCCGAACAGCACCAGCGTGTGCCCGTCGCGAAACACCTGCTCGGTCACGGCACGGTTGAAGTGGTCGATGAGCGAAAACTCACCGCAGCCAGGCATTGTGTTGACCTTGCCTGATTCGAATGGCATTTACTTAAGCCTCGTCATCCCCGCGAAAGCGGGGATCCAGTGACTTTCACGCGGCCAGCAATCTCATGGGTGTGCGCTGCGGTGGCGTCGTGCTCGAAAATCATCCGCATGGTTTGCACCCGCCGACCTGACCAGTGCAGCTCAAGTCCACGATCGATCGGCTGCAGCGAGACCGGGCCGCTGCAGGTGAGCGTGGATGTGTCGCCACTGGCGACCGGCACGTCATCCAGCAGCAGGCGCCAGCCGCCCCGCCCAGCGATGCGGCCGAGGGCGACCCATGCCTCGGACGACGGCCGATCCGAACGCGTTTGCACGGTGAACCGCAGCGATTGCGTAGCGCGATCGAAGCGGGCCTGCAACACATCCAAGCCGCTGCCGACTGCCACGATGGCCGGCTCGTCGAAATGGTCTTCGCCCCACGGCGCCTCGTACACGCCGCGCAGGCCGTCGCGTACATTGAGCCGCGCATACGCCAGCAGCACGTTGCCGGTCATCGGTTCGACCAGCGTGCGGTAGCCGTCGGCATCCTCGGCCTGGTCGTTGCGCGGATAGTACAGGCCGCCATCGCGCCACCGCGGCGCCATGCGGCGGTCGGCGTGCAGCAGCAATCCGCGCAGGGTTTCCTCATCGCCCATTTCCGAGGCCCAGGCGGCGACCCAGCCGAAGTCGGAATCGTCGTTGAGCACGACGTGGCCCTGCACCGGCGGACGCGGCGCGGACCTGACCGACAGCGTGCCATCGGGCTGGTGCAGCACGAGGTCGGCGAGTTGTTGCGGGTAATGCGCGCGCACGAAATCGCCATTCCACATGTTCATCAGCGCGCCGCACCACGCGTCCACCCACGGCGCCTGCATCACGTTGGGGCGAACCGCGTGGGTGTCTTCGGCCAGCATCACGTGATAGTGGCCGTTGTCGCCGATGCGGCCGAATTGTTGCCACGCCTGCTCGTAGCCGCGGGTGACTTCGCTGGCGCGGTCGCCGCCGGTGAGCAGGTCGTGCATGCGGAAGCCGAGGATCGCCGGCTGGTTGCAGATCTGGAAGATGCAGTTCGGTTCGCAGGCCACGCCGAGGTAGCCGCTTTCGACCATCTTCCAGTACAGGTGTTCGTTGAGCGTGTTCTGGTCGTACGCGAAACGGTGCCCGTCGCCGCCCCAGAAGTACGACCAGTGTTCGAAGGTGATGGCGCCGGGTTGCGCGTAGCGGTCATCGTCGAACAGCACGTTGTACAGCAGGGTCAACGACTGCACGTACGCGCTGTACATGATGTTGTCGCGCAGCACCGGGTTCCACTCTTCGCGGTACTGATCGCTCAGGTGCGCGTTGAAGATGCTGCCGCCGCGGCTGACATCGCGCCAGTACAGCCAGCTTTCGGGCAGCAGCAGTTTCGCGATCAGCCGCTCGAAGATCGGCTTGAACACACCTGGCGCCGCGGGCAGGCGATGCACATGGGTGATCGCCAGCGCATACGCCATGTACGCCAGCTGGAAACGGTAGGCGCCAAAGTCGTCCTGCCCCGTGCCGATGCCTTTCATCAGCGACCAGTCGTTGGCTGGCTGCAGCGAAAGGTTCTCGACGTGCCGCAGGTGACCGACCTGTTGCGGCGTCAAAGTGTCGGCGGGGCTGGTGGCAGCGCACACGGGTTCAGGCCTCCATCTCCAGCACGGCCTTGATGATCTTGCCCGCGTGCTGGTCGGCCACGGCCTGCTCGATGTCGTGGAACGGGTAGAAGCTGATCAGCCGATCGAACGGGAAGCGGCCTTGCCGGTACAGGTCGATCAGCTGCGGAATGAAGACCTCGGAGATGGCGTTGCCTTCGATGTAGCCCTGCACGGATTGGCCGGCCAGCAGGAAGGTCAGCCACGGCAGCTCCAGCGGCTTGCCCGCTGCCGACGGCACCGCCACCAGCGCGACGTGGCCGAGTATCGCCAGCCCGCCGATGGCCGCGCCGATCAGCGCATTCACCCCGGCGGCGTCGACGATGGCGTCCACGCCGCGCGGTGCGATCGCGCGGATCGCCTCGCCCAGGTTGCCCGCCTGGCGGGTGTTGATGACGTGCGTGGCGCCAAGTTCGCGCGCGGTGTCGAGTCGGGCATCGACCTGGTCGATCGCGATCAGTGTGGTGCAGCCGCAGACCTGCGCGGCCATGATCGCAGCCAATCCGACCGGACCCATGCCGATCACCGCCATCGTGGAGCCTGCCTTGGGCCGGATACCGTTCATGACGGTGCCCGCGCCGGTCTGGATGCCGCAGCCCAGCGGGCCCAGCAGCTTGAGCGGTACGTCCTTGCGCACCTTGATGGTGCTGCGCTGGTTGACCACCGCGTAGTGCGCGAATGAGGACTGACCGAAATAGCCAAGGCGTGCGCGGCCACCGTGTTCGCGCTCGGCGTGCGGGCCGTCCGGGTCGGCCTGAAAGTTGAGCGCAAAGAACTGGTCGCAGTACATCGGTTCGCCATGGAGGCAATGCGGGCAGGTGCCGTCGAACGCGGGCGCGAGCACCACGTGGTCGCCGGGCGCGACCTTGCTCACGCGGCTGCCGACCTTCTCCACGATGCCGGCGCCCTCGTGGCCGAACACGTTGGGGAAGGGCGCGTCGATCAGGCCGTCCTTGCTGGCCAGATCGGTGTGGCACAGGCCCACGCCGACGATGCGCACCAGCACCTCGTCATCGCCCGGTTCGGGCAGATCGATGTGCTCCAGCTGGAAGGGTTGCTTCACGGACTCGACGACGGCGGCCAAGGTTTTCATGGGATGCACCTGTGGGGAAGTGGGAAGCGCTCAAGCCGAAGCGAGCACGATCAGCACGGCGCCGGCGATCGCCACGGCGTCTTCGAGCAGTGCCGCGAGAAAATCGTTATGGAAGGCTAGCGCCAGCGCCCGTCGTGCGCGGTGGCCGCCCCACGTGCCCAGCGCGGCACCGAGGGCGCCGATGATCAGGCCGGACCAGAGCGACCCATGCGCGGCGGTGAGCGTGGCGCCAGCCCATGCGCCGGTGACCAGGCGGGTGCCGAATTGCATCGGAATCATCCGGCTGGGCGTCCTGGGCAATTTGTCGTTGACCAGTTCGCCCAGCGCCGCCAGAACCAGGAGCCCTGGCGTGATGGCGTAGCCCATGAAGGCCAGCGGCGTGCCTTGCAGCGGCAGCCAGCCCATGCGCGCGGCGCAGCTCAACACCGCGACGGGGGTCATCGCGCGCAGGCCGGCGATCACGCCGATCAGTAGCGCCAGAACGTCGATCATCATGCGGGCGGTCCTCCAGCGGTTGATGTGGGGAGTTACGAAACGGACCTGCCGTGCAGCTCGGGCCGTGGCACTCGGTTTTGGCGAATCGGAATCGCGCCTTGCCATTCCGTGCGGTCGTCATGCTGACGACACGGCGCTGCGCACGCTTGGATGTTCTGTGCGGTCGTTGTCCGATCCCGCCTTCGTCTGCAGCGGCGACGCGCGATGCCGTGAATGAACAATCCGCGGCATGTTTGCAAAAGAAGCGGGACGCGCGGCGCGGGAGGATATGAGGCAAGCCTTGCCGCTGGGCATGGCCCACGGATCATCCACTTCTTCGAGGAGCCTGCGCATGCACGCACGTCCGCTCATTTCACCTTTCATGCTGGCGGCGTTGCTTGCTGCCGGTGCCGCGACGGCAGCGTCGCCCAGGCCGGTCGAGCACGAGACCGTCGTGCCTGCCTTCGCGCACGCCATTCCCAACATTCCGGGCAAGTCGATTACCGCCGCAGTAGTGACCTACAAGCCGGGCGGCAAGTCGATACCGCATCGGCACGGCTCGGCGTTCGTGGTGGCGTATGTGCTCAGTGGTTCGATCCGCAGCCAGCTCGAGGGTGGTGAGTCGAAGGTCTACCGCGTCGGCGAAAGCTGGACCGAAGCACCCGGCGCGCATCACCTGGTCAGCGACAACGCCAGCGCGACCCAGCCGGCCTCGCTGCTGGCGATCTTCATCACCGACAGCGGCGATACCAAGCTGGTGACGTACGACAAGCCCTAAGGCCGCTGTTACGAATGAGGTTTGGATCGCCGGCATGTGTAGGAGCGCACCCTGTGCGCGAGCTCTCCCCCAGCTCCCGGTACTCCCCCCGGACACAGGGTGCGCTCCTAGACATGCCGGCAGGGTGGCCCTGTGGGAGCGACTTCAGTCGCGATGCCCCGGACCTTGCCGCTGATGCTCCACGGCAACGAAAGACCCCGTGCTGCGTTGGCCTGATATGCCAGCGCAGCAGAACGCGCATTGCTTACGCTGGGCCTTGAACCACGACATGCCGAGAGGAACCTGGCCCAATTCTCGATCAGGACCTTGCGACAACGGGCTGCCGCAGAGCACCCCAATCGCCCGACAACTCCGTTTCGATCGTGACCATGGCGTTGAACAGGCGCGACAGCGGGCACTTGGCCCGCGCCAGCGCAGCCAGCCTGCGGAAAACCAGCGGATCGGCATCGGGCACCACGGCGCGCACGCTCAGGTGGACCGAGGCAATAACGAAACCGGAAAATTGCTGTTCCAGCACCACGGTGGCCGATGTCTGCAGCTCGGTCGCGGTGAGGTGCGCTTCGGCCAGCACCATCGCCAGCACCATGTTGAAGCAGCCCGCATGGGCAGCGGCGAGCAACTCTTCGGGGTTGCTGCCGACATGGCGGTCGAAGCGGCTGGCCACGTTGTAGTAGTGGTCGTCGAGCGCACCGCTCTCGGTGGAGAGGCTGCCGCGCCCCTGGGGAAAGCCGCCGTACCACAGCGCCGACCCGTGCCGTTCGATCTTCATGGCAAACCCCGCTGGTTCAAAAGTGGTACGACACGCCCATGTTCCATATCACCGGATTCAGCGTCAGGTGCGACGTGGCTGGCATGTCGCCCGCCGGCGTCGCCGCCAGGCCGCGCGCATCCACGCTCACCCAGATCTTCTTGGCATCGACAAACAGTGCAAAGCGCGGCGTGAGGCGATATTCGACACCCGCCTGCAGCGCCACGCCGGTGCCGTTGTCGACATGCACGTGCTTGATCGCGGCGTCGCGGGTTTGCGTGATCAAGGTGTAGTTGACGCCCAGGCCCACATACGGCCGAAAGCGGCCGTGCAGGGGAGGGTGATACTGCAGCGCAAGCACCGCCGGCCCATAGGTGGCTTCGGCCAGTTCGCCGGCGCTTCTCAACGTGCCCGCACCGTAGATCTTCGCCGTGGGCGGTGCGCCCAAGGTAAGCGCAACGGACCAGTCGGGCGTTAGGAAGTATCCGGTTTCGAAGGCGAAGCCCGTGTTGTGCCTGACCGTGGCGTTGGCGCCGGGCACCTGTTGGCCGTTGATGGCCACCGTGCCGCTGGCGTGGAAGTCTGCATAGGCCAGGCCGCCGCGAATGAACCAGCTGCCGGCTTCGTCGGCGTGGACGGCACGCACGGCGAAGCACGACGTCAGCGCAGCGGTGCAGATGAGTGTGTATCGGAAATTAGTCATGAGGGTCAGAACGGATACTGGGAGGGGGTGTGCTGCACCGATACCCAGTGCTCGGAGGTGAAGGCATCGATCATGCCCTTGCTGCCGAACCGGCCGATGCCCGAATTCCTGTCGCCGCCGAAAGGCAGCGCAGGCATGTCGATCGCCGTGACGTCGTTGACGTGACTCATGCCCGTGCGGATCTGCCGCGCGAACTGTTCGCCGCGATAGGTGTTGCCGGTCAGCACCGCGCTGGTGAGGCCGTAGTCGGTGTCGTTGGCCATCCGCAGTGCGTCGGCCTCGTCCGCGGCGCGCAGCACCGGGGCGACCGGCCCGAAGATTTCGTTCTGTGCCAGCGCCATGCTCTGGGTGACGCCGGTGAACACGTGCGGGCTGAGCATCAATTGCTCCGCTGGCCGGCCCAGTCGCAACCGCGCGCCGTCGCTGCGCGCCTGCGTGATCATGCCGGTGACGCGGTCGAGCTGGCGCTGGCTGATGATCGGGCCGATCACCGTGTCGACCTGGTTCGGGTCGCCGACCTTCAGCGAACCAGCGTAGGCGATGTACGCCTCGACGAACGCATCGTGCAGCTTGTCCAGCACGATGATGCGGTTGGCGGCGATGCACATCTGCCCCTGGTGCAGGAACTTCGCCACGATGGCGGTGTGCACGGCCTGCTCGAGGTCGGCGTCGTCCAGTACCACCAGCGGTGCGTTGCCACCCAGCTCCAGCATCGCCTTCTTCAGGTTCGACGCGGTCACCGCCATCTGCCCGATATGCCGCCCCACCTTGGTCGATCCGGTGAACGACACCACGCGCGACGCGGGATGCTGCACGAACGCGTCGCCGATCTCGGCCGGGTCGCCCACGATCACGCTGAACAGTCCCGGTGGCAGTCCGGCTTCTTCCAGGATGCGGGCGATCAGCAAGCCGCCGGTCACCGGCGTTTCGGCCGCCGGCTTCACCACCACCGCGTTGCCCAGCGCCAGCGCGGGCAGGATGGATCGCGTGCTCAGGTGCAGCGGCCAGTTCCACGGGCTGATCACCGCCACCACGCCGACCGGCCGCCGGTAGATGCGGTTTTCCTTGCCGGGGTAATCGCCGGCGACGATGCGGCCTTCGAGGCGCGTGGGCAGGGTGGACGATTCCAGCATCGCCGCGTGCACCACCCACCACTCGATCTCGGCCTTGGCGCGGGTACTTCCCGATTCGCGGATCAGCCAGTCGACGATCTCCTCGTGCCGCTGCTCCATCACCGCGGCCGCCTTGCGCAGGACGGCCGCGCGCTGGGAGGGCAGTGCTTGTGCCCAGGCGGTCTGCGCCTCGGCGGCACCGCGAAACGCCTCATCCACGTCGAAACCATCGGCCTTGCCGAAGCAGGCGATCACTTCGCCGCTGTACGGGTTGAGCACATCCAGACGGGTGCGCGCATGGCCATTGCGCCAGTGGCCGGCGATGAACTGGGCATCGAAGGCGTAGCGCTTCGAACTGTCGGGTGTGACGGCGGTATCCATGACTGCGTCCTGTCGGGCTGGAAGGGAGCACCAGGCGCGGCACGAACGCGCCGCGAACATGACTGCAGCGTAGGCCGCGAAATCACCAGGGGCTTGATGCTTCCTGCCGCTGTTTGCACGATCGCGCAGCCGCTTTCTGGCGCCCGCGATGCTGCCTCCCCTGCAAGCAGGGGAGGAGCAGAACCGCCGTGCTCCCTCCCCTGCTTGCAGGGGAGGGTTGGGGTGGGGTCGCTCTTGATCCGGCGACAGCTAACAGGCTCGGGCGACGGCCTCGAGAATCACTTCGATGAATTCCCGCGGACGCGAGAGGAACGGCACATGGCTGGCGCCGATTTCCCGCACCTGCGCGCGCATGCGGGTGGCCATCCGATGCTGGCTGGCGGGAAGCACGATCCGGTCCTGCGTCGTCACCACGTACCACGCCGGCAGCCCACGCCACGCCGGCTGATCGATGACTTCTTCCAGCGCATCGCAGTGGATGGGCGCATCCACCGCCGCCAGCACATTGGCCTGGATGAGCGGGAGGTCGTGAGCCAGGTAATACGAAAAGCCGGTGCGCTCGAAGTGGATGTAGCCGGCTTCGTCGGAACGGGTGCGCGGCAGCTGCTCAAGCTCCGGGTCGCAGGCCCGCAGCGAGCGCACCGACTCGCCCTGATCCGGTGCGAGCCCGGCCACGTAGACCAGCGCAGCCACGTTGCCGGTGGTGGCGGCCTGGGTGATCACGGTGCCGCCCCAGCCATGGCCCACCAGGATGACGGGACCCGATATCGCGTCCAGCACTCGCCGCACTACCGCCACGTCACCGGCCAGCGATTGCAGCGGGTTGCTCACTGCCAGCACGTCCAGGCCGTGGGCCTGCAGGCGCGACATCGCTTCGTTCCACGACGAGCCGTCGAACCACGCGTCGTGGACGAGGACCACTCGCGGCAGCCGATTTTTTTCCATCGCCGCGATGCGCCCTGCCGCGCGGGAGATCGACATGACCGCTTCCGTTACCCAACCGGACGCCAGCCTGCCAAGGCACCCATGGGGCGCCTTGTACGAATTTGCCCCCGCTGGTGAAATTTTGCGGTGGCCACGCCACGGTCATCGCGCTGGCGCGCAGCGTCCAGGCTTTCTTCCCACGGTGGCACGAAGAGGCGATTTGCGGCTTTTGGCGGGAGTGATCATTGGCTCGGACAGCTTTCACGAGGGCATCCCGATGACCAGTGCAGCGATCGCCGCGAATGACGGCATGGTGGACGGCGCCGTGGGCGGCGCTTTCGAAAACCGCACGGCGCCCAAGCGGCGCGATCGTACGGCGAGGCGGTGGCTGTGCCATGTATCGGTACGTGTGACGCACTCCTCTCCGTTGCTGGCGGCCGGCTTGCTGGCGACGCTGCAGCAGGTGCCCGGATGCGACGTGGCGCTGGTCGACGAACCGCCGCCGGCGCAAGGCATCATCAACGGTGCCGTCCATGTATTGATCACCGATCGGCGCAGTGAGCCGCATCCGCCACTGCGCTTGGGCGGCAGCCTGCCGCGGCCCCGCGTGATCCTGCTCACGAACGAGCCGCTGCAGGCCGGGGCGGGACAGGCGCAGCCGGAGGTCGATGCCTGCCTGCCGATGGATTGCGCCACCGATGACCTGCTTGCCGCCGTGCGCCGGCTCGGCCATGCCGCGCTGGGGCCGCTGGCGTTGGAAGGGCAGGAGGCGGGCCTGCGGCAATCGACGCGTGGCGGGCTGGCTCCCGGCGTATTGCGCAGAGTGCGTAGCCATATCGAGGATCATCTGGCCACGGGCGCCGACCTGCTTTCCCTTGCGCAGCTCGCGGGCGTGTCCTGCTGCCACTTCTCCCGCGCGTTCAAGCGAAGCATGGGCATGCCGGCGCATCACTACCTCATCACCCGCCGGATCTCCGCCGCCATCGCCCTGATCAGGGATACCGACCGCGCGCTGTCCGATATCTCGCTGGAGGTGGGCTTTGCGGACCAGAGCCATTTTTCCCGCACCTTCGTGCAACTGACCGGCCTGACGCCCGGCGACTTCCGCCACCGCTGCCATTGAGCGGCGGCGTTGCCCGGCAACGCGTGCGCGTATTGCCGGGGGCAGGGCGCAGGCATAGAGTGCCAACGTCGTCCTTGCCGCCTGCCGGCGCGGAGCCTGGCGTGAACCGAGCATCCAGCCGTCGTCACCCGTGGCCGCTGCGCGCGGCGGCGCGCGTGCTGCGCGCAATGGTGTTGCCATGAGCGCGCCACCCATCGCGGACATCCAGCGCTGGTCCACGCGGGACATCGCGGCCGGGCAGCGGCTGGCGTTCTATTCGGACGTGATCAGTTCGGCGCTCGATCCGATGGTGGTGGCGCGCGCCGTCACCGATCCGTTCGACGGCGAGATCACCGCCACCCGGCTGGGCCCGCTCATCCTGGTGCACGGCGTAAGCACCGCACACGATTGCGTGCGTGGCGGGGAACACGTGGCGCTCAGCACGTCGCGGCAATTCCATCTCATCGTCAACCGCCGATCAGGGTGGAACCTGCGCCATCGCGACTGGGTGCACGTGGGCTGTGGCGATGCGGTGCTGCTGGATTCCCGCCTCGGGCATTACCTGAACTTCGCGCAGGCCTTCGACAACGTGCACCTGGTGCTGCCCGAAGCATGGCTGGGCCAGTGGCTGCCCGATCCGGCGGCGTTCGTGGGGAAGCCCATGCCGAACGATGCGCTCTGGGCGCGTGCCCTGACCAGCTTCATTGCGCAACTCGTGCCGGAAAACCTGCAGCACGGGGCATTGCCCACCCAGCTTATCGTCGATCACGTGGGCGCTTTGCTGGCCTTGTGCGCCAACCAGCTCAGCGGCGAAACGTTGCAACCGGTGCTGCGGCAACGCCAGCTGCGCGACCTGGTGCAGGATGCCATCGTGCAGCGCTCCACCGAGCAGACCCTGGGAGCGGTGGACGTTGCGTTGGCAGTGGGCATCTCCGTGCGCACGCTGCATCGCACACTGGCCGCATGCGATCAGACCTTCGGCGGTTTGCTGATGAGTGCGCGCGTGGCGCTGGCCACGCGCATGCTGGAGTCGCCGCTGATGGCACGCCTGACCATTTCGGAGATCGGCCGTCGCGCCGGTTTCGTCGACCCGTCGCACTTTGCGCGCGTGTTCCGGCGGCACAGCGGAATCACGCCGGCGCGGCTGCGGCGTGATCGCAGGTAAACTGCCACGGCAACCCGGTACCTGCGTCATACAGGCCGCCGATCGCTTGCGAGGCATTTCTGGGTCAGTGAGCCCCTGTGGCAGCCTGCACCGGACATGCATCGATGGTTGCCATGGTCGATGCCGCCGCGCGACGCGGACTCATGTTGCGTTTGATCGACTGCTCCGGCGTCAGCCAGACCAGGCCGCGCGAGGCGCAATCGAAGGCATAGTCGAACAACGCCTGCATATGCCGCTGATCGAAGTCGATGAAGCTTTCCTGCAAGTAGTCCGCCGGAATTTCTGTCATGCGGAAACTCATACCCAGTCGCTTTGCGGCGGCAATGTTTTCCACGATAGCGCCGCGGGTCTTGTAGGTCATTTCCGCGGCGAAGCTGTTTGAAAGTATGTCCACGGTGTTGAACGGTGTGGTTTGCGGCGTTCGCGCGAGCTGGCCATTGACGATCACATACAGGTGGGCGCCGCGCAGTTGCGGCAGCTCGTAAGACTGGATGCCCGCGATAAGGGGCAACGTGAACACCGAGGTGGTCACGCCGCCGTCCACATGCATCTCGTCGTAGTCGTGGTGGCCGTCGCTGACGCGTATCAACACGGGGGGAAATACGCCCGGCACACTGGCCGAGGCGACCAGCACATCGCGGAACAATCGGCGTGCACTTGGCCCTCCACGCAAGGCAATCTCGCCCAAGTTCCACAGCACGGTTTCGCGTTTGTCCAGGTCGGTGGTGGCCACGATCAAACGACGCCCCTTGGCGGCTTCATCTGCCACGGCGGCAAGCATCTGCGGCGTGACGAAGTGATCGACCAGCGCGAACAGCGGATTGCGATGGGGCAGGCTGCGCGGAAACAGCAGCCGGGCCAGAATGGTGCGCATGGGTGAGCGCAGCAGCTTCGCACTGCGTTGACCGGTGAATGCCTGTTGCATGCGTGCGTCCCAGTCCGGACCGAGAAACGCGAAGGGAGTCAGCAAGGCGCCGGCACTCACACCCGTCACCATCTCGAACTGCGGACGCGTCCGCGCCCGGCTGAGGCCGGCCAGCACCCCTGCGCCGTAGGCGCCACCGGAACCGCCGCCGGACAGCGCGAGAATGTCGACGGTGCCATCGGTTGCAGCGGCACTGATGCCACGAAAAAAGGTGGGTGCGAGCTCTGTGAATTTGCCCAGGTCAGTCGTCACCAACCGTATGTTCGCTGGAAACCCCACCGGCGCGGCGTGACCGATCATTTCCGGTGGCGCGTCACGACGCGGCGCGGTCTGGCAGCCGCCCACCAGAACGCCAAGCCACAACAAAGCCAGCTTCCTCTGCACTGCGCCCTCCGCAAGCTATGGGGCTCATTCTGCTGACGGATAAGGAGGCTCGGCGGCCTCGATCGCTGCCATGAGCTGGAAGTTACGAGGCCCAGAGGGTTGCGGATTGAACAAAATAGTCTCCGCTTGGACCTCTCTCCAAGTGAACGATGAAGTAGTTAATCGCCGTCGTCCGGATTTTCGGTTCGGGCGGCATGTTTGCGACCCGGGACGTGGAACTTCATGCCACGCTGCGCGAGATAGACGTTCGGCGCAGGCCTGGCGCGTGCCAAACGTCCCGACAGATCGTAGCCAGCGATGCAGTTCGACGTGAAGTGTGCGATGCGAAACCGCCCGAAAGGTGTGCCCCTTGTGGCAGGCTTGAGCTTATTGGAGAAGGAAGGATGTTTTCAGCGTTGAGCGGAGAGATTCATCGCGCATGGAGCGGAAATATTCGCTGAAGATGTATGCCGCATCGACCGATTGAACCCCTCTGTCCGCCCTGAGGCGCCGATAAAGTCCGTGAGGCGTCCAGGTCCAATAGGACCGCCCAAGCAGGAACGCGACCAGTACGGCGCAGTTCGACCAGCCACGCATTTGGCAACCCTGGCCTGGGATCCTTTCCCGGACCTTGAGTACATCGCCGTCGGCGCCCCATTGCAGAAACTTAATTGCCTGATCGTGCGTCAACACGTTGACCATCAACCTTGTCCACCACGGCTCGACGAGAAGCCAGGCATCGTTGTCGAGCTTGCGTATTGCGAAGACGTGCTTGTGCTCTTTGTGGGCGAAACGGTGCCACCATTGTCGCCTCAGGCCGGGAACGAAGCAGACAAGCCAGTCCGCCTCCGGCAGGGTTACTGGCGAGCCGTTTTCGTCGACATCCATGGCTCCTCTGCCAAGTGCTTCAGGGTAGGCGTGGTCGTCAGTGCGGAAGGGGAGTGGCTGCAAGGTATCCGTCAGATAATGCTTTCTGCGATGTGTGGTCATAAGTGTTGGTTCGTAAGTCAGCGAAAGGAGAGGAGGTACACGCGTGGAGCTGACTTTAGGAACGGCCGCAGCCCATCGGAAGTAAGCGAGCTGTACTCACCATGTTCCATGTTGTGAACCAATGTTTTTTTCGCCACCGGATTCATGGTGTCGGTGCTTCGGTTGTCAGGGCACGATTGGTACATCGGCTGATCGGAGGCCCTCCTGGCCTGCAATCGCGCGCTGCGAAGGGAGCCGTGCGAATCGCTTGGTCCGCCGTGGCTCTTCTGCCACCGGCGAACAAACTGAAGCGGGTTCCAGCCGAGGCGAAGCGGTTCCGGTCACCTCGCCGCGCGACTTCGCGTGAGCAGAAACCGGGTGAGGCGGCTGTTCGGAAAATCAATCGACGTACGTGACAGACCCGGTCACGCCGTAGGCATATCCAGCGGTATCCCGCCCAGCCAGAACGCCAAGTTGCGAACGTAGCGACGGATGGATCGTTGCGCCTCGGGTGAACGCGCGAGCGCATCGCCGGGTGTCTCGCTGACAAAGCCGGGCGAACCCGTCGACGGGTTCCAGTTGTAGTCGGCGAAATGGTGGAAGGTCGATTCCGCGATCGCGGGCCCCCAGTCGGCAGAGGGTTCGAACGCCACGACGAGGTTGAAGAGCTGTCCGGTCGACTGGCTGCGGCCTGTCGCGATTACGCGTGCCGTCGCGTCGCCCGGCGGTGCGCCGACCGCACCTTCGTGCGGGTGCGAGGGCAGGTAGCGGATCGCGCCGTCCGGTGACTGCGGATCGCGCAGCACCGGATGCAGCGGCGGCACGATCTTTATGCATTGGAAATCGCCGTTGGCGCCGGAATGGTAATTGGGCCACGAAATGTCGCGCGTGACGGTGTCGTCCACCCTGCGCCGCGAAGGATCGGGATCCGGATTTTTCGAATGAAAAAAGTGCGCCGGGCCGACGCCGCCCAGTGTGCATACCGAGCTGCCCAGATCCATGTGATCGCGCAACACCAGCAGTCCGCCGCCACGCTGGCGAAAGCGTGTGATCGCTTCGCAATCTGCGTCCGTCAAGCCGTCGCCGGTATCTACCGCGAACAACCACAGTTGATCGAATGATGAGGTGTCGATCCGCGACAGCACGCTGTCCGCCGCATCGGGTGGCTCGCGGTCGCGCGCGGTGATCTCGAACAATGGCTTGCCATGGATGTCACGCACGTTGGCCAGATGGTCGCGCAGCAGGCTGAAGCGGCCGATGTGCCAATCGTCCTCGACGGTCGGAATGGTCGTTTGCAGAAGGATTCGGCTCGGCCGCATTGGCGTCATCTCTGGTTGCCATGATGCGCGGTCGAAACGGATCGAAGCACCATGTAGCGAACGTGCGGGGGTGCGACGCACGGTGAATGGAGGCTTCCCGCCCATGGCATCGTCGTGTGGCTGATTGGTACTCCGCGGGGACGCCGCGCCAACGTGGGTGTGTCCCGTACACGAACGGATGGAAAGTGCACGACCCATTACAGCCGCCTCGACGACCTGGCACCCGTCGTCTTCGTTTGCCATGGGGGGAAGCGGAGAAAATTCTGCGCCGGCGAGCAGGCGACCGGTAGACCCGTGCGATGGCCCATCGTGTTTCCGCCAGGACAACAATCGGATGAAGCCGTTTCAGCCGGGAACCATCCTCGTGCGAGAACGTGTTGGACTCCGCCTGGCCGGGAGTTACGGAGGGTCGATTTCGCGAGGGCACGCCAAACCGCCCGAAGCAGGCGTACGTGCCGGTGCCATGCTCCGCCGGACGGATTGCTGCGGCGTCAGCCACAACAGGCCCCGCGCGGCACAATCGTCCGCGTAATTGAACAGCGCCTGCATGTGCTTCTGGTCGAAGTCGATGAAACCCTCCTGTGGATACTCCACCGGAATATCGGTCATCCGGAATGTCATGCCGAGCCGATTCGCGCTCGCGATATTTTCCACGATGGCCCGCCGGGTCTTGTAGGTCGTTTCCGCGACGAAGCTGTTGGAGAGCACATCGATGGTATTGAACGGCGTCGTCTGCGGTGGGTGCGCGAGCTGGCCGTTGACGATCATGTACAGGCGGGCACCGTGCAATGGCGACAAGGCGTAGGACTGGATGCCGGCGATGAGCGGCAGCGTGAACACCGACGTGGTCAAGCCGCCATCGACATGCATTTCGTCATAGTCGCGCCAGCCGTCGGTGACGTGGATCAGCACCGGCGGAAATACCCCCGGTACGCTGGCCGAGGCGATCAACACATCACGGAACAGCTGCCGCGCCGCCTCGCCGCCATGCCGGGCGATCACGCCCATGTTCCACAAGACGGTTTCATGCTTGTCCAGGTCGGTGGTGGCCACCAGCAGGCGTCGCCCCTTTGCCGCTTCGACAGCGGTGGCGGCGAGCATCTGCGGCGTGACGAAATGGTCGACCAGCACAAACAGCGGATTTTCTCGCGCAGCGCCGTGTGGCGACAACAGCCGAGCCAGGAGGGTGCGTACCGGCGAGTGCAGAAGGTTGGCGATGCGCTTGCCGGTAAACGCCTGCTGCATGCGCGCATCCCAGTCGGGGCCGAGGAAGGCGAAGGGCGCAAGCAGGGCGCCGGCACTTACTCCGGTCACCATGTCGAAATCCGGGCGCGCATGCGCGCGACTCAACCCGGCCAAAGCTCCTGCCCCATAGGCGCCGCCGGAGCCGCCACCGGACAACGCGAGGATATCGATGGTGCCGTCGGTTGCCGCGGCGCCGAGGCCGGTGAAGAAGGCTGGCGCCTGCGCATCGAAGCTGGCCGAGTCGGTGGTGACCAGACGCACCTCGGATGCAAACCCCTCGGGTGCCGCCTGGCCGACGATGTAGGGTGGCGCAGCGCGGCGTGGTGCCGTCTGGCAGCCGGCCAGCAGCAGCAAAAAGGCAAAAGCTAAGGCGTTCCGCATGTCATTCCTCCCGCGGACGTGGTCACGTCAGACAGGCTTCGCCGTGTTGCCGGGCACGCATCACGGCGGCAGTGCCGCGTTACCAGTCGGCACGCGCGTACTCCGACTGTTCGAGCCAGGCCTGGAAATCCCGCTCGCCGCGCTCGGCATCCTCGCGCGGAAGCAACACGAGCTCGTCCAGCGTGGCACCGAAATAGGGCGCGCCGACATCGGTGCGCACCTCGTAAGGCGCTTCCATGTCGATCACGAAACGCTGGATCAGCTCGGACATGCGCGCGCGCTCCGGGCCGGCGATCTCGATCGAACCGTTGACGGGCGTCCCGGCAGCGACCCGTGCGATCGTCGCGGCGACATCGTCCGAAGCAACCGGCTCGATGTAGGCCGGCGATAGATGAATGGTCTGGCCGCTGCCGGCATAAGTGATGATGTCTAACAGAAACTCGAAGAACTGGGTGGCGTGCACGATGGTGAACGGGATACCGGACGCGGCGATCAGGCGCTCCTGCAACGCCTTGCCGCGCAAGTAGGGGCTGTCCTCCAGCCGTCCAGTGCCGACCACCGACAGCGACACGTGGTGCTTCACGCCGGCATGCCTTTCCGCATAAAGCAGGTTGAAGATGGCGGTCTTGAAGAAGTCGAAGGCGGCGACGTCGTCGAAGGTCGGCGAATTGCTGACATCGACCACGACATCGGCGCCGATCAGGCTTTCCATCAATCCCCGCCCGCTTATCAAATCGACGCCGGTCGCGCGGGATGCGGCCGATACCTCGTGGCCTTGAGCGCACAGCCGTTCGACAATGTTCCGCCCGACCAAGCCGCTGCCGCCGATAACGATGATGTTCATGTCTCCCTCGTGATGCGTTGCTTTATGGTTTGCGATTTTGGGCGGCAGGTGCCTGGCACAGAAGGTTCGCGACGGGAACGGCTGCGCTTCATCCATGGCATCAATGCCGTCGGCATTGTCGTAGGCGCGTCGACGAGCTCAGACGTCGAGCCAGAAGGCAATATTGCTGACGTACTGCATCGGGGACCGGAGCTCCTCTGGGCATCGAGCCGTACCATCGGCCTCAGGCCCGCTCACCGAGAATGGGCAGCCTTCTCTATCGTGATCTGCAGCAGGATGTTCGGCATGGTGCGGGCGTTCTGGACGTGCGATTCGGCAAGAGATCGGACGTGCCGCATCTTTACGAGTGAATGCCGAAATCCGGCACGCACTCGAGGTAGGACGCGCGGATGCGGGCTGTCATGAAGTCGATGAACACGCGCATCCGCGACGGCATGTGCTGCCGGCTCTGGTAGCAGATGTAGTGGCCGCGGTCGTCCGGCGCATGCTGCATCAGACAGGGCAATAGTTCGCCGGATCGCAACGCCTGGCAGACCAGGTAACCCGCCATCTGGGCGATGCCTTGGCCACCGAGCACGGCCTGCAGAACCAATTCGGGATCGTTGTAGGTGAGCCGGGCCTGGGGCAGGAACTTGCGGGGTCGGCCGTCCACCTTGAACTCCCATTCGCAGATGCGGCCCGAACCGGTGCGCAAATTGATGCATTCGTGTTGGCCCAAGTCGTCCACCGTGACTGGCAGCCCGTGTGCTTGCCGGTAATCGGGCGAGGCGCACACCACCATCTGCATGGGAACGATCTGCCGGGCGATGATCTCGGCATCCTCCATGCAACCGCTGCGGAACGCGATGTCCACGCGATCAGCGGTGAAGTCGGTTGGCCTGTCGCCCAGCAACAGTTCGACCGCCACGTCGGGATAGGCCACTTGGAACTCGCGCAGGAGTGGTGCCACCACCATCCGGCCGAAGCCAGCCGCGGAGCTGACCCGGAGATGGCCGCGCGGCGGCCCGTTGCGAAGGTCCCGCATCTCTTCGACCGCCTGGACGATGCGGTCGACCCCGCTGTGGCAGCTTGCGTAGAACAGGTCACCCTCGCGAGTGAGGGCCGTGCTTCGCGTGGTCCGACGCAGCAGCCGGACGTTCAGCTGGTCCTCCAGTTTCTGGACGTTGCGGCTCACCGCAGAGCGGCCGATGCCCAGCCGGTCGGCCGCCCGCGCGAAACTGCCTTCGGCGACCACGGCAATGAAGGCGACGACGCCCGCATAGGTCGTGGCGAAGCTGGTGGCTAGGGGATCCGCTTGCGGTGTGAACGGGCCGGGTGGGGGGTAGATGGCCGTGGAAGAGTTCATGGGACGACTTCCGCTTGAGGAGGTTGTGGAGTTCGCTCTGGCGATACGAACCGCTCATTCACTCTGCTCGTCCAAGCGCGCCGGAACCAGTTAAAGCCTGTCAAGATTTGTTATGGCCGGTTGTAAATATGGGATTCGGGATTCGGGATTCGGGGTGCAACGGCGGGCTACGCTCAGCCGCGTTTGGCGCGAGGTTTCCCTGCCGCAATTCCGGAACTTCCGTTGGCCGGTGAGTGGCGGCCGATCTCCTCGCGCAGCGCGCGGGCCTGCATCAGGTCAAGGCCACCGGGGGTGGCGAGGGCGCAGATGTCGTCCAGCAGTTGCGTCGCCTGTGGCGCCCGGTCCATGCCTGCCCACAACCTGGCCAAGCTCAGTGCGGCGCGCAATTCCCAGGACCTCGCGCCTTGCTGTCTTGAGGTTTCGAGCGCCCGGAGGTAAAAACTTTCGGCTTCATCGGTCACACCCCGCAGCTCGCTTTGCCGGCCAAGGGCACGCCAGACTTCCGCGGCGCTCCAAAGGCCTTCCCCACGCGAAAGCCGTGCGACCATCCCGTCATCGACCCAGTCGGCACAGAACGTCACGAGCATCTCCCTGCGTGGCGCGTCGTAGCTCGCGAACTGGTCGGACACCTCGCTGACATGGAGGGCGGGATCTTGGGCGGTGCCGAGTTGCAGGCCTTGGAAGTACCAGTCGGCGTACCGAAGCCAACCCAGCCCCCTGCGCTGCGCTGTGTCCCTCAACACGCGGATCCACTTGCCGGCAAGCTCGAATTCGCCCAACCATAAGGCGACGGGGCAAGCGCCGTAAAGCGCGGCGCACAAAGAGACGGCATGCCCGGCCGATTCGGCGCGGCTCACCGCATCGCTGGCCGTCTCCAAGGCCTTCGTCGCTTCGCCCTGGATCCAGAGCGTTCGCGCCAGCATCGCCTTCGCCGCGACGGCCGGGTCCACCCCAACCATGTTGGTGCGCGTTCGGCCCCCGCTACCGCTCAACTGCAGCGACGTTTCACAGTGATGCTTCGCTGCGGCGAAGTTTCCGCAGAAATGATTCGCCATCGCGCTCACCCGGTGGGCAAGATTGAGTGCGGCCGGGTCGGACCACGATTGCGCGATCGCAAGTAGCGTCGCCGACTGCTGCAATGCCGCAGCGTACTCGCCGCGGAACATCATGTCGTGGGTGCATCGCCCCCAGCGGATCTGAAGTTCCAGTACGCGTGACTCGACTGCCAATGCGCCGGCGAGGGCGCGGTCGCAGAGCACACCCAAGTCGGGGTTGAAGGTGTCGGTGTGCAGGAGCGCGATGATCAACGCAGTCAACAGCCAGGTCTCGGTTTCGGTGTCCGGCTCCGGCTGCTGCTCGACCAGTTCGAGCGCCGCCGCGACCCTGTCGCGATACTCGGCGACTTGGGATACGTGAAACCACAAGGGTGCGGACGACGTGACCAGTGCCGCGGCAGTCTTTGCATCCGGTTCCGCCAGGCAGACCTCGAGCGCAAAGCGCACGTCATCCAGGTGGTGGGCATAGCGGTCGCCCCAATCGTGCGCGGTGAGATTTGGCAAATCCGCTGTCGCCGCCTTCATCAGGTCGAGCATGAACATCGCGTGGTGCCGCAGCAACGCTGAATGCTCGCCACTTTGCGCGAGCAGCGAAGCGGCATAGCTCCTCGTCGTATCGAGCAGGCGATACGGCGCGACGGCGTCGTCGCTATCGAAGAAGACCAGCGATTTGTTGGCCAGCGAGATCAGCGCATCGAACGCCAAGTCCGGGTCCATTCCGTCGGAGGTGACGCCAAGGGCGGACGCAACGTCGAAGCGACCCCTGAGGACCGACAGTCGACGGAATACCCGCAGCTCGTCCTCGTCCAGCAGGGCGATGCTCCAGTCGAGCGTGGCCGCCAGCGTCCGTTGGCGCGCCAGCGCCGCCCGGTTGCCGATGGAGAGCAACCGCATGTGGTCGTCCAGCCTGAGCGCGAGATCGCTGACCGATTGCACGCCGAGTCGCGCAGCGACCAGTTCGATGGCCAGCGGAATGCCGTCGAGCTGTCGCGAGATCCTGGCAAGCAAGGGGCCGTCCGATTCGTCGAACACGCCGGCACCCGCGGCCCTGGCCCGTTCGACGAGCAGCTCGACCGAGGGCCAGTGCAGCGCTTGCGCAAGCGTCACGCTCTCCGCATCGGGAACCGCGAGTGCCGACAGGCGAAGCACGTATTCGCCCGCCACGCGAAGCGTCTCGCGGCTGGTGGCGAGGATGCGCAGGCCGGGCAAACCGGTCAGCAGGCGGCTGATCGGCAGCGCGAGCGAATCCACCACGTGCTCGCAGTTGTCGATCAGCAACAGCACGTCGCGCCCGGCCAGAGATTGCGTGATGGCCTGGATGGGGTCGGGCAGGTCGGCGGCAACGCCCAGCGAGCGCGCCATCGTGCCGAGCACGTGGTCGGGCGAGATCAACGGCGAAAGATCGACGAAGGCGGCTTGTGTGGCAGGCTTCGATTGCCAGCGCTCCGCGGCACGGATGGCGACGCTGGTCTTGCCGATGCCGCCCGGTCCGACGATGTTCACCAGCCGGTGGCTGTCGAGCGAAGCCAGCACTGTTTCCACATCGGCTTCGCGGCCGACGAGTTTGGTCAATCGCACCGGTAGGCGGGTGAGCGAGGCGGGCGCCCGCGTCTCCGGCTCGGCCGGGGTGTCGGCCAGTTCGCGCCGGACTCTTCCGTTGAAGCGGTAGCCGCGCAGCGGAACGGTGGTGATCCATTCCTTGCAATCGTCGTCGTCGGCCGGGTCGACCAGCGCCTTGCGCAGCAGCGACATGTGGACGCGAACGCTGGATTCCTCGACCACCACGCCAGTCCAGACGGCGGCCAGTAGCTCATCCTTGCCGACCAGTTCGCCGGCCCGCTTGAGCAGGTGCAGAAGCAGGTCGAACGAACGCGGTCCCAGCCGCACGGCCTGCCCGGACCACTCGAGCCGACGCTGGGTTTCCCACAGGATGAAAGCGCCGAAATACCAACGGACTTCCCCGGGCGGCGGCGTTGTGTCTTGTGGTGGCGAAGCAGCCGCCGGGTCGCTGGACTTTGACTGCAAGTGGATCCCGCTCCAAATGACAGTGTGTTGAAAAACGTATCAGCGCTTATCTGTTCTTTCCGGTTGTCGCTCGGGGCGCTCCGTCAATCCGCCCAAGCCGTCCATGCTGGAGACGTCGATATTGCTCCTCCAGCCTTGCGCTGCCAATCGACGAGCTCGGTGCTGTTTGCGAGGTCTGTGGCGGCGCGCGCCCGACGTATATCGATCCCTGTCCAAGGAATCGCGGGCCAGCACTGTTGCCGCACAGTCAACCCGATCATGCCTGCGGCGCGACTACTGCCTTACCGCATGGCTGACTACGATCGAGCACCACGATCGTGTTTTTTCCGGCCCATGCGGTGGCGGACCGTCGCCGCTGCGAACCACTCGAAGGGTATTCAACATGAAATCAGGATTGTCCGACTCGGGCAATGTGCCGTCGCGCGCAGCCAGCGGCCGCGCGGAGCAGGCCCTCGATGAGGCTCGGCGCGCCAACGCGGCCAAGGACCGGCTTCTAGCCATGATGGCGCATGAATTGAAGCAGCCGCTGACCGAATTGCTGTTGTACACGGAGTCGCTGCTTCAGCTTGCTCCTGCGCTCGCGTCTCCAAAACTGCACGTCATTGGCGAGGCCATGCATGCCGCGGTACGGCGCCATGCACGGCTCATCGAAGATCTGCTGGAGCTGTCGAGGATAAGCACGGGCAAGCTTCGCCTCGCACGCGAACCCATCGATATGGGTGGCATGGTGCGTGCGGCCTGCGCCACCGCGGCACTGGGCACGCCGAATCGGCAATGGCATGTCGATACCGCGCGTGTCGGCCAGACCCTGTGCCATGTGGACCCGGTTCGGGTGGAGCAGATCCTCTCGAATCTGCTTGGCAACGCGGTGAAATTCAGCCCCGCCGGCGGGCGCATCGACGTGCAGCTGGCGATCGAGCGAAACCACGCGAGGATCTCCGTGAGCGACACAGGTTGCGGTATCGCGGCCGACTTCCTGCCGCACGTATTCAGCATGTTCGGCCAGGAGAACCAGCGTGCGGACGGCGCCAATCCGGGCCTGGGCATCGGGCTGGCGCTGGTGCGCGAGTTGACGATCGCGCATGGCGGACGAGTGGAGGCACGCTCGGGCGGCCCCGGGCGTGGCGCGCAGTTCCTAGTGTGGTTGCCGCTGGCCGAACGTGCCGCCGCGCCATGCCCGATGACGCATGGCGATGTGGTCGCCCAGCGCTTTGACACCGGATTGGTGCCCGAGGGGCAACACGGTGCGTCCGCCCGCAAGCCTACCGGCTACCGGTGGCCAAACCTACGCTTTGACCCGACCGCGAACGATCGCGAACGGGTACCTCAGCCGAACTGAGTGGAAAGGGCCTGGCCCCTTGTCGAGGATCCATCATGTCCCAGCGTATCGACTACCAGAAGCAATCGCCCGAGCTGTTCAAGAAGTTCATCGAATTCAACAAGGCCATCGAGAAGTCGGCGATCGAGCCATCGATCCACGACTTGGCAGTGATCCGTGCGTCGCAGATCAACGGCTGCGCATTCTGTCTGGACATGCACATCAAGCAGGCGACGCTGCGAGGTGAACGTCCGCTGCGCCTGTATCACCTTCCCATCTGGCGCGAATCGACGCTGTTCGCCCCGCGCGAGCGTGCCGCGCTGGCATGGACCGAGATTCTGACCCGGATTCCCGAGCAGGGCGTACCCGACGAGATCTACGAGCGCGTGCGCACGCAGTTCTCCGAGAAGGAGCTGTCCGACCTGACCTTCGTGGTGATGTCGATCAACGCCTGGAACCGGATCAACATCGGCTTCACCGTGGTGCCCGGCTCGTACGACCAGGCTTTCGGCCTGGACGAGTCCGGCCTGGAGTGACCAGCGTGGCGCGGGCGTGCCCCGCGCCCCCACATCCGGCGGGGCTTGCGCCGGCCATGAGAGGAGCCAGCCATGCGTGTCTTCAAGATCCTGTGTGTATCCATCCTTTTTGCGACCGGTTCCGCCCTGGCGCAACCGGCGCCCACGGCCGCGCCACAGGCCAGCGTGACAGAACTGATGAGCAAGGCACTTGCCGAACATCCCGGCAAGGAACTGTTGATGATTACCGTTGACTATCCGCCAGGCGCGGTCGATCCGGTGCACCGTCACGACGCGCACGCCTTCGTTTACGTGCTGGAAGGCTCGATCGTGATGGGGCTGCGTGGTGGCAAGAGCGTCACGTTGACGCCCGGCCAGACTTTTTACGAAGGGCCCAACGACGTGCATACCGTTGGGCGCAACGCCAGCCTCACCAAGCCCGCCAAGTTCCTGGTCTTCTTGTTGAAGAACCGCGATGAGCCGGTTTTCACGCCGGTGAACTGAGGGCAGGTACGCGATCCCCGGACGCAAGGCAGCGTCTTGCTCCTCTGCTGCGCGCCATCATTCGGAGCTGCTCCGCGTTTTCACGGCAAGCACCGCTTTGACGACGGCAAGGCTGACCACGCGCCCAGAAGCAGAAGCGAACCCGATCATGCCCCGTTCCCTCCATACCTTGCTTTCCGGCTTTCGCTGAACCTGTGACTGTCGTGACGGCTGTCGCGTCGCCTGGAAGCCTTCACCCCATGCCGTCCCGTCGAGGAGATTGCCGCCATGATTTCCACGCCATCGATCCTGCCGCTCTCCAAGCCGTCGTTATGGTCGCTGACGCTGGCAGCATGTGCCGCCGACCCGTCCGATCCGCTGATCTCCCCGGTGGGCGAACACAACTACAGCACCCTGACAGGTCTGGTACCGGTGGCGCTGGCGGTGCTGCGCGTCGCTGCCGAGGTGGAGCCTTGCCCCAAGGCCGTCATGCAGTGGTACCGATACACGCCAATCAGGGAACTGGGAAACCTTCCCGCCGAACGGCTGGTGGCGCTGGGTCGTGCGGAGATGGTGATCGCGTTCCTGCATTCCATCCGCGATGGCGCACGCAACTGAACATCGAAAGGTCGATAGCCGGGGCATATCACCTCCACCGAGAAACTCACCATGCGAATGCGCTTCAACAAGTTCCGCAGCATCATCAGTGAAATTTCATGGATTGCCGCGCGGCGCGAAGCACTGGTCCTGAGCGCCTTCGACGCGCTCGAATTCCGCTACCCGCCATTGGCCGAGGCCCTGCTCGAGCAGGTCGGCAACAAGCGGCGCGCCGCGCACTGGCTCTGCGCCCCGCAGCGTGCTTGCGGTGGAAAATCCCCCTGCGACCTGCTCGCGGACAACGATCAGGACAGCGTGTGGGATTTGATGGAAGGGCTCGGCATGCCCGAGGTGCCGCGCCCCCCATCGGGTTCGCGGCTGGCGTACTGAACATCCGCGGCCTCAATTGTTGCGCACGAGGCAACACGGCGAGCCCGTCGCCAGCGCTACCGGCTCGCGATATCCCTCCATACCATGAAATCACCCGGCGCCAACCGGCGTCCCCAGCAAGCAGAGGTGTCTCATGAAAATCGTTGTCATCGGCGGTACCGGACTCATTGGCAGCAAGACAGTCGAGCGCCTGCGCAAGCATGGCCATGAGGTCCTCGCCGCGGCGCCATCCTCGGGCGTCAACACGCTCACCGGCGAGGGCGTGCAGGAGGCCATGGACGGTGCCGACATCGTCATCGACCTGGCCAATTCACCTTCGTTCGAGGACAAGGCGGTGCTGGAGTTCTTCGAAACCTCCGGCCGCATCCTGCTGGATGCGGAGAAGAAGGCAGGCGTGAAACATCATCTGGCCTTGTCGGTGGTCGGTACCGAGCGTCTTGCGGCGAGTGGCTACATGCGCGCCAAGATGGCGCAGGAGAAGTTGATACGCGAGTCGGGCGTTCCCTACACCATCGTCCATTCGACCCAGTTCTTCGAGTTCCTCAACGGTATCGCGAAGAATGGCGCGGGAGACCAGGAGACCCGGCTCTCGTCCGCCTTCATCCAGCCCATTGCCTCGGACGATGTCGCCGACGCGGTCACCGATTACGCGCTCGGCGCACCGGTCAACGGCATGGTGGAAATTGCCGGCCCCGACAAATTTCCGATGGCGGAGCTGGTGCAACGCTTCCTCACCCTTATCGGAGACACGCGCAAAGTGGTGTCGGATCCGCAGGCGCCGTACTTCGGCGCCGTGCTGGAGCCGGACAGCCTGTTGCCAGCCGATGCCGCGCGCCTGGGCTCGCTGGATTTCCAGACCTGGTTCAGCCGTTCCGGCCTGGCCAGCCGCGAAAGGGCCGCGTGAGCTTTCCTGCGTTCCGTTGCACGGGTGCCGTCCGTACACACCGCGGCGACTGAGCGGCCCAGACGGGTCAAACCAGGCGGGCGCGTGGGGGCAGGAAAGCCGCTGGCCATCCACGCGGAGCCGCCCACGCGCCCCGGAGCGCAACTGCGGGACATACGCCATGACCATTTCCACACGTTTTCAGCGCTGGATCGACGAGCGTGCCCCGGGCCTCGGCGGCATGGCCCGCAAGCACCTGACCGAGTACTACGCGCCGAAGAATTTCAACCTCTGGTATTACTTCGGCACCTGCAACCTGCTGGTGCTGGCCAACCAGATCATCACCGGCATCTTCCTGGCGATGAACTTCACGCCAACCGCGGCAGATGCCTTCGATTCGGTCGAATACATCATGCGCGACGTGGAGTGGGGCTGGCTGATTCGCTACATGCACTCGACCGGCGCATCGCTGTTCTTCGTCACGGTGTTCCTGCACATGTTCCGCGGCATCATGTACGGCTCGTTCAAGCGTCCGCGCGAACTGGTGTGGATCCTCGGCGTACTGATCTTCGTCGCGTTGATGGCCGAGGCGTTCATGGGCTACGTGCTGCCTTGGGGCAACATGTCGTTCTGGGGCGCCAAGGTGATCATCTCGTTGTTCGGCACCATCCCGTACATCGGCGACACGCTGGTGGAATGGATCATGGGGGACTACTTGCCGGCCACCGCCACGCTCAACCGCTTCTTCGCCCTGCACGTGATCGCGATGCCGCTGATGCTGTTGCTGCTGGTGGTGCTGCACATCCTGGCGTTGCACGAGGTGGGCTCAAACAACCCCGACGGCGTGGAGATCAAGAAGGGCCCCAAGGGCAATCGCTGGGATGCCTCGAAGCCGGCCGACGGCATCCCGTTTCATCCGTATTACACCGTGCATGACATCTTCGCCGCGCTGTTTTTTCTGACGGTGGCGGCGTTCATCGTGTTCTTCGCGCCGACCTTCGGTGGCTGGTTCCTGGAGCATGACAATTTCGTGCCAGCGAACAACCTTGCCACGCCGTCGCACATTAAGCCGGTGTGGTACTTCACGCCGTTCTACGCCATCTTGCGCATGGTTCCGTCCTTCGCGGGTACGGCGGTGTGGGGCGTGCTTGCCATGTTCGGCGCGATCGCCGTGCTGGGCCTGCTGCCGTGGATCGACAGGGGCAAGGTCCGCTCGGTACGCTATCGCGGTGCGGGATTCCGTATCGCGCTAGGTGTGCTGGTCTGCGCGTTCGTCGGCCTCGGGCTGGTGGGCGCCGGTGTTACGGCGGAGCTGATTCCGGCCTGGTTTCCAGGTGCGGACATCACGACTTGGGAAAACGCGTTCGGCCGCCTGATGGTGGCCGCGTATTTCGGGTTCTTCGTGTTCCTCTGGATCTACACGCGCTTCGGCTTCGAGAGGCCGAAACCGGTGCCGGAGCGCGTGACCGCGCATCATTGATGCCGCCGCGCATTTTTTCATGCTTCAAGGCCACTCATGACCGATATTCGCCCACCGCCCGTATCCCTGCTCGACAAGCATTACGGGATGGATTTCCTTCCACTCTACACAGCGACCGTATGCGTCAATGGCGGCGAAACCCGGCACGGCCGCGCATCGGGTGTGGCGCGTTCCGATGATGGTGCCCTGGACGTGCAACTTCGCATGCCCGAGCAGCTCGGTGGTCCGGGTGGCGGCACCAATCCGGAACAATTGTTCGCGGCGGGTTTCGCCGCCTGCTTCCATGGCGCGCTGAGCCTGCTCGCCGCACGTGCCAGGGTGCCGATCCCGGATGCCGAGGTGGTTGTCTCGGTGACCTTCGGCAGGGACCCGGTCGATGGTCTGTTCACGCTTGCCGCGAACATTCGCGTTCGCCTGCCTGGCGTCGATCGCGCGGTGGCCGGGGAGCTTCTGCGCAACACCGAGCGCATCTGTCCCTACGCGAAGATGGCGCGGTCGGGCATCGAGTGCGTGGTCACGCTCGAGCAGTGAGCGGAGGCATCCGCGGGTGCTGCGGAAAAGAGTGGGAGGATCGGGAAAGGCCCTCGCGATGCGAACAGGCGTTGCGCCGCCGACGGAATGCTGCGGCGGGCGGATGATCGACCCCGCCCGTTATCTCAAAGCATCTGCCGGGACGGCCTGTCCAGGCGCGCACTGCGCCGCAGTTCCTGTGGCGTGCGGCCGACGATGCGCAGGAAACTCTGGCACATGTGGTCGGCGTCGCCGAGGCCGGTCAGCCGGGCGATTCGATCGAACGTCTGTCGCCCATCCTCGACCAGCGGCCGGGCCACCTCCACGCGCAGGCGATCGACGGCCCGTGCAGGCGTCATCCCGGTGGCCGATGCGAATACGCGGCCGAATTGGCGCACGCTCAGGTTGGCCACTTCCGCCAGCCGTTCGACGCACAGATCCTCGTGCATATGTTCCCGCGCAAAGTGCAATGCGCGGCGGATGCGATCGGAGCCAGGATCCAGGTCCAGCAGCGAGGAGAACTGGTACTGTCCGCCGGACCGTCGGTAGTAGACCACCAGCATGCGCGCCACCTCCAGGGCCGCTTCCTTGCCGAGGTCGCGTTCGATCATGGCCAGGCTCATGTCGATGCCGGCCGACATGCCGGCGGACGTCCAGATGCCGTCCTGCTCGGTCCACATGCGGTCGCCATCCACGCGCAGCGCCGGGTACCTTTCCTGAAGCTGCGGTGCAAAACTCCAATGGGTCGTTGCGGCGCGGCCGTCGAGCAGGCCGCTGGCGGCCAGCAGGAAAGCGCCGGTGCACACACATGCCGTCCTGCGCGAGCGCGCGGCCATCTCGCGGATCGCCACCGTTAACGGGGCGACCCATTCGCCCCTGGGCGGTTCGGGCGAGCCGACGATGATGAACGTGTCCAGGGTCAGGGATTGCAGCGGTACGGTGGCGACTTCCAGCTTGCTGGCGCTGGGCACCATGCCGCCCTCCAGCGATGCGACGGTGAGCCGGTAAGCGGGGCGCGACATGGAACTGGCGTGGGTGAAGGCCTCGAGCGGACCACTTAGGTCCAGCAGCACGAAGCCCGGATAGACCAGAAAGCCGACGTCACGAGTCATCGCATCCCCCGGATCGATGCTTACGATTATGCACGTATTCGCCTGGCCCCGACTCGGCCGTAGGGGAATTGGTTCCCGCGTGGAAACACGGTGGGCACGTGCGCGGAGCTACCGCCAGCCCACGAGCGTGCCTACGCTGCATGGCACACCAGGCTCATGCCCGCAGTCCCCGACACGGTAGCTGCAAGCGCGGCCAGGACCTCCTTCACCCCAAAGGGAAACGAGCATGACGATGCAACATCCAGACAGCGCAACCCCCAACGATCCGCGGCGCCGGCAACTGCTCGCCGCCAGCCTGATGACGGCGGCGGCAGCCACCCTTCCCATACACGCGACGCGGGCAGCTGGCGCACGGCTTAATTCCTCCTCCAAGCAGAGAACCCAGGACATGAACTCGATCACCACCAAAGACGGCACCAACATCTTTTACAAGGACTGGGGCTCGGGCCAGCCGGTCGTGTTCCATCACGGCTGGCCGCTTTCCAGCGACGACTGGGATGCGCAGATGCTGTTCTTCCTCCATCACGGATACCGGGTCATCGCCCACGACCGGCGTGGCCATGGCCGCTCCTCCCAGGTCAGCGGCGGCCACGACATGGATCACTACGCGGCCGATGCCGCAGCGGTCGCCGAACACCTGGACCTGCGCGACGCGATCCATGTCGGCCACTCCACGGGTGGCGGCGAGGCAACGCGTTATGTCGCGCGCCACGGTGCCGGCCGCGTCGCGAAGCTGGTGCTGGTGGGCGCGGTCCCGCCGCTGATGGCCCAGACGGCAGGCAATCCCGGCGGGCTGCCGGTTACGGTGTTCGATGGCCTGCGCGAGGCATTGGCAGCGAATCGTTCGCAGTTCTATCGTGACCTGTCGTCGGGCCCGTTCTACGGATTCAACCGGCCTGGCGTCAAGGTCGTGCAAAGCGTGGTCGACAACTGGTGGCGCCAGGGCATGATGGGCGGTGCCAACGCGCACTATCTCGGCATCAAGGCATTCTCGGAAACCGATTTCACCGAGGACCTCAAGGCCATCGACGTGCCGACGCTGGTGATGCATGGCGACGACGACCAGATCGTGCCGATCGCTGATTCGGCGCTGCTTTCGGCCAGGCTGCTGAAGCGCGCCACGTTGAAGGTCTACAAGGGCTATCCGCACGGCATGCTGACCGTCCACGCCGATGAGCTCAATCGCGACCTGCTGGCATTTTTCCGCAGCTGAGCAGGGCGCGGCGGCACTGCTGTTCGCTGCGCATGCCGATCAACACGGGACGCTGTGCCCGCAGGATGCCGCCATGACGGCCATGGAACCTGGGCGGATCAGGCGGGCGGTGCTGGCTGCATTTCCGCCGCGACAAATTCGGAGAAAAGCCTGACCCGTGCCGGCGTGAGCCCGCCAAACGCATGCACGGCACGCAGCGGCAGCGACGGCAGCGGGAACTGCGGCATGAGCTGGACCAGTTCGCCGCGGTCCAGGTTCTCCTGCACGGTGCACTTCATCAGGTAGGCAACGCCCATGCCGTTGAGTGCAGCCGAGCGCAGTCCGAAGCCGGTGTCCAAACCGATTCTCCCCTGAGGCACGATGCTGGTGCCGTCGCTGAAGGTGATTGGCAGCGAGCGCCCCCGCATGAGGTAACGCACGAACGGCAACTCGCGAAGTTCCTCCAGCGTGCCCGGGTTACCTCGCTGGTGCACGAACGCCGGGGAGGCCACCAGGGCCATGTCGAGCCGGGCCAGTGTTCGCGCCTTCAGTTCGCCTTGTGCGGTGTGTCCGACCCGGAATACGACGTCGTAGCCTTCGCCGATGACATCGACGTGACGATCGGAAAGGGTCAGGTCCAGTTCCAGCGCCGTGTGCCGGGTGAGGAATTGCGTGGTGATCGATGGCATCAGGAGACGTCCGAGCTCGCCGGGCATGCTCACGCGCAATCGCCCCTGCGCGCCACCGCTGGGGCGGATCGCATCCGCCGAGTCCTCGATGCCGTGCACCAGCGGGGCGATCCGTTCGAAGAAGGCTTCGCCTTCGGGCGTGAGGCTGAGCGTTCGGGTCGACCGGCGAAACAGCAGGGCGCCGAGCTCGGTCTCGAGCCGGTGGATGCCTTTGGAGATGGCCGATGGTGTGGTGCCCGCGTTGCGCGCGGCAGCGCTGAAGGATCCGGCTTCGACCGCACGCACGAACGCCACGAGACTCGCCGACTGGTTCAGGAGATTGCTCATCTTGGACTCCGCGGCACAAGTGAAATGCCGCATCGAGGACTGCCTGCAGCGAAAACCCGCCACATATATTGCTCCATCGCAAACACACGAGGGCAGCAGATGAAACGTCTTTCAGGCAAAGTCGCCCTGATCACCGGCGGCAACAGCGGCATAGGCCAGGCCACGGCCGAACTCTTCGCCGCGGAGGGCGCGCAGGTGATCGTCACTGCCCGTCGGCCAGATGTGCTGGAACGCGCCATTGGAGACATCGGGCATGGCGCCATTGGCATCCAGGGCGACGTCGCCGATCCCGCGCACCATGCTCTGGTCGTCGCGGAGATCCGCGCGCGCTTCGGCAAACTCGACATCTACATGGCCAACGCGGGCATCATCACCGTTGCGCCTTCCGCGACGGTAACGCCTGAGCAGTTCGACGCCCAGTTCAACGTCAACGCGCGCGGCGTGTTCTTTGGCGTGCAGGCGGTGGTGCCGCTGATCAGTGACGGCGGCAGCATCATCCTGACCAGTTCCCTCGCCGCCACCAAAGCCCTTGATGGTCACGCCGTGTACGCCGGATCGAAGGCCGCCGTCGAAGCCTTCGCGCGCCACTGGGCGCTCGAACTGCGGGCGCGAAAAGTCCGCGTGAACGTGCTAAGCCCCGGGCCGGTCGACACCGGCATCGTCCAGAAACTGGGCGTGGCGGAAGCCGACCGTCCCGCCTTCCTCAAGACCATGACCGACGCGATTCCAGCCGGCCGTCTCGGTGAGTCTGAGGAACTGGCGCAGGCAGCTTTGTACCTGGCTTCCGACGACAGCCGCTACGTCAACGGCGCCAGGTTGCATGTCGACGGCGGCATGTCGGTGAGCTGACACGTCATCGATCACTTTCATCAACGCAAGGAGTTCAGGACATGTCCAAGAATGACCACTCGGAGATCCTCCAGTTCATCGACGTGCTGGCCGAGACCGGCAGCAACTACCGGATGGAGGCCATGGAGGATCTCTACCTCGACGACCTCGGTTTTCTCGTGCTCACGCCGGCGGGCGAGATCGCCCGGTTCTCGAAAGCCGAGATGCTCGCCGAGTTCAGAAGTCGCCGCGATGCCGGCGAACCACCGCTGTCGACGGAGAAGCGGGTACTGCACATCGAGCAGCAGGGCGACCAGGCGACCGCCGTGTTGTATCGGCGCATGAGCGAGCGGGCCGACCCGGCGCTCTACGAACTGCGGCTGCGCAGGGTGGATGGCAAATGGCGGGTGGCGGGAGAAACGGTTCTGCCATGGCCCGACCTGGCGACGGCCAGGGGTTTCCTGCCGCCACGCACGAAGTGATCCGGCGCGCGCGATTTCCGGAAAGTGGCCGCCGACGTGGAGCAGCCTGCCTGGTCCATGAATGGCGGAAATCGGCGGAACAATGTCCGTCGATGCCCCGCTGCCTTGGCTAGGATGTTTCCGTCGATACAGCGGAAGCTGATATCCGCAAACATGTCCAACTGTCGAGGCCGTGGCTTGAAAGCTACCGCGCCTCCGGAGCCTGCCGTGTCCGTCAAACGCATCGCTTCCCCATCCGCGTGCCCCGACCCGCTGGCGTCGATCTTCTCGGCCAGCTACGCGGGGGTCATCGCTTTCGTGGCGGTTGCCGCCGAGGGCAGCTTCGCCAAGGCGGGCGATCGGCTTGGCATTGGACGGTCCGCGGTGAGCCGCAGCGTGCGCAAACTGGAAGTCCAGCTCGGCACGCGTTTGTTCCTGAGGACTACGCGGAGTACGTCGCTGACCCGGGAAGGAGAGCGCTTTCACGAGAAATGCCATCCGGGCGTCGAAAGGATCGTGTCGGCGCTGGAGGAGATGCGCGACCTGCGCGAAGGTCCTCCATGCGGGCAGCTTCGGATCGCGGCGTCGCCGGCATTCGGGCGCAGTGTGGTGATGCCGCTGCTTGGCGGTTTTCGGTCGCGGTATCCGGGTATCGCGATCGAGCTGATCCTCAATGGCAACCATGTCGACTTCACATCGGACCGGGTCGATGTGGCCTTCCACGATGGGCGCCTGGAGGACAGCCAACTGGTGGCGAGGCAGGTCATTCCAATGCAGTTGCTGGTTTGCGCGTCAACCGCCTATGCGCGTGCCCACGGATTGCCATCGTCCGTCGAGGACATCGCCGGCCATCAATGCATCCGCCAGAGGCTGGGCTCCGGGCGAATACTGGAGTGGGAGTTCAAGGTGGATGGGCGTCCTAGTCGGCTGATGCCAGAGTCAGCTTGCACGTTCAATGATCCGGATCTGGTGTTGCAGGCTGTCCTGGACGGCCAGGGCATCGCGCAGCTTCCGGGCTTCCTGGTCGGCGCCCACGTTCGCCAAAACCAGTTGGTCACCTGTCTGGGACAGCATCAGCCCGATGATCGCGGACATTACGTGTGCTACCTCAGCCGGCACCAGCTTCCGACCCGGATCCGGGTGTTCATCGACTACATGACGCAACGCATCCGGCAAGGCGACCAGCAGGATCTCACCATGCCGGCTGTCGCCGACGCCGCGCGCCAGGCCATCGTTCATTCCTCTTCCTTCCCGCAGGTCGATGCCGACAACCGCGGCCTGGAGGGAAGGGAGCGCGAGGTTGCGCGGCAGGCAACACAGTGAGCCCTTCGACGTACCTTCCGGGATGGCCGCCCCTGCAGCACGCTTTCGGTTCACGATCCGCTGCCGGATCCGGAACATGCCATCACGTCGCCGAGGGAGATCCCATGCAAACTTTGTCGAAGTCTCTGCTTCCCACGCGCCTGCTGGCCGGAGTAGCCGTGCCGGATACAGCGCTGGTCGCCCGCGCCATTGAGTACGCCCGCGACCATTCCGAGCCCTATCTGTTCAACCATGTCATGCGTTCCTGGTTGTTCGCTGCAATCCTGGCCGACCTGAAGCAGGCGCCATACGATGCCGAGGTGCTGGCGGTGGCGGCGGTGCTGCACGACCTCGGCCTGGCGAAGGCCTTCGAAGGACCGCTGCGGTTCGAAGTGGAAGGCGCCAATGCCGCACGTGCGTTTGCCCGCGCCGGGGGTTTCGATGAGGCTCGCTCCCAACTGGTTTGGGATAGCGTCGCACTCAACTCGACCCCTTCGATCTGCCTGCACAAGGAGGCGGAGGCTGCCTTGTGCACCCAAGGGGTCGGTGTTGATTGGGGTGGCTGGGGCCATGCCGCGATCTCCGACGAGCGCATGGCGGCGATCCTCGAGGCGTTCCCGCGACTGGCCATGAAACAACGGTTCACGCAGGCCATCTGCCACATCGTCCACACACGGCCGGAAACGACTTACGACAATTTCGCCCGTGATTTCGGCGAACGTTTCGTGCCGGGCTATCGCGCGGCGTCGATGGTGGACCCGTTGCTGAACGCTCCGTTCGAGGAGTAGGGCGGGCGCCCGGGCCGCCATGTGCCGCGCTTCGAAAGCGGGTGGTTGGTGCATGGCGGGCAACACGGCGCGCCCTGGCGGCGGCCTGCTCCGCGCGGTTGGCGCGGCCTGGCATGCGCGTCACGTATCCACGGACCGTACCTCTTGCCGGGCACCGTGAACATGTGTTCTTCGCAGATACGGCAAAGGCGCCTGATGGGCGCGAACAGTCGAGTTTTTCCCTACGAATAGAGGTCGCGACATGCACGCTGGAAAGTCCTACAAGTTCTCGGAGTTCCTGTTCTGGACCCGGCGATCGGTCTATGGCCTGGTCGCGATCGCGACCACACTCGTGGTGTTGCACGAGGTGGCCGGATGGAAGTGGCTGGTAGTCCCGTGGAGCGTGGTGCTCATACTGGGCACCGCCGTCGCACTGATGGTCGGCTTCAAAAGCACGCAGACCTACGGGCGCACCTGGGAGGCGCAGCGTATCTGGTCGTCGATCGTAAGCAGGAGCCGGGTCTGGGGCGAGATGAGTACCGCCCTGGCGCGCAGGGACGAATCGACCAAGTTCATCTATGGTCATTTCGCGTGGCTAGCGACGCTCCGTTACGCCATGCGGGAAAGGCGGGCGTGGGAGAACGGCGACAGGTCGTCGAACAAGGAATACGGGCGCTTCTACGAGGTACCGGAGAAGGAGAACTCACTCGAGATCGAGCTGATGAAATACCTTCCCGCCGAGGAGGTTGCGCCCATCCTGGTGGCCGGCAACAAGGCTGCGCGCGTGCTGACTTTCCAGGGCAGGGCGCTCAGGCATTCACTCGATGGGGGCGGCATGTCCGTGAATACCTTCATGGAGATGCAGCGGGTGGTCAACGACCTGCACGAGTGCCAGTGCAAGAGCGAGATGATCAAGAACTCCCCCTATCCGCGGCAGTACGCCATCGTCAATGCGATCTTCGTGAGGATTCTCTGCTTCATCCTTCCGCTGGCCATGATCGACCAGTTCGATCAACTGAACGAGACGGTGAGCGGCTTCATGAAGGGGTACATGGTGTGGCTGTCCATTCCGGTAACCGTAGTCATCTCATGGATGTTCACGTCCATGGATGAGGTAGGTGAAAGCACTTCGAATCCGTTCGAGGGCGGCGCCAACGATATCCCCATCACCCGGCTGTGCGACGACATCGAGCTGGAGTTGAAGGAGCTGCTCGGCGAGACGGGCATTGGCGCAATGCAGCGGCCGAAGAACGAAATTGTGATGTAGGTGTGTAAATGCCGAGCGACGCCGGTGTCGTAGTCCCTTTAACCCTGTCACCCATTAATTAGCTTTCTGGAATCTCAAGGATTCAAAGGCTTGCGCTTGCGAGCGTTGGTGACCAGCGACCAGCTGTGTTCAAACATGACCTGGCTAGCGGGCCAATCTCAAATTGGCGACGCAGTTAATAGCTCACCGTCCGGAGGCGAGAACCCTGCTTAGCCAAGGGTTCGCGAACTCTGCGCCCTTGAAATCGGCGGGGAACTGCGGACGTAGCTGTCGGTAGGCCTGTAGACAACGTGACGGGTCCGGTTCGGGTATTTGCGGTGTGGCGACGCGTTCGATGATGGAGAGGGCTGGCGGCTCATACGCGAGTTTCATGGCTTCCACGGCCGTCGCCTGCGCATCGGCGAGCGGCTGCTGACTGCAGAAGCCAACCCCTTGTAGCGCGAGTTCACGGACCTGATGAGGATGCTCGTACGGCGGACTTTCGAGCGCGATGTCGAGAAACGTCGTGGTGAGGGCCGAGAGCGCCTGCTGCCGTTCGACGTCGAGGAATGGTGTTTCCCAGTAGAAGTGTCCGAAGCCGCCAAGAGTGACCGCTGCTGCTGCCAGCAAATAGGTCCTCGGCAGGTCAACAAGTTCTGCACCGATGAGGCGCAACGCTCCGGCGACGCAAGCCCCCAAGATCCCCAGGCCTTGCCAGGGCAAGCCAGCCCACACATCGTGCACCGCCCAGCAGATTCCGGTCGCCGTCAATGCCAGCGCTACCTTGAACAACACACTGTCTCCTGAAGCACGGGAGATCTATCGGCCGCTGAAGGCGCTTCTGAATGGGTCGGCCATTCTTGGCCGATCTGTCCAATCACGGGCACCAGATGCGCGTGTAAGGACTTAGTCGCTAGACTGATATATTTATATTTGATATCAACAACTTACTATCGTTCGCGGGTGGTTCGTGAGAACCTAGCTTGGTGCGTCTGGCTCGTCGGGTCTCGTGGGCCCGCATGCCGGACTGGGAGGGACTATGAGCGACCAAGCCCGTCTCGCGACTTCTCGCCCCTTATTGTCGGGAGCGGAGCTGTTTATTCCGCGCACGCCCATCCTGAGCGCAGGCGAGGCCGCTCGCCTGATGGGATGTCCCTGCAGCGAAGCCCTGACCAAGGCACGCCAGACCGGCCGCTTGCCGATTCCCATGTTCCAGATCCCAGGACGTCGTGGCTGGTTTGCGGCCACTCACGTGGTCAAGGCGTGGCTTGAACAGACGCTTGCTGCCCACGGCGGTGTAACCGAGCCAGAGGAGGGTCAGCCATGAGCGGATAACCCACCAATATCGTGAGCTGAAACAAAAGAGCCGAAGAAGAGAACGCGAAGAAAAAAAGCCTCGCAGTCGCATGCGAGGCCTTTTTAGGTAATAGCGGATTGGAATAGCCCGCTGACCCCATCTTCGAAGTCTCCCTTTCTGCTGTCAAGCCCTGCGCGCGTCCCTTGACGACGCGCAACGGGCGTTGACGTCCCTAACGCACCGCAGTCGAGGCCGTTCACGCTGCCTCTTGGCCGGTGCACGCATATCGGAGAGAGCCGATGAAGAGTTCAACGTACGCAAGAAAATCACAGTTTGCTGTAGGCACCCTGTGGGTGTTCGAGGAGCGGGTGGTGCAGGTGGACGGCCCCTTGTCCCTGCAAGTGGTGCAGGTGCGGGACGTAGCCAGCGGCGAGTTGAAGCCGGCCCCCGTTCACCACCTCACGCTACCAAGCAATGCAGCGCAAAAGGCGGCCGATCCTCTAACGGTTCCACAGAACGAATGGGACCGCGCGCTTACCCTCGCAAGAGCGTTCCAGCCGTATGTGGAGTGCCGGGCGCTGCCGACCCGCGTCACCCAGGCGATTGCCCTCCGGCACGCGATCACCTTCCGGCAGGTCCAGCGTCTGCGTGCCCAGTTCCAAGCCACGCATCAGACCACGGCGCTAATCCGTGGCAAAGGCGGACGCCCAGTCGGGCTTCGGTGCCTGATCCAGGAAGTCGAACGACTCATCCAGCACGTTATCGCCAAGCACTATGCCTGCCGCGAACCGGCCACCAAGGAATGCATCGTCGAGCGCGTTCGGCTGATCTGTAGCCGGCTGTCCTATCCCCGCCCATCGCGCAAAACCATCCTTGCCCGCATCAGTGAGGCGCAAGGGTACGCGATGGATCGTGCGCGTCACGGTGCAAAAAGCGCCAAACAGGTGTGGGAGGCACGCCCCGGAATGCACCAGATGAGCCGCCCACTTGAGGAGGTGCAGATCGACCACACCCTGGTGGACGTCCTTGTGGTTCACGAAGACGGAACGGTTGCCGGACGCCCTTGGTTGACCTTGGCCATCGACGTGGCGACCCGCGTCGTGCTTGGGTGGTATCTGACTATGGATGCACCCTCGAGCATTTCGGTGGCTATGTGCCTAGCCCACGCGATGCTGCCCAAACCCGAGACCCAGGACGATCCTGAGCTGTGGCCGATGTACGGCAAACCGCTGTGCGTGCTCCTGGACAACGGCAAGGACTTCCGCAGCTACGCACTCAAGCGTGGCTGCGAGCAGCACGGGATCGAGTTGAAGTGGCGCCCCGTCCGCGTACCCCATTATGGCGCGCACATCGAGCGGCTCATCGGCACGTTCATGACGATGGTGCACTCGCTGCCGGGAACCACGTTCAGCAACGTCAAAGCGCGCGGCGACTACCCAAGCGAGCGCCGCGCGTGTCTCACGCTCGAAGACCTCCGGGCTTGGTTCGTCCAGAAGATTTGCCGGGGCTACCACGCTCGCACACATCGAAGTTTGGGCGTTCCTCCGCTGATCGCCTGGGAACGCGCCTTCAGGCAGCCCGATGGGACGCTGCGTATGCCCGAGGTGCCCTTGCGGCCTGACGATTTGCGTCGCGACTTCTACCCGTTCGTCTTCCGACGCATTCAGCGTACGGGCGTGCAGCTAGGCCAGTCGCGCTACTGGGCTAGTGCTTTGGCGCCGCTGGTGCATCCTCAGCGCCAGGTGAGGGTCCACTACAACAAACAGAACCCTTCATGCGTCTGGATCCGTGCCGATGGTGACGTGCTGGTGGAAGCGGTGGTGGTGGCCGGCGCGGCCTTATCCCACGGGCGAGCCGTGGCGTTGACCGACCAGGAGCAAGCCTACCTTGATCAGAAGCTGCTCGATGGCTATGAGACGGCCGACGCCGTCGAGGCCTCGGCCCGGGGGCGCCAGCGAATAAAGCAGAGTCACGGCTCGGGGCAGGGCACGGCACGCAAAAGCCGGCCGGCGGCACGCTCGGACCGAAAGGGCGATGCAGCCCGCGAGAACCAATTGGCCCTTCCTGCGCTTAACCGGGCTTCGGTCACCTTTGAGGTGCTCGAGCCATGAGTACGCACGGGTCACACCTCGATCCCACGGTCGCTTCCCTCCTCAAACTGCCCGACGACGAACGCATCCGGGCCTTACTGGCCGACCGCTTCATTTGCCACGAAAAGGTCGGCGCACTGCTGGCCGAGTGCGATTATTTGGCGCATCGGCCGCCCTCGTTGCGACCCCGTGGACTACTTGTTTGCGCCCCCAGCGGATCGGGCAAGACCGCGTTTGCCAACGCGTTGGTGCGCCGCTATGCGTGCCATCCAGCGACGCGTCTGAAGGCCGCAACCAAACCGGTCTTGCTTATCAGCATGGTCAACGCACGTGACGCGGAGGAAATCTATCGGCGCCTGCTTGAAGACCTAGGTTGCCAGCGTGCGAATCGTTATACGGGCAAAGAGCGCCGATCGATGACCTTGGAACTGGCGCGGGCCGCCAACGTGCAGATGGTGATTTTCGATGAGGTGCAGGATCTCCTCAACATCACACCTCGCCAACGCGTCCTGGCATTGATGGGCATCAAAGATCTCATGAACTCACTGCTCTTGCCGATCGTCGCATTAGGCACGCAAGAGGCGCGGTACGCCTTGGAGAGCGACCAACATCTTCATGCGCGCTTCGCCTTTCGCGCGTTGCCGGTGTGGGAGAGCGACGACTACTTTCGCCACTTCCTTGAATCGTTCGAGTCTAGTCTGCCGCTGAAGCGGCGCTCCAACCTGGGCTCGCTGACGATGATGCGGTCGATCATCAAGGCCACCCAGGGGCGCCTGGCGGACATTGTCTGGCGATTACAAATTGCCGCGGCGCTAGCGGTCGGGGGAGAGGAGCGGGTCACACCGGACTTGTTCCATCGAAGCGCCTACGAATTTCCCACAATCGTGCCTGCGCCTTCGTCGCAAAGGAGGAAACCCCATGGCCCTTGAAACTATTCGGTGGTTCATTCCTGGGCCCGGCGAGGATGAATCCATTCGTTCGATCGTGGGGCGCGCCGCTGCGCGCTACCGACACTTGGAGGCGTTCAGCGATCGGTTGACCGCCTACCCCGGTGCTTCCCCTGAGTCGATGCCGAGCCTGGAGCGCTGCAGCGCCAGCGATATCCTGGACCTCGCCCGCCGGTTGAGCACGTGTCCGCGCGCATTGTTCGCCCTACGTCAGCCCTTTGAGGAGGACCTGGTCTTTCATCCGCGTTCGGGGGTGTTTTGTTCTCAATGTTGGGCCGAAGCCGACCAAGCCGGTCAACCGCGAACGTTTCGCCGCGCTTGCCAGAGCATCTTTGTACTGAGCTGTCCGATGCATCCGAAGGTGCCCTTGCAACTGGCGGCGATGACCTCAGGCTGGCGGTCTCACAAACTTGTGGAGTCGAGTCCACCGACACCCGGTGCCCGTCGGCTCTTGGCGTGGGTAGATCGGTTCGCGCTCGCACTTGGAACATGCCTTTTCAAGCGTGCGCCATGGCCGGCCCATTGGAGCGGCTCTCCCAACGCTGCGAAGGTGTTGCTGAGCGCGTGTGTGACCAATCTCAGCACCCTCCGTGGTTACACACCCATCCATAATCTGATGATTCCGCTTCACCTGATCCCGTGGGTCAGCCGTCCGCCAGGACGCACGGAACGACTGGCCGGTGATCCTTGGATGGCGGTGCGCTATCTGATTGATCCTGCCGTGCGCCGCTTAGCGCTCTGGTTCGTGGGGTGGCTGACAGTGTCCGATACGCCGATCGACTTATGGCCTGAGGCGTTCAATGGGCGCATTGGATATGACTTTGGGCGCATTCTCCGGGAAACGGCAATGTCCACGCAGTATGCCCAGGCCGCCATGCGGATTCTGGATGAGGCGATCTGCCACCGCGAACATGATCGAATCGGCTTTGTCGAGGGCAGAAGCCCTACCTGGGGGAAAAGGACATGGGCGTGGAACTTACCTCGCCGCCCCCGCCCACCCCGATGACGGTCGGTAAGAGGAATCTTTGAAGCGCGCCCTCGTGGGTCGTCGACGGGGACGCGAGGAACACTAGTCTAGAAGATACGCCTCGCATGAATGTATCAGTGCGCGCACGTCCGGATGTTTCGCGTCCGGACGTGCGCGCAAGATCGCAATCACCGCTCGAATCTGCTCGTTGCTAGGGATGAGTTCGCTGGGGCTTTCCCACATCCAGTCAATCATGATGGGATGAAGGATCTCCACCGGAAGGGACGCCACCTCCGCTTGCATGGGGACGTCCATGCCAGCACGCAACACGGGGTTGTCGTGTCCGTGACTTTCTAGCGCGGCATCAAACGCACTGTCGGGCATACCAAAGCGATCGTTCCTGCAATCCGCGGCCATGGCGCTCTCGGTCGAGTTGTAAATAGGAGCGTACGCGCCTCGCCCGGACCTGAAAAGAGCTTATCGCGCCAGGCCCCTTGGAGCCCAGGGCGGGGCAGGTAGGGACTGATCGTCAAGTCGCTCGGACGTGGGCATCAGGCCGAACCCGAGGTTGGTGATTAGGTGGGGTTATCGGGGGTAAAGGAAGGCAGCTTCCGACCGAGGCTGTGTGAAAACCCTCTGACTCGATACACTTGCTCCACCGCGCCGACGAGAGTTGCCGATGAGACCTTTGGTTGAAGGTGAAGACCGCTCGCAGAGCACCTACTGCCCGAGCGCCTCGACGATCAGATAGTGCGCCGGTGTCCGGACGTCGCTAACGGATCATGGGAATCCTGGGCCCGCAAAGGAGTGTGAAAACGGTATGCGATATCGATATGTCTTGGTCGCCGAAATCAGGGGGCTTATGCCGCCCGCCGACACGGAAATCGTGATCGACGTCCCATGTGTTTCCGGGACAATTACTTACACGGCCAACCGCGACTCCATTCCTGAAGTTGTCGACACAAAGGCTGCGATCAGCTCGTTAATGATGCGAGGTTTCGCGGGGAAGTCTGTAGAAGATCCGGGGGCCGAGCGCAGACGAAAGGTGCTGGAGATTCGGCAGGCGCGCCGGGCCGCGAACTCGCCGAAGATGTTGGTCATCCTTGATATCAATAGCGTGACCGAAGATTTCGAACTGATCCATACCAGGGAAGAGGATGAATTCATCGTCTCTCTCGGCGAATCACCCGCAAAGAGCATTCGGAGTTCCCATGAGCGATACGTTCAATCCCTTTTTACGGCGCTAAGCCTCTCCTCGCCCACCGACCTGGCCGCAAAGCGTTTGGTCGATTGCGTCCTTTTCTATCGGGATGATGGGAAACCGATCTTCTGCTACGAGATGGAAGGGTATGGAACGGCATATACGGCGGCGCCGATGACACAGGAAGTGGCCGAGGAAGCCCGCAACTTCGCTGCCCAGCTGTCCAAGGGGCCTGACTATGCCGACGTCAATCGTCTATTGGCCAAGTCCATGGACCTAGCCAACGATGAGTTGCTTTCCTTCCTTTCGGCATGGGCCGCGCTTGAGATCTTCGTGAGCAAGTCATTCAAGGAATATGAGAAGTTGCTCTTCAAATATCCTGGTGCCGGGCGCTTGGCGGCCCATCCCGATGTGCTGCAGAGGATTAGCACGGTCATGTCCGACAAGTTCAGGCTGACCGACAAGTTCGCGATGTTGGCGGGGACGCTTGATGAGGCGGGTGTGGAAACAGACCTCAAGACTTTCGGGGGCGTAAAGGGTCTGCGCGACAGACTATTCCACGGCAAAGAGGTCTCAACGAAGAAGCTCCCCTGCGAGTCCACGCGAAACCTGGTCCGAAAATACCTGCGTCTCCACCTTGAAGCTGGGTCCGCACGGTAGGCAGGGTTCGGGGCCTGTTGCTGACACTCCGGCTCGATCTGGGCGAAGGGTCTGCAGGAATGCAGATGCCCGTAGATCTGGCGACATCCTCGTTTTCGAGTCCGATTCGAAAAGCGCCTAGCCTGGGCTGGCGGGCCCCAATCCGGAATTTGGATTGGCCCGTCGAATGATGCGCTGCGGAAATTCTATGCGATCGCCTCGGTACGTCCTTTCGTTGGCTATATATGAGAGCGATGGCGCACTATGTCGGTGCAATCAGGGCGTTGCGATTGGGATGGCGGTATCGGAGGGTGTGGGCCGAATCGGGGGCACACCGAACTAAGGAGGGGGCAGGGTGTTTATTAGCGACCAAGAAACTGCGACGGACATGTTGCAGTACGAAGCCATTGCGAAAACCGTTGTCAAACTGATTGAGAGAACGCCTGGGATACCGATAACGATCGGCGTACACGGCGATTGGGGCGCTGGCAAATCGAGCGTGCTGAAGATGGCGCAGGCTGCGCTCGAGGAAAAGGAAGGCGTGCTCTGCGTTTGGTTCAACGGTTGGGCGTTCGAGGGATTCGAAGACGCCAAGACGGTCGTCTTGGAAACAATCATTGAAGAGCTCAAGCGCGCCCGGCCGACGTCCCAGAAAGTGAAGGACGCGGCCAAAAAACTTCTCAAGCGCGTGGACTGGCTGAAGGCAGCCAAGAAAGCAGGCGGACTGGCGTTCACGGTAGCCACCGGCCTTCCCACCTTCAGTCAGCTCGGCGACCTCATAGGCGCTGCCAAGACGGCACTGGGAAAGTCGGCCAAAGAGCTCACCAGGCAGGACATCGAAGGCTTCGCGGATGAGACTACTGGCATCTTCAAGGATGCCGAGGAAGACAGCGTTCCGGCGCATATTCATGCGTTCCGCAAAGAATTCATCGAGCTGCTGGAGGCCGCCGAGATCAAACAGCTTGTTGTGATGGTCGATGATCTGGACCGTTGCCTGCCATCCACCGCAATTGGGACGCTGGAGGCCATTCGTCTGTTCCTGTTTGTCGAGCGGACGGCCTTTGTCATCGGCGCCGACGAAATGATGATCGAATACGCCGTCCGCGATCATTTCCCGGATCTGCCACCCTCCGCCGGCCCTGTCAGCTATGCCCGCAACTATCTAGAAAAGCTCATCCAGGTTCCCTTCCGTATCCCTTCGCTCGGCGTTGCCGAGACCCGCACTTACATAACGCTGCTTCTGATCGAGGCTGCATTCGGTTCCGATCATGACGGCTTCAAAAAGCTTCTCGACGCGGCGCGCGAAGACATGCGCCGGCCCTGGCTGAGTGAAGGCATTACCTCCAAGGCCATGGCCTCAGCGATGGGTGGGGCAAATCCTCCGGCGGCTGAGCAAGCGCTTGTTCTCGCGGGTCAGCTGACCACGATGCTGGCCGAAGGGACCAAGGGCAATCCGAGGCAGATCAAACGCTTTCTCAATTCGATGTTGCTCAGAAAGGAAATCGGCGAGGCCAGAGGGTTCGGTGCGGACATCTCGGTTCCGGCACTAGCCAAGCTCATGTTGGCCGAGCGGTTCAAATCCGATTTCTTCGAGGAAATTGCGCGCGAGGTCAGCGGTGCCAGCGACGGTCGATCCGTCCGCATCAAGAAACTCGAGGAGTTCGTTTCCACACCCGCACCTGTAGCTGCTGAAGCGACTAAGCCAGGCACGCTCTCGAAGACCAAACCGGGCAAGGCTAATCCTCCTGATGACATTGAAGACTGGGCCAAGATCGACTGGATCAAGACTTGGGCATCGCTTTCGCCATCGTTGGCGGATGTTGATCTGCGCCCCTACATCTTCGTAACCCGCGATAAGCGAATGCTGCTCGGCGGCACGGGAGCTTCCACGCAACTCGGCCAGCTTACCGACGAGTTGATGTCCGGGTCCTGGATGGCCAAGACGGCTGCGCAAACGGCGCAAGGCATGACCGCGCCGTTTGCCGAGGAGCTTTTCGATTCGGTCAAGCTGCGGATCTTGGAAGAGGACTCTTTCACCAAGCAACCCGCCGGAGTGAGAGGCCTTCTGGAATTGGTCAAGGCGCGTCCCGAGTTGGAAAGTCGCTTGGTGGAGTTTGCGAGGGAGTTGTCGGTGGACAAGGTCGGCGTGTGGCCTCCGGCAGCGTTTGGCAACGCGTTCACCGACTCGACTGCCCGCTTAGAGTTCCAAGAGATATTGGCTGGCTGGGCAGTACAGACGGAAAACAAACCCCTTCAGAAGGCATCGGAGCTCAGCAGCAAGATTGGAGCGAAATAGCACATGGGCACATCGAAAGGATACGGCGGGGCCCCCTCGGGGCTGGTTCCCAGTTGGATCGACGACACGTTTCCCGGAGAGGCACCGGCGTCCGCTGGGCCGCCGGGGGGTGATGCGGATAGCAACGATGTTGTCCCCGGCCCTCAGCCGGTGATTTCCCCCGCCGCACCAGATACCTCCTCGTCCGGAGGCCTGGGTGGTGCCAAGGGCAATTTCACTCGGTTTGTCCGCAGTGGGGACTCCGAAACGCTCAGGCGGGCGGTATCGCAGTACGTGCGAAACGGCACCGGTTCTGCGGGCAAGGCCGCGCGGCGCATGGGTGCATCCCGTGCTGTAGGGAAACAACTACTGCAGGTTATCCGCGACATCGATCGGGATGGCGCAGCAACCGTTTTACAGAAACTCAACCTGGGGCATTTGGCGGGCCGACCGGCAGCCGAAGTGTTTGTCGAGCTGCTTGAGGGAATGTGTCCGCCGGGCGGTCGGGTGGATGAAGCCATCGCTCGGCAGGCGCTACTGGACGCCATCGCCGACCTGGCCGAATCCGATTCGGGCAGCTTCGAAGAGATGACGGCCGGGCAGCTATCGGAGTTCTTTCAGGGATTCGTCATCCACACCATCGAGGGGAGGGTGATAGCCGACATCGGCAAGCATGTGGTCAATGCACCGGAGAACGTTGTGCAGGTCGAGGGAATCTTGGATCAGTTGCACGACTTTGTCGTGGGATGCGTACATGGTCATCTCGGCCAGCATTTCGATGGGTTGGCGGAGAAGACCGATCAACAGGTTGCCGATATTGTCGAAGCGATCTATCAGGTTTCCTTTGAACTGGTATCGGCCACTACGGGGGACGTGCAATGAGCAGACAGTCGATCGTGTTTCGAGTTGGCGTGGACGACGCCGGCCCGATGCTCCACCGGCTCAGTGGTGCCCATGCCACCGAGATTGCATTCGGGGGCTTCGATGAAATCGACCATCAGCTCGGAGATATTCTGACCAAGCTGGAAGATCTCGGACTGCAGCCGTCGGAGCGCGCGCTGGACCTGGCGCTGCTGGCTGCTGCGGTTACGGCCGCCGATACCCGAGTGGAGCGGGGGGTGGACGGGCAGGATGGGTGGACCCGTGAGCTGGAACTTTGCCTGCCGGTACGCGAGCATGAAGTTTGGGTCGGCCTGACGCCACTACTTGAACGAACCCTCAATTTTCTCACCGGTGATCGCTGGACGCTGGCTTTCAGGCCACGGGTTGGATCGGCGGCCACGATCCTGGAACCCATCACCCAAACGCTTGCGGACAAGCCGAAATCGGTGTGTCTGTTTTCAGGGGGCCTGGACAGCTTCATTGGCGCTGTAGATCTATTGGCGCGGGAGGAGCGCGTCCTGTTGGTGAGCCACTACTGGGATGGGATCACGAGCAAATACCAGGACACCTGCCTGGCTGCACTCCATGAACGCTATGCTGAGGTCCCCTTCTATTCGGTCAGGGCCCGGGTAGGATTTGCGACCGGCACTGTAGATGGGTCGAAGGGCGAAAACACGTTGAGGGGACGCTCTTTTCTGTTCTTCGCCTTGGCGGCCTTAGCTGCCGATGCCATCGGTGGGATAGTGAACATCCATGTCCCGGAGAACGGGCTGATATCCTTGAATGTGCCGCTCGATCCTCTCCGCCTAGGTTCGCTCAGCACCCGCACTACGCATCCGTATTACATGGCGCGTTTCAACGAGCTTTTGGAGGCGCTCGGGTTGGGCGGCCGACTGCACAACGCTTATCGCCACATGACTAAGGGTGAGATGGTCGAGGAATGCGCCGACCCCGAGTTCTTAGCGGAGCATGCGGGCAATACCATTTCCTGCTCCTCACCCAACAAGGCGCGATTCTCTCAGGACGAGGAGCGTCGTCAGCCCAAGAACTGCGGCTACTGTGTGCCGTGCCTTATTCGACGCGCTGCACTAGAGCACGGGCTCGGCAAGGACGATACCGACTACCAGCTGGTCGACCTGGAGGCGAGCGTGTTGGATAGCAGGAGTGCCGAGGGAGAGCATGTTCGCTCCTTCCAGCTCGCCATTTCGCGGCTGCGAAGCCATCCTGGTAGGGCGAAGTTCGACATACACAAACCCGGTCCCTTGATAGACTTCCCGCAGGATTGGGCTGAGTATGAAGCCGTATACCGAGATGGGCTTGAGGAAGTGGCCCGTCTGCTTGAGAACGTCGAGGCCAAACCTTCGGACTGATGAGCGCTGCCGCATCGCCAAGCTGGGTCGACTTCCATTGTCACTTGGATCTGTATCGAGACCATCAGAGCCTCATACGCGAGTGCGATGCGGAGAAGATCGCAACCTTGGGGGTAACCACAACCCCCAAGGCGTTTGCGCGCAACACCGAAATGGCTGCCGGATATCCCTATACCTTGGTCGGGCTGGGATTGCACCCACAGCTAGTTGCTGAGCGCTCGGACGAGCTGCCACTGTTCGAGAAGCTCCTACCCAAGACGAAGTATGTGGGCGAAATAGGCCTAGACGCGGGCTCGCGCTTCTATGCCAGCTTCGATGAGCAGCGCCGTGTCTTCGCCAGGATCCTCCGAGCATGCGACGAGCAGGGTGGAAAGATTCTCAGCATCCATAGCGTTAGGGCAGTTTCCAAGGTACTCAAGGAGCTCGAGAGTCATCTTCCCAAAAGGAATTGCGTACCGGTGCTGCACTGGTTCACGGGGACGAAATCGGAGGCTGCCAGAGCAGTGGAGCTCGGCTGCTATTTCTCTGTGAACGTAGAAATGATTGCCAACGAGAAGACGCACGCTTTGCTGCGGAGCATTCCGATGGAACGGTTGCTGACAGAGACGGATGGGCCATTCGTCAGCTTCTTGGACCGTCCCGTGCGGCCAACAGACATCCCAACCACCGTAGCTCTATTGGCAAAGCTCCGGGGCATAGATCCGCTGGTCATTGCCAATCAGATAACCTGCAATCTAGCGTCAATGTATTATCTGCCGACCACCGCACCACCCGAGAGGCAGTTGCGATTGTTTAAGTCCAACTCATAGCCCATGGCGGGTGGTACGTGGGCTGATGACTTGATGCGCTCAACCTCCACGTGAGAGCAAGCAGTACGTGTGCAAGCGCGACTTCCTCAGGTCGAGGTGCACAGAACATCGAATAGCTAAAAGTTGAAGAGTAGATTCCCTCGGGGAACACGCCGCTAATGATTCACTACTTTAGTAGGCGCGCTGCTGGATTGTCCTCGGCTGCGCCTGCTTGGAAGTAACCGATCACGCTCGTTACGGAGCGATGCTCAGTCATGGCCATCACTGCCGGCAGCGGCACGCCTTGTCTCCCGGCCTCAGTGACAAACCCTGACCGCAGGCTGTGTGCTCCAAAATCCCCCTCCAGCCCCGCCAAGGCGGCTCGCCGTTTGACGATCGTCGCCACCGAGCCCGGGAGCAGGGCAGGGCCAACCCGAGGTATGGCCGGGATTCTGGAAATTTTCGCAGAAACACAGCTAAGTAACTGTTTTGAAGCGGATATAGAGGAAATAATTTGCACCTGTAATGCGCTCGCCACGATTGATCACCTGGACGATGGCCTCGGACGACCTGATGAGGTGACGACGAGCAAGTCGTCTGGCACCGGCTGATCCACGGTCGGACCCAGACGAGGCTTGGCCGAGTTTTCTGCGAAAACGCTCACGTAGCGTCTAAGATTATGTTTTCATTGAATTAGCTGAACTCAGCTAAAATTAGTAACATCGAAGAATTGCTGCTAATCGCGGCTGCACATCGAAATCGCCGAACATGCTGTCACCCGATCAACATGGCGATGTGGGTTACGGAACCCGCGGCTTACGCTGAACAACTCCCGGAGCGCTGAAGCCGCGCCTTGATAAAGTCTCCTCGTCACTGTCCCTTGGCGCTCTTCTTGGAGTCCATATGTCTCTTTCGCTCGGCAGGTTTGCGCGTATCGCCGGTACCTTTCTTTGTACCCGGTGGCTTGGCAGCCAGCAACTGCAAGGCCAGTTCCATCCCGTCGATTTGCCCGCGATTTGACTGCACCTGATGCGTCAAGGTCTGCCGTTCGGTCGTGAGGGCTTCGATCTGTGCGCGTTGTTGTTCGAGCTTTTGAAGCTGTTCGCGGTGGCGCAAACGCAATTCGGTAAGCTCCGTTTGCTGCTCCTCATGCCGCCGCTGAGCCTTGGCCAGCGCTCTTTCGGCGTGGCGTTGTCCTTCGCGTGCTTCATCGATCTGCCGGAGCATGTGGTCCTGTGCCGCTTCTAGTCGCTGGGTAGCGGTGCTGAGTTCGGTCTGAAAGGCTAAGTCACGCTCGGCAAGACGAGCCTGAAATTCGTTGGTCTGCTTCTCTTGGACCGCTCCCGCCACTTCCTGTTGGCGCATGGACTCGGTACGCAGGCTGGTGATTTCATGCTGCAACGCGTGGACCTGGCCAAGTGCATCATTTTTGGTGGCACTCTCACTGACCAGCTGCTGCTGCAGTTCGGCCAGCTGCTCGCCGAGCTGTGCCACCTGCTGCGCTTGCTTCTGTCCGTCGACGATCGCGGCATCGCGCGATGCTGTTGCTTCCTCGCGCTCTACGCGGATTGAGCTCAGCTCGCCTTCCAATGCCTCTCGCTGTTCGGCAAAGGTCCGCTCCCCCTGTTCCACGGCAGCAACCCATAACGAGCGCATGACATCGGCCACTGCCGGTGGCAAGTCGGCACCGAGCGCGTCGACCTTCGTTCGCTCGTTCTTCCACAACTTCAACTCATCATTGATGGTGGTTCGACTGCCCTGCTGGATGACGGCATAGATCTGGTCGACGGTGATTTCGTGCGGCCGTTTCGCGCTGGCAACGAGCTGGGCGGCGGCTTCACGGGTACGTTGACGGGTATCGCTGACACGGCTCATGGGTAGTTCCAGTCGCTCAGAGGGTCAATTTCGAAGATAAGAGCTGTGTATATCATAGTATTACGTTATATATGTAACGATTAATCCAGGAAATTTACGATAACTCCTATAATCGAAAGTCTTTTGACGATACCCTGCGTTTTCCGTGGCGTCTGACATGGGAAAGCATGACTGAGCAGATAGTGAGTCTTTTGGTGCTGCCCCAAGCCCTGCCTCCCGCCCTGTCCGGGTGCGTCGGCACCAATCGCGCACCGGCCAGCGTGGCGCGGCAGATTGAGGCCAATGATGACGTGGCGGCGATTGGGCTGTGGCTGGCGGAATATCACGACTCGCCGCATACGTTTCGCAGCTACCGCAAAGAGGCCGAGCGGCTGTTGCTCTGGGCGACGCAGGTAAGGGGCAAGCCAGTGTCCAGCCTCACGCGGGAGGACGTGATCGCCTACGAAGCCTTCCTCGCGCATCCGCCTGCTACCTGGTGCGACGACGGCCTAGCTCGTCGTGGTGAGCATAGGCGACTCCTCGTCGGTCCGTTGGCCGAGCGCAGCCGCCGCCAAGCCTTGGGCATTCTTGCGGGATTGTTCAATTACCTCGTGCGCGCCGGTTATCTCGCGGGCAGTCCGTTTGTACTGCAACGACGACGAGCACGCCGCGGCACCCGACGCACGATTGAACGCTACCTCGATCGTGCGCTTTGGGAGGATGTACTCCGTGTCGTCGACAGTTGGCCACAGCACACGGCGCGGGAGAGGCAGCGCTACGAACGCGTCCGCTGGGTGCTTCGTTTTCTCTATGAGACCGCACTGCGGGCCGCCGAAGCGGCGGCCACCGATGAAAATGATTTCCACCATATCCGTGGCCGGTGGTGGCTGCACACCGTGGGCAAAGGTGGCGTCGAGGGCACGATCCCACTGAGCGATGGTCTCATGGAGGATTTCGCACGCTATCGGCGCTTTTATGGGCTATCCGCGGTACCTGCGGTGGACGGCAACGCATCGGCCATTCTGGGTATCGCCGGACGGTCTTCTCCGCTGACACCCACGGCGGTCTACCAGATCGTCAAGGACGCCTTCCGACGCGTGGCCAATACCTTGCAAGAGGAGAACGGTGCCAAAGCCGCGCGAGTACGGCGAGCCTCGACGCATTGGCTGCGGCATACGGCAGCCACGCATCAGGCCGAGGATGGCACCCCGATCCACCACATCCAGCAGAACCTGCGGCACAGTTCCATTGGCACCACTTCGATCTACATCCATGCGGAAGAAGACGCACGCCATGCCAGCACCACGAAAACACCCATCGTGACATCCGTTCCCTAAGGAGACGTGCCATGACTGACCATGACGATCGCTTCGGCATGCCGGAAAGCGCGTTCAAGGCCGCCCGGGAAAGCCATGGCTTGGATAGTCCTGTTTTCCGTGCGGGCATGTATGTCCCGACACGGTATGAGGTGGCAACTCTATCGCCGGCCAAGCTTCTTCCGATCGTGGTCGACTGGATGTGGGAAAGCCCGTCGGAGTTGATTCCCAATAACGAACAAATTTCGGAGCTGCGCGCCATACTTCTGAGCCGCCCTGATACCGCCAAAGCCGAAGTGCGCGAACTCATCGTGGCCTGTGAGGATTATTTGAAGGTATAGAGCGGTCCCTACAGGGCGACCCTTTCAAGCCGCACAAAGGTTAGGGCGCCTTTCGGCGTCGCCGGGCTATCAGCGTGGAGTTCGGGGATGCGGTTTGGCAGGAGGCCGCCGTCACGTCACACACGTCCTCGCTTTGACTACAGCAATGATCCGTCAGATAACCGATCAGGTCGTTCATGGCCTCGATCACCGGGGCGTAGTAGATGAAGCGCCCACTCTGTTGGCTGGTCACAAGACCGGCATGCGACAGCTCCTTCAGATGAAACGAAAGCGTGGCATTGGCCAGCCCCAGCTTCTCCGCAATCGCGCTGGCGGCCAGACCGTCGGGGGCGTGCTCAATCAGTAGCCGATAGACCGCCAAACGCGACTCCTGAGCGAGCGCGGAGAGGATCGTGAGGGCTTGTTTGGTCTGCATGGTGCGGGTAGCTGTCCCAAAACGATGTGAGGTGATCTTCGCGGGCAGTGTAATGCTTGCGCTCATCACGGGATCAGCCGGCCGTGTCGTCGCTGGGTGCCTTTCCAATCGCATCGAGCCGACTTGATAGCGCGAGCCGATCCAGGGTCGTCACGTTCAAGTTGAGCAGCAAGCTGATCCGTTGCTGCAGAAGATTCCTGGCCAGCACGAAGGCTTTGTAAACGGTGGCCTCATCACCCTGTGCCTTGGCCGGATCAGGGATGTCCCAATGTGCGGTAATCGGCGCGCCCGGCCATGCTGGGCAAACCTCGTCGGCCACCTGATCGCACACGGTGATCACGAAATCCATCACAGGAGCCCCCGGTGTCGTGAACTCCGCCCAGCTCTTGCTGCGCAACCCGTCAATGGGAAGGTCCACGGCTTTGAGCACGTCCAGTGCCTGGGGGTAGATGAAGCCCTTGGGCTGGCTTCCGGCGCTGTAACCGCGAAAGCGGCCGCGGCCGAAATGATGGACGGTCGCCTCGGCCAGAATGCTGCGCGCCGAGTTGCCGGTGCACACGAACAACACGTTGTAGTGACCTTGCATGAGAATGCTCCGATCAAGCCTGTGGTGATTCATACCAACGCTTGCTGCCGTTGACGATGCGAACGACGGACAACATCACCGGCACTTCGATCAGGACGCCGACCACGGTGGCCAGTGCGGCGCCGGAGTGCACGCCGAACAGACCCACCGCGGTGGCGACGGCCAGCTCGAAGAAGTTGCTGGCACCGATCAGCGCTGAGGGCCCGGCCACGCAATGGGGCACCCCGAATCGGCGGTTGAGCAAGTAAGCCAGTCCGGAATTGAAATACACCTGGATCAGGATCGGCACGGCCAGCATGGCGATCACCAACGGTTGGGCAAGGATCTGCTGGCCCTGAAAACCGAACAGCAGAACAAGGGTGGCCAGCAGCGCAAACAGCGAGGCCGGGCCCAGGCGCTGGAGCAGTTTCTGCAACCGCGCCTCGCCACCCCGGGAAAGTACCCAGCGGCGAAGGGCGATGCTGATGACTACCGGCACCACGATGTAGAGCAACACCGACAACAGCAGCGTGTTCCACGGCACCGTGATCGAAGAAATGCCCAGCAGCAGTGCGACGATGGGTGCGAACGCCACCACCATGATGGCGTCGTTCAAGGCGACCTGACTCAGTGTGAAATTCGGCTCGCCGTTGCACAGGTTGCTCCAGACGAACACCATCGCCGTGCACGGTGCTGCCGCCAGCAGGATCAGGCCGGCAATGTAGGAGTCGAGCTGTGCGGCAGGCAGGTAGCCGGCGAAGACATGGCGGATGAATATCCATCCCAGCAGCGCCATCGAGAACGGTTTCACCGCCCAGTTGATGAAGAGCGTGACACCGATACCTTTCCATTGACGGCGCACGCCGCCGAGCGCGCTGAAGTCGATCTTCAACAGCATCGGGATGATCATCAGCCAGATGAGGATGGCTACGGGAAGATTGACCTGGGCGACCTGCATGTTCCCAAGGGATTCAAAGGTGTCAGGCAACCAGTGGCCCAAGATCGTGCCCACCACGATGCACAGCAAGACCCAGACCGTGAGGTAGCGCTCGAAGAAGCCGATTCGGGTGTCACTGGCCGCATCCGGATCGTCGCCGACCGCGTCGGCAGACAACGGGCTCATGCGTGTTCCTCTCCGTCGTCGGTGATGGTGCCGATGTGATCCAGCGCTTGCTTCAACGCGTCCCGGCTCATCGTTTCCACCGGCAGATTCAGCAGCGCGGTGACTCGGTACAGAACGAGCGCGTGGGCCACGCGGAAGGCCTCTTGGGCTGCCGCCGGATCGGGCTGGCCCCAGTGGGCCTTCACGAAATCGCCGAACAGCACTGGGCACGTCTCGTTGGCGGCGTTGTCACAGACCGTGATCACGATGTCCAGCGGCGGCGCACCTTCTCCCGTGAAGCGATCCCAGGACTTGCTGCTGAGACCATCAGTGGGGATGCCGACAGCCTTGAGCTCTTCGATCGCATAGGGATTGACGCGGCCGTTCGGTCGGCTGCCGGCGCTGAAGGCTTCGAAACGGCCCTTGCCCAGATGGTTGAGGGTCGCTTCGGACAGGATGCTGCGAGCGGAATTGCCGGTGCAAATGAATAGAACGCGACACGGGTTCATACGTTGGTCTCGGATTGGATTCTATATTTCCATAATGATAGAATCATCAAATCAAAGCAACAGGAATATCTTCATGACCATGCAGGATCTGCCGCACATTGCGGCCGATGTTTTGGATATCCCGACCTTGGCCAAACTGACACCGCCAGCGGACTCCAGTCACCCGCCGCGCATCCTGATCCTGTACGGCTCCCTGCGCCCCCAATCGTTTAGTCGCAAGCTGGCATTGGAAGCCGAGCGCATCTTGCGGCAGTTCGGCGCGGAAACGCGGGTGTTCGATCCGCATGAGTTACCCATTCTGGACAGCGTGCCCAACACGCATCCCAAGGTGCAGGAGCTGCGCGCGCTATCCTTGTGGTCAGAGGGCCAGGTCTGGGTCAGCCCGGAACGCCACGGGTCGTTGACCGGAGTGTTCAAGAACCAGATTGATTGGCTGCCGCTGGAAGATGGCAGCGTGCGGCCGACACAAGGGCGCACCCTGGCGGTCATGCAAGTCAGCGGTGGTTCGCAATCGTTCAACGTCGTCAATGCACTGCGCGTACTCGGTCGCTGGATGCGCATGGTGGTTATCCCCAACCAATCCTCGGTTGCCAAGGCGTGGCAGGAGTTCGACGACCACGGTCGGATGAAGCCTTCCCCGTTCTACGACCGGGTTGTGGACGTGATGGAGGAACTGTTCAAGTTCACCCTGATGGTGCGCGATCGTAGTGATTACCTGGTCGACCGTTACAGCGAGCGCAAAGGTGCCGCTGAGGCGCAAGCCTTGTCAGTAGCGGCAGGCGTGACCGAAGTGGCTGCGCCTCCGGTTGTAGTGGAGTCGGTCAAGACCAGCTGCTGCGCCAGTGGAGCCTGCTGATGATGAGTACGGTGACACCAATGACCGCAACGATCTATCACAACCCGGATTGCGGCACTTCGCGCAATACGCTGGCCCTGATCCGCCATGCCGGTATCGAGCCTACAGTGATCGAATATCTCACAACACCACCGAGTCGCGAACAATTGATTAGGCTCATCGATGAAGCCATGCTCAAACCACGCGAAGCCTTGCGTGAGAAAGGAACTCCTTTCGTCGATCTGGGGCTGGGCGAGGCCGGCATCACCGATGACATCATCATTGATGCCATGCTGAAGTATCCCATCCTGATCAATCGTCCCTTTGTAGTCACACCATGTGGTACACGGCTTTGCCGTCCCTCGGAAATCGTGCTCGACATCCTTCCTGCGATCATCCAGCCGTTCACCAAGGAAGATGGTCAAGTTGTCTTGGGCCATCTGTAGCGAGAACCCCCTCGATCATCACGGATGCTGATCCGCGTTGGTACTGCCGGCATCGTCACGGTCGTGTGCTGAGCATTTTTTTGCGCAGTTCGTCAAGCCGTTCAGGACTAAGTCGCTCTGAATTTGGCCTTTCGGCATCAGCCCGCATAGGTCGGATAGCAGATTCGCATCGGTGTCGATCTTTCCTCCGATGGCCCGCACCAACCTGGACAGTCGGCCGGAATTTCAACTCCCGTACACACGCGGGAGCAGACGCTCGCACCGTTGCGTCTGGCAACTCATCGTTGGGACAGCCATATGGAACCTCTACGCAAAGCACTACTTTCGTCGTTTAGTTCTCTGACGCTCGCTTTGGCCGTCAGTGGCTTCGCCGTGGCCCAAGACAGCACGCCCACGAGCGGCATGGACAAAATGGGTGCCATGCACTCCGACATGAAGGGTATGCACGACAACATGATGGGCATGCACAAGATGCCGGCGACCGTAACTGCCGCGAATGCCAGTACCGGGGTTGTCGATGTGACCACCGAGGGTATGGCCCTGAAAGTGCACTTCCCGCCTTCTGCAGCGGCCAGCTTGAAAGCTGGCGACAAGATCACGCTGCATATGGGCTTCAGCAAGCCGTGAGTCATCTGAACCCGCCTCCAGAGTTGAGGGTGTCAAGACGTACGGGTAAGCTCGCCCCATGACCTTTTCGCTACGCCCGTTCGCTCGTTCACGCCGCCTTCGGGCGATGGGCGTGCTGGCATGGCTGATGCTGGTCATCAACTCATTGGCCGCTGCACCGATGGGCATGGCGGAGGTACCTCACTCCCATCCCATGCACGCAACGGTCGCGGCGGCCAGTGAACACTGTCATCACCAACTCGCTGTGCAGGGATCCCGATCCTTTTGCGACGATCAGCCCGGTTGCTGCGGTGGCATGGCGGGTCATGCATGTACTTGTGCCGCGATGTGCAGTACGACGCTGCCACCCGCGACGGCTGTCGTCGTGCCCTCAGCCGCTATGATTGCCAGCTACACCATGCCGCTGCCCAGCAGCGCGCCCTCGTTGAATACCGCCCCTCCATTGCGACCACCGGCGGTCTGACTCTCCCTCGTTTTCGATGAGCTTTGCTTGAGACGGTCGCGCGACGACCGTCGTAGCAATTGGGCTGTGATCGGTATCGGTACGCGCGATACCGGCCGTCTTGGAGAGACCCATGAATTCGTTTTTTCCACCCCCTGCGGATCTGTCGCGGCGTCGTTTCGTCCAAGGCCTCGCCCTCGGTGGCACCGTGGCCGGTTTGGGGCTGTTGCGCCCCGGCCATGCTTGGGCACAGGCGGCACACACGGGCCAGCCGCCCCTTCTCAGTGGCACCGATTTCGCCCTGGAAATCGGCGAGACGCCCGTGAACTACACCGGTGCGCCACGCATCGCTACCACCGTCAACAACAGCTTGCCCGGCCCGATCCTGCGCTGGAAGGAAGGCACCAGCGTGACCTTGCGCGTGAGCAATCGCCTGCGTGTGCCAACCTCGATCCACTGGCACGGCATCCTGCTGCCGTTCCAGATGGATGGCGTGCCAGGCATCAGTTTCGACGGCATCGCGCCGGGCGAGACCTTCGTCTACCGCTTCGAAGTTCGGCAGTCCGGGACTTACTGGTATCACTCGCACTCGCGCTTCCAAGAGCAGACCGGCGTGTTCGGACCGCTGGTGATCGAGCCGGCTGGCCGCGAGCGCTACCCCACCGAGCGCGACTACGTGGTGATGCTCAACGACTGGACCGACGAAGATCCCGAGCACATCTTCGCCAAGCTCAAGAAGATGAGCGACTACTTCAACTTCGCCCAACCCACCGTACCGGACTTCTTCCGCGACGTGCGCGAGAAGGGACTTAGCCAGGCGCTGGCCATGCGCAAGATGTGGAACGAGATGCGCATGAACCCGACTGACCTCGGCGACGTTTCCGGCTATACCTACACCTACCTGATGAATGGCGCGGCGCCCGCCGGCAACTGGACCGGCCTGTTCAAGCCCGGCGAAAAGATACGTCTGCGCTTCATCAACGGGTCGGCCTCGACCCTGTTCGACGTGCGCATCCCAGGCTTGAAGATGACCGTGATCTCCGCCGACGGCCAGGACATCGCGCCGGTACCGGTGGACGAGTTCCGCATCTCAGTGGCCGAGACCTACGACGTGATCGTGGAACCGCAGGACGATCGCGCCTACACCGTATTCGCCCAGTCGATCGATCGCACCGGTTATGCCCGCGGCACGCTGGCGCCACGTCCGGGCATGGAGGCGGACGTGCCGGTGATGGATCCGCGCGTGTGGCTGAGCATGCAGGACATGATGGGCGCGATGCCAATGGGCGACATGGGGCACGGCGGCAAACAGGGCGGCATGGACATGCCGGGCATGGGCGACAAGCAGGGCATGCACATGGGCACCATGAGCAACCTCACGCCCGCCGGCATGCCGAAGGTTCGCCATGCGCGCACCGAATACGGCCCGGGCGTGGACATGCACGTCGACATGCCACGCACCAATCTCGATGATCCGGGTATCGGGCTGCGCGACAACGGCCGGCGCGTGTTGACCTATGCCGATCTGCGCTCGCTCGACGGGCCGATCGACCCACGCGAGCCCGAGCGCGAGATCGAACTGCACCTTACCGGCAACATGGAGCGCTTCATGTGGTCGTTCGATGGGCAGAAATTCTCCGAGGCCAAGCCGGTGCATTTCAATTTCGGCGAGCGCCTGCGCATCGTGCTGGTCAACGACACGATGATGAACCACCCGATCCACCTGCACGGCATGTTCAGCGAGCTGGAGGATCCCAGCGGGCAGTTCATTGCACGCAAACACACCATCAACGTGCAGCCGGCGCAGCGGGTCACCTATCGCGTCAACGCGGACGCCCCGGGGCGGTGGGCCTACCACTGCCATCTGCTGTACCACATGGAGGCGGGCATGTTCCGCGAGGTGGTGGTGTCATGACGATGAACCATTGCATCACGCTCCGCCGTACACATCGGTCGGTGTTGCTGGCCGCACTCTTGCTGGCGCTGCCACTGGCGGTCGCCGCGCAGAGCGCGCCGGCTTCCAGCAGCACATCGTCGATGGATATGCGCTCCATGCCCGGCATGGTCATGCCGGCTTCTGCGCACAGCGCGTCGAAGCCGGCGACGAAAACGCCCGCCAAAAAGGCCAGGACGAAACCCGTTCCAGTCCCGATGGCGCCCGCAATCCACGACATGCACAGCATAAAAGGGATGGACCACAGCAGCATGCCCGGCATGGATCACGACGCGATGTCTGGCATGCCGATGCCCGCCAAGCCAGCCGCATCGGCAGCGCCCGCCGGCGACATGTCAGGAATGGATCATTCGTCGATGCCCAGCATGAGTCCGCAGCCGATGAAAGAGACGGAGCACCCAGGCATGTCCGGCATGGATCATGGCTCGATGCAGGGTATGGATCACGGCTCCGCACAAGGTATGGATGATGGCTCAATGTCGGGCATGACGATGGGTCCCATGCAAGGCGGCAGCCCGCCGCCCGACGCCCGCGATCCGGATTACTCCGCAGGCGTCGGCTATGGCCCGGCAGGAGGTATCCACGAGGCGATGGACGACAACGCCCCCCACACCATGCTGCTGATTGATCAACTTGAAGCCTTCCACGGCAAGGACGGCAACGGCCAGCAGTGGGACATCGAGGGCTGGTACGGCAACGACTACAACAAGTTGTGGTTGCGCACTGAAGGCGAACGCAGCGGGGGCAAGCTGGAAGACGGCGCTATCGAGGCATTCTGGAGTCATACCATCGCCACGTTCTGGAACACTCAGCTCGGCGTGCGGACCGATGCCGGCGAAGGCCCCAACCGGCAATGGGCGGCCTTCGGCATCCAGGGGTTGGCCCCGTACTGGTTTGAGCTGGAGGCCACCGGCTACGTCGGCCCCGCCGGCCGCACCGCCGCCCGCTTCCGTGCCGAGTACGAGCTGTTCCTCACGCAGCGGCTGATCCTGCAACCGGAATTCGAAGCCAACGCCTATGGCAAGGACGACCCTGCTCGCCGCATGGGCAGCGGGCTGTCCGACGCCTCGCTCGGTCTGCGGCTTCGCTACGAGTTCCACCGGCAGTTCGCGCCCTATCTCGGCGTGGTCTGGTCGCGTCGTTTCGGCGGCACGGCCGACTTCGCCCGCCAGGATGGGCAAGGCCTGTTTGACCGGCAGTGGGTTGCCGGCATCCGCATCTGGTTCTGACGAGGGGAAAACCATGAAACAGCACGTCAAGCATTACGGCATCGCCGTCGTCGCGCTACTCGCCATCGTCATCGCCGGCGGCGCGGTCTTCGTCTACTCGGGCATCTACAACATCGGTGCGGATGATCACCACACCAAGCCGGTCTTCTCGGTCATGCAGACGCTGCGTGAGCGTTCGATTCATGCGCGGTCGGAACACATCAACGTACCAAACCTGGAAGACCCGCAGCTCATCCTGAAGGGTGCCGGCCAGTACGCGGCCATGTGCACCCAGTGCCATCTCAAGCCCGGCATGAAGGACTCGGAACTTCGTCCCGGGTTATACCCGCAGCCGCCGAACCTGTCTCAGGTAAAGGTCGATCCCAAGGACGCGTTCTGGGTCATCAAACACGGCATCAAAATGAGCGCAATGCCGGCGTGGGGGGCCAGCCACGACGACGCCACGATCTGGAGCATGGTCGCTTTCCTTCAGAAGCTTCCGAGCATGACGCCGGCGCAATACAAGGACATGGTGGCCAAGGCTCCGCCGGACGAGGACATGGATATGGGCGACGAGGGTGGTCACAGTCACAGCCACGGCGGATCCAGTGACAAAGACGCTCACGGTGCTGTCGACATGCAGGGCATGCAGATGCCTGACCAGCCGGAAACCGGGCACAGTCACGATGCGGCCGCTACGGACGGCCACGACCATGAACACGTCAAGGCGGCGCCCGCGCCTGAAGCGCCATTGTCGATGGAAGGCATGAAAGTCAGGGCAGTACCTGCCGCTGAGGCCGTGGCTCAGGCCTTTCACGCGGCCCTGCAGCGTGGTGACCGCGCGGCGGTGCTCGCCCTGCTGGCACCAGACGCCCGCATCAGCGAAGGCGGCCATACGCAGTCGCGTGATGAATACGCGAGCGAACACCTGGATGAAGACATTGCCTTCCTGAAGGCCGCGCGGATGACACCCGTCTCACTGGGCTCGATGCCGATGGGCGATACCGCGATGGTCGGCAGCGAAAGCACCCTGCAAGCCACGAGCAAGGGCAAGCCGGCCACGCTGCGCAGTCGCGAGTTGCTCAACCTCAAAAAAGACGGCGGCACCTGGAAGATCGTATCCGTCCAGTGGCAAACCCTGCCCATGCCAGAACGATGATCGGGAGAATGATGATGAAACGATGGCTTTCCCGCGTGGGCATCAGCCTGCTGTTTGCCGCACTGTTTGCACCGGTGGCGATAGCGGCGAACGCGTTAGACGTCCACAGCGATCCGTCCTGCGGCTGTTGTGGCGCGTGGGTCAACTACATGCGCGCACAAGGCTACACGGTCACCGTTCACCAGGATCAGCCGATGGCGACGGTAAAGGCGCGCCTCGGCGTGCCGCCTGACGCCATGTCGTGCCACACCGCGGTGATTGAAGGCTACGTGATCGAGGGGCATGTGCCGGTAGAGGACATCCGCCGCCTGCTCGCCGAGCGCCCAAACGCGCGCGGCTTGGCCGCGCCCGGCATGCCGATAGGTTCTCCCGGCATGGAATTCGGCGCGCCCGAGCGTTATGACGTGGTGCTGATCAACCAAGACGGAGCGTCGCGGGTATTCACCCCTCATGGACCCGGGGCGTGATCGGTGACGCCATCCATCGGTTAGCCAGGTAGCGGGACCGAATAGGCGCGCTCACGGAAGCGCCTGGGGGAAATATCCGTTCATGCGATACCTCTGAGGAGTTTCATCATGAGCCATCACCTGACTGAAGCTGTCAAAGCCTGCATCACCGCGTGCGACGAATGCGCCACCGAATGCGGCAACTGTTTTACGCACATGGTCGGCAAGGAAAGCTCGAACGATTGTCCGGCCTGTTGCATCGAGTGCGCGGCCATGTGTCGGATGTGCGCGGATGCCATGGCGCGCAATAGCCCGTTCCAGAAGGAAATCTGTGCACTGTGCGCGAAGATTTGCGACTGGTGTGCCGAGCAGTGCGACGCGCACGACATGGACCATTGCAAGCGGTGCGCTGAGGCGTGTCGTCGATGTGCCGAGGCATGCCGCTCCATGGGCGGTTGATCGACCGTGGCCCGTCTGCTCGCAGGCAGGCGGGCCACCCCGTCCTTTGCCATGGTCGTGTGATGGCTGGAGTGCCAGCGCCGCACTAGGCAGCATACGTGCCACCTCGCCGCGTGCACGTGATTGCACATCGAACGAAGTCAATCCATTGCCAGTCATGGGAGGCTACATGAACACTCGCCATCACCACACGGGCGCCAACAAACACGGACACGGCGCCCATCCCGGCTCGGCGACAACCGTGCTTGATCCGGTCTGCGGCATGCCAGTCGACCCCGATCAAACGGCTTACCACGCCGAGCATCAAGGAGTGACACGCCACTTTTGTTCGGCGCGCTGCCGGGAGCGCTTCGTGGCTGATCCGGCCAAATATCTGTCCGGGCAGCCCGATGGCGCCTCCGCGCAGGCACCGGCGGGAACGATGTACATCTGCCCCATGCATCCGCAAGTACGCCAGGACGGCCCCGGCATCTGCCCCATCTGCGGCATGGCGCTGGAGCCGGAAATGCCGGGGCTGGACGACGAGGACCATCCCGAATTGCGTGATTTCAGCCGTCGCTTCTGGTGGACCTTGCCGGCGACGCTGGTGGTGCTCGTGCTGGCGATGTTCGGCCATTACTTACCTCGGTTGCCGGTGAACACCCGAACCTGGATCGAACTGGTACTGACCATGCCAGTCGTGTTGTGGGCAGGCTGGCCGTTCTTCGTTCGCTGCGTGCAGTCGGTCCGCAACCTGAGCCCCAACATGTGGACCCTGATCGGCATCGGCGTTGGCGCGGCATTCGGCTACAGCATCGTCGCCACCATCGCACCAGACCTGTTCCCGGAGTCGTTTCACGAACATGGCCGCGCGGGTGTCTATTTCGAAGCCGCCGCAGTAATCGTCTCGCTGACCCTGCTCGGCCAGCTGCTCGAACTGCGTGCCCGCTCGAAGACCTCGACTGCCCTGAAAGCCCTGCTGGGGCTGGCGCCAAAGACCGCGCGCCGCCAGCGCGACGATGGCAGCGAGGAGGATGTCGAACTCGGCCACGTCCACGTCGGCGATCGCCTGCGGGTGCGCCCCGGCGAAAAGGTGCCGGTGGACGGCGAAGTGATCGAGGGACGCTCTCATGTCGACGAGTCGATGCTGACCGGGGAACCCGTCCCGGTCGAGAAGTCCCTCGGCTCCAGCGTAATCGGCGCGACCCTCAACGGCACTGGCAGCCTGGTGATCCGGGCGGAGAAAGTCGGTTCGGCGACGGTGCTGTCGCAAATCGTGCAACTGGTCGCCCAGGCGCAACGCTCACGCGCACCGATGCAGCGCATGGCTGACAAGGTGGCTTTCTGGTTCGTGCTGGCGGTCCTGGCGATTGCCGTTGCCACCTTTGTCGTGTGGGGGCTGTTTGGACCGGAACCGTCGTGGACGTTCGCGGTGCTCAACGCGATCTCGGTCTTGATCATCGCCTGTCCCTGCGCGCTGGGGCTGGCCACGCCGATGTCGATCATGGTGGCGACCGGCCGTGCCGCCGGGGAAGGCGTGTTGTTCCGCGATGCCGAAGCGATCGAGAACCTGCGCAAGATCGACACCCTGATCGTGGACAAGACCGGAACCCTGACCGAGGGACGTCCGGCATTCCATACCGCATTCGCGGCCAAAGGGTTCACTGAGCAGGAGGTGCTGCGCCTGGCGGCCAGCCTCGACCAGGGCAGCGAGCACCCGCTGGCCGACGCGATCGTCGCGGAAGCCCGCCATCGTGGCCTGGCACTGGAGACGCCGGAGAGCTTCGAGTCGTCCACCGGCATCGGGGTGCGCGGCAAGGTGGGAGGCGCCACGCTGGCGATCGGCAACACCGCGCTGATGCACGAGGTCGGAGTCGATGCCACCGTTCTTTCCGTTCCGGCCGAGGAGCTGCGCCGAGCCGGTGCCAGCGTGATGTATTTGGCGGTCGATGGTGTCTTGGCTGGCCTGCTCGCGGTCGCCGACCCGATCAAGGCGACCACCGCTGATGCCATTGCATCGCTGCACGATGCAGGCCTGAAAATCGTGATGGCCACCGGCGACGGCGCCACCACGGCCAATGCGGTTGCACGCACCTTGGGCATCGACGAAGTCCATGGCGAGGTTCGCCCAAAGGACAAGATCGACCTCGTGCAGCAGCTGCAAGCCAAGGGGCATCTGGTCGCGATGGCGGGCGACGGGATCAACGACGCACCCGCGCTTGCCGGCGCCGATGTCGGCATCGCGATGGGCACCGGTACCGATGTGGCGATGTCGAGCGCGCAGGTTACGCTGGTGAAAGGCGATTTGCGTGGCATCGTGCGGGCACGGTCGATTTCCAACGACACCGTCGCCAACATGAAGCAGAACCTGGGCTTCGCATTTCTCTACAACGCATTGGGTGTGCCGGTCGCGGCCGGCGTGCTCTACCCCCTGACTGGCCTGCTGCTCAGCCCCATGATCGCCGCTTTGGCGATGAGTTTGAGCTCCGTATCGGTGGTTGCCAACGCATTGCGGCTGGGCCGAAAGCGGCATGGCTGAAATGACCAACGCCGGCGAGCGGAGCGGACGCGGCGCAACGCCTTCGCCGGCCGACGGACAATCCGTAGTTGATGCAAGTCAAGCAAGCCTTGATATTTCCGAGATAAAGTGGTGTCCATGGCTCGTCCTTTCCGCATGCATCGCACCACACGTCGCCGCCTGTTCTGGCTGGTGACGCTGCTGATGCTTTGGCAGCAGACGGCACTGGCCGCTTATGTTTGCCCGACTGTGCCCGAAGCGGCGACGGCGACCGCGTTGTTGAACTCGATGCCGGGCATGGACGACGGCTGTGCGCAGCATCAAGAGTCCCCAGCCAGCCCGCTGTGCCAGAAGCATTGCGCGCCCGAGCACACCACGCAGGTTGAGGCGCACACCGCGTCGGTGCCCCTGAGCCCACTGCCGGCCATGCCGCCGATGCTGATATCGGCCGCGGCCGTCACACTGTCATCGAATCGCGCGCTCCAACGGGTCGGGCATTTGCGCGCGTCACCACCCCCGCCCATATTGTTGTTCTGCTCACTCCTGATCTGATCTGACACGTCGAGGCATCGACGTACGTGGCGTCGCGCCTGCGTGGCGCGCCGCGCCGCAAACCGTAGATCAACGGAGTGTTCACCATGTTGTCCATTCATTTCGCCCGGCACCTGATGGTGGCGGGTTTGGCCACGCTTCTGTGGGGAGCCGTGGCTGCGGCGGCGCATGCCGCCGAACCGCCGCTGACGCTGAAAGCGGCTGTCCAGCAAGGCGTGGCACGGGCACCGCAACTCGAAGCGCGTGCCGCCGATACGGCGGCAGCCCGCGAGGAAGCCGCGCGTGCCGGGCAGTTGCCGGATCCCACTCTGACGTTCGGGCTTTCCAATTTTCCCGTCACCAATCCGGGCGCTTTCAGCCTGCGTTCGGACGGGATGACGGCGCGTACCGTCGGTGTGATGCAGACGATTCCATCGCGAGCGGCGCGCGACGCCGAGCGCGGGCTGGCCGCTGCGCAGATCGATGCGGCGGAAGCCGACCGCACGGCCACGACGCAAACCGTGCAAGAACGCATCGCCGATGCGTGGATTGACGTGTGGGCGACTCAGCAGAAACGTACAGTGTTGGCCACGCTGCGCAGCGAAAGCGTGCTGGCTGTCCAAGTCACGCAGGCGCGATTGCGTGGCGGCGAAGGCAACGCGACTGACGCGCTGGCCGCCCGTGCCGAAGCCGCCACACTCGATAACCGTCTGGAAGCGATTGACGCGGATCTCGTCGCTGCCCAAGCCGGCCTGCAGCGCTGGCTTGGTCCGAGCGCTTTCGACCTCGCCGAAGCGCCGGATTTTGGTCAACTGCCGGTCACGGCAGATCACCTGGAGGAGCGCATCGACCAACAGGTGCCGATGCAGGCGTGGCAGGCACGCGAGCAGGTTGCGCAGGCGGCGCTCGAGCGGGCGCGTGCGGCCAAGCACCCGGACTGGAGCGTGACTGCCAGCTATGGTCGGCGCGCCCCGGGCCTGTCGGACATGGTGATGCTGGAGGTGGGCGTCAGCCTGCCGCTGTTCACGCGCAATCGGCAGGATCGTGGCATCAGCGCCCGGCAGGCACAGTGGGACGCGGTGCAGGCCGATCACGAGGACGCACGGCGCGCCCAGCGTGAGGCAGTCACACGCGCCGTAGCGACGTGGCAGGGTTGGAATCAGCAAATCCAGCGCTATCAGGACACCTTGCTGCCGTTGGATCGGGATCGCGCCACCACGGCGCTGGCCGGATACCGCAGTGGCGGCATGCTGCAGCCGTGGCTGGACGCCCGTCGCGACGAGATTGAATTGCGCCTGAGCTATGCCGATGCGTTGGCCGCACGCGCACGGTTGTGGGCTTCGCTTGCCTATCTGCTGCCTTCGGAGGTGACGCCATGAAGCGTCCTTTGGTGATCTTTGCCGCCGTCATCGCGGCGGTTGCACTGCTTGTCGCCGGCTATCTCGGTGGCCGTCACCAAGCCACCACGGCGCCCGCGCCGGCGCATTCGTCGGTGACTGCGCCGGGCACGGCCGGCAAGGTGCTGTACTGGTACGACCCGATGGTGCCGCAGCAGCATTTCGACAAGCCGGGCCTGTCGCCGATGGGTATGCAGATGGTGCCCAAGTATGCCGACGAAGGCGCTGCCAAGGATGTCGTCAGGATTGACCCGGCGACGGTGCAGAATTTGGGTGTGCGCACGGCCCCGGTCGAGCGTCGCGTGCTGGCATCAGCCATCCGGGTGCCGGGCACCATCACCTGGGATCTGCGGCAAGCCATCACCATCAGTGCGCGCACCGATGCGGTGGTGAGCAAGCTGGACGTGCGCGCGCCTTACACCGTGGTCAAAGCCGGTGAACCGCTGGCGGACCTGCTGGCGCCGCAATGGAGCAGCGCGCTGGCCGAATATGGCGCGCTTCAACAGGCGCAGTCGGCCGACGCGAAAGACCTTCGCGCGGCTTCGCGCGAACGCCTGCAGGTGCTCGGCCTGACCCCTGCTGACATCCGGGCAGCTCGCCGTGGTTCGGGTGCCGCAATCACCCTGCATGCACCACAGGCGGGCGTCGTCACGACACTGGATGTGCGTGAAGGCCAGCGTGTCACGGCCGGCCAGACCTTGATGACCGTGAATGGCTTGTCCACCGTGTGGATCGAGGCCGCGCTGCCGCAGGGGGCGGCAGGCACGGTGTGCAGCGGCACGCCGGTGGTTGTCACGGTCGATGCGCTGCCGGGGCGATTGTTCCACGGCACCGTGGAAACCTTGCTACCGGATGTGGATGCGATGACACGCACCCAGCGCGCGCGCATCGTGCTCGACAACCCCGATGGTGCTTTGAGTCCAGGCATGTTCGCCAGCGTGCAACTCAACCCGACTCCGGATGAGGCAGTACCGGTGGTGCCGGACGACGCGCTGATCGCGACGGGAACCCACACGCGAGTCATTCTCGCCGAGGGAGATGGTCATTTCCGTGCTGTATCGGTACGCACTGGGCGCGCAGCCGGCGGCTATACGGAAGTTCTCGACGGCCTCCATGGGGGCGAGAAAGTGGTGGTCTCCGGCCAGTTCCTGATCGATTCGGAGGCGAGCCTGTCCGGTGCGCTGCAACGCCTGAATGACACCACCGCCAAACCGGCATCGGCCGCAAGTGCACCGATGCCGGGCATGCCGATGGGAGACGGCCAATGATCGCCGCCCTGATTCGAGCAGCGATCGCACATCGCGTGTTCGTGCTGTTGGCTGCCTTGGCCTTGGCCCTGATGGGCATGTTCTCGGTGACGCGCACGCCGGTCGATGCGCTGCCCGATCTGTCCGACACCCAGGTGATCATCCGCACCAGCTACCCGGGCCAATCGCCACAGGTGGTCGAGGATCAGGTTACCTATCCACTGGCCACCACCATGCTCTCGGTGCCCGGCGCGACGACGGTGCGTGCCTTTTCGTTCTTTGGCGACTCCTACGTCGATGTGTTGTTCGATGACAGCACCGATCTGTATTGGGCGCGCTCGCGCGTGCTCGAATACTTGAGCCAGGCACGCGATCAACTGCCGGCCGGCGTTACGCCCGCCCTTGGTCCCGATGCCACGGGACTCGGCTGGATCTACGAATACGCGCTGGTTGATCGCACCGGTCAGCACGATCTTGGCCAGTTGCGTGCGCTGCAGGACTGGTTCCTGCGCTATCAGCTCAAGACCGTGCCCAACGTCGCCGAAGTCGCCACCCTGGGCGGCATGGAACGGGCGTGGCAGATCGTGCCCGATCCGCAGGCGCTGGCCGCGCGTGGCATCACCGTGGAGCAACTGGTCGATGCCATCCGCAGTGCGAACGGTGCCAACGGTGGCTCGGTGATCGAACAGGGTGAAGCGGAACTGATGGTGCGCAGCGAAGGCTACCTGAAGAGCCGCACGGACTTCGAAAACGTACCCATCACGACCAACGCCGGCGGCGTGCCGGTGCTGCTGCGCGACGTGGCGACGGTGCGGCGTGGCCCGACGTTTCGTCGCGGTCTCGCCGAGCTGGACGGGCAAGGTGAAGTGGTCGGCGGCATTATCGTGATGCGCACGGGCAAGAACGCGAAGGCCACCATTGCCGCCGTGAAAGCACGACTGGCGGAACTGCAGCGCAGCCTGCCGGCCGGCGTCGAGATCGTGCCCACCTACGACCGCTCGCGGCTGATTGACGCCGCGGTGAGCAATCTGTGGACCAAGTTGTTCGAGGAATTTCTGGTCGTGACACTGGTCTGCGTGTTGTTTCTATGGCACCTGCGCTCGGCGCTGGTGGCCGTGATCACGCTGCCGCTGGGCGTGCTGGTGGCCTTCATTGCCCTGCATCTGCAAGGCGTCACGGCGAACCTGATGTCGCTCGGCGGTATCGCGATCGCGATCGGCGCGATGGTGGATGCGGCGATCGTGATGATCGAGAACACGCACAAGCATCTGGAACATTGGCGTAACGCGAACGACGGCCGTGAACCGCAAGGTGCGCAGCGGTGGTCGCTGGTCGCCGATGCCGCCGCCGAGGTGGGCCCGGCACTGTTTGTCAGCCTGTTGATCATCGCGCTGTCGTTCGTGCCGGTCTTTGCGCTGCAGGGACAGGAAGGCAAACTGTTCAAGCCGCTGGCCTTCACCAAGACCTACGCGATGGCGGCAGCGGCCGGGCTGGCGGTGACGCTGGTGCCGGTGCTGATGGGTTATCTGATCCGCGGGCGTATCCGTGCCGAGGGCGACAATCCGCTCAACCGTGGCTTGATCCGCGGCTATCGGCCGCTCCTTGAAGCCGTGCTGCACCATCCGAAAGCGACCCTGGTGCTGGCCGGTGTGCTGCTGCTTACCGCGCTCGTGCCGATGGCCAAGCTAGGCAGCGAGTTCATGCCCGCGATGGATGAAGGCACGTTGTTGTATATGCCCACCGCACTACCCGGACTGTCCGCCGGCAAGGCTTCGCAGTTGCTGCAGTTGACCGATCGCATGATCAAGACCGTGCCCGAGGTCGATCATGTGTTCGGCAAGGCCGGGCGCGCCGACACGGCCACCGATCCGGCACCGCTGGAAATGTTCGAGACCACGATCACCTTCAAGCCGAAGGACCAGTGGCGACCCGGCATGACGATGGGCAAGATCAAGGACGAACTGGACAAGGCCGTACATGTGCCGGGGCTGACAAACTTGTTCGTGCCACCGATCCGCAATCGCATCGACATGCTCTCCACCGGCATCAAGAGCCCGATCGGCATCAAGGTGCTGGGCACCGATCTGGCCACGCTGCAGAGCGTGGCCGATCGGATCGAGACGGTGGCGAAGACCGTGCCCGGTGTCAGTTCGGCGATCGCCGAGCGTCCGACCAGTGGCCGCTACGTCGATGTAGCCATCCGCCGTGACGCCGCCGCGCGCTACGGGTTGACCCAGGAGCGCGTACAGCAACTGATCGCGACCGTGGTCGGCGGCGATCCGATCGGTCAGACCGTCGAAGGGCGCGAACGTTATCCCATCGTGGTGCGCTACCCGCGTGTCGAGCGCGATTCCATCGGAGCGCTGCGGCAGTTGCCGATCGTCGGCGCCAACGGCGCCCAGCTCACGCTGAGTCAGGTGGCTGACATCGCCGTGGTTGCAGGACCTTCCATGCTGAAAAGCGAGGGCGGCCAGTTGGCCACCTATGTCTACGTCGATACGGCCGGCAGCGATCTGGGCACGGTGGTGGCCAACCTGCAACGCGCGGTGGCGCAGCAAGTCAAATTGCCGCCGGGCACGACCGTGGCTTGGTCCGGTCAGTTCGAATACCTGGCCAGTGCCATGGAAAGACTCCAGGTGGTGGTGCCGATTGCTCTGGTGATCATTTTTCTATTGATCTATGCCGTTTTCCGACGCGTGAGCGAAGCCGCGCTGATCATGGCCAGCGTGCCGCTGGCACTGGTCGGCGGCCTGTGGCTGATCTGGCTGCTTGGGCATGCCGTGTCGGTAGCCACGATCATTGGCTTCATTGCGTTGGCCGGCGTGGCTGCCGAATTCGGCGTGGTGATGTTGCTTTACCTGCACCATGCGTGGGAGCACCAACTTGCGCTCGATCCGCACGCCGGCCCGGAAGCGCTTGACGAAGCGATTCGCGAAGGCGCCGTGCAGCGCGTGCGCCCGAAGGCGATGACCGTCGCGGTGATTCTGGCCGGTCTGTTTCCCATCCTTCTAGGCCATGGCGCAGGTTCGGAAGTGATGCAGCGCATAGCCGCCCCGATGATCGGCGGCATGGTCACGGCACCCTTGCTATCCATGCTCGTTATACCCGCGGCGTACCGCCTGCTGGTCCGTTATCGGCTGCGTAAAGCCAGCAAGACAAACGCCACACTTCACTACAACCCACAAGGAAACTGACCCATGAAAAAGCCATTCATCATCCTTGCGATTACCGCTGCACTGTTCACCGCTCCGGTGTTTGCCAACCCTCAGCAGGTGGATCCGAATATGCCTGGCATGGCCGGAACGCATGAGTCCAAACCCGCCGACGCCCAGGGCGTGGGCCTGGTCAGGGCGACCGACGCTGCCAAGGGCACTATTACGTTGCAGCATGAAGCCATCGCCGCGATCGGGTGGCCGGCGATGACGATGACCTTCAAGCTGGCGTCACCGGATCTGCTCAAGGGCGTCAAGGTCGGCGACGAAGTGCGTATCAGTCTGCATCCGGCCGGCATGGCCAGCACGGTGACCGCGATCGCGCCAGCGCAGCCGTAAGCGGCAGATCGCATGCATCTATCGACATAGACCAGCGCCCGTCACGGTGATGGCCGCCAGACAAATGCTTATGGCTGCGCCTGCTTCGATTCCAGATCCTTGATCAGTGCCTTCATCTCGCCGATCTCGCGTTTTTGCGAAGCGATAATTTCATCGGCGAGCTTGCGCACGCGCGGATCCGAAATGTGGGCACGTTCGCTGGTGAGAATGGCGATCGAGTGATGCGGAATCATCGCTTTCATGTAGGAAATATCGTCCACGGTAGCCTGGCTGCGCACGAGATAGAGCGCAGCGGCAAACACCACCACGGCGCCGCCAACGATGGCGAGGTTCACCGTGCGGCTGGCGTACATGTGCAGCATGAAGCCCAGCATGATTACCGCCATGGTCGCGCCCATCACCAGCGCCATCCAGGCGCGGGTCTGGCTCCAGAACACGTGATCCAGCCGGTAAGTGTTGAGGTACATCACGCCGAACATGACCACCGTGGCGGTGGCAATCATGGCGAGGAATCGCACGTAGGAATTCTTCATCGCGGATCTCCGTAGGAAACGGCGACAAGGTAGGCGATAGCCTGTCGGAAGTTCGTGACCGAGTGGGACGGGTATGCCGATGTGCCGTCTCGCGCTTCCGCGCAGCGCGCCTGCGCTCGGGCGGCGATCGAAATGACCGCACCTGACGCCGTGCTGCGGATAGACCATCCTTCGTAGGGGTCAAACGGTGCCGGTAGTGGCTGTCTGAATTCATCACGACCGGCGCCCAAATGAAATTGTCTAACAGCGCGGTTGTCGTATAGGATCGAACGATGTATCGGTCTGTACCATCACTGCTGACTCGCCTGCGCCGCCACCGCGGACTGTGGGTGTTGGCCGTGGCCGTGTTGCTGATCAAACTGGTCAGCGGATCGATCTGCGTGGCCGATGGACCGGCGGCGCGATTCGCTTCGGCGACCGCTGCTGCCCCGACCACCTTGTTGGCGGTCAGTACGGTGTCGGCTGACGATGCGAATCCCTGTCTTCTGGGTGAAGGGCGCAGCTGCCATTGTGCCTGTGCGCATTCGGTGACATTGCCGGCCACCGCGCCGCTTCCCATCGCCATGATGGAAGCACGCTTCGCACCGCTCACCCTCCATTCGGGATTCACGCCGGCCACGACCGGCTCGCTGCTGCGCCCCCCCATCGTCTGAACCCGTTCCGTTTCGCGACGCCACCGCCTGTGCGGTGCGTCGCCTCGTGATCGTTTTCAGGAGATGGCTTCATGTCTGTTTTTCGTTCGGTGCCGATCGGCGCCGTGTGTCTGTTGTATGCGGCGATGCTCAGTGCCGCCCCCGTATCCCACCCTTCCTCACCGGTAGCTTCTCCGCCGACATCGTTGGCGACGTCTCCCTTGCAGGATGCGGTGCGCCGTATCTGGCAAGCCAGTCCCGAGGTTCAGGCCGCGCGGGCAGACCTTGATGCTGCCCAGGCCCGTGCGCGTGCCGCTGCGCAGCCGCTGTACAACCCCTCACTGTCGCTCGATGCGGAGAACGCGGACGTCAATCGGCGCACGGCGGGTATCAGCCTGCCGCTGGATCTGTCCGGCAAGCGTCGTGCCCGGACCAGCCAGGGTGAGGCCGACCTGCTGGCTGCCGAAGCCGGGTACAACCTGCGGCGCCGTGACGTCGCCACCCGCTGGCTGAAAGCGTGGTCGACGGCCGCACTTGCGGCTCGACAGAGCGAGTTGGGTCAGCGTCGCCTGGCGCTGATGCAGCGCTTCGATGACCTGGCCGCGCAGCGACTCAAGGTCGGTGACATCAGCAGCCCCGAACGCGATCTGGCCGGTCTCGCACTCGGCGAGGCGCAGGTGCAACAGGCGACGCTCGCGAGCAATGAGGCCGCGGCCCGTGCGGCGCTGCTGGCCATCAGCGGCGATCAACTGACCGCGCTGCCTCCGTTGCCCAAGGGCCTGTCACCGGCACTCGAAAGTGCCGCGCCGTTGCCCGTCGACGAGCTGCCGGAACTGCGTCAGGCCCGCGCCCGGCAAGCGAGCGCTGAGGCCGGCGTGCAGGTCGCACGCCGGGCGCGCATCCCCGATCCCACGCTCAGCCTGACGGGTGGCCAGGTGCGCAGCGGGCCACGGACCGATCAGGTGATCGGCGTGAGTGTGTCCATTCCCTTGCCGGTGCTCAATACGGGACGCGCCGAAGTGGATGCCGCTCGTGCGGAAGCCGATGCGGCCGCCGCGGACGTGCGCTCGCGCCAATTTGTGCTGCGTGCCGGACAGCAGGAAGCGCAAGCGCGCTACGCCGCCTTGCGCGGTGCCGCCGAGGCATTCCGCACCGGCCGTGCCGCCGCGTTCGAGGATCGCACCGCGCTGCTGGAAAAGCTCTGGCGTGCCGGCGAAATCAGCACCTCCGATTACCTCGTACAGCTCAAGCAAAGTCTCGACACCGCACTGTCCGGCCAGGAACTGGAAAGCCAGACCTGGCAGACCTGGTTCGACTACCTCACCGCTGCGGGCCGTCTGACCGACTGGCTCGACGGCCGTACTCAAAACGGCCCCAATCTGGAAGTCTCCCGATGAATCTCTCTCTTTTGAAACGCAGCCTGCTGGGCATGGCACTGTTTACTGCGCTGGCCGGCCCCGTCATGGCGCAGGAACCGGCACCCGCCAATCCGCTCGCGCTGGACGCCAAGGCGATCAAGGACGCCGGCCTTGTCCTCGACAAGGCCGCCCTACGCGCGCTGACGGATGAACTGAAAGCCCCCGGCGAAGTGAAAGCCGATGCCTATTCCACCGTGCTGGTGTCGCCGCGGGTGGAATCGCAGGTGCTCGACCGCAAGGCTCGGCTGGGCGACGTCGTGAAAGCGGGCGCGCCGTTGGTGGTGCTCTCCAGCGTCGAGGTGGCCGCCACGCAAGGTGCGCTGATTGTGGCCGAGCAGGACTGGCAACGGATCGCGTCGCTCGGGCCACAGGCGGTGTCGGCCCGACGCTACAACGAGGCGAAGGTGCAACGCGATCAGGCCCGCGCCAAGTTGCGCGCCTACGGTCTGTCCGAGGGACAGATCGGCGGCTTGCTGCGCAAGGGATCGGCCGGTGCCGACGGCAGTTTCGAGCTGCTCGCGCCGGCCGCCGGTCGTGTGACCACCGATGAGTTTCTGGTGGGCGAGCGGGTGGAGCCCGGCCGCACGCTGTTCACCCTAGTCAAGGAAGATTCGGTTTGGGTCGTCGCGCAGATGGCCCCAGCCGATGCCGAACGGGTCAAGCCCGACGCCGATGTCCGCATTCTCGTGCACGACACCGAAATACCCGGCAAGGTCGTGCAGCGTTCGCATCAAACCGATGAGCGCACGCGCACGGTGCCGGTACGCATCGAGGTCGATAACCGCAAGGATCTACTGCATCCCGGTGAGCTGGTCGAAGCGCGCATCGCCGTAGGTAGTGCGGTGCAGAAGCTCGCGGTACCGGCCGACGCGATCGTGCTGCTGCAGAACCAGCCGACCGTGTTCCTCGCCAAGGGCAAGGGCCAGTTTGAGCCGGCACCGGTGATGGTCGGCGACACGCGCGATGGCTGGACGGTCGTCACGCAAGGCCTCAAGGCCGGTGACACCTATGTGCGCAAGGGCGCCTTCGCCTTGAAGGCCCGTTTGCTGCGTTCGCAGCTGGGAGAAGAATGATGCTGGAACGTCTGGTTGAATTTTCCCTGCGCTACAAGGTGCTGGTGCTGATCATCTTCGTGGTGATCGGCTTTCTCGGTTTTCAGGCGGTACGTCAGCTGCCCATCGATGCGTTTCCGGATGTCACGCCGGTGCAGGTCAATGTCTACACGGAGGCGTCGGGCCTCGCGGCGGAGGATGTGGAGCTACTGCTCACCACGCCGGTGGAGTCAGCCTTGGCCGGCCTGCCCAAGGTGGAACAGATCCGCTCGGTGAGCCTGTTCGGCTTGTCGTTCGTGTCGGTGTATTTCGACGACAGCATGGACATCTACTTCGCCCGTCAGCTGGTCAACGAGCGCCTTCAGCAGGTTGGTGATCGGCTGCCGGCTGGGTATGGCAAACCGGAGATGGGCCCGAACACGTCGGGCCTCGGACAGGTGTTCTGGTATACCGTCGAACGCGCTGATGACAAGCTGGATAGTGCCAAGGCCGGCACCGCACCGAACGACATGGATCTGCGCACGCTGCAGGATTGGACCATCCGCCTGATTCTGCGCACCGCGCCCGGCGTCGACGACGTCACCTCGTGGGGCGGTCAGGAGAAGCAGTTCCAGGTGCGCATCGATCCGATGAAACTGATCGCCCACAAGCTCGGCTTCAAGGAGGTGATCGAGGCGCTGCAGGCGAACAACGCGCAGGTCGGCGGCAACTTTGTCGACGTCGGGCGCGAGCAGTATCTGGTGCGCGGCCTCGGGTTGATCCAGGACGCGAAGGATCTGGGCAACATCGTGCTGAAGACGGAAGACGGCACGCCAGTCTTCGTGCGTGACGTGGCTACGATCACCGAAGCGGGCGCACCGCGTACCGGTGCGGTGACGCGCGATGGCGAGGAAGTGGTCCTTGGCATGGCGTTGGCCCGCATCGGCGAGAATGCCAAGAGCGTGGTCGATGCTGTCAAGGCCAAGCTCGACACGGTGAAGCAGTCGTTGCCGCCCGGCGTGGTGGTGAAGCCGGTGTACGAGCGTACCGAACTGGTCAACGCGGCCGTGGGGACGGCGGTGCGCGCCCTGATCGAAGGTTCGATTCTGGTGGCGATCATCCTGTTCCTGTTTCTGGGCGAATTCCGCAGCGCGCTGGTGGTGGTGGTGGCATTGCCATTGGCGATGCTGATCGCCTTCATCTGCATGGGTCAGGCCGGCCTGTCGGCCAACCTGATGTCACTGGCAGGCTTGGCCATCGGTATCGGCATGATGGTGGATGGTGCGGTGGTGATGGTGGAGAACGCCTACCGCATCATGGCCGAGCGCAAGTCCCATGGCGGCCCGGTGGATCGCACGTCGGCCGTGCTGGCGGCCGCCCGCGAGGTGGCCAACCCGATGGCGTTCGCGATTCTGATCATCATCGTGGTGTTCCTGCCGCTGTTCAGCCTGCAGGGGCTGGAAGGCAAGATGTTCAAGCCGATGGCGTTCAACATCAGCTTTGCGATGGCCGGCTCGCTGATCCTCGCGCTGACGCTGATTCCGGTACTGGCCGCCCTGGTACTGAAACCCAAGGAAGAGAAGGACACCTGGCTGGTCGCGTTCCTGAAACGCCACTACGCCACGGTGCTCGCCTGGGCGTTGGCACGGCGCAAGCTCGTGCTGGGCATCGCCGCCGGGGCCTTGATCGGCAGCCTCGCGCTGTTTCCGTTCCTGGGCAAGGAGTTCATGCCCAACCTGAAAGAGGGCGCCATCATGTGGCGCATCACCTCGATTCCCTCGGCCTCGCTGGATGAATCCATCCGCATCTCCAAGCAAGTATCGGCGCTGGTCAAGCAAAAGTTTCCTGAGGTCGAGACCACCCTGGCCATGATTGGCCGCGCTGAAAAAGGCGAGACCGCCGACGTGAACTACATGGAGGTGTACACGCCGCTGAAGCCCAAGGATCAATGGCGCAAGGGCGAAACGCTGGAAAGCATCGAGGAAGCGATGCAGAAAGAGTTGTCGGCCGCCTTGCCCACTGCCGTGGTGAGCTACACCCAGCCGATCCAGATGCGCATCGAGGAGCTGATCTCCGGTGTGCGTGCCACCTTGGCGTTGAAGATCTACGGCGATGACTTGGGCGAGCTCGATCGTCTCAGCGGTCGCATCAAGAACGTGCTGGCCGGTGTACCCGGCGTGGCGGATCTTGCACTGGAGGCGAACATCGGCAAGCCGCAGATCCGCATCAAGGTGGATCGTGATGCGCTGGCCCGTTACGGCCTCAACGCCGACGACGTGCTGACCGTGGTGAAGAACGGCATCGGCGGCGAGCCGGTGACGACTTTGCTCGATGGCGTGAAGCGCTTCGACATCGCGGTGCGGCTGGACGATGCCGACAAGGCATCCCTGCCAGCGATCCAGCGCATCCCGATCCGCACCGCCAGCGGCGCGCTGGTGCAGTTGTCGCAGGTGGCCGAGGTCAGTGATGCGGAAGGCTATTCGTTCATCCGTCGCGAGCAGCTGCAGCGCTACGCCGTCATCCAGATGGACGTGCGCGGTCGCGACATCGACGGCTTCGTCAAGGACGCCAATGCCGCGATCGCAAGCCAAGTGAAGTTACCGATCGGTTACTACAGCGAATGGGGCGGCGCGTTCGAGAACCAGCAGCGGGCGTTGAAGCGGTTGTCGCTGATCGTGCCAGCGACGATCTTCTTCATCTTCGTGCTGCTCTACACCGCCTTCAATTCAGTGAAGTACGCCGCGCTGATCCTGGCCAACGTGCCGTTCGCCACCATCGGCGGCATCGTCGGGCTGGCGATCACCGGGCAATACCTGTCGGTGCCCTCGGCGATCGGCTTTATCGCGGTGTTCGGCGTGGCGATGTTGAACGGCATCGTGTTGGTGAGCTTCTTGAACGAGCAACGCGAGAAAGGGCTTCCGGTTAGGGAAGCCGTGGTTCGCGGCACGGCGTTGCGCATGCGACCGGTGATGATGACCGCCAGCGTGGCGATCCTGGGTCTGGTGCCGATGCTGCTCTCCAGCGGCGTCGGGGCGGAAACCCAGCGTCCGCTCGCCACCGTGGTGGTCGGTGGCCTCATCACCTCGACCCTGCTGACCCTGGTGCTGCTGCCAGTGCTCTACGACTGGATCGAAGAACGCGCCGCACGGCGCTTGGCGAAGGAAAACACCCCATGAAAGAAGTGAAGGCATTCATTCATCGCGGCCGTATCGTCGACGTCATCCACGCCTTGGAGGACGGTGGGTTCCACTATCTGTCGTTTAGCGATGTCAAAGGCCAGTTGACTGCGCTCAGCGCGCTGGAACAAAGCTATTCGATGGAACTGGGCGAACGCGTGACCAGGCAGATCAAGCTGGAGGTGTTCTGTGAGGACGATCAGGCAGAGCGCGCCGTGCAACTGATTCGGTTGCACGGGCGCACCGGTCAGAGCGTGGCCGGCTGGGTCTACCAGAGCACGATGGATCGGGCGTGGCCGATCGACGGCCAAGTGGGCTGACGATGATTGGGCGGGGGTACTCCCCGCCCATCATTTTCGGTGTCATGTCATAACACCGCGGTGCTCGCGTAGAGTGACCACCGCACAGGAGACCCGCATGAGCACGACAGAATCCGACGAACACGATCGCGGCCACGGTCACGGCGTGCTGTGCGGTGCAAACGAGAAGCAGGGCCGGCAAGGATTCGTGATCTGCGGCCTGCAGTTCATGGCCTTCGGCTCGGTCAAGGACGTAGCGATTGTGTTCAGTGGCATTCCTCCGGCGCTGACGACGCTTTACCGTTGGCTACATGGCGATACCGAGTCGCATCAGCAGATGCTGGAGGGTTGAGTCATGGCCGATTGTTGCTGCAGCGGCACCGTCGACATCCGCGCTTTGCAGGCGCGGCAGCGGCGGGTACTGATGATCGTGCTGGCGATCAATGTCGTCACCTTCGCCATGATGATGTCGGCGGCGATCTACAGCAGGTCTTCGTCGCTGTTGTCGGGCGGACTGGACAATCTGGGCGATGCGTTGACTTACCTGTTGAGTCTGGCAGTGATCGGCGCCAGCGGACGGGCCAAGGCCAAGGTAGCGCTGCTCAAGGGCGCGTTGATTCTCGGGGCTGCGGTAGCTGTCGCCATTCAGATCGGCTGGCGGCTCGCGCATCCGAACGTGCCGATCTTCGAGGCCATCGGTCTCGCCGCGGTGATCAACCTGGCCTTCAACGGCATTTGCCTCTGGCTGCTGACGCCGTACCGTCATGGCGACGTAAACATGGCCTCGGCGTGGGAATGCTCGCGCAATGACGTATTCGAGGGCTTTGCGGTTCTGCTCGCGGCTGCCGGTGTATGGCTGTTTGCCGCCGGCTGGCCCGATCTGGTCATCGCCGCGGCGCTGCTGGTGATGTTTCTGCGCTCGGCCTGGCGGGTGTTCCGCTCAGCTTGGCATAGCTACAAGACGGGAGACGCGTGATGGGAGCCGGACACGATCATGGTGGCGGCGTGATCAAACACGAGAAACCGCTGTGGTGGGCGCTCGGCCTGACCGTCACATTTCTGATCGCTGAAGTTGTTGGTGGCCTGCTGACCAACAGCCTGGCGTTGTTGTCGGACGCGGCACACATGGCGACCGATGTGATCGCGCTGGGCATTTCATTGACTGCGGTACGCTTGAGCCGGCGTCCGCCGGATGCTAAACGCACCTACGGCTATGCGCGCCTGGAAGCGCTCGGCGCGATGGTCAACGGCGGCCTGCTGTTCCTGGTCGCCGGCTACATCCTGTGGGAGGCGGTACGGCGTTTCAGCGAACCGCCCTCGGTGGCCTCTACCGGCATGCTGGTGATTGCGGCGCTGGGCTTGGTCATCAACCTGATCTCGATGCGATTGCTCAAGGCCGGCAGCGGCGAGAGCCTGAACGTCAAGGGCGCCTATCTGGAAGTATGGGCCGACATGCTCGGCTCGGTCGGTGTGATCATCGGTGCGCTGATCATCACGTTCACCGGCTTTTACATCGCCGATCCGATCATCGCGGTACTGATTGGGCTGTGGGTTTTGCCGCGAACTTGGATACTGTTGCGGGAGGCAGGCAACGTGCTGATGGAGGGTGCGCCCCGAGGCATCGACACCGAGCAGGTTCGCGCGGCGCTGTTGGCCGCGCCGGGCGTGGCCGCATTGCATGATCTGCATGTCTGGGCGCTCAGCAGTACCAAGCCGGCCTTGGCGGCTCATGTGGTTGCCGAAGAAGACGCGTCTGGTGGAGATGCCTTGCGAATTCAGCTGGAGCAACTGCTTGAGGCACGTTTTGAGATCCATCACGTGACGCTGCAAATCGAAGCCACGCCTTGCGGGCCGGGATGCGAAAAGGGGAACGGATGACGGCGGTATGGTCAGGGCTTGGACCAGCCGAGTGGCATTGAGCCCCAGGGCGAGACACGGGATCCGTGTTCCGTCGCATTGGATGCTTCTGCGTGGCAACCGCAGTCACTCATATCGCGTCGCCTTCAATCGACATCGGGCAGTACTTCCCTAGTCGTAGGGGATGAAGGCATCGGCTGACGGCCTCGGTGGATATTGAACACGAATCCGACCGCCAGCAGTATCAGAATCGCCAACTGGGCCAGCAAGGATTGCCAAGTCGGATAGATACCCAGCAGTTCGATATGCGGCACCGGCGCGACACTCACTGCCACCCAGCCGGCTTCCTGCAGGGCGGCGACGCCCTTGCCGGTCAGCACGACGGCGAGCACAGCGATCAGCGCGGAACTGGCAGAGAAGAACGTGCCGATCGGCAGCCGACGACTGGTGCGCAAGAGCACCCAGGCAATCAGCCCCAGCACGGCCGCACCGGCGGCGATGCCGCCGAGTAGCCACACTTCCTGGCCGTCATTCCACAGGGCCGCATAGAACAGGATGCTCTCGAATACCTCGCGATAGACCGAGATGAAGGCCAGCCCGAACAGGAACCACGCCGAACGCCGGTTGAGCGCGGCGGCCATCTTTTCCTTCAAATACGCCTGCCAGCGACCACCGATACTTTTCTGGTGCATCCACAGACCGACCCCAAGCAGCACGAACGCCGCAAACAGCGATGACAGTCCCTCGGTCAACTCACGACCGGCACCACTGATGGAAATTGCGTAGCTGGCGATCGCCCAGGTGATACCCCCGGCGACCAACGCCAGGCTCCAGCCGGCATGCACGTAGCGCAGCGCTTCGGGCCGCGCGGCCTTGCGCAGGAAGGCGAGCAAGGCGACAACGACCAGCAGAGCTTCCAGACCTTCACGCACCAGGATGGTGAAAGCACCCAGGAAGGTGGTGGCCGCATCGCCTGCAGCATCGGCGGTGACTTCTTGCGCGCGCAGCAACAGACCATCGACCTCATCGGCATGTTTCGACACCGATGCCACCGAGGTGCTGCTCGTCAGCGCGGTGCGATAGGCACCCATCGCCGTTTCAAGCTGGGCGCGCAGTGCGCCGTCCCGTGCATTGAGTTGCGGCTCGACGGGCTCCACGCCATCGAGGTAAGCCGACAGTGCCAGTTGGGTGGCCTGCGTTTTCGCCCCGGCACGATAAGCCGTCAGGCTCGCCGCCAGTCGCGCGCGCGCCAACGGGATGCCCGCCAACGCCTGCTGCTGGATGACGTCGGGGTGGGCCCGCAGATACCCCACGACGGTCCGGGCACGCTCCGCACCGAGGGCGGGTGTCAGCTGCGCGACACGCGCACGCGACAGCTCCTTCAAGTCGGCGATCTGTGCCTGCGCATCACGGTCGTGCTGCCAGGTATCGGCACCGGTGGCGGCTTCCTTGGTATAAGCCAGCGAGCCCACGTAGTACGCCAGCGCCCAACGATCGTCGGATGACAGCAGCTGCGCGTAGCTCCCCATCGGCGTACCTTCCACACCCTGGCTGATCACCTCGTACAACGATAGCGCGCTGCGCTGATCGGCCCGCGTCTGGTCGGTGAAATTCACGGGTCGGGGCGACAGTTGCAGGCCAGCCGGACCATCGCCATGGCCGGTCGCTCCATGACAGGCGGCGCACTGATTCTGATAGAGCGTCGCCCCACGCGCCAGATCGGGGGCATCTACCGGAGCGGTCGGCACCGGATACGCCTGCAGCAACGCATCGGCCAGCGCATGCGCTTGCGTCGCCACTTGGGCGGGCGCCGCCTTGGCATCGACGGAGGCCACCAGTTTATCGGCCTGCTTCATGAGTGCAGGCCTGGTCGCGGTCGATGGCAACGCGCCGATGCGTGATCGCGCCGTCGATGTGAACTCCCGCATCTCGGCGTACTCGGATGCGCTGATCACCGCGCCATCTTTCACCGCACCCGCGTAGTCGGTCGCCAGGTAATCCAGCATCTGCCACGTTTGTGGAACGCTCGCCATGGCATCCTGAGCCATCACTGGACAGGTCGTCACGACGCATAGGAGAAGCGCCGCGACGGATAGCTTGCGCGAAATACTGCGAATACGAGTCGTTATCATTAACGCATAATAGCCGTCCTTTGACAGTTCGTCAGCAGTTGTCCAGATCGTTACGGCGCCTCATTTCTTTCCGCTGGCACGCCGGTATGTGCCACGTACAGCAGATAGTCGATGAGACCCAGAATCTGAACCACGCGTTCCGGGGCAGATGCTGTACGGTCGTCATGGACTTTTTGCCTTGAGGTACCGGGCGTCAATATATACCCTAGGGGGGTAAGGTACCGAAACCGAACGGAGACATCGTTATGGCCCACACCACCCGCGACAAGACGAAACTGCTCAACCGGGTGCGCCGCATTCGCGGGCAAGTCGAAGCGGTGGAACGTGCCCTGGAGAACGAAACCGATTGTGCCCGGATCCTGCAGTTGGTAGCGGCGGTACGCGGCGCCACTAATGGTTTGATGGCCCAACTCCTGGAAGACCATATCCGTTTCCATGTCGTCGATCCCGATCGTGAAGGCGATCCGAAAAAAGCTAAGGCCGCCGGCGAGCTGATCGACGTCGTACACACCTACCTCAAATAGTGGCCCAGGATATCCATGTCATCGCACGAACCGAAGATCGGCAACGCGCTGGCTGATGCCGCGCAGAAGCGCACCACGGCGCCGGACGTCCACGACCACGACCACGACGAGCATGAGCATACGTTCGATCGCTGGGAAGCCGCTCGCATCGTTTTCGTGGGTCTTGCCGCCATCGCGGTGTGGTTCCGCTTGTGGGAGCCCTTTGCGACGGTAAGCGTGATTGGCGTGGCGGGCGTCCTGGTCGGTGGTTGGCCGATTTTCCGAGAAGCTGCCGAAAACATCTTCGCCCAGCGCATGACCATGGAGTTATCCATGAGCATCGCCCTGATTGCGGCGGCCGCGATCGGTGAATTCTTCACGGCACTGATCATCACGCTGTTTGTATTGATTGCCGAAGTTCTCGAAGGCATGACGGTGACCCGAGGTCGCACGGCCATTCGTGACTTGCTGGATTTCCTTCCTCGTTCGGCGACCGTGCGTCGTGGAGGGAGCATCGCCGAGGTCGATGCCAGCGAGCTGGTGGTGGACGATGCCATTCTGGTCAATCCCGGCGGCCGGGTGCCGGTCGATGGCGTCGTACTCAGCGGGCACTCGTTTCTGGACCAGTCCCGCATCACCGGCGAATCGATGCCTGTGGAAGCCACCGCCGGCGCACCGGTCTATGCCGGATCGATCAACCAGTCCGGTGCGCTCGAAATTCGGGCCGAGCGTCTGGGAAGGGATACCAGCTACGGCAAGATCATCGAGGCCGTGGAGCAATCCGAACGCTCGCGCGCCCCGGTGCAGCGGCTGGCCGACCAGTTGGCCGGTTACCTGGTGTACTTCGCGCTGGCGGCGGCCGTAGTGACGTGGCTGATGACCCGCGACATGCGTTCGACCATCTCCGTGATTATTGTGGCCGGGGCGTGCGGCATTGCTGCGGGCACGCCCTTGGCCATCCTGGGGGCGATCGGACGGGCGGCTCGTCTGGGTGCCATCATTAAAGGTGGCCTGTACCTGGAAACACTGGGTCGAGTCGACACGGTGGTCGTCGACAAGACCGGCACACTCACCTTCGGGCGACCGGAGGTGCAGCACGTTTTCCCCGTGGAAGGTATTAAGCCAGAAGAGGTGCTTGAGGCGGCCGCAACCGCCGAAATCCGCTCCGAGCACCCGTTAGGTCAGGCCATTGTCACTTATGCCAAGGCACAAGGGCTCACCATCGCCGAACCGGATCATTTTGACTACACGCCGGGCCGCGGGATTGCCGCCACGCTGGCCAACGCGATGTTGCTGGTCGGTAATCGCGCGCTGATGACTGATCACCATGTCGACGTACCCGCGTCGCTGACCGAACGCTTGGTAGCGGCTTCGGAAGTGTACGTGGCACGCAATGGTCAGCTGCTCGGCGCCATTGCCGTCGCGGACACGGTACGTCCCGAAGCACGCGCGGCTGTCGATGCGCTGGCGGCGCTCGGTTTACGCACCATCCTGCTGACCGGTGACTCACAACCGGTGGCCAAGAACGTCGCAGATCATCTGGGCATCGCCGAGTACGAGGCTGATTTGCTGCCCGAGGACAAACATCGGAAGGTAGCAGCCCTGGTAGCCGCCGGTCGCATCGTGTCCATGCTGGGCGACGGTATCAACGATGCCCCCGCGCTCACGGCAGCCAGCGTCGGTGTGGCCATGGGTTCGGGTACCGATGTTGCCCGCGAAAGTGCCGATATGGTGCTTTTGGGCAATGACCTATCGCGCTTCGTCGATACGCTGGTGATCGCACGGCGCACGCGCAACATCATCTGGTTCAATTTCGGTGGAACCATCGTGGTCGATGTGATCGGTGTGGTTTTGGCATCGCTGGGCCTACTCAACCCGTTGGCCGCCGCGTTCATTCATGTGGCTTCGGAAATGGCCTTCATCCTCAATTCTGCGCGACTACTGCCGCCGATCGATCGTCAACGGCCTGCCACACATCCACCGGTTGCGCTGCTGGAACACTAATCCTGCGTGCGGCACTGGCACGTCGGGCGGCGTCTTTCAGAAACCTTTTTTGAGTTACCACCATGCCATGGATTATCACCAAATATCTCATCACCGCGGCCATCGTGGTGGCGGTGTCCGAACTGGCCAAGCGCAGTGATCGACTAGGAGCGCTGCTCGCGTCTCTCCCGCTGGTGACACTGCTCGCGCTGACCTGGCTCTATCTGGACAAGCAGCCCGCGGAGAAGATCGCGAATCACGCCTGGTATACGTTCTGGTATGTCGTGCCGACGCTGCCGATGTTCCTGATCTTTCCGCGTCTTTTTGCACGCTTCGGTTTCTGGCCCGCACTGGCACTGAGCGCAGTCATCACGGTGGTGTGCTTTGGCATTTTTGCGCTGGCCGTCAAGCCCTTCGGGATCAAATTGCTCTAGTTTCGTCTTTTTTGGCTGCGGCAAGCATGTCGCATCGTGGATTCGCATGAGCACGATTCAGGACACTGCCTATCCCCAATTGAAGAAGGATCTCAGCGCCCGTGAACTGGCGGCCATATACACGCCCACGGCCGATGAGTCCGCTTTCGCCATGGGTGTGTCCGCACGTAAGCCGACCCAAGCATTGCTGTTGATCCAGCTCAAAATCCTTCAGCGTTTGGGTTACTTCGAGCCACTGTCGACGTTGCCGCGAGTGATCATCGATCACGTATGTAGCAGTGTCCAGATACGTGTTCCCACCATGCGCGAATTGAAGGCTTACGACGCGTCGGGAAGCCGCTCGCAGCATCTGCAGAAGATCCGTGACTTCATCGGTGTGCGGCGGTTTGTGGACACCGATTGGCCTTGGCTGGATCAGGTTGCTCGCGAGGCCGCCTCGACCAAACAGGAGTTGGAGGACATCATTAATGTCCTCATTGAGGAACTCGTTCGGCAGAAATTCGAACTACCCGGGTTCACCCAACTCGTACGCGCCGCACGGGCGGCGCGTAACACTGTCAACACCGCGATCTTCAAATCGGTCACGGAGCAATTGTCGGCCGAGCAGTGCCAGATGCTGGACGACCTGATCCTGCAGCGACGTGGGGTCACCCTCTGGGACCAACTCAAGCGCGAACCGAAAAGACCCACGGTGCGTGAGGTGGCAAAGTTCCTTGAGCATATCCGTTGGCTCAAGAGCCTGGGCCATGGATTACCCGATACCCGCGAAATGGCAGTAACCAAACGTCATCAATTGATGCTGGAAGCTCGGGCGTTGGACGCGAAGGACCTCCGAACCGTCAAGCTGATCAAACGTCATACGCTGGCCGTGCTGCTGATCCAGTCGCAGTTGGAGAAAGCCACTGACGACGTTGCGAGCATTTTCATCAAGATCATGCACGGTATCGACAACCAAGCCGAGGAGCGGCTGCGCCAGTACCGATTGGATCATGCTGAGCAGACCGATCGCCTGATTGGCCAGTTTCGCGAGGTGCTGGCCGCCATGCAAGAAGGCGAATCGGCCAAGAAGCGCGTGGCAAATATGGAACGGGTGCTGGGCGATGATCCGGAACAATGGATCATCCAATGCGATGAGCATGCCGCCTTTGCGGGGAATAACTATCTGCCTTTCATGTTGAAACCCTACAGCGACAAGCGTGCATTGCTGTACCAGTGCCTGGAGGTGCTCGAACTTCAGTCCAGCTCGCAAGACGATACGCTGGTACGAGCCATCGCGTGGCTCCGGGAATGGCGCACGGCACGCCGCGAGCACCTCGATGTTGCCGTGCTTCCCACCGGGATCGACCTGAAGCGCTGGCTGCCCGATGGCTGGTATCGTCTGGTTGCGGTGACATCACCGGAAGGTGAGTCGCGGATCCATCGAAAATATCTTGAACTGTTCGTCTGCATGTCGATCATGAAAGACCTGCAGTCCGGCGATCTGTACTCGGCACACAGCAACGATTTCGATGACTACCGCGAACACCTTGTGTCGTGGGACGAGTACGGCGGGGAACTGGGCCGCTACTGCGATATCACCTCGCTGCCGAAGGATGGCCCGGGTTTTGTTGCACAGCTCAAGGCTGAGATGTCGACGCTGGCCAAGCAGGTGGACGACAGCTTTCCAGAGAACGAGTTCGTACGGATCGGTGACAACGGTTTGGTCATTCAGCGGCTTGACCGCAAGCAGGATCCACCGGAATTGGCCTTGTTGGAAGCGCGACTCAAGGAGGATATGCCCTCCGTCAACATATTGGACCTGCTGACCGAGGCTGAGCAGTGGCTCAACCTGCACCGGTTGTTCGGGCCGTTGTCCGGCTTTGAAGCCAAGATCGACGATCCACGCAAGCGCTTCATCACGACCTTGTTTTGCTACGGCTGCAATCTGGGTCCCACGCAGACGGCGCGCTCGGTGCAGGGGCTGAGCCGAAAACAGGTAGCCTGGCTCAATCTTCGCCATATCACCGAGGAGCGGTTGGACAACGCAATCGTGCGGGTGATCAATGCCTTCAACACCTTCGCTTTGCCCAAATTCTGGGGTACCGGCAAACACGTCTCGGCCGACGGCACGAAGTGGAGCATCTACGAGCAGAACCTGCTGTCGGAGTACCACGTTCGTTATGGTGGCTACGGTGGCATCGGTTATTACCACGTCTCGGATATGTACATCGCGCTCTTCAGCAACTTCATTCCGTGTGGCGTGCATGAGGCGGTTTATATCCTCGACGGTCTGATCAAGAACGAATCTGATGTCCAGCCGGACACGATCCACGGTGACACCCAAGCCCAGAGTGCGCCCGTGTTCGGCTTGTCGCACCTGTTGGGTATCCGTCTCATGCCGCGCATCCGTGGCATCAAGCAGCTGGTGTTCTACAAGCCTGATCGGAAGGCCAAGTACGGGCACATCAATAGCTTGTTCACCGAATCGATCAACTGGGAGCTCATCGAGCGCCACTATCCGGACATGCTGCGCGTGGCCATCTCGATCAAGGCAGGGCGGATTACTCCTTCAATGATTCTTCGGCGCCTAGGTGTGGCCAGCCGGAAGAACAAGCTGTATTTCGCGTTCCGCGAACTCGGTCGAGCAATACGAACCAAGTTCCTACTGAACTACATCAACGATGTCGAGCTGCGCCGTGTGATCCACCAGTCGACGAACAAAAGCGAGCAGTTCAACGACTTCGCCCAATGGTTGCACTTCGCGAATGACGGAATCATTGCGGAAAACATTCGCCACGAGCAGCGAAAGGTCGTGAAATACAACCACCTCGTGGCCAACATGGTCATCCTGCACAACGTCCATACGATGTCGCGGACGCTGAAAGTCCTTCAAGAGCAGGGCGTTCCGCTCAGCGAAGAACTGCTGAACCGGCTGTCACCATACCGGCGAGAGCATATCAATCGGCTAGGCCACTACTCACTGGACTTGGATCGGTACCAGAGTTCCATGGCCAAAGACATCAAATTTACCTTGTAGCCTCAACGACTTATTGTCCGTTCTGCGAAAATTTCCAGAATCCCGGCCGAACCTCAACCCGATCCTTCCAGATGCGCCGGAAGATCGCCCCCTCGCGAATCTCGGCCGCCGCCAGCCAGGCCGTCAGCGCTTCGGCGCTAATCCCTAGGATCGGCTTGTCCGGCGTCGAATCCGCCGTCACCCCCGCCTGCTGCGTCTTCGAATATTCCAACCTATAGATGTAGCCGTCCTCGCCGACCTTGCGCAGGTCCCGCCAGTCCGCCGCGGCGATCTCGCTGCGCCGGCGACCGCCGCTGGCGAAGCCGAAGCAGAGCAGGGCCCGATCGCGTAAACCCGCCAAGGAATCGTCGCAGGTCGCCAGCATCGCCTCGAGCTCCGGGCGCGTGATCGCGGTCTTCTTGGTCGGCCGCTCGCCGCGTTTGACCGCGGCGCGCCGGGCGCGGCTCAGCAGTGTGCGCACGCTGGCCAGCTCACACGGGTTCGTCAGGCGCTTGAGCTTGTGGGCGGTCGACAGCACGGCCACGCGCTGGACCACAGTGGCGAGCTTGAGCGGCCCGAGTTTGGCCTTGAGGCCAGCGGCGACCAACACCTGGTCGATCGCCGGCGGCAGCTCGCTGACCAGGCCGGTCTTGTTCTTGCGCTGGATGTGGTCGACCAGGAACTGGATCACCACGGCCTCGCTGACCGGCAGGGTCAGCTCGACGCCGAAGCGGGCCTGGTGCCAGCCGGCCCAGTAGCGCAGGGCGGCCGCGTAGCTGCGGGTGGTGTTGGCGGCGGCCGCTTCGGCCAGTAGTTCGCGCACGGCGTCGGCCGCTTGCTGGGCCAGTTGTTCCGGCAGCACGAGGCCGGCAGCGGGTGCGGCGAGGGCAGGCAAGTCGCGTTTATGCTTCATTATATGTAATGTATAATACGAAATAGGGCGTCTACTGGCGATAATCATCACTTATCACCAGTACGTCAACTAACGGGCAGGGCGCCGACAGGGGAGACATCAGCGATGGCCAGAGGCATCACCCAAGAACAGGTCAACGCCGCGGCCGACGCGCTGGTGACCGCCGGCGAGCGGCCGACGGTCGAGAAGATTCGGGCGCAGCTCGGTACGGGCTCGCCCAATACCGTGACCCGTATGCTGGACACCTGGCGCGGCATGCTCGCCACACGGCTGAGCCAGGTGCTCGCGTTGCCCGAGATACCGGGGAACGTGGGGCAGGCGTTTGCCGAGGTATGGCGCCTCGCCGTTACCCATGCAGAGTCCGTGGTCCAAGCCTCATTCGCTCAAGAGCAGAACGCCCTGCTGGCCGCCCAAACGTCACTCACGCAAGAGCGCAAGCTCTGGGAGATCGCGATTACCGAAGCCCAAGCGCAAGCGCAAAGGGCGGATCAGGCCCGTAACGTGGCTGAGACACGACTGGCAGACGTTCAGCGTCTCGTGGAGCAACAGGCGGGACAACTGGCGGAACTGATACAACAACGCGATGGGTTGCAGCAACGAGCGACGCATCTTGCAGAGGCCTTCGACACCCATCAACGCGCAATGGTCGCCGAACGTGAGGCTCAAGCAGCACACGTTCGGGCAGTGGAAGATCGGGCGCACACGGAAATCGATCGGGCGCGGGAAGAAACCAAAACCGCCCGAGCGACGCTGCAGCGGCAGGAACGGGAATTATCTGCAGCGGCTTCGAGACTGGAGAAGGCCTCGGAATCCGCTCGGGCTGCCGAGCGCTCGGCTACCGAACAGGGGGCTCGCGCCAAAGCCTTGGAGCAGCAACTGGCCCGGATGGATGGCCTTTCGGCGGTGCTACTGGCAGCTCAGCAAGCATTGAAAGCGAGTACGCAACGGGAAGGGGCGCTCCAAGCCAAGTTGGATCGCGCGACGGCAGACGCGAAGATCAAGTCGGCGGCCAAGAAAAGGAAGCCGAGGAGTATGTCAGGGGCGAGCTAGATTTGCCGTAGCAAACGTGGCCACCGATATAACATGCTCGATTCTGACTTTGAAAGGATGTTGCAATGATCAACGCCCCCGTACATCCCGGTGAGATTCTGAAGGCTGATGTTCTTGAGCCACTCGGGTTGGATGTTGATCAAGCGGCAGTGTTGTTGGGCGTACCTCCGTCTGAACTGTCCCAGGTGCTAGCCGGGCGTGCCGACATTAGTCGCAAAATGGCCCTGGGCCTCGAAAAGGCGGGTATCAGCAACGCTAAAACATGGGTCGAGTTGCAGAGCACCTACAGTCTGCACCGGCTACAGCTCACAGGCATGCAATAACGTCAGAACCATCTGCCAACCCCGACAGGCGACCAAACAAAACACTGGCGGGATTCGGGCTCGATTGTTCCCTCTAGAAGGCTTTTCGCCGTTCTCAGATGCCGCTTGATGCGATCCTGCCAAAGGGTGACACGGTAAAGCGGTATGACAGGGTTAGCTGCTTAGATGACACGGTTAACTGGGTGACGACAGCCGGTTCAGCACCTCCGGCCGGCCTCGTCCGTAATTTCGCATAATGTCTATTATGTCAAATTGCGAAGCGAGCCTCCAAGGCAGCTCCGCCCACGTTGCGGCCGGAAATCGGCTCTCGACGGATCAATGCCCTGTTCGCGAGCGACGTTCTATTCGTGGAGTTTTGCGTCCGTTGTTCCAGCTTCTGCTGGACGGTCGGCAAGCTGTGCTGCCGGGTCGATTTCCGGCTTCGGTCAACACCGTCAGAAGTCGAAATCGATGCCGACGAAGCCGGTGGTGCCAACGGCCGGAAAGCCGATGTCGTCCATGTGCTTCCTGTCGGTGACATTTTCGATGCTGAGGTTGACGACCAGTTGCGGGTTGATGCGGTATTTCACGCGGGCATCCAGGCGGTCGTATTCGGGCATGGTTTCGTTGACGACGTCGCCGCTGTAGCGGCTGGCTTCGAAGCGCTGGCCGGTCCAGAGGTAGTTGAGGTCGAATTGCCAGCGGTCGTTGGGCGCATAGGTGGCGGTGGCGCCGGCCTTGATTCGTGGCCGGCCCAGCAAGGGGCTTTCCGCGTCGATGTCGGTGTAGCTGCCGTGCGCGGCCAGGATCCATTTCTGATCGTTGCTGTGCCAGCGGGCGTCGATGTCGACGCCTTTCATTCGGGTGTGGGCGCGGTTGACGTTGCGGAACAGCTCGCTGTCGAAATCGATCAGGTCCTTGTAGTCGTTCACGAAGTAGCTGAGGTTGAGGACGGTGTTGCTGGCCGTCCATTCGATGCCAGTGTCGCGGGTGGTTGACCGCTCGGGCTTCAAGTCCTTGTTGCCGGTGAGCGGATGGCCCAGGGCGAAGAAGCTTGGCAGTTTGTAGCCGGTGCCTGCGTTGGCGAACCAGCTGAGGTTGTCGCTCAGCTGATAGCGGAAACCACCCTGCACGCTTTGTCGTGTGCCGAAGTGGGCGTTGCTGTCCGAACGGACGCTTGCGCCCACGAACAGGTGCTCGGTGAGGTAGCTGTTGAGGTTGAGGAAGACGCTTCGGGTGGAGCGGCTGAGGCGAAAATCCGTGGGCATCCGCTCGCCGTAGACGAGGTATCCCCTGCTCTCCCCGGTCTCGTGTCTGCCTTCGAAACCGATGTTGGCCCAGCTGCCCTGCTTGTCGCCCAGGGTATTGATCCACTTGATGTTGGCGCGAGTGAAATCCGTCCGGGCGCCGTTGGGCGGCACGGCATCGAAGGGAATGATGCCGGGGGAGTCGATGTGCTGATCGCGGTTGGACCATGTCGCGGCGAGTGTGCTGGTCCAGCCGTTGCTTATCGCCCACGCCCATGAGGCGGCGGCGTTCTGGTCGGTGTAGCGGCTTCGATCCAGATCACGGCTGCGCGCAAACAGTGGGCCGCCGCTTTGTTCGGGGAAGGTGGTTTTTTCTCCCTCCATGTGGCGCCAGGTGAAGTCCAACTGGTGCGCGCCGAGGGTGGAGTCGAGCTTTATCAGAGCTTCCCGGTTGTTGGCGCTGCTGCCTTCAATGGGCGTGCCGGCGCGCTTGTCCAGCAGTCGCAGCACGTAGCCGGTGTTGTCCACCGTGCCGGTGCTGCTGAAGCTGCCGGTCCGGTAACCATGCTCGCCGGCGGACAGGGAAAGATGCTGTTGAACGGTCGGCGTGGGTTCGGCGGTGATGATGTGGATGACGCCGGCCAGGGCGTCCGATCCGTAGATGGCGGATTGGGCGCCGCGGATGATCTCCACTCGCTGGATCGAGGCGATGTTGATGTCGTTGACATCGAACGCGCCGCCGCGCGTGTTGGTGGGGTCATTCATTTCGATGCCATCGACCAGCACCAGCGTGTGATTGGCTTCGGCGCCGCGCAGGCTGATCGTGGTGAGGCCACCGGGGCCGCCCTGCGCCGCGACCCATACGCCGGGTACCTGTCGCAAGGCATCGGCAAGGCTGTGGTTGCTCAGCGCGAGCAGTTGCTGGTGATCGATGACCGTGGCGGAGGAGGCGAACTGCTCGGCGGTTACGGGGCTGTAGGTACCGGTCACGATGACTTCGTCGGTGGCGGCGATGGCCTGGGTGGCGATCAGGCTCACCAGCACCGGCAATAGGCTGAACTTCATGCGTTTACTCTTGTGTGGATAGCGGCCACCGTTCGACCCACGGTGAACGTGGTGGCTTTGTGTGTATGTGGTTCGAAAGCGCTGCCGCATCATGCGCAGCGCGCATGATGCGGAGTCACGGGCAGTGGCTCATTGATCCGGATCAGGCGTTTCAACGCCACTCGCTTCAGGTCAATGCGCTGGCTTGGCGAGTTCGCCCTGCAACAGGATCAGTCGCGGCTTCAATGCGGATCTGGCGGGCTTGGCGATGTCTTGGGCGCCCTCATCCGCGCCATCCTTTTTCACGAATTCACCCAGCAGATCCAGCTCGAAGATACCGGCCACGATGTCCGCGCGATGGTCGTGGTTGACGTCGGACAGCGCCAGCGCGACGACACCGGCGGGCCGGCTGATGACGGCGTGCGGCGTGAAGTTCTGGGCGCCGTCGTTTTCGAACCACACCAGACTCTGGCGTTGCGGGTCGTCCCAATAGTTGAGCCAGCTGCCGGCCACGACGTCCATGTCGCCATCGCCATCGAGATCGCCGGCGTCGGCGATGGCGGTGCCGTAGAAGCGACCGATGTCGTGGTACTCGAACGTGAGGTCACCCTTGTTCTCCAGCCATTGCACGCCGTGATAGGGCTTGGGATCGGGCTGGTAGTCGAGCGCGTCGCCATTGGTGAACAGGATGTCGGGGTCCTTGTCGCCATCCATGTCGATCACCTTCATGCTGGTCGATCCGAACATCGGATGCGGCCCGCGGTACAGCGCGGTGTAGGCGAAACTGCCCTGCCCCTTGTTCATGAAGGCCACGACCGCCTCGTGCTGTTGCGCGATCAGGCTCACGAAGTCGATCTTGCCGTCGTTGTCCAGATCGACCGGGGAAAGGTTCAGTGCGCCGGTGACCTTCAGTATCCGATGTGGCGCGAACTTGCCGCCGCCCAGGTTTTCGAGCCACGCCAGTTCGCCCACGTCGCCGCCGCCGAAGATGGCCACGCCGATGTCGAGGTCGCCGTCGTTGTCGATGTCCATGGCGCGCGCATCGGTCACCCGGCCCACCTTGTCCAGCAACACCAGCTTCTCGAATTTCCCCGACGGCAGCTGTCGCAGCAGGACGACTTTTCCGGTCAGCGCCGGTGACGGCGGGAACGTGCCCAGGTCCGCCACGATGATGTCCTTGTATCCGTCGCCATCGATGTCCGCGACGTCGGTATGCAGGGGTATGTCGATATCCGCGAGCGCGGTTTCGCGCCAGGCGCGGCCCTTCTTCTGCAGCAGCACTACCTTCTTGCCGGAGCCGTCGCAGATGATGAACTCCGGGTTCGTGCCATCGTGCAGCGGCGTCGCGTTGATGTTGAGGATCAGCGGCACCGGCGATTTTTCCCCCAGCTCCGTCATGCCGAATGTCAGCGGGCTGCCTTCGCGGGTGAAATAGGGAAGCCGCGGCAGGCTCGCCGGGCTGCTGCCCACATACAAGGCGGTGATGTCCCTGACCACGTCCGCGGGGATCGCTTCATGGCCGGCTTTTGAAGCGGCCATGTCCGCCATGCCTTGCACGACGCGCGGCCAGCCGCTCTTCGGCATGACGTTGGGGGGCGGTATCTTGTGGCAGCCACTGCAATAGCGATCCACCGATTCCAGCACCGACTGCACGGTTTTCGGTTGCGTGTCGGTCAGCAGTTGGGCATGTGCCAGTGGTGCGAAGGCAAGCGTTGCCAACGGCAACCACCTGGATATCAGCGGACGGATCATCGTTGCTCGGACTCTTGTTTGCCGGATTCTTGTTTGCGTGCTGTTGTTTCGTGACCGCGAGTGCCTTGCCGCACTCCACTCCCCTGCCATCGCACATTGCCGTATCGGTGGCCGCGCTCGTCGATCGCGCAATCATGCTACCGGGTTCGCGGCTGGCAGAACGTCGCCATGAAAGCGTTGCGGCAATCTGCAGCAGCAGCGATGCCTGTCGTCATCGCGCCTGCCTGCCGATCACGGCCTGCGACAATTTCTCACAGCGAGCGGCTCGCGCAACCTGACTTGAATCAAGAATGCCGACGGGGCTTGCCGCCAGCATGCGCGCATCACAGGGAGATGCGCGATGAGTACCACTCGAAAACTCTGGCTGGGCCTGGCGGCCTTGCTGATATCGTCTTTTGCCGTATTGCTGTGGGTTGGCGATGTGGTGCACCAGGAGGCGCCGCCGCTGCCGACAGCGGTAGTCACCAGCGAGGGCCAGACGCTCTACACCCGTGCCGACCTGCAGGAAGGTCGGCAAGTGTGGCAAAGCATCGGCGGTCAGCAACTGGGTTCGATCTGGGGCCATGGCGCCCTGCTCGCGCCGGACTGGAGCGCCGACTGGCTGCATCGCGAAGCGATGGCCATGCTGGAATTGCTGGCGCGTGACGAAGGCGCCGCCTCGTTCGCGTCGCTGGACGCGGAACACCAGGCCGCGTTGAAGGCACGCATCCAGCCGGAGCTGCGCCACAACACCTACGACGCGGCCACCGACACCATCACCGTGTCGCCGCTGCGGGCGCAGGCGATGGCGATCGTCGGGGCGCACTACATGAGCCTGTTCAGCAACGACCCGGCGACGGCCAAGCTGCGCGAAAACTATGCGATGCGCGACAACACCATCGCCGAGATGGAACACCGCCGCATGGTCACCGCGTTCTTCTGGTGGACCAGTTGGGCCGCCGCCGCCGAACGTCCCGGCAGCACCATCAGCTATACGCAGAACTGGCCGTTCGATCCGGTGGTGGGCAACGTGGCCACGCCGACCGGCTTCATGTGGTCGATCTTCAGCGTGCTGTTCATGATCATGGGCATCGGCCTGCTGGCCTGGCATCACGCGCGTCACGTCAGCGATGAACCGCTGCCGGCGATTCCCGTGCGCGACCCGTTGGCCGATCTCAAGCCGACACCGTCGATGAAGGCCACGGCGAAATATTTCTGGACCGTGCTGGCGTTGTTCCTGGCGCAGATCCTGTTGGGCGCCACCACGGCGCACTACCAGGTGGAAGGCCAGGAAGCCTACGGTTTTGCACTGGCCAACTATCTGCCCTATTCACTGACACGCACCTGGCATACCGAGCTGGCGGTGTTGTGGATCGCCACCGCCTGGCTGGCCACGGGCTTGTATATCGCGCCGATGATTTCCGGCTACGAGCCGAAATTCCAGCGCTTCGGGGTGAACTTCCTGTGGGTGTGCCTGCTGGTGATCGTGGTCGGTTCGTTCGCCGGCCAGTGGCTGGCGGTGATGGACAAGCTGGGCCTGGAACACAATTTCTGGTTCGGTCACCAGGGTTGGGAATACACCGACATCGGTCGTTTCTGGCAGATCTTCCTGTTCATCGGCCTGATGCTGTGGGTGTTCCTGGTGGGGCGCGCGCTGTGGCCGGTGATGCGCAGCAAGACGGCGACGTCCTCGATCGTGGGCCTGCTGTTCCTGTCCACCGTGGCGATCGGCCTGCTCTACGGCGCCGGCCTGATGTGGGGTGAGCACACCCACATCGCGATGGTCGAATACTGGCGCTGGTGGGTGGTGCATCTGTGGGTGGAAGGCTTCTTCGAAGTGTTCGCCACCGCGGTCATCAGCTACCTGTTCCTGAAGCTCGGCCTGATCCGTCCGCACACCGCCACCGTCGGCGTGCTGTTCGCCACCATCGTGTTCATGGCCGGCGGCGTGCTGGGCACGTTGCACCACCTGTACTTCACCGGCACCACCACCGCGGTGATCGCGCTGGGCGCCAGTTTCTCGGTGCTGGAAGTGGTGCCGCTGGCGTTGATCGGTCTGGAGGCCTACGACACCTGGAAGAAGCAGCACGTCGCGCCGTGGATGGCGCGCTACCGCTGGCCGATCATGTTCTTCGTGGCGGTGAGTTTCTGGAACCTGGTGGGCGCGGGCATGTTCGGTTTCCTGGTCAACACGCCGCTGGCGCTGTACTACATGCAAGGCCTCAACCTCACCGCCACGCACGGTCACACCGCGCTGTTCGGCGTGTACGGCATGCTCGGCCTGGGCCTGATGCTGTTCTGCCTGCGCGGCATCAAGCCGGAGGCACCGTGGCGCGAAGGCTGGCTGCGCGGCTCGTTCTGGTGCCTCAACATCGGCCTGTCGCTGATGGCGGTGCTGACCCTGCTGCCGCTGGGCATCCTGCAACTGAAGGCGGTGCTGGAGCACGGCTACTGGTTCGCCCGCTCGGCCGAGTTCATGGATCGCCCGCTGATCCACATGCTGGTGTGGATGCGCGTGCCGGGCGACACCTTGTTCGCGGTGGGTGCGGTGCTGATATCGGTGTTCGTGGCTTCGCTGTGGCTGCTGAAGGATCGGCGCACGCCGACCGAGCCGCTGGTGCGCGAGCGGCCCGTGCTGGTGGCGGTCGAACGTAAGGAGCTTGAGGAAGCGTGATGTGTTGGGGTCCCGAAAGATTCCGTCATTGAAGCACGTGCTGGTGCCCCCTCCCCTGCTCGCAGGGGAGGGTTGGGGTGGGGTCGCTCCTGGTGGCAAGTGAGCAGCAAGAGCAAGAGCTCTACCCCCTCACCCAAAGGACTCCCTGCGGTCGCCAACCAGCAGGGGAAGGAGCAGATTTCGCGCGCGGCTCCCTCTGCTTGATGAAGCTGTTCAAGCGTCCCCAAGCGAGTGAACAACCACCCCGAATACCGAGCAACGATCCCCATGTTTGAGTTCTACCCCCAGATCAAGGCGGTACACATCCTCTGCGTCCTGCTCAGCGGCGCCTTGTTCGCCCTGCGCGGCGCGATGGTGCTGGCCGGTCGCAACGGTGCCGCACAATGGGCGCCGGTGCGCTATCTCAGTTACAGCATCGACACTACCTTGCTCACCGCAGCATTGATGCTGCTGACCATCCTGCCCGGCGCGCTGTTCGCCAATGGCTGGCTCGCCACCAAGATGGTGTTGCTGGTTGTCTATGTGGTGCTGGCCACGCTGGCGCTGAAGCGCGCGAACAGTCGACGGGCGCGCGCAATCTGTTTCGCGCTGGCGCTTGGCACCTATCTCTTCATGCTGGGTGTGGCGCGCATGCACCACCCGTTGGGCTGGTTGCATGGTTGACATGACACGGAATCTGCGGAGTTGAGCTTCCACGACCTGCGCGCATTTCTGGCCCGGCTCGAACGCGAGCGTCTGCTGCAGCACGTGGAGGTGCCGGTGGACCCGCACCTGGAATCCACCGCCCTGTCGCTGCGCGCCCTGCGCGAAGGTGGCCCTGCCTTGCTGATGACGCAGCCGGCGGGTTCGAACCACGCGCTGCTCGGCAACCTGTTTGGCCATCGTCGGCGCATCGAACTGGCACTGGCCGGGCGCCCGCTGGCCTCGCTGCGGGAGCTGGGTCAGTTGCTCGCCGCGATCAAGGAACCACGCTGGCCATCCAGCCTGCGCCAGGCCTTGTCCACCTGGCCGGAGCTGGCGCAACTCGCCCATGTGGCGCCGCGACGGGTTCGCGATGCTGCGTTCGAGGAAGAGACTCTGCGTGGCGCCGACATCGATCTTTCGCGCCTGCCCATCCAGCATTGCTGGCCCGGCGACGCCGGCAAGCTGATCACCTTCGGCCTGGTGGTGACACGTGGCACCCAGAAGCCGCGGCAGAACGTGGCGATCTACCGCCAGCAGGTGATCGGGCCGAACCGGGTGATCATGCGCTGGCTGCCGCATCGCGGCGGTGCGCTGGATTACGTCGACTGGTGCGCCGCCCATCCGCAGCAGCCCTTCCCCGTGCTGGTGGCGATCGGTGCCGATCCGGCCACCCTGCTCGCGGCCGTGGCGCCGGTGCCCGATACCTTGTCCGAGTACGAATTCGCGGGACTGCTGCGCGGCCAGCGCACGCAGGTATGGCATAGCGAATTGACCGGCCTGGATGCGCCGGCCGGCGCGGAAATCCTGCTGGAAGGCTTCATCCATCCGCACGACACCGCGCTGGAAGGCCCGTTCGGCGACCACACCGGCTACTACAACGCGCAGGATCATTTCCCGGTATTCACCATCGAACGCATGCGCCTGCGCCGCGATGCGATCTACCACGGCAGCTACATGGGCCGCGCGCCGCACGACGAACCGTCCGTGCTGGCGATGGCCTTGAACGACGTCTTCGTGCCGATCCTGCAGAAGGTGTTTCCCGAGATCGTCGACTTCTTCCTGCCGCCGGAAGCGTGCTCGTACCGCATCGCCGTGGTCAGCATCCGCAAGCAGTACGCCGGCCACGCGCGGCGCATCATGATGGGTGTGTGGTCGTACCTGCGCCAGTTCACCTACACCAAGTTCGTGATCGTGGTGGACGACGACATCGACGTGCGCGACTGGTCGCAGGTGATCTGGGCGGTGTCGACGCGGGTGGACCCGGCGCGCGATGCGATGCTGGTGGAGAACACCCCCATCGATTACCTCGATTTCGCCAGCCCGATGGCGGGGCTCGGCTCCAAGCTCGGTATCGACGCCACCAACAAATGGCCGTCCGAAACCACGCGCGCCTGGAGCCGGCCGATCGTGCCGGATGCCGCCGTGGAAGCGCGTGTGGATGCATTGTGGGCGGCATTGCGGTCAACCGCCCTGCCGCGCTGACGCACCGCTTAGTCCTGTGTATCGGCCACCGCCGGCTTGTCCCAGCCCGGGTCGTTGAAATAGCGCGGATAGCTGGAGAGGGCCTCGCGCATTTCCGCCACCGGCTTGACGTTCTCCGGGTCGGCCTTCAGCGACTGGGCGGCGGTGAGCAAGGGCACCAGGACGCCGTGCAATGCGGCATCGGGCTCGGTGGTCAGTTTGCAGTTGGCGAACATGAACATCACCGCCTGCTCCACCTCGGCCGCACGATCGACGGTCATCGACGTGCTCATGTGCCCCTTTTCATGATGGCTCAGCTGGTCGACCGCAACGTGCGCCCGGCGAATGCCCTCGCGCAGTGGCGCATCGGGTGTCCAGCGCTGCGCCGGCACCGGCACGGCGTTGTGTGCGGCGTTGTGTGCGGCGTCATGTTCAGCCGCGTGCGCAACATCACCATGCGCATGCTGCGGTGCTGCCTGTACCGAAACAGCCAGGCCGAGGCCACAGGCCAGTGCAAGAACCGACTTCACGAGTTTCATGTGGAGTACTCCGGCATGCGGCACGAATGCCGCGGATGAATTGATGCTAGTGCACCGGGCGCGGATCACGGCTGACCCACGTCAATGCCCTCGCGCCGTGGCGGCGCGTGTGTTCAGGAACCGCCGCTGGCATGCAGTGTGGCGCCGTTCCTGTCGCGCACGCTGACATCCACCGCGACACCATGCCGCACGCTTTCGGTCACCACGCAGAAGTTTTCGAACTGCTGCAACAGGCGCTCGATCTGCGCGTAGTCGGCAGCGGCGTCCGGCAATTCGATCACCACGTCGATGTGGGCTACGCGCAGGCGCTTCTGTTCGTTGCGCTCGAGCGTCGCCCGCGCGCGGGTCACGATAGTGCCGGGGGTGTTCTTGTACTTGCGCAGCGAGAACAGCAGGCTGGCACTGAGGCAGTTGGCGACCGCCGCCACCAGCATGCGCGACGGGTTGGGGCCGCTGTCGTTGCCCAGTGGTGCGGACTCGTCGGTATGCAGCGCCGGGATCGCGGTGTCGTCGAACTCGATCCGGAAGACGTAATCCGACTCCTGGGTCAGGGTCAGCGTGAATGCCTGGGTCTCGCTCATGCTCAAGCTCCTTCGGTCGTGGATGTGCGGGGCGCCGGGTGACGCTGCAACCATACGTAGTACAGCAGCGGAATAACCAGCAGGGTCAGCGCGGTGGACACCAGGATGCCGAAGATCAGCGACACCGCCAGGCCCTGGAAAATAGGGTCATCGATGATGAAGAAGCCACCGATCATCGCCGCCAGCCCGGTCAGCACGATTGGTTTGGCGCGCACCGCGGCGGCATTGACCACCGCCTCGCGCAGCGGCTGCCCCGCCGCCAGTGCATGGTTGATGAAGTCGATCAGCAGGATCGAGTTGCGCACGATGATGCCGGCCAGCGCGATCATGCCGATCATCGAGGTGGCGGTGTACTGCGCGCCGATCAGCGCGTGCCCGGGCATCACCCCGATCACGGTCAGCGGGATCGGCGCCATGATGATCAGCGGAACCATGTAGCTCTTGAACTGGCCCACCACCAGCAGGTAGATCAGTACCAGGCCAACCGCATAGGCCAGGCCCATGTCGCGGAAGGTCTCGTAGGTGATCTGCCATTCGCCATCCCACTTGATCGCCGCGTGGGTGGTGTCGGTGGGCTGGGTGATGAAATGCTGTTGCAGCAACTGGCCGTCCAATCGTTCGTGGCCAAGTTGGCTGACCAGTGAAAACATGCCGTACAAGGGGCTGTCGGTGCGGCCGGCGTCGTCGCCGGTGACCGTGGCATAAGGCAGCAGATCCTTGTGGTAGATGACCTGCTCGCGTTGGGCCGGCTGCACGCTGACCACCTCGGACAACGGCACCAGCACACCGCTGGCAGCGCGCACGCGCAACGCCAGCAGTTGGCCCAGCGAGGCCTGGTCGCCCGCGCCCAGACGCAGGCGGATCGGCACCGCGTACTTCGCCTGGCCGTCCATCAGGTACGTGGCGTCATCGCCGGACAACGCCGTACGCAGCAGTTGCGCGATCGCAGCCTGATCCAGCCCCAGCCGCGCCGCGCGTGCACGATCAACCACCACCACGTCGCGCGGGGCCTCCGCCTCCACGCTGGTGTCCACGTCGACGATGTCCGGGTCGGCCTTGAACTTGATCTCCAGCTCGCCCGCCATGCGTCGCACGCCGGCGTAATCCGGGCCGTAGATCTCGGCCACGATCGGCGCCATCACCGGTGGTCCGGGCGGCACCTCGACCAGTTTTACCGCCGCGCCATAACGCGCGCCCGCGGCAACCAGCGCCGGGCGCACGGCGAGTGCGATGGCGTGGCTCTGGCGCGAGCGCTCGTGCTTGTCGACCAGGTTCACCTGCAGGTCGCCCACGATCGGTCCGCGGCGCAGGTAGTACTGGCGCACCAGGCCGTTGAAGGTGATCGGCGCGGCGGTGCCGGCGTAGCCCTGCCAGTCCTTCACTTCGGGCAGGGTCGCCACGCTCTGCGCCAGTTCGCCAAGCAGGCGGTTGGTGCGCTCCAGCGTGCTGCCCTCGGGCATGTCCACCACGATCTGGAACTCGGACTTGTTGTCGAACGGCAGCATCTTCAACACCACTGCCTTGACCACCACCAGGCCGACCGCCGTCAGCACCAGCACGCCCATCGCGGCAAACAGCAGATGCCGCCGGCGCGGTGCCCGCGCGCCATCGAGGAACGGCAGCATCACGCGATGGAACAGCCGGTGCGTGCGGCCACCATCGCCGGCGTGGCTGTCGACGGGTGTGCTTTCGGCAGCGCCATGGCGCCGCAAAAGTTTCAGCGCCAGCCACGGTGTCACGATCAACGCCACCGCCAGCGACAGCACCATGCCGGCCGAGGCGTTGATCGGGATCGGCCGCATGTACGGCCCCATCAGGCCGGACACGAAGGCCATCGGCAGCAGCGCCGCGATCACCGTGAACGTGGCCAGGATGGTTGCCCCGCCCACTTCGCTGACCGCCTGCGGAATCACCTCGCGCAGCGTGCGGCCGCCCAGGGCCATGTGCCGGTGGATGTTCTCCACCACCACGATGGCGTCATCGACCAGGATGCCGATGGCGAAGATCAGCGCAAACAGCGACACGCGATTGATGGTGAAGCCCATCGCCCATGAGGCGAACAAGGTCAGCGACAGCGTGATGATCACGGCGCTGCCCACCACCAGCGCCTCGCGCCAGCCCATCGCCAGCAGCACCAGCAGCACCACCGACAACGTGGCGAAGACCAGCTTCTGGATCAGCTTGTTGGCCTTGTCGGTGGCGGTCTGGCCGTAGTCGCGGGTGACCGTGACATGCATGCCGGCCGGAATCACCACACCTTGCAACGCCTGCACCTGCGCCGCGATGGCACGGGTGATGTCGGCGGCATTGCTGCCGGGCTTCTTGGCCACTGCAAGGGTCACCGCCGGCGCCTGGCCGGTAGCCGGCCCGGGCTTGCCCGCCGGTGCGCCGAACCATGCGTAGCTGGTCGGCAGGTCGGAGCCTTGATGGACATCGGCCACATCGGAGAGGAATACCGGCTGACCGTTCTTCAGGCCGATCACCAGTTGCGACACCTCCGCCGCGTTGGCGAGGAAACGCCCCGCCGTCAGCGGCGTGTCGCGGTCGCCGCTGACCCGGTCACCCGCCTCGATGACCACGTTGGCCGCGCGCAAGGCGTTCGACAGGTCACCTACCGCCATGCCGTAGGCCGCCAGCCTGGCCGCATCCAACTGCACCACCACGGCGCGTTTGGGCGCACCGATGGTGTAGACATCACGCGTGCCGGGCACGCGCTTGAGTTCGGTCTCCAGCGTGTGCGCCACTTCGGCCAGTTGCAGCGGGCCGTGGGCCGGGTTGTCGCTCCACAGCGTCAGCGCCATCACGGGCACGTCATCGATACCCATCGGCCGCACCAGCGGCTGGCCCACGCCGAGGTTGGGTGGCACGAAATCGCGGTTCTGGAATACCTGGTTGTACAGCCGCACGATCGCCGCCTGCCGCGGCACACCCACCTGGAACTCCACCGTCATCAGCGCCATGCCCGGCTGGCTCACCGAATAGACGTGCTTGACGCCCTCGATCTCCGACAGCTTCTGCTCCAGCGGATAGGCCACCAGGTTCTCGACGTCGTGCACGTCGGCACCGGGAAACGGCACCATCACGTTGGCCATGGTCACGTCGATCTGCGGCTCTTCCTCGCGCGGCGTAGTCAGCACCGCCGCCAGCCCCAGCAACAGCGCCGCGATCGCCAGGATCGGTGTCAACGGCGAAGCCTGAAACGCGCGCGCAATGAGGCCGGAGAAGCCCAGTCGCGGTTCGCTCATGGCGCGGTTTCCGCACGATGCGCGACCAACCAGCGCGCGGCCGCCGCCGGATCGGTGGCAATGCGCTCGCCATCTTCCAGTCCTGCCAGGACCTCGACCTTGTCACCGTAACGGTGACCGATGCGCAGCAGGCGCAACGACGCGTCGTGCTCGCCCAGCACGTACACCCCCAGCAACTCGCCACGCTGCACCAATGCACTGGCCGGCAGCAGCAGGCGGCTGGCGTCGCCGCGGGCAAAGGCCACCTTCACCGTCATGCCCGGGTACAACCCGGCCGTGACGGCGGGCAACAACAGGCGCACGTTGAAGGTATGCGTCTGTGGATCGGCATATGGAAACACGCTGACATTGGTGGCCTTGACGCGCTTCCCGCCGTCGCCATCAAGCAGTACCTGGGCCGCCCCATAGTGGCGGATCGCCTCGACGGCAGCCTGCGGTACTTGCACGTTGACCCGCAGCGCATCCAGCGATTGCAGCGCGATCAACGGCTGCGGTGATGGCGGCCCGGCCTGCACCGCCTCGCCTACCTGCACGAAACGGCGGGTGACGATGCCCGCATACGGTGCACGCAGCACCGTATAGTCCAGCGCCTGCCCCACCTGCTCGCGCTGCGCCCGTGCTGCCGCCAACGCCGCTTGTGCGGCATCACGCTGGGCGCGTTGCTGATCCATCTGCGCGCCGGACACGTAGCCCTTGGCGTAGACCTTCTCGATCCGGTCGTATGCGGCCAGCGCCTCGCGGTAGGTGGCCTCCGCTGCCGCCACTTGCGCCTGGGCGGCGCTGCGCGACGACTTCTGCTCCACGTCGGTGAAGCGCACCAGCACATCGCCCTTGGCCACCACGTCGTTGACGTCATGCGGCAGTTCAAGCACCCGCGCATTCGTCTGTGCGGTGATGGTGGCCTGGTTCACTGCCTCCACCACGCCATCCCAGACCTGCTCGTCATGCGCCGACTGGGCCCGCACGACCATGCCGGCCAGTGCAGGCTGCGTGCCGGCGTGCTCAGCCGTTGGCTGGCCTTTGCCGCAAGCGGTCAAGGCCACAACGGCGAGCGACATGACGACATGGCGCAGGACGGGCTTCATCAAGACGTACTCTTGCCGGGGAATGAAGGGAGACAGGTACACGGACAGCCGCGCTCAGGATTTCTTGCGCAGCGGCAGCATCCGGCGCAGGGTGTCGTCCTGCACGAAATAGTGGTGATACAGCGCCGCCGCTGCATGCAGGCCGATGAGGTAGTAGCCGACGGTGCCGATCGTGCTGTGGATGTCCTCGATGGATTCTCCCAACGCCTTGTCCGGTCCGATCAGTGCGGGCAGCTCCAGCCCGAAGAACGGGATCACCTTGCCCGCGGCACTCAGCGTGAGCCAGCCAAGCAGCGGCATCAGGATCAGGAACGCATACAAGGCGCCGTGCATCAGGTGCGCCAGGTGTCGCTGCCACGCTGCTATCTGCGGATTCATCTGCGGCGACGGCGTGACCAAGCGCACCGCCAGGCGCAGGAACACCAGCGCAAACACCGTCAGGCCCAGCATGAAATGCCAGGTCTTGAGGTCCGCGCGCACGTCGCTGCCGCGCGGCGCCAGTTCGTGCAGGTTGATGCAGGCGTAGACGCCAATCAGCAATGCCAGCATCAGCCAGTGCAGGCTGATCGACAGCGAGCCGTAGCGGTTGGTGGTGTTGTTCCAGTTCATCAGAGTCTCTCGGGCTAAGGGTTTAGGGGCGGTGCTCAAGTTACGGCAAGGAGGCTACGGGGATTTTTGCGTCGGCTTGAGCCGCTCGATGCCAAGCGCCTTCATCACGTATTTCTCGTAGATCGGCTCGGTCTTGCCCATGCGGATCTTGTGCATGAAGTATTTCTCGAACGCCACCTTCGCCAGGTGCACCCACTTGCCTTCCCTGGCCCAGGTCACGTTGCGCGGAGGTATCTGCGGAATGGCCACGAACGCCGCGCCACTGTCGCCCATGTCGGCCAGGCACACCGCGTTCCAGGTGGCCTCGGCGGTTGCCGGCTTGCCCTCGATGGCGGATTTGATGTTGGTCGCCAGCGCCGTGACCATCGATTCGATCATGAAGCCGGTCTTCGGTGCGCCCGTCGGTATGGGCGTCACCTCCACCGGAGGAATCGCCACGCAGACGCCAGCGGAATAGATGTTGGGGAAGGTCGGGTTGCGCTGGTACTTGTCGATCAGCACGAAGCCGCGCGGGTTGACCAGGCCTTCCACCCCGCGCACCGCCGCCACCCCGGTGAATGCCGGAATCAGCATCGCATATGCAAACGGCAATGCGTGCTGCTGCACCGGCTGGCCGTGGGCATCGTGCTCGCTGACCAGCATCTGGTCGGGCTCGACCTTGTCGACACGGGCGTTGGTCACCCATTTGATGTGACGCTCGCGCAGCTGCTTCTCCAGCAGGCCCTTCGAATCACCCACGCCGCCCAGGCCCATGTGGCCGATGTACGGCTCCGGTGTCACGAAGGTCATCGGTACCTTGTCGCGCAGCTTGCGTCGACGCAGGTCGGTATCCAGCAGGAACGCGAATTCGTACGCCGGGCCAAAACAACTGGCACCTTGCGCCGCACCCACCACGATGGGCCCGGGCGCCTTCAGAAACGCCTCGTAGGCGGCCCATGCACGGGTGGCATGTGGTGTGGTGCATACCGATTGAGTGTAGCCATTCTTCGGCCCGAAGCCGGGGATCTCATCGAAGGCCAGGCGTGGTCCGGTCGTGATGACCAGGTAGTCGTAATGCAGCGAGCGTCCATCCTGCAACTGCACGTGGTTCTGCGTCGGCAGCACCGCGCTGACTGGCGAGTCGTAGAAAGCGATGTCGTGCCGAGCCAGTGCCGCGGCGGCGTCGATCTGCACCTCGCCCGGCTTGCGCCAGCCGATGCCCACCCAGGGGTTGGACGGTGTGAAGGAGAACTGGCCGCCCTCACCCACCACCTTCACCCGATGCCCGCTGCCCAGCGCGTCCTTGATCTCGTACGCCGCGCTCATCCCACCCAAACCTGCACCCATTATGATGACGTCACTCATGACAGACTCCTGCTTGGTCGGTGCCCACAGCATGGGCTGGTGCACCTGGCGGGGACTTGATGCTGGTCAATTCGGTGACGGGCGGCAGTCGCGACAAAACATCCCGGCAGCATTGGCAGCGCGCTGTCAGCGTGCTTCGTCGATGATGCGGGTCAGCGTCTGTTCCACCTCGCCCGCAATCGCTGCGAGCGCGGGGTCGCTGGACAGCATGGCCAGCATCGGCGCCGGCCGGATCATGCCGATCCAGGTCTTCCCACCGTCGGTATAAACCGAAACACGACACGGCAAAGCCATGTTCATCCGCATGTCGGCGGCCAGCACGCCCGCCGCCTGCTTGGGGTTGCACACCTCGAAAACCTGACACTCGCGCTCGAACGCGATGCCCTTGCTGCGCAAGGTCGTGCCCAGGTCGTGCACGTGCAGCAAACCAAAACCGTTGCGCGCCACCGCCTCGGTCAGATCGGTTGCCGCCTGTGCTGGCGACTTGGCAGTTTCAACGATGTAATACATGGCTCACCTCACTCGGGGTCAGGCAACGCGGGACGGAAACGCACAGCCAGGCTTCAGGCCAAGCTTCTTCAGCAACAACGCCAGCGGGCAGAAACCGGTGAACGATGACTGCAGCAGGTTGGCGCCCACGAACACCGACAGCCAGATCCAGCCCGGCGCCACAAAATGCGCCAGCGCGATACCCAGCAGCACAACCGCGCCCGCAAAACCGATGACGATGCGATCGACATTCATGACCCGAGGCTCCTGTGGTGGAAAACCTTCGCGGCGCGTCCGCCCCGGCGGGGCTGCTTCGACGCACCTTGAAGTAAAGAACTTACTACATTAGAACTAGCTTAATTAGTTGCTCATGCTAAAGTCAACCGCATGAAACAGCCTCTGCCATCCATCACCAGGGCCCCAGCATGAACCTGCCTGCCAATGCGGATATGAATCTCATGCAGTCGCGTTCCGAAGACGCCGCGCGACTGCTCAAGACGCTTGGCAACGCGCAGCGCTTGCGCGTGCTCTGCCTGCTGCTGGATACGGAGATGTCGGTGGGACAGATCAACGAGCGGCTGCCCGAACTCAGCCAGTCGGCGTTGTCCCAGCACCTCGCTCGGCTGCGCAGCGACAACCTCGTGGCCACCCGGCGCGAGTCGCAAACCGTGTGGTACGCGCTGCCTCCGGGGCCGGCACAAGCCATCATCGCCGCGCTGTACGACATCTATTGCGCGCCCGATGCCCGCGCCCGCAAGCGCGGCAGCCGGAAGCGCGGCTGAGCCGGTTCGCGGGCCGCATCGAAAAAATTCGATGCACGGACACGCGCTGAACTGACCCACGTCAACGCAGCCGCGCAAGACAACCGCCACGATGCGCGCCGAACTCACGGTGTCGAGGTGCTCATGCAACTGGTCTGTCCTGCCGGCAATCTGCCCGCGCTGCAAGCGGCGATCGACGCCGGCGCCGATGCGGTCTACGCGGGTTTCCGCGACCAGACCAATGCGCGCGCGTTCCCCGGCCTCAACTTCAGCGACGCGGAATTGCGCGCGGGCATTGCCTACGCGCACCAGCGCGGGCGGCAGGTGTACCTGGCGTTGAACACCTACCCGGACAGCGCGCGGCTGCAGCAGTGGTACACCGCGGTGGACAAGGCGGCGGAGTTTGGTTGCGATGCGATCATCGCGGCCGAGATGGCGGTGCTCGATTACGCCACGCGCAGGCATCCATCGCTGAAACGGCATCTGTCGGTACAGGGTTCGGCCACCACCGCGCCGGCACTGCGCTACGCGCATGAACGCTTCGGCATCAGCCGCGCGGTGCTGCCGCGGGTGTTGTCGATCCAGCAGGTGGAGCGGCTGTGCGAAGGCTCGCCGGTGCCGATCGAGGTGTTCGCGTTCGGCAGCCTCTGCATCATGGTCGAGGGTCGCTGCCAGCTCTCCAGCTATGTCACCGGCGCCTCGCCGAACCGGCACGGCGTGTGTTCGCCCGCCAGCTTCGTGCGCTGGGAGGAGCACGACGACGGCCGCCGCAGCGTGCGCCTGAACCAGGTGCTGATGGACAAGTTCGAACCCGCCGAACCGGCCGGTTACCCAACCGTGTGCAAGGGCCGCTTCGACGTCGGCGGCGAGATCTTCCACGCGCTGGAGGAACCCACCAGCCTCAACACGCTGGAGCTGCTGCCGCGCCTGGCGCAGGCCGGCGTCGCCGCATTGAAGATCGAAGGCCGCCAGCGTGGCGTCGCCTATGTGGCCTCGGTTACCCGCACCTGGCGCGAGGCGCTGGACCGGCATGCCGCCGCGCCCGCCGCGTGGAAACTGCAGCCGCAATGGCAATCGTCACTGTCCCGGCACGCCGAGGGTCACCAGACCACGCTCGGTCCCTATCACCGCTCCTGGCATTGAACCGATGACGATGATGAAACTGAGCCTGGGCCCGCTGCAATATTTCTGGCCGCGCGAACGCACGCTGGCGTTTTATCACGAAGCCGCCGGCTGGCCGCTGGACATCATCTACCTGGGCGAGACGGTGTGCAGCAAACGCCGTGAGCTGGGCACGCGCGACTGGATTGCGCTGGCGGCGGAGCTGGTCGAAAGCGGCAAGCAGATCGTGCTGTCGTCGCTGGCATTGATCGAAGCCGAGTCCGAACTGGGCGTGCTGCAGCGGCTGATCGACGAGGGCGGCTGCTGGATCGAAGCCAACGATCTTTCCGCCGTGCAGTTGTGCCGCGAGCGCGGCATGCCGTTCGTCGCCGGCCCCACGCTCAACATCTACAACCACCACGCGCTGGCCATGCTGATGGACGACGGCCTGCGCCGCTGGGTGCCCGGCGTGGAACAGGGCTACACCCTGTTGCGCGAATTGCGCGACGCGATGCAGGCCGAGGAACAACCGATGCCCGAACTCGAGGTGATCGCCTTCGGCCGCCTGCCCCTGGCCTACTCGGCGCGCTGCTTCACCGCCCGCGCGCTGGACGTGGCCAAGGACCAATGCGACTTCCGCTGCATCGAATACCCCGACGGCATGCCGCTGGCCACGCGCGAGGGCCGCCCGTTCCTGCGCATCAACGGCATCCAGATCCAGGGCGAGGAAGTGACCGACCTCGGCCCCGAAATTCTTCAATTGCGAGAACTCGGCGTGGACGTGCTGCGGCTGTATCCGCAGGCCGAAGGCATGGCCGACATCGTCGACCACTACCACCTCGTCCGCCGCTCGCCGGTGGCGCCACCGCGCATTGGTGCCCGCAATGGTTACTGGCATGGCGAGCCGGGGATGCGGCCGGTTGAAGCCGTTTCCATAGGTTGAAGGCCGAGGATTCCAGCGCAAATCCGATTTTGCTCGTCATCCGGCGGAAGCTGGATCCGGCGCCTCCCATCCCGTGAACAAGGCGCTGGATTCCTGCTTTCGCAGGAATGACGGGCAGGAAGGCGATCGATCGGGGTTTCCCCTGGGCTTCGACGCAGCGAGCGCGCGGCCTGCATCACCCATCTCAGGTATCAGGCGGCAGCGAGGTATCCCTTGGCAGATGCATCGGGAGGAACGGCGGAGAAAGGTGAGCCCGCGTCGCCATCGAATGCGGGCTCGACTCCCCTATCCTATTTCGACGCACTGACAATCACGCGTCGGTTGGGCGCTCAGGCCTTCGGTCCATGGCTGGCGAACACCCGGGTGGTTCCATCCTTTCCGATCAGCACCACGTCATAGTGCTGCGGCGCGCCCATTTCCATGCCGGGTGAACCCATCGGCATGCCGGGCGCGGCCAGGCCCCGTGCGTCGGGGTGCTCGGCCAGCAGGCGCCGGATGTCTTCCACGGGTACGTGGCCTTCGATCACGTAGCCGCCGATTTTCGCGGTGTGGCAGGACGCAGCGTTGGCCGGCACGCCCAGGCGGGTCTTGACGGCGGCCATCGCCGACTCCTCGTGCGAGCTGACCGTGTAGCCCTGCGATTCCATGTAGCGAATCCAGTTGACGCAGCAACCGCACGAGGGGTCGTGGTAGATCTCGATGGCACTGGTCATGGCTACAGCGGCGACGGGCGACAGGGCCGCGCCCAGGACGAGGGTGCGCAGCAAACGGGGCAAACGATGTTTCATGATGTCTTCTCGGTCAGAGGTGTGCTCGACGTTGGATGATGCCAGTTTTCCCTGCTTGAGCCGGCGCCCGGTTCAAAACGCATAACCCAGCACGGTGAAGTAGTGGCAGCCGGTGCCGGCGAGCACGAAGAGATGCCAGATGAAGTGGCTGTAGCGCAGTCGTTCGTGCAGCAGGAAAAACACCACGCCCAGCGTGTATGCGGCACCGCCGCCGAACAGCAGCATCAAGCCGCCAGCGGGCATGTGCTGCCATAGCGGGCGGATGGCGATCAGGGCCATCCAGCCCATGCCCACATACAGTGCGGTGGACAGCCGCTCGAAGCGCGCGCCCACCAGCAATTTGAACACCAGCCCCAGCAGGGCCAGGCTCCAGATCACCGCCAGCAACGCCAGCCCCCAGCTGTTGCGCAACACGCCCAGTGCGATGGGCGTGTAGGTGCCGGCGATCAGCAGGTAGATGGCGCCATAGTCGAGGCGTTGCAGCCACGCCTTGGCGCGCACGTGGGACACCGCGTGATACAGGGTCGAGGCCATGTACAGCAGGATGGCGCTGCCGCCGAACACCGCGGCCCCCACCATCGCCGCGGTGCTGCCGATGCGTACCGCGTTGACCACCAGGATCGGCAAACCCACGATCGCCAGCAGCACGCCCAATCCGTGGCTGATGCTGTTGGCGATTTCCTCGCCCATGGTCGAGGGGCGCGATTCGGGTATGGCAGATGTCGACATGAGCAAGCCTGTGGGAATGGAAGTTCAACGATCGGACGTTCAGACGTCCATTTCGGGTGCTGCGATGTAGTGGGCGCCGAGGCTTTCATGACGTTGCAAGGCCGCGTCCAGCAGCGATTGCGCCAGCCGCGCCTGCCAGCCCTGCGCTGGCCAGGCCATCAACTGCAGCAGGTAATGGCGCAGCGATTCGGTTCGACGCACCGGCCCGGCGGTTTGCCACAACAGGTCGCGCAGGCGGGACAAATCGTCTGCCGCCAGCACGCTGCCGCGTTCCGCCCAGCGGTGTTCGCCGCGGCCGGCGGCCGCCGGCGTTGCCGCCAGCACGGCACCGAGACGGCGGCCGCAGAGGATGCCTTCCAGCAGCGAGTTGCTGGCCAGGCGGTTGGCGCCATGCACGCCGTTGCAGGCCACCTCGCCGGCGGCGTACAGGCCGGGCACGCTGGTGCGGCCATCGCCATCCACGGCAAGACCGCCCATGTGGAAGTGGGCCGCCGGCGTTACCGGGATCGGCTGATGGCGCGGATCGATGCCGTGCTTCAGGCAGGCCGCCAGCACGGTGGGAAACGCGCTCTCCCATTCCCCCTCCATTGCACTGGCATCGAGCCATACGCGGCCGTCGTCGCGCCGTGCCTGCCACACGCGCCGTGCCACCACGTCGCGCGGGGCCAGGTCGCCCAGTGGATGCAGGCCTTCCATCAACAAGCGACCACCGGCATCACGCAGGCGCGCCCCGGCGCCGCGCAAGGCTTCGGTGATCAGCGGCAGGCAGTGGGCGCCGCTCACGTCCAGTGCGGTGGGATGGAACTGCACGAACTCCAGGTCGCGCACCCGCGCGCCGGCTGCCATGCCCAGCGCCAGCCCGCTGCCATCGGCGCCGGGTGGATTGCTGGTGCATGCGAACAGCGCGCCGATGCCGCCGGTGGCCAGCACCACCGCCGATGCTTCGATCACGTGCTGCCTCCCCTGCCCGTCGATGGCGCGCACACCGCACACCACGCCATCGCGCAGCAGCAAGGCATCGGCATCGAGTCCACCGCGCCACTGGATATGCGCGGCGCATTGCGCCTTGGCCAGCAAGGCCCGCAACAGCACCGCACCACTGGCATCGCCACCGGCATGGACGATGCGCGCCACGCGATGACCGCCCTCGCGTCCGAGTTTCAGCGCACCACCGGCGTCACGGTCGAACACCACGCCTTGCGCCTGCAGCCAGGCGATTGCCTCGGGCGCTTGCGCGCACAGCCAGCGGACCATGGCCACGTTGTTGTGATGGGCGCCGGCCACCAGTGTGTCCTCGGTGTGGGCCAGCGGGCTGTCGTCAGGATCGAGCGCGGCGGCGATGCCGCCCTGCGCCAGCGCGCTGGCACTGCCGGTGCCGTCGATGGCGCGGCACAACAGGCGTACCGGCGACGGTGCCGCCGCCAGCGCCGTGGCCAGCCCGGCCACGCCACCGCCGATCACCACGATGGGCGCGCGTGGATGTTTCACACGCGTTCGCGCCGGCCCACCGCCAGCATGCGTTGCAACGCGGCGCGCGCCCGTGCGCTGACGTCGGCGGGAATCTCGATGGCATGCTGCAGGTCGCGCAGGCAGGTGTAGATGTTCTGCAGGGTGATCCGTTGCATGTGCGGGCACAGGTTGCATGGCTTGATGAACTGCGTGGTCGGAAACTGCGCGCGCAGGTTGTCGGCCATGGAGCACTCGGTGATCATCGCCACCCGCGCCGGTTTCTCGCGTTCCAGCCATTTGCCCATCGCGGTGGTGGAGCCGACGAAATCCGCCTCGGCCAGCACCTCGGGCGAGCATTCCGGATGCGCCACCAGCTTCGCGTCGAACTGCTCGCGCGCATGCCGCGCCTGTTGTGCGGTGAATTTCTCATGCACCTCGCAGCGGCCATGCCACAGCACCAGCTCGACCTGGGTCTGGCCGGCCACGTGGCGGCCCAGGAATTCGTCGGGAAGGAAGATCACCCTGGGCACGCCCAGCGATTCCACCACCTGCACCGCATTGGCCGAGGTGCAGATGACGTCGGACTCCGCCTTTACCGCGGCGGAGGTGTTGGCATAGCTGACCACCGGCACGCCCGGATGCTGCGCGCGCAGCGCCAACACATCGGCGGCGGTGATCGACGAGGCCAGCGAGCAGCCGGCTTCCAGATCGGGAATCAGCACTGTCTTGCCGGGCGCCAGGATCTTTGCGCTCTCGGCCATGAAGTGCACGCCGCACACCACGATCAGATCCGCATCGCAGTCGGCCGCCGCCTGGGCCAGCCCCAGCGAATCGCCGGTGATGTCGGCCACGCCGTGGAAGATCTCCGGCGACTGGTAGCTGTGCGCCATGATCACCGCGCCACGCTGTTTCTTCAGCGCGTTGATCGCGTCGATCCACGGCAGGTGCATCGGCACCTCCAGGCACGGCAGCAAGGGTTCCAGGCGCTCGACCAGCGCGGCGTATTCGAGCGGCAAGTCGTCGCGCCAGGCAGGCACGGGCAAGGTGTCGGTTACGGTCATGCGGATCGCCAACGGGGAATGGTGGAGGTCAGGCAGCCTGGCCGCGATGGGCGGCGCGGGCGCTGCGGGCAAATCGCGCGCCCCGGTTCAGCGCGATGCGCAGCGCCAGCGGTACCGATTCCCACGGCAGCCGTTCGAGCAGATTGCGCGCGGTGAGGCCCAGCTCGGTGTCGCCGGTGAGCACCAGTGCGCGCTGGAAGAACAGCGTGTCGGCGTCTTCCATCCGGCTGGCCAGCAGCAACAGATCGGTGGCACTGCCGCGGACGCTGGCTTCGGGATCTTCATCGACGACGCCCAGGCGATCACCACGCAGGGTCAGCACCCAGCGCAGGCCCAGGTCGGTCACTTCGATGCCCAGCTTGCGCCCGCGCATGAAGTCGAGTGAGCCGTCGTGTATCGGCGTGGCCAACACGCGCGCCATGGCCGCCTCCAGCCATGCGCGTTGCCAGCGCTGCGGCACGACGATGCGCAGCACCGGTTGCAAACGCCGTGGCGGCGGCAGCAGGCGCAGCAGTTGCGGCGCGAGGCGTTTGGATGGCTGTGGCAAAAAGTTGGCGGTGGGCATGATGGCGCGCATCATCGCCGCGATGTGAAGGGTGCTGCCTTGACCCACATCAACAACGCGGCAGACAGGCATGTTCTGCGTCAATCGGTGGCATCGACGATGTGCCCCGCCGCCGCGGCCAATTCATGTGCCGCCGGCAACACGTTGCTGGCGTAGACCTGCCGCGCCTCCAGCGGATCGAAGTCGGCGTGCTTGCGCTTCTTGATGCCGTAGTCGGACAACACCAGATGCGTATCGGCCACCACGCCGGCGTTGGCCAGGCAGGCCGAGACGCATTTCAGCACGCAGCCATCCAGCGCCAGGATGCGGCGGCCGCTTTGCGCGGTGCGCACCAGAGCGGTGACACCGCCGCCGACGCCGGCGATGCACGACATTTCGGCAACGCCTTCGCGATCCAGCTTCAGCGCGAGATCATTGGCCATCTGTGCGGCGCTGGAACAGCCCGAGCAGGAATAGACCAGCGGCATTGAAGTACTCATGCGTTGTTCTCCATCGTTGACATCTCCCGACTTGCCACGAAACGGCGGGCGCGGCGGCGTACGCCGTGCATCGCCAGCCACACACCCAGCCACGCCAGCATGACCGCCACACCGGCAAGCCGTGCCAGCCACGGCGACGGCCACAGTACCGCCGCGGGCAACAGCAGCAGCGGCACATGCGCCAGCAGCACCCGGTGCTTGTCGCCCTCCGGCAGCAGCCGTTGCACGCCAGGTACCTGCACGCCGCGGCCGCAGTGGCGATGCAGCTCGATCCAGCCGATGAACGCCACGATCTCCATCGCCATGCACGCCACCAGCAGCGGCAGCGCGATACCCACGCCAAGCGCCGCGGCGAGCCGGCCATTGCCAAGCAGCAGCGCCAGTGAGGCCGCCAACAGCACGCAGAGACCTGCACGCCAGCCATGCAGCAAGGGGCCGCGGCGTGGCCGCGGCGCGCGCCATTGCAACCACAGCAGCGCGGCCGCCAACAGCATGCCGAACACGCCGAGCATCAACCGCAGGCCGATGTCACCGCCCTGCTGCAGGCGCCATGCGGCAGCGAGCGGCAAGCCGATCACCACGCCGACCAGCCAGACCGTCTGGACGGCCGAAGGCAACGTGCCGGTGCCCTGGAACATCGGCATCACCACGCGCGACACCGTGGCGATCAGCACCACTACCCAGCCCAACACGCCCCAACTGGCATGCACATCGGTCAGCGCCAACGTCGGCCATGTCAGCCAGCCGCCCAGCGCCAGCGTGAGGCCGCCGCCCAGCAATGCCGTAAAAACCGCGCCAAGCAGGGCCACGACGAAACCCGCCCGCAACAGACGTTGCGCCGCCGCGGTCAGCAAGCCGGGCAAGGTCATGCCGGCCAGCAGCAGGAAGCTTGCGGGCAACAGCACACCGGCGGCACCCAGCGCAAAGCGCCAGTGATGATGCAGGCCGACCACCAGCAACACGCTGCCGAGATTGAACAAGCCATGCAGCCACCTGCCCCAGCGCAGTCCACGCACCCGCACGCCAGCGGCGGCCGGCAGGAATTGCAGCACGCTGCCGAACATCGCGTTGCCCAGCACGCCGAGCGTGAACACATGCACCAGCGCCAGCGTGCCCGGGTTCCAGCGCGAGCGCAGCAGTGCGTCGCCATCGAGGATCAGCAACAGCCCCGCGAACATGCCCCACCACGGCATGCAAAGCAGGAAACGTCGCGGCAAGGCGGGCGCCGGCGCCCGCTCAATCGTCAGCCGGGCCATGCGGATCGGGGCGGCGAATACATACGCGTGCACCATGGTCGGGCAGCAACTCCGCGTCGGCGTGCAGACCACGTTCGGCCAACACCTCCAACAGCGGCATCGGCATGAACGGGGTGAGCACGCTCAGCGCGCCGCCGGGTGGCAACGCATCGGCGGCGGCCAGTGCGCGCTCCATCGGTTCGGGCATGGGCAGCGCGCGCAGGTCGAGCGCGCCGGTGGTGGTGGCGCGTGTCGCCTCGGCAGGCATCGGTACCGGCGAGGCGACCGTGGATCGGTTGGGGAAGAAAGCCATGCCGCCATTGCAGTGGCATGGCCGCTGCCGTGCGCTGATCTGGGTCAACGCGGGCGGCGTTGGGTTCAACGCAGCAAGGGTTGCCTGCCATGCCATTCCAGTTGCAACCACAGCCGCGCATCGTCGCGACCGAAACCATCGGCACGGTAGTCGGACACTTTCACCAGCGCGCTGAGCCCGTCCGCCAGCGGCGCAGAGAGCGACGCATTCCACTCGCTGCCGTAATGCCTGTCGCCATCCGTACGGTGCGTGGCGCGATAGTCGTGCCAGCCCACCACCCAACCGATCCGGGCCGCGATGCCGCGCTGGCCGAGATTGCCGTTGAACGCCACATAGCGATCGTCCAGTCCGCCGGCCGGCGTGACGTTGAACTGATCGGCCCAGCCGTTGAACGCATGCAGCGTCCCCAGCGGCGTTTGCAAGGCATGGTGACCGTTGCCACCGAGGTGCTCCCAGCCCAGCTTTGCGGTGACGCCGCGCTGCGTCCACGACGGTTCCGCCAGCCAGTACGTGTGCGCGAACGATTGCGGGTTGTCGGCGTAGTCGCGCTGCTGCGCCGCCTCCAGTGCCCAGCCAAAACCGCCATCCGTCGCGGCGGGCTTGCCGGTCCAGCGCAGCCCCGAGGTCACCGTGGAGGCGGTGGCCACATCGCGGTCGTCATGCAGGTAGGTGTAGCCGGTCCACTGTTGTTGGCCGTGCACATAACTGGCGTTGAGCAGATGGGTGTCGAGCCGGCGCTCGCGCGCCTGCGGGTTCAACGCGTCGCGACCGGCCACGCGATGCACCCGATCGAGCCAGTCGTAGCGCAGGGTCCAGCCGCTGGCCGGTTGCCATTGCACGCCGATGCCGTCGAAGGTCTGTTCGTGCTGACGCCAACCGCTGTTGCCCACCCAGCGCTGGTTGTCCAGCAGCAGACGGCGGCGCCCTGCGGTCACGCCGAAGCTGTCGCCCTGCCAGGCAAGCCACGCCTGGTTGAGCTCACTGCCGCGGGGATCGGTGATGCCCGGATACTGCGTGTGTCCGTTCGCCCCGCTGTTGTAATCGTTGCCCGCACTGGCCACGCCGGCGCCTTCCAGCAGCGCACTCCAGCCATCGCCAAAACTGGCACGCAGGCCCAGCCGCAGGCGCAGCGTATCGGCGCGGGCGTCGCGACTGAAGGCGTCGTTGTCGACCTGTTCGTGGCGGGCGCGCATGTCCCATTCCACTTGCAGTGGGGCGGCCGCTGTATCCGTTTCTGCCGCCTGCGCAGGCAGCGTCAGCATGCTCATTGCCAGCAGGCAGCTTGCCGAAAGAACCTTGTGTTTCACCTTCATCACCATGCTCCCGTGTGGATGGGGAGCAGTCTCTGCGCAGGTTGAGTGGTGTCGTTTGACCGCCGTCAAATCCGCACGAAAAAAGCGGCCGGCGTGACAACGCGCCACACCGCTGCCGCGGCGACACGCATGCCATCGCAATGGCGGATGACCGCGCATTCCGGGGGATATATATTCAACGACATTCAAACGGGATGGCCGCATGACACAAACCGGGCGTCGATGCCTCGCGCTGATATTCGTGCTGCCGATGGCGTGCATCAGCGTTACCGCCTGTGCGGCGGATCTGGTGGTTTCTGCGGCGTCCAGCCTCACCAATGCCTTCCAGGAGGTGGCGCGTGCCTACGAGGCCGTCCATCCGGAAACGCAGGTGGTGTTGAATTTCGCCTCGTCCGATACCTTGATGCGCCAGATCGTGCAGGGCGCGCCGGTGGATGTGTTCGCGTCGGCGGACCAGATCGCCATGGATCGCGCGCAGGCGCAGGGCGTGCTGAGCGCCGGTAGCCGCGTCGATTTCGCGGCCAACCAGCTGGTGTTGATCGTGCCTTCTTCCAGCCATGCACGCGTCGACGCACTGGATGATCTGCTTGGGCCGGCGTTCAAGCGCGTTGCCTGGGGCAACCCCGCTTCGGTGCCGGCGGGACGTTATGCGCGGCGCATACTCGAAGATGCGGGGCTTGCCGATGCGCTTGAGTCGCGAGCGGTACTGGCGCAGAACGTGCGCCAGTGCCTCGACTACGTCAGTCGCGACGAGGTGGACGCGGGTTTCGTCTATGCCACCGATGCGGCGATGGCGCGCGACCGGGTGCGGATCGCCTTGCGCCTGGCGTCGCCTACGCCGATCACCTATCCCATGGCGATCGTGGCTCAGGCGGCGCATGCGGCCGAAGCACAATCGTTCCAGCAATTCGTGCTTTCCGCTGACGGGCAGGCCCTGCTGGCGAAGTACGGTTTCCTGAAACCGCACTGATGGCGCTGGATATCTGGCAGCCGTTGTTGCTGTCGCTGAAAGTGGCGCTGTGGGCGACCGGCCTGAACCTGTTGCTGGGCGTGGCGACCGCCTTTGCCCTGTCGCGCTGGCGATCGCGGCTGAGCAACTTGTTCGATGCGATGTTCACCCTGCCGCTGGTGTTGCCGCCGACCGTGCTGGGTTATTACCTGCTGGTGCTGCTGGGCCGGCGCGGGGCATTCGGCGCGTGGCTGGAACATTGGGGGATCAACCCCGTGTTCACCTGGCAGGGCGCGGTGATCGCCTCTACCCTGGCCGCGTTTCCGCTGGTGTACAAGGCCGCCAGGGCGGCGTTCGAGGGTGTCGATCCGCAGCTGGAAAGTGCGGCGCGGGTGTTGGGCTTGTCGCGCCTTGCGGTGTTTTTCCGGGTCTCGCTGCCGCTGGCATCGCGCGGCATCGTGGCCGGCGCCCTGCTGACCTTTGCACGGGCACTGGGCGAGTTTGGCGCCACCTTGATGATCGCCGGCAACTTGCCCGGACGCACGCAGACCTTGTCGGTGGCGATCTATTCGGCGATCGAAGCCGGTGACGAAGCGGGCGCCAATACCCTGGTGGTGGTCGCCTCGCTCACCTGCATCGTGGTGCTGTTGCTCGCCGGTCGACTCACCCGGGGACATGCCCCGCAGCGGGTGGTTTGAGCATGGCGATCGACGTCGACATTCACCGCACGCTGGCCGGCCCACATCGGCCGTTTACGCTGGACGTGCGGTTTCGCGCGGAGCACGCGCGCATCGTTCTGTACGGGCCGTCCGGCTCGGGCAAGAGCCTCACGCTGCGGGCTATCGCCGGGCTGGTCACGCCCGATCGCGGCCGCATCGTGGTGCATGGGCAGACCTGGTTCGATGCCGACCAACGCATCTGCCTGCCCGCCCCGGCGCGTCGGGTGGGCTATCTGTTTCAGGACTACGCGCTGTTTCCCCATCTCACCGTGGGCCAGAACGTGGCGTTCGGGCTTGGCGCAGGGTGGCGCAATCCGTCGCGCCGTTCATTGCCCGAGGCGGCGCGGCATTGGCTGGAAGCGCTTGAGCTGGATGGTCTGACCGATCGCTACCCCTGGCAGATTTCCGGCGGACAGCAACAGCGCGTGGCATTGGCGCGCGCGCTGGCGCCGCACCCGCAACTGCTGTTGCTGGACGAACCCTTCGCCGCGCTGGACCCACCGTTGCGCGCACGCATGCGCGAGCACCTGCTCGCGTTGCAATCGCGGCTGGGCCTGCAGATGCTGATGATTACCCACGACCCGTCCGACGTTGAGGCACTGGGCGAATACGTGCTGGAGATCCGCGACGGGCGCATCCATGGCGACGCGCGGACATCGGGTATCACGGGTTGATGGTTGGCGGCCCCGCGCTTATGCGCAGCGATGTCGCCAGCTCGAGGCTGGCGACTTCCACCGACATGCCGGCAGCACAATCGCCGCCCTGCTCGTCCAGCACGATCCAGGCGTCCGCGTTTGCAAAAGGCTGGATGCGAAACGGCTCTTGCTGATCGACGGCGCGTGCCTGCAGCCGGCCGCGATCGTCCAGCCACAGCGTGGCGCGCAGGAAATGGCGCAACCCGGGTTTGGGATGCTGCGCCGAAGCCAGCACGGCGCGAAGGGGCGGCTCACTGCCCTGCCCACACATCGCACGCAACACGGGCGCCACGAAAAAGCGGGCGCCGACGGCCACCGCCATCGGCGTGCCGGGCAAGGCAAGCACCAGCGGGCTGGCGTGCAGGCGCGCGGCGAGCAAGGGTTTTCCCGGGCGCATGGCGACCTTGTGGAACAGCACCTGCGCGCCAAAGTGGCGCAGCGCCGCGGGCACGAAATCGTAGCGACCCATGGATACCGCGCCAGTACTGATCACCAGGTCGACGCCCGCCTCGACGGCGTGCTGCAAGGCCTCCAGGTACGGGTGCACTGTGTCGTCGACCGTCTCGCAAGACACCACGTCGGCGCCCGCACGCTTGAGTGCCGCCGTCAGGTATGGGCCGTTGGAGTTGTGGATATGGCCATCGCTCAACGGTGCGGGCGGACCGGTCTGTAATTCCTTGCCAGTGCAGATGATCGCCACGCGCGGGCGCCGGACCACGGCGACGCGAGCAATGCCCAGCGCCGACAGCAACATGATCTGCGCCGGCTCGATAGTTGCCCCCCCGGCCTGCACGTTCGCACCGCGCGGCACGTCCGTGCCCATGCGGCGCACGTTCCGACCGTGCGCGATGTCATCGAGCAGCCGGATGCGCTGCGGCGTGCCATCTGGCCGCGTCTGCAAGATCTCGGTGCGCTCCACCGCGACCACCGCATCGAATCCCTGCGGCAGTCGGGCGCCAGTCATGATTTCGCAGACGCCCGCTCCCGCGAGCTGGCCACTGTCGCCCGCCGCCTGCGAACCGTGGACGTGATGCTCGGAACCGCCGCGTGACGACGCGCCCGCCTTCAGCGCGTAGCCGTCCATGGCCGCATGATCGAAGGACGGCAAGGCCAACGGGCTGGTTACCGTATCGGCGAGCACGCGGCCGGTGGCATCGGCGAGCGCGTAGGTTTCCGATGGCAGGACCGACAGCGGCGCGAGCAGGCGTTCGATGGCGTCGCGGTAGGAAATCATGGCCGTCCAAACGCTCCAATCATGCGCATACGGCGCTGTCACGCAGCGCGTTCAGGCCGCCCACCAGCGAGTACGCTTCGACGCCACGCTGGCGCAGTCGTCGCGCGGCATGGTGGCTGCGCTTGCCACTGTTGCATACCAGCAGCATGTCGCCATGGAAGGGATCGAGCGGATACGTGACGATCTCGCTGGCAGGGACGCACAGTGATGCGATCGGTAGCGGTGACGCATCGATTTCGTCCGCATCGCGCACGTCGACGACCACGAAGCCACGGGCCACCGCATCCACCAGATCGTCGAAACGCTGATCGATATCCACCTTGGCGGCATCGAGTGCCCGTTGCGCCACGGTCATGCAACCACCGTGCAAGGCGCAGCCAGTGGCGGCATCGATCGGCAGGCGTTGGCGGGTGCCGTCGAGCAGATTGACCAGTTGCAGCGACGGGTCGCCGGCGCCAGGCAGACCGAGCAGCAGCTTCAGCGTCTCCATCGCCTGCATGGTGCCGAGCACGCCGGGCACCGGACCCAGTACACCGGTTTCGGCGCAACTCCCGGCCAGGGCTGGCGAAGGTGGTACCGGCCACAGGCAGCGCAGGCAGGCGTGGCCGGAGAGCGCGCTGACCACTTGCAACTGACCTTCGTACTGGTAGACGCTGGCGAGGATCAAGGGCGTGCCGGTGAGTACGGCAGCGTCGTTGGCGAGGTAGCGGCTGCCCAGGTCATCGGTGCATTCGACCACCAGGTCGAACTGCGCGAAGACGTCCGCGATGGTGTCCGCACGCAGGGGCTCGGCGAAGGTCTGCACCGTGACCGCGGGATTGAGCGCCGCCACCCGCCGTGCCGCGAGATCGACTTTGCGCTGACCGATATCGCGCGCGTCGTACATCACTTGGCGATGCAGGTTGCTCGCGTCCAGCACATCGCCATCGACGATCCCCAACGTGCCCACGCCCGCGCCGGCGAGGTAGCTGATAACCGGGCAACCCAGCCCGCCCGCGCCGATCACCAGCACGCGGGCCGCGGCGAGTTTCGCCTGGCCGGTATCGCCGACGTCGCGCAGCCGCGTCTGGCGCGAATAGTCGGGCGTGAAGGTGGATGGCGCGTGTAGGTGGCTTTCGTGCGAGTGGCCGTCTGGATGGTCGTCTGTTTCGGCATGTGCCCCGTGCGTGCAGGCGACCCAGGCCGTGTCGCCATTGATGTATTGCTCCTTCTTCCAGATCGGCAACCGGTGCTTGATCTCGTCGATGATGTAACGACAGGCCCGGAACGCTTCGTCGCGATGCGCGGCGGACACGCCGATCCACACCGCCAGGTCGCCGATCTTCAGGTCGCCCACGCGGTGCACGCAGTGCGCGGCCAGCACGCCGAAGCGCGCCATGGCCTCGTCCACCACGCGCTCGCCTTCGCTGATGGCCAGCTCGGCATAGGCTTCATAGGCCAGGCCGCTGACGTCGCGCCCTTCGTTGTTGTTGCGTACCCAGCCTTCGAATGAACAGAAGCCGCCGCTGCCGGAATGCTTGAGGGCATCGCGCCATGTGGCGACGTCGACGGGTTCGGTGGCGAGCGTGAAGCGCGTCATCCACCGGCCACCGGTGGAATGAAGACGATGGTGTCGCCGTCGTCGACCGCCCTGCCCCAATCGCTGAAGCGGACATTCACCGCCACCTTGAGCGCGTCGGTGGGCAGCGTGAAGCCATGCCGGCCGCACAATTCGTCGTAGAGGTCGCGCAGCGTGGCCGCCGCGGTATCGATCTGTTCGATGCTGGCGCCCGCCTGTTCGCGCAACTGGGCGTAGTACTGCACGGTGATCCGGCTCATGAAAGCACCTCCAACTGGCGTTGCATCTGTTCGAATTCCTGTGGCGTGTTGATGTTGTCCAGCGTGTTGCCCGGCGGCGGCAGCAAGTGGATGTCGGCCTGGATCAGCACCTTGCGCGGGCAATAGCTGCCGGCCTCATAGCGCTGTTTGAGCCGCTGGTGGATCGGTGGCTCCCACAGCGTGCACAGCGGCTCGGGCAGGCCGTCGAAGCGGCTGGCGAAGGCGGTGGCTTCTTTCGCCGGATCGCGTGCGGCGATCAGCGTGCGCAGCGTGGTTTCATCCAGCAATGGCAGGTCGCAGGCGATCACCAGCCAGGCCGCGTCCGGGAAGGCATCGTGCGCCGAAAGGATGCCGGCCACCGGGCCGACCGCGTCGTACGTATCGATCAGTTGCGGCAGGCTGGCGCGCAATGGCTCGTCGTGCTGGCTGTCGCGCACGGAAACGAAGGCGCGATCGGTGAACGCCGTCAGCAACCGCCATGCGCGCAACAGTTGCGGCTCGCCGCTGTAGTGCAGTTGCGCCTTGTCGCGGCGCATGCGACGGCTGGCACCGCCGCACAGCAACAGGCCGTGGAGTGGCGCGGCGCTCATGCGGATGTTCCCGCGCTGTGGTCGACATCGCGCTTGCCGCCGGTCTTGCCCAGCAGGCGGATCTCGGCGATCACGATGTCGTGCGACAGCGCCTTGCACATGTCGTAGATGGTGAGCGCGGCGACGCTGGCGCCGGTGAGCGCCTCCATCTCCACGCCGGTTCGCCCCTGGCACGACACGGAGCAGGCGATCAGTGCGTCGTCGCCCTGCATGGTGATGTCGATGTGGCAGCGGTCCAGCGCCAGCGGATGGCAAAGCGGTATCAGCTGCGCGGTGGCCTTGGCGCCCATCACGCCGGCGATGTTGGCCACGGTGAGCACCGCGCCCTTGGCCGTGACATGTCCGGCGCGATGCAATTGCGCGGCGACTTCGGGCGGAAACCGCACCCGCGCCAGCGCCTGCGCGGTGCGCCGGGTCACCGCCTTGGCGCCGACATCGACCATCGCCGGCCGGTTCGCGTCATCGACGTGGGAAAGCGTTTGTGCGGCAACGGTCATGGGCGTTCTCGGACAGGGGTTCGTGGGGGAAGTCAGCCACCGATGTAATGCATTTCGATCTTGCGCACGGCGCGCAGGCGGCGCTCCATGCGTTCCTCGCTGTAGCGGTCGTTGCGGCGAAGCCAGGTGTGGCGCAGGCGTTCGCGCAAGGCCTCGTCGTTGCTGCCGTCGCGCAGCAGGCTGCGCAGGTCGGTGCCTTGTGCCGCGAACAGGCAGGTGTAGAGCGAGCCTTCGGACGACAACCGCGCTCGCGAGCAGTCGCCGCAGAACGGTGCGCTGATCGAGGAGATCACGCCGATCTCGCCCTGCCCGTCGCGGAAGCGGAAGCGTGTCGCCACCTCGCCATCGCAACGGGGCGGCAGCGGATCCAACGGCCAGCGCGCGTCGATGGCCGCGATCAGCTCGGCCGATGGCACCACCGCATCGCGGCGCCAGTCGTTGTGGTTGCCGGTGTCCATGTATTCGATCAGGCGCGGCACGATGCCGCTGCCGCGGAAACGCTGCACCAGGTCGAGCACCGTGTGGTCGTTGACGCCGCGCTGCACCACGGTGTTCAACTTGATCCCATGCGGGAAGCGGGCTGCCTGCGCCGCCTCGATGCCGGCCAGCACCTCGTCCAGTGCGCCACGGTTGCCGCTCATGCGATGGAACAGCGCCGGGTCCAACGTATCCAGGCTCACCGTCACCCGGTCCAGCCCGGCCTCGCGCAGCGCCGTGGCATGGCGCCCCAGCAGCACGCCGTTGGTGGTCATGGCCAGGTCGGTGATGCCGTCGATCTGGCGCAAGCGCGCCACCAGCTCGTGCAGCTTCGGGCGCAGCAGCGGTTCGCCGCCGGTCAGTCGCAGCTTGCTGACGCCGAGCGACGCGGCGATGCGGCACAGCCGCTCGATTTCGTCGAAGCTCAACCGTTGCTGGTTGCTGAGGAAGGTGTAGTGGTCGCCATAGATCGACTCAGGCATGCAATAGGTGCAGCGGAAATTGCAGCGGTCCATCACTGATATGCGCAGGTCGTGCAGCGGCCGGCCACGCTGATCCCTCAGCGCGGGCGACGCGGGGAAGATATCGGTGCGGGCGGGTGGAACGCTCATGTCACCACCTGTGCAGAACGGCAATAGTGCCGGCGGGTGCGGCGCCTGCAGCGGGCGCCAGCTCGACCACGCCGTGGGTTTGCGGCAGCGAGGAAAAGTCGCCCGAGGTGGGGCTGGGTTGCGGCCGCGCCATGGCTCGGCCGTCATCGTCATATCGCACGTGCACCGGAACGAAACAGGTCAGGGTCGGATGCGTGGCGACCGCGTCCGCCAGCACGACCTTAACCGGCGCGGCTGCAACCAGGCCGATGGCGCGCTCCAGCGCCGGCAGCAGGTAGCGCACGGCACACACCAGCGCCGACACCGGGTTGCCCGGCAACGCGAAGATCACCTGCCCCTGCGGCCCGATGCCAAACCACATCGGCTTGCCCGGCCGCTGCGCGATGCCGTGCAACACCTCCTGCACGCCAAGCGCATGCAATGCCGCTGGCACGAAGTCACGCTGGCCCACCGAAACGCCACCGCTCAACACCAGCACCTGCCGGGTTGCCAGCAGGCGGGCAAGCGTTTTTGTGGCGACGTCCAGATCGTCAGGCATCCAGGCCAATTCCACGTTATTGAAGCCGCGCGCCGCCAAGGCCGCGGCCAGGGCCCGATCGTTGGAGCGACGAATCTGCCCCGGCGCCAGTGCCTGATCGACCTCCCGCAATTCGTCGCCGGTAGCGACGATCGTCACCGAGGGCCGCTTCGCCACCTCGACCTGCGCCACGCCATTGGCTGCCAGCACGGCGACCTCGGGTGCGCGGATGCGCGTGCCCGATTGCAGCAGGATCTCGCCTTCGCGACAGTCGGCACCGCGGGGATGGATGAACTGGCCGCGCGCGGGTTCATAACCGTCGATCAGCACGAACGCTTCGCCCTCGCGCCGGGTGTGCTCGATGGGAGTCACGCAGTTGCAGCCGTGCGGCAACATCGCGCCCGTGGTGACTTCGAAGCAGGCGGCGGGGTCGTCCAGCGCCTGCTCTGTCATGCCCGCCAGTGCCAGCCCGGCGGAGCGGAAGCGACGCAACGAGTCTTGCTCCCTCCCCTGCAACGCAGGGGAGGGCTGGGGAGGGGTTGCTCCTGATCCTGAAGGCAAAAGCTTTACCCCCTCCCGACCTCCCCCTGCAGAGCAGGGGGAGGAGAAAGGGCTGGCACCGGCAGCGATCGCGATGCCGTCCATCATCACCCGGTCGAACGGCGGCTGGTCGCGCTCGGCCTGCACGGTCTGGCGCAGGACGCGACCCGTCGCCGCATCCAGCGCCACGCGCTCGGTGCCGAATGACGGCATGTGCGCGTGGATGCGCTGCTCCGCTTTGGCCGCGCTCAGCAGGTTCTTCATCAAGCTGCACCGCCGTGCGGCAAGCGCGACGTCTGCCATGCTGCGGCAATCGTGTTGACCAGCGGTTTCAGGTGGAAGTTGCGCTCGGGGCGCAGAATGGTGCGGACGCCGAGTTCGCGCAATGTCGTCTCGATCACCGGGCCGATAGCAGCGATCGGCATGCGGATGAGCGCGTGCAGCAGCGTGTCGCGCAGGCCAGCGTCCCTGGCCACGCCGAGCAGCCGGGTAAGCTGGGCCGAGCTGGTGAACGCCACCATGTCCAGTTGTCCGCCGACCAGTTCCTTGATGGCTTGCAGCACCTCGGTGGTGTCGCTGTCGGAGGCGTAGCGGTAAGGCGTCACCGGAAACACGATGGCGCCGCGCGCACGCAAACCGTCGAGCAGCGGCTGGCCGCCGTCGCCCGGGTAGAGTTGCAGGCCGAGCCGTCGGCCGGTCAGGTCCTCCGCGGCAAACGCCTGCAACACACCTTGCGAGGTGGGCTCCGGTGCCGGCAGCCACGGTGCGGGCAGGCCCAGTTCGCGCAGGGCACGCGTGGGCTTGGGGCCGCGGGTGATGGCGCGGCTGCGCTTGAGTGCGGCGATCACCGCATCGCGCCGGCCGATTTTTTCGGCGATGCCAATTAGCCGATGGAGCCCGTCGCCGGTCATCCAGATCACGTCGCGAAAATCGCCGGCCAGCAGTTGCCCGATCCACGCCTCGGCCTCGGTGCTGTCCTCGAGATCGAGGATCTGAACCAGCGGACAGCGGCGTGTGGTGGCGCCCTTTTTCTCCAGCATGCCGGCGAACAGATCCAGCTCGCGGCTTTCCGGCACCAGGATGCGCAACTGGGCGAGCGGTCCGCTGGTCATGCCTGCACTCCGTTCTCGATGACGTTCAACGCCAGCATTTTCTTCAGCTCGGGCAGGCACGAACCGCAGTTGGTGCCAGCGCCCAGCAATGCGCCGATCTCGGCCGTGCTGGTCAAACCATGTTCGCGGATGGCCTTGCGAATGCTGGCCTCGCCGACCGACATGCACGAGCAAACGATGTTGCCCGGCGTTTGCGGCCCTGCTTCCAGGCCAGCCAGCAGGCCCAGCCGCTTCAACGCGTCGAGCGGCTGGCCGAGCAAGGCGCTGGCGGCGTCGGCCTCGGGAAACATTGCCTGCGGCGCGGCGAAGAACACGCAGGCGCCGAGCTTTCCATCGACCAGGCCGGCGTAGCGGAAGACGGATTTCTTGGGGTCGGCGTAGGAGATCAGCTCGGCGGCGGCATCGATCTGCAGCAGCTGGCGAAGCGTCCGTTCGGAATCGATCAGCGCCTGCAACGCGGTGAGGCCGGACAGCTCGTAGCGGAAACCCGTGGCGATCGGCGCCTTGCTCCAGAGCCCGTCGTCGCCCAGCGACAGTTGCCCGTCGCGACGCCGCAGCAGTACACCGCGCCAGGTTTCGGACAGCGCCACGACCTGTACCGGTGTGCCCTTGAGATCCGGCTGGCCCGATACCGGATCGGTCAGCGCATGCACCAGTCGATCGGTGGGGCCGCTGGAGGCGAACTGGTCGGTCCAGTGCATTGGCGCGAACACCTGGCCTTGGCGCAGGCCCGGCTCGATTTCCACCCGCAGGCTGGTCTGCCCTTGCGCACTGGTGACCCGCGCCAGGCCGCCATCGACGATGCCACGCAGCATCGCATCGCGCGGATGCAGCGCGAGTCGCGGGCCGGGGCTGTGCGTCATCAAGTGAGGGATGCGCCCGGTGCGGGTCATGGTGTGCCACTGGTCGCGCACGCGCCCGGTGTTGAGGATCAGCGGAAAGCCGGCCAGTTTTGCGTCGGCGCGGATCGCCAGCGGCAGCATGCGCGCGCGTCCGTCGGCAGTGGAAAAACCGCCACGCGCAAACAGCCGCGAATTGCCGGCGCCCTGCCCTGATGCAGGACACGGCCATTGCACCGGTTCGAGCGCCTCGTAGGCCGCATCGTCCAGCGTGGCCAGCGCACCCAGATCGAGCCGGCGCCGACCGTTGTTCTCGAACGCGGTGAGCGCGGCATGCTCGCGAAAGATCGCCGCCGGCGTCTCGAATGCAAACGCTTCGCGCCACCCCATGCGCTTGCCGACTTCGGCAAACATCCACCAGTCCGGGCGCGCCTCACCCGGTGCTGCGCAAAAGCGACGCTGGCGCGAAATGCGGCGCTCGGAGTTGGTCACGGTGCCGTCCTTCTCGGCCCAGCCGGCGGCGGGCAGCACGATGTCGGCCAGCGCCGTGGTGTCGGTGGGCCAGGCATCGGAGGCGATCACCAGCGGACAGGCGCGCAAGGCATCGCGCACGAGATCCGCCCGCGGCATGCTCACGGCCGGGTTGGTGGCGGCGATCCAGATCGCCTTCAGCCGCCCATCCGCCGCGGCCTCGAACAGGTCCACCGCCTTGTAGCCGGGCGTGCGGGCGACTTGCGGCGCGTTCCAGAAACGGCCGACCCGATCCACGCTTTCCGGCTCGAAACCCATGTGCGCGGCCAGCTGGTTGGCCAGCCCGCCCACCTCGCGGCCGCCCATCGCATTGGGTTGCCCGGTGAGCGAAAACGGCCCCATGCCTGCGCGGCCGATGCGCGCCGTGGCCAAGTGGCAGTTGAGGATGGCGTTGACCTTGTCGGCGCCGTTGGCGGACTGGTTCACGCCTTGCGAATAAAGCGTCATCACGCGCTCGGTGCGCGCGAAGCTGTCGTAGAAACGCAGCACGTCGGTGGGGTCGAGATCGGTGGCCGCGGCCACCAGCTCTACCGAGCCGGCCGTGGCGCGGGCGGCGGCGACCGCCTCGTCGAAACCGGCTACATGCTCGCTCACCCAGTCGCGATCGACCTTCCCCGCGTCTACCAGATGCACCAGCAATCCGTTGAACAGCATCACGTCGCCACCGGGGGCCAGCGGCAAATGCAGGTCGGCCATGTCGGCGGTGGCGGTGCGCCGCGGATCGATGTTGACCAACTGCGTGCCGCGCTTTTCGCGCGCCGCCATCAGGCGCTGGTACAGCACGGGATGGCACCACGCCATGTTGCTGCCGACCAGCACCACCAGGTCGGCCTCCTCCAGATCCTCGTAGCAACCCGGCACTACGTCTTCGCCGAACGCACGCACGTGGCCGGCTACTGTCGACGACATACACAGCCGCGAATTGGTGTCGATGTTGCCCGAGCCGATGAAGCCCTTCATCAGCTTGTTGGCGACGTAGTAATCCTCGGTGAGGAACTGGCCGGAGACGTAGAAGCCGATGGCATCGGGGCCGTGGGTGTCGCGGATGCGGGTGAACTCGGTGGCGATGCGATCCAGCGCCTCGTCCCAGCTGGCGGCGCGTCCATCCATCATCGGCTGCTGCAAGCGGTCCGGCAGATTCAGCGCGTCTTTCAGTGCGGCGCCTTTGGAACACAGCCGCCCGAAATTGGACGGATGCTCGCGATCGCCGCGCGGCACACCGCCCTCCACCGTCACGCCGCAGCCCACGCCGCAATAGGGACAGGTGGTGCGGGTCGTACTCACGCGATGGCCTCAACCGCCGGCTCGGGCAGGTAGACGTGGATGTTGCCGTCCACCACGCGCAGCGGTATCGACCCTGCCCTGCCCTCGTCCGGCGCCACGGCCTCGCCGGAGTCCAGCGCGATGCCCCAGTTGTGCAAGGGACAGGTGACGGTCTTGCCCGAGACGATGCCTTCGGACAGCGGCCCGCGCTTGTGCGGGCATTCGTCGATGAGCGCAAACACCTCGTCGTCGCGGGTACGGAACACCGCAATCGGCCGGCCAGCCTGGCGCAGGCACAGGCGGCGGCTGCCACTTCGCGGGATGCTTTCCAGCGGGCCGATGTTCTTCCAGTCGTGTGCGTTCATGCCAAGGCTCCCGCAAGTTCGGGCAACGGTTGAAAGGCCGCGGCCGCGGCGCCGCTGGCGCGTTCGTGCCAGGGGTCGATCCGGGCGAAGGTCTGCGAATACAGGAAGCGCTGGCACAACTGCTCGCGCCCTTCGGCATCCTCGACGAGCCGCCGCTTGACGTAGTCGATGCCGACGCGGGCGATCCACGGCGCGCTGCGTTCCATGTAGTGCGCCTCTTCGCGATACAGCTGCATGAAGGCGCCGGCGTACTGCAACACCTCGTCCTCGGTGGATACGCGCACCAGCAGGTCGGTGACGCGCACGTCGACGCCGCCGTTGCCGCCGACCAGCAGGTCGTAGCCCGCATCGATGCAGATCACGCCCAGGTCCTTGATGCTGGCCTCGGCGCAGTTGCGCGGGCAGCCGGAGACGGCGAACTTCACTTTGTGCGGCGTCCACGAGCCCCAGCACATCTTTTCCAGCTTCACACCCAGCCCGGTCGAATCCTGCGTGCCGAAGCGGCACCATTCCTTGCCGACGCAGGTTTTCACCGTGCGCAGCCCCTTGGCATACGCATGGCCCGAGACCAGCCCGGCCTGGCCCAGGTCGCTCCACACGGCGGGCAGGTCTTCCTTCTTCACGCCCAGCAGGTCGATGCGCTGGCCGCCGGTGACCTTGACCGTGGGGATGTTGAATTTTTCCGCCACGTCGGCGATTGCGTGCAGCTCGGCCGGCGTGGTCAGGCCGCCCCACATGCGCGGCACCACGCTGTAGGTGCCGTCCTTCTGGATGTTGGCGTGCAGGCGCTCGTTGACGAAGCGCGAGCTAGCGTCGTCGTGGTATTCGCCCGGCCATTCGCACAGCAGGTAGTAGTTCAACGCGGGGCGGCACTTGTGGCAGCCCTCGGGTTTCTTCCACGCCAACGCCGCGCGCACCGCATCCATGCTCTTGAGCTGCTGCGTGCGGATGGCGGCGCGCACCTCGTCGTGGTCGGCCTCGGTGCAGTCGCACACGGTCTTCTTCGTGGCCTTGGCATCCACGCCGGCGGCGTACGCCAGGATCTCCTCGACCTGGCCGGTGCACTGCCCGCAGGAGGCCGAGGCCTTGGTGTGCGCACGAACCTCGGACAGCGTGGTCAGCTTGAGCGTGCGGATCGCCTTGACGATGTCGCCCTTGCACACGCCGTTGCAGCCGCAGATCTGGGTGTCATCGGGCATGGCCTCGTAGTCGACCGCTTTCGCGCCGCCGCTTTCCGCCTCGGCGAAGACCTTGCCGAACACCAGCCGTTCGCGCAGGGCGGAAACATCCTCCTTGTCGCGCATCAGTTTCAGATACCACTGGCCATCGACGACGTGCCCGTACAGCACCACGCCAACCAGGCGTCCATCGCGCAGCACGATCTTCTTGTAGACGCCGCTGGACTCGTCGCGCAGCATGATCTCTTCGTCGGACTCGTCCGCCGCCATCAGCGCGCCGGCGGAAAACACTTCCACGCCGGTGATCTTGAGGCTGGTCGACAACGCCTTGCTGGCGAAGATCGCCGCCTGGTCGCCCGCCAGCCGCGCACCGCATACCTTGGCCTGATCCCAGATCGGCGCCACCAGGCCGAACACCTGGCCGCGGTGTTCGACGCACTCGCCCACGGCAAAAATGAGCGGGTCGCTGGTGCGCATGTCGTCGCCCACCACGATGCCGCGGTTGATCTCCAGCCCGGCCGCAACGGCCAGCTCGATGCGCGGACGAATGCCGATCGCCAGCACTACCAGGTCGGCGGGAATCTCGCGCCCGTCTTCCAGCAGCACGCTTTCGGCGTGATCGACACCGGTAATCTCCTTGGTCTGGCCCTCGGTGAAGAAGGCGATGCCGCGACGATCGAGATCACGCTGCAGCAACTGGCCGGCGGCGGCATCGAGTTGCCGTTCCATCAAGGTCGGCATCAAGTGCACCAGCGCCACCGACATGCCGCGCTGGCGCAAACCCCACGCCGCCTCCAGTCCCAGCAGCCCGCCACCGATGACCACCGCATGCCTGTGCGTGCGCGCAGCGGCCAGCATCTTGTCGACGTCCGCGATGTCGCGGAACGCACACACGCCGGGCAGCTCCAGGCCGGGAATGCGCGGCGCCAATGGCTTGGAGCCGGTGGCGATCAGCAGGCGATCGTAAGGCACGCAGATACCGTTTGCCGACGTCACCGTGCGCGCATCCCGGTCGATGGCGGTGACCTCGTCGCCGGTGATCAGGCGGATGCCGTTTTCCTCGTACCATTCGCGCGGGTTGATGACGATCTCGTCGAGTTGCTTGTCGCCGGCCAGCACGCTGGACAGCATGATGCGGTTGTAATTGACGTGGGGCTCGGCGCCGAACACGGTGATGCGATAGCGCTTGCCGCCTTCATGCTTGAGCAGCTCCTCCACCGTGCGCATGGCGGCCATGCCATTGCCGATCACCACCAGTTGTGCGACGGGTGGAAGGCGGGCGAGATCGTCGTTGATGTACATGGAGTCGCTCCGGTTGGGTGAGGGAGTTGGGCTGGGGAGAATGAGGTTGGTGTTGGCCATGCGCGGCGTCCTCAGACGCGCACGCCGCCGAGTGCCGCGGCGCCACGCCAGCGCAGCCGCACGCTGGCAATGCCGCCCCAGGCCAGCAGCGCCAGCAGCGCGAACGTGCCGAAGCCGTAGCCGTAGTTGCCGGTGAATTGCCGGGCATAACCCAGCCCGGCAGCCAGGCAGAAGCCGCCGACGCCGCCGGTCATGCCGACCAGGCCGGTGAGCAGGCCGACGTCGCCACGGAAGCGTTGCGGCACCAGCTGGAACACGGCGCCATTGCCCATGCCCAGCGCCGTCATCGCCAGCGCCAGCGCAGCCAGCGCGCCGAAGGCCGGCTGGTTGCCGAAGGTGATGATCGCCAGCATCAACGCCACCAGCGCGTAGACCATCGACAGCGCGCGGGTGCCGCCGATGCGGTCGGCCAGTGCGCCGCCCAGCGGTCGCACGAATGAGCCCACGAAGACGCAGCCGGCCGTGAAGTAACCCGCGGTCACCGCGGACAGACCGTACTGATCGTTGAAGTAGATCGGCAGGAACGAGGACAGGCCGACGAAGCCGCCGAAGCTGATGCCGTAGAAAAACATCAGCCACCACGCATCGGGCGTACGCAGCACGCGCCGGTAATCCGCCAGCGTCTTCGGCGGCGGCGAGGTCGGGCTATCCCTGGCGTACAGCACGAACGCCAGCAGCACGACCAGCAGCGGCAAGGCCGCCAGGCCCAAGGTGTTGCGCCAGCCGATCGCCAGCGCCAGCGCGGGTGCGAACAGCGCCGCGAAAACGGTGCCGGAGTTGCCCGCCCCCGCCAGCCCCAACACCACGCCCTGGCGTTCGGGCGGATACCAGTACGACACCATCGGCAAGGCGATGGCGAACGAAGCGCCGGCCACGCCCAGCACGATGCCCAGCGTCAGCATCTGGCCGAACGAATGCAGGCCCAGCCACCATGCCAGCAGCAGTCCGACGATCACCACCAGCTGCATCGCGATGCCGACCCGGCGCGCCTTCCACTGGCCGATCAATACGCCGTTGAGCACCCGCAACAACGCACCGGCCAGCACCGGCGTGGCCACCATCAGGCCCTTCTGGTCCGGTTGCAGATGCAGGTCGTTGGCGATCAGCACCGCCAGCGGCGCAAGCAGCACCCAGACGGCGAAGCTGAGATCGAAATACAGGAAGCAAACGGCCAGCGTGGGGAAATGACCGGCCTTGAAGAAGGCTTTGCTCATGGCAATGGCTCGCGGTTTCAGCGCTTGCAGCGCTGCCGGATCTACCGGTTGCGAACCGCCATTAGCTCGCGAGGAACTGCATTGTCAGTTGCCAGAGCAGCCCGCCATTAGGCTGTCTTCCTCGATCGTGCCGGCGGTGTGGAAACCGCGGGCGACGGTTTATGTTGTAGTGCAACAAATCATCAAAGGCAAGCGTTTTTTACGTCGCGAATGTCACTCGTCTCCACGCTCAACGCGTGGCGTCGTTCTCGTCGTTGCGTGCGCGGATGGGCATCGCACTCTCGCCCAGCGATGGCAACGCGGCAGGGTCGAAAATCGCGCCGTCGCAGAAGCGGTCGGGCGGCATCGGGATTGGCTGCGGCGTGGCATCGAGCGACCACGGTGCTGCATGTGCGCCCTCCACTTTCCAGTCGGCCAGCGGCAGCGATTCCCCCAGCGCCGACAGCGCAGCGCGATACAGGTCGGGCCGATACACGCGCTCGGCCAGGCTGCGCAGGTCGATGCTGTCGTCGATCAACTGCCAACGCCGCATCTGGCTGAGAAACCACAGGCCCTGCGAGCGCCAGGGGAACGTGGCCGCGCCACGATGGAACACGCAACCGTTCGATGTCTCGGCACCACCGGGCAGGCTTGCCAGGATCGCGTGCGACCCGAGGTTCAGATAACGCCGCCGCGATAGCAGCGAGGCGATGTAGGCCGTATTTTCGGCGTCGTCGCAGAAGCGGGACGAACGGTGCAGCGCACGCAGCACGCCGGACAACGCCTCCGGATGCTGGTTGGCCCAGCGCGCGCTCACGGCGAAGGCCTTCTCCGGCGCGTTGCTCCAGATCTGCTGCGAGCCGGCGATCGAATGGCCCACGCTGTTGCGCCGCGCCACCTCGCCCCACGGTGCGCCCGCACAGAAACCGGAGATCTGCTTTTCGCGCAGCGCTTCCACCGCACGCGACGGCGGCACCACCGCCAGCTTCACGTCGCGGTCCACCTCGATGCCGACGCTGGCAAGCCAGTAGCGGCACAGCAGGTTATGGGTGGAAAACGCGTGCACCACGCCCAGCGTGAGTGGTTGCTGGCGCAGGCAGGCGGCCAGCGCGGGCAACGGGTCAAGGTCATCGCTTTCGCCCAGCGCGCGTACCCGTGTCGCCAGTTCGCGCTCCAGCGTGATGGCCACGCCGCCCACGCTGAGCGTGTAGGGAATCAGCATGGGCTGCGCCACGCCGCGCAGGCCCAACTGCACCGCAAATGCCAGCGGCGGCACGATCACCGCCGCGTCCAGCGCACCGAAGGCGAGCTTGTCGGCGATGTTGGCCCACGAAGGCTCGACCATCAGCTCCACCTCCACGCCTTCGTCGGCAAAGAAGCCGAACTCATGCGCGGTGACCACCGGCGCGCTGTCGGTGAGGCGCAACATGCCTATGCGCAGTTTCGGCGCGGTGCCGCTGCCCGATGGTGTCGGCGCGTTCATGGCTGTCTCCCCTTTTCCCTGTGCGAATCCGTGGGCGCGTCATGCTGCGTCACGAACGACGCGACCACCTCGGCAAGTTTCCGGTTCTGGTTCATCGCCGTTTTCTGCAGCCAGCGATACGCTTCCGGTTCGGTCATCCTGCGGCCCTGCATCAGCAGCGCCTTGGCGCGCTCCATAAGCCGGCGTTCCTCCAGCATGGCTTGCGCCTCGGCCAGTTCGCCCTCGACCTTGCGCAATCGGCGGAACAGCGCGATGGCCGAGGCCATGATCGGCTTGATGTCCTGCAACGGTACGCCGGAGAGGTTGTACGAGCACACGCCCGCGTCGATCGCCTCCTCGGCGAACGCCGGATCGTCGCTGCCGGCGAACATCACGATCGGGTGGCCGGACGACACCAGGCGCAAGTCTTCCAGCGCGTCGCGATCGGGCAACGCCATGTCGACGATGATCAGATCCGGCTTGATCTCCTCGACGGCGGCAATGCGCCCCGCCCCTTCCGGCACCCGCACCACCTGGGCGAAACCGGACTCGCACAGGATCGCCTCGAGCGCGCGCGCGCGGCCGGCGTCAGTGTCGATGAGAAGGATTTTCAGGGACATCGGTAGGTGCGATTTCCATCAGACCGTGATGACGCGTTTAAACATCCGGCGGTGTTATTGCTACGCAGCACGCGCATCAGCCGGCGAAACACCATTCGTCAAAGCCGGCACGACCATGTTCCAAATCCGGCTCGATCCATATTGCTGCGTTGCCACATTTATTGATTGATCTGCTATAAGAAAAGCACGGCGCGAGTGTCATTTTGCACACTTGCCTGGCATCCGTATACGGACGTATGGATGGCCAAATGATTTTCTTTAAATGCACCCGAATACACCAACGCAATCCCCGAATTGGGGAAAGCCCCGCCCGGAGACACGACATGCGCCTGTATCCCCTGTTTGCGGACTTGAACGGCTTGCCGGTGCTGGTGGTGGGCGGCGGAAACGTGGCCGAACGCAAGGTCGCCGCCCTGCTCGAGGCCGGTGCCGTGGTCCGTATTGGTGCACCGCACTTGCTCCCGGCCCTGGCCGAACAGGTGGCCGATGGACGCATCGCGCACCTCGACGGCGACTTCAAGCCCTCATGGCTGGACGATGTCTGGCTGGTGATCGCCGCCACCGACAACCGTGCGCTCAATGCAGAGATCGCCGTCCGCGCCACCGAACGGCGCATCCTGAGCAACGTGGTGGACGACCCGGCACTGTCGCTTTTCCAGGTGCCAGCCGTGGTGGATCGGGCGCCGCTGACCATCGGCATTTCCACCGCGGGCGCCGCGCCCATGTTCGCCCGCCGCGTGCGCGAAACGCTGGAGTCGCACCTGGACCCGGCGATCGGCCCGCTGGTGGCATTGGCGCAACGGCATCGCAAGGCCATCGTCGACGCGTTCCCCGATCTTGCCGCGCGGCGTCGGTTTTACGATGCGTTGTATGACGGCCCGGTGCTGGAGCTGCTGCGCCACGCCCGGCACGCCGAAGCCGAGGCGGCATTGCTCGATGCGCTGTATCACGGTGCCCCACTGGTTCCCGGTTCGGTCGTGCTGGTCGGAGCCGGCCCCGGCGATCCGGGCTTGCTGACGCTTGCCGGGTTGCGCGCGCTCAACCGGGCGGATGTGATCCTGCACGATCAACTGGTCAGCCCCGAGGTCCTGGCGATGACGCGGCGCGATGCCGAGCGCATCGACGTCGGCAAGCGCGGTGGCGGTCGACACACACCGCAAGCGCAGATCAATGCGCTGTTGTTGCAACACGCCCGCGCCGGGCGTTACGTGGTGCGCCTGAAAGGCGGCGACCCGTTCGTGTTCGGTCGTGGCGGCGAGGAGATGCAGTACCTGCGCCGCCATGGCGTGGCCTGCACGATCGTGCCCGGCGTGACCGCGGCCGTGGCTTGCGCCGCCTACGCGGGCATTTCCCTCACCCACCGCGAACACGCGCAGTCGGTGCGGCTGCTCACCGCCCACTGCAAGGATTCGATGGACACGCTGGATTGGGCCGCGCTGGCGGGCGAGCGACAGACCCTGGCGGTGTACATGGGCCTGGCCCAGCTCACTCATTTGACCGAGCGTCTGCTGGCTCACGGTCGCGATCCGGATACCGCGTTTGCGCTGATAGAAAACGGGACCCTGCCGCGGCAACGTGTGCTCAGGGGTGAACTGCATACCCTACCCGCGCTGGCATCGGCGCACCACATCGAAGCACCGGCCCTGCTGATCATCGGCCAGGTAGCGACGATGGCCGACGAGCTTGGCTGGTTTGGCGAGATGGTTGATACGGCCGGCCGTTGTGCCGACGCCGGCCTGGTTTTTTGCTCGTCATTCCAGCGAAAGCTGGAATCCAGTGCCTCCTTAGCCACATAAGGGCGCTGGGTCCCAGCTTTCGCTGGGATGACGGCATTCAACCTTCTCGAGGCCGACTGATCCCTGTGGCATCGAGCGCGGCCTCGCACTCAATCATCCCAACGCGTCGTCTCCGGAAAGCCGCAGCGGTAATACCAGTCCAGCACGGGCTCGGGCACCAGCGCCTGCAAGTCGCTTCCCAGTGCGACGTAAGCGTCGAGGACGTCACGCAACACTTTTTCGCCGCGACCGGTGCGCTGGTCCAGCGGGATATTGAAGTGCTGGTACTCGATCAGCTCCAGCATGCGCGACGACCAGCCGTACAGGAGATCGCTCCATTCGTCGAAGCGGGCACGTACCCAATCGCCAAGCGGCGCGTGCAGGGTCAACCCCTCCTGCACGCAGAGCTTGTGCGCCAGCATGCTGATGGGCAGGTAGGCGCCGCGGTACCACTCGGTGTGACCGGCGGCCGATCGCGGTACCACCAGCGGCGCCGGTGCGCGGAAATCGTCGAAGGTGGTAATGAACAACCGTTCGATCCGGCGCGCGTCGCGCAGGCGGTCGGTGTGGATAAGCAGGCCGCGGTCCAGGTCGAAGAACTCGAAAAAGCGCGGATGCAAGGTGCGGAAGCGGTCCACGGGATCGCGCGAGAAGCCGACTTTCAGGATGTCCTCGTCGCGGCATGGCAACACGTAGACATAGGTCCGTCCACGGCTGGCGAAACGGGGAAAGGCAACGTCGTCGTTCACGGATCGTGTCGAAAGAGCTGGCAGATGCGGGCTATCGGGCCCGGCGCCAGCGTGCGGGCGCCGGCATGAACAGGCCACCCACGCCGGTGCGCGGCGTGGGTGGATTGGCGCGCTCAATCCTCGCTGGGAGCCTTGGCCGGGATGAACGGCGAAACCGGGTCACTGGCGGGAAAGGTTTCTTCCAGCGCGTGGTCCTGGTTCTCGCTTTCCTCTTTTTTGCGCGCGGCGCGTTCCGCCTCCGTCTCGTTGTGCTTGGGCTGGTTCTCGTCGGGGCACGGGGAATCTTTGCGGTCGTTGGTGGACATGGTGGCTCCTTCGGCGGGAGGTTGCAGCGTGCAATCAGTATCGTTAAGAGCGCATGCGTTTTCTGTCTACGCGCCGGGCTTCGGTCGGGATGATGAATGGATGGGTCCGGCGCTGTCCGGGACCATTGATGTCTTGCTGCGCAAATGGCCGCGCGCGCCCAGCATCATCTCCTCCAGCCAATGCACCAGGATCGATATATAGCTGCTGCGGCTGCGCTCCTCGGAAAGCGCATGGTCGGCGAGGAGGATCTTGCGGTAGGTGACCGAGAGCGCGTCGATGCATGCGTTCCGGTAATTGCCGAGCACGGGATGCGGCACGATCTTGTCGTGCTCCGATTCCACCAGCAGCACGTCCTTAGCGTGCTTTATTTTCCGTTTTCCGAGACGACCCCAGGTAGGTCAGCGTCCTCATCGGCAATCCGCCATGGGCGTCGGGTCCGGCGAGGATGGGCGGCGGATTGTCGGGTACGCGCCGTTCAATGCGCGCGAATACCGCCGTTTTCACCACGGACTCACCGCGGCTCGCGTTGCATGGCTGCGGTATCGACGACAGGGAACAGTGATGGCCAAATCGCGCATCGGCATTTCCGGCTGGCGTTATGCACCGTGGCGGGGCAAGTTCTACCCCGCATCGCTGGTGCAGCGCGACGAGCTGCACTACGCGTCGCGGCAGGTGCCCACGATCGAGATCAATGGCTCGTTCTATTCGTTGCAGCGGCCGGAAAGCTACGCCCAGTGGCACGAGCAGACACCGCGCGGTTTCGTGTTTGCGGTCAAGGGTCCGCGCTTCATCACCCATGTGCTGCGCCTGCGCGAGATCGAACGGCCGATGGCGAACTTCTTCGCCTCCGGCGTGTTGAACCTGGGCCCGAAGCTGGGGCCGATGTTGTGGCAATTCCCGCCCAATTTCCGCTATGACCGCAAGCAGTTCGGCGATTTCCTGGCGCTGCTGCCACGCACCACGAAGCGGGCGGTGCAGTTGGCGGCGAAGCACGACAACCACCTGAAGCATCCTGCCGAAAGTTTCCCGGAGACATCGCATCGCCTGCGGCATGCGGTGGAGATCCGACACGACAGCTTTGTCGACCCGGACTTCATCGCCCTGCTCCGCCAGCACGGCGTCGCCCTGGTGGTGGCCGACACCGCCGGCAAATGGCCGCTGCTGGAAGACGTGACCGCCGGCTTCATGTACCTGCGCCTGCACGGCGACAAGAAACTGTACGCCAGCGGTTACAGCGATGAAGCGCTGGACGACTGGGCGCGGCGCATTCGCGCATGGATGCGGGGCAGCCAGCCGCGCGGTGCCCGCCGTGCCAGCAGCGATCCGCCGCCGGCGCGGAAATCGCGCGACGTTTACTGCTATTTCGACAACGACATGAAGGTGAAGGCGCCGTTCGATGCCATCAGGCTGCGCGCACGGCTGGATGGCTGTTCATGAGCCAACAGCGGCCTTTGCCCGCGGCCGCACATGCGCATCAAAAGAATGCGTTCGGATTGATCCCGAAACGGGCGGACAGGTTGCGGATGTGGTGCGCCGTGAGGCTGCGTTGCCCCGCGAGGATCTCGGAGACTTCGCTCTGGCGGCCGATTTCCGGCAGCTGGGCCAGCTTCAGGCCGTGCTGCTCCATCAGGAAACGCAGCACTTGGGCACTCTGCGGCGCCGACATCGCGTTGTGCCGCTGGTCGTAGGCATAGATGAGATCGTTGAGCATCATGAACAGCGAATGCTGTGGATGCGTCTCCTCCATCGCACCTTCACTGATCAGCGCATCGACCAGCTGGATGGACGCCTCATGGTCCTGATCATCCGCGATGTGGCCGACGTGCGAGACCGCGTGGAAATGGTTCCACGCGTCAACGATGGGGGCGATGTCGAGCGGCTGATTCATTTCCATTTCCTTGGGTCATGTAAGGGCGAGGGTCAGCACATCGGGCGTTTCACCACGGCGAAGGTAGCACCACTCGGGTAAGCACATCCGCCACGGTCATGCCGATCAGCACGGCCAGCCAGGCAAAGCCCACCGCCGCGGCGATCCGCAGCAGCGGCGGGCCGCGGCGCAGGCGCATGAAAAACGCCATCACCAGCAGCGTCTTGATCACGGAAATGCCCAGCGCGCTCAATGTATTGAACACGCCCAGGGGCAACAGCGCGCAGCCGGCGCTGGTCAACAGCAGCGCCAGCAAGGCCGCCAGCACGATCAGGTGCAGGCGCAGCGAAGGTGGCGAGGCGGATGTCGTCGGCGCGTTCATCCGGCGCGCCCCACCAGGTAAATCAGCGGATAGACGAAGATCCACACGATGTCGACCAGATGCCAATACAGCGCCGACAGTTCCAGCGGCGTGTAGTACTGCGCACTGAATCGCGCGCGCCAGGTGCGGCGGGCCATCACCAGCAGCAGGATCACGCCGATGCCCACGTGCAGGCTGTGGAAGCCGGTGATGAAGTAGTAAAGGCAGAAGAACAGCTGCATCGGCCCGGCCAGCGGCCCTTGCTGGGTGTAGCGGATGCCCGGTATCAGCCCTTCGCGGTATTCGCTGTAGTACTCGAAGCCGTGCATCACCAGAAAGCTCAGGCCCAGCGCGGCGGTAAGCACCAGCAACCACGCGGCGACGCGCCGGCCGCCCAGTTGCACGTCGCGCAACGCCAGCGCCACGGCGCAACTGCTGGTCAGCAGCACGGCGGTTTCGATCGTGCCCAGCAGCATGTCGGTGTGCCGGCTGCCCGCCGCGAACGCCGCGGGAAAACGCACGCGGCATACCGTGTAGCCGGCGAACAGCACGCCGAAGAACAAGGCCTCGGTAGCCAGGAAGGTCCACATGCCCAGCGCCGACGCCTCGCGCTGTTGCGCGGCATCGTCGAACTGCTGGGCCAACATGGCGCTTTCGGTGCTCATGCGTCCTCATACGCGTAAGGCCCTTCGTTGACCACGGGCGTGACCTCGAAATTGTGCGTGGGCGGCGGCGAGTCGGTGAGCCATTCCAGCCCTTTCGCGCGCCATGGATTGGGACCAGCGCGCGGGCCATGGCGCAGCGACCAGCCCAGGTAGACCAGCGGCAGCAGGTAGGACACGGCCAGGATCGACGCGCCCGCCGACGACAGGATGTTCAGCACCTGAAACTGCGGCAGGTACTCGTGGTAGCGCCGCGGCATGCCCTCGTAGCCCAGCAGGTATTGCGGGAAGAACGTGAGGTTGAAACCGAAGAACATCAGGATCGCCGCGAACCGCGCCCATGCCTGCGAATACAGCCGCCCGGTGACCTTGGGCCACCAGAAATGGATGCCGCCCAGGTACGCCATCACCGAGCCCCCGACCATGATGTAGTGGAAATGCGCCACCACGAAATAGGTGTCGTGCAGGCTCACGTCCAGCGCGGTGGCGGCCAGGAAGATGCCGGTCATGCCGCCCAGCATGAACAGGCCCACGAAGCCCAGCGCATACAGCATCGGTGCGTTGAAATCGATGCGGCCCTTGTACAGCGTGGCCGTCCAGTTGAAGACCTTGATCGCCGACGGCACCGCGATGATGAAGCTCAGGATCGAGAACACCATGCTGGCGTACATCGACTGCCCGGCCACGAACATGTGGTGCCCCCAGACCAGGAACCCCACCACCGAAATGCCCACGATCGCCCACACCATGAAGCGGTAGCCGAAGATGCGCTTGCGCGCGCCCGCCGTGATCAGCTCGCTGACCACGCCCATCGCCGGCAGCACCATGATGTAGACAGCCGGGTGCGAATAGAACCAGAAGAAATGCTGGAACAACACCGGATCGCCGCCCAGCGCGGGATCGAAAATGCCCACGCCGAAGATCCGCTCCAGCGCGATCAGCGACAGCGTCATCGCCAGCACCGGCGTGGCCAGCACCATCACCAGCGCCACCGCGTACATCGCCCACACGAACAATGGCAGCCGCATCCAGGTCATCCCGGGCGCGCGCATGCTGTGGGTGGTGACGATGAAATTGATGCCGGTGAGGATGGACGAGAAACCCACCACGAACACGCCCACCACGGTGAGCATCACGTGGCCGTTGGAAAACATGGTCGAGAACGGCGTGTAGAACGTCCAGCCGGTATCCACGCCGCCCAGCACCAGCATGGCCAGGGTGAACAGCCCGCCGATCATGTACAGGTACCAGCTGAAAAGGTTCAGCCGCGGAAACGCCATGTCGCGCGCACCGATCATCATCGGCAGCAGGAAGTTGCCCAGCGTGGCGGGGATCGACGGAATCAGGAAGAACCACACCATCACCACGCCGTGGAAGGTGAACGCCTTGTTGTATGCGTCGGCGGTCAACAGGTCGCCGGCCGGGGTGATCAGCTCCAGCCGGATCAGCATCGCGGCGAAGCCACCCAGGAAGAAAAAGAACGTGATCGCCAGCGCGTACAGGATCGCGATGCGCTTGTGGTCGTGGGTGAACAGCCACGAGCGCAGGCTGTGGCCATCGTCGAGATAGCTGCGCGGCGGCGGTACGGCGGATTCAATGCTGTTCACGTGCAGTCTCCGTCGTGGCATGGCGCGATTTGAGATAGGCGATCAGGGCCAGCACGTCGTCCTCGCCGATGCGCCCGGTATAGCTGGGCATGATCGGCGCGTAGCCGGCCGCCACCTGCTTGCGCGGCAGCATGATCGAATCGCGGATGTAGCGATCGTCGGCGCGCACCTGGCTGCCATCGGCCAGCGGCACGGTGCTGCCGTAGAGCCCGTCCAGATCGGGGGCGTGCACGCTGGACTGGCTGCCGTGGCAGCCGCTGCAGCCGAAACGGCGGAACCGTTCAGCACCCTGCTCCGCCAACCCGGTGCCCGCGTGCGCCTGCAGCCAGCGGGCGTAGTCGGCAGGTTTCATCACGGTGACGTTGCCGGTCATGCGGGCGTGGTCGGTGCCGCAATATTGCGAGCACAGCAGCGGGTATTCGCCCTCTCGCGTGGCGGTGAACCACAGCTGCGTGTAACGCCCCGGCAGCACGTCCTGCTTCTGCCGGAACGCGGGCACGTAGAAATCGTGGATCACATCCTGCGAGGTCATCACCAGCCGGATCGGCCGGCCCAGCGGCACGTGCAGGCTGTCGATTTCGCGCTGGCCGCCGGGGTGTTGCACCTTCCACATCCACTGCTTGGCCACCACGTAGATCGGCGCCGCATCGGCCGGCGGCGTGCGCATGCGGCTCCACAGGCTGATGCTCCAGCCGAACAGCGCCATGAACATCAGGAACGGCACCACCGTCCATGCCACCTCCACGCCCAGCCGGGTCTGGTTGGCGTTGCTGCGGTCGGCGTGGCTGCGGCGGCGGTACTTCACGCAGAAGAAGATCATCACCACGAACACCGCCACCGATATCGTGCCGGTCAACGCCAGCATCACGTCGAACAGCGTGTCCACGCTGCCGGCCAGGGTGGAGGCCTGCGGTGGCGCCATCGTCATCATGCCGTCCTCCGGCGTCGATGCAGCCACAGCACGGTGGCGCCCAGCACGATCGCAAAGCCGATGCCGATGAACTGCATCACGCGCCCGATCAGCAAGCTGTAGCGGCCGGTGCTGGGATCGTAACCACAGCACAGCAACACCAGTTGATCCACCAGACTGCCCAGTTTCCCGCGCGAGGCATCCACCAGTGCCAGCCGCAGCGAGCGCGGCGGGTAGTCCACACCGAACATGTATTGCGTCACGCGCCCTTCGGCGGACAGCACCACCACGCCGGCGGCGTGCGCGTACTGGTCGTTGCGCGGGTCGAGAAAATAGCGGAAGCCGATTGCACGGGCCAGCGAATGGATGTCTGTTTCATCACCGGTCAGGAAATGCCATTGATCGACTTTCGCTGACGGCTGCGCGCGGGCCAGCATGCGCTGGCTGGCGGCGGCATCAGCGGGTTGCTCGCGCGGGTCGATACTGACGAACACCACCTCGAAATCCTGCCCTGGCCGCAGCGTCAGCGTCGCCACGGCGTGCGACAGACCGTGCAGAACCGCATCGCAAAGGTTGGGGCAACGGTAATAGCCCATGGCCAGCAACATCGGCTTGCCATTGGCGATCTGGCGCAGCGAACGTGATGGCCCGTCACTCTCCCGAAAGTGCAGATCCATCGGTACCTGCGCGCCCAGACGCTGGTCGAAACCGGCGCGCTGATCGAGATCGGCCGGCGCCATCGGTGCGTGCGCGGCCGCGGCTGCCGTCAGCCACAGGCAGGCACAGGCAATGACGGCGCGCCGGATCATCGGGCATTCCCCGGCGCATCATCCGCCGCTGCGGGTGTCGCATGGCTTGCGACCAGCAAGGCCATCGCCCGCTCGATCGGGATCTGCGCGATGCCGGTTTCGCGGTCCACCCAACCGTAGCTCTCCAGCCGCTGCCGTTGCTGTGCACGTTCGGCGGCAATATCCGCCGCGGGATGAGCCTGCAATCGTGGCGCGGGTGGTGGTGCCTGCAGGCCGGCGGTGATCTGCGGCGCCAGCCAGTAGCGCAGCAGCGGATACATCAGCGCCGCGATCAACACCAGCCCCACGCCGAGGCCGAGACCCACGCGATGCAGCAGGCGCGCATCGACCAGCGGGCTTTCATGACGATGGACGTCATTCACGGCAACACCCTCGCAGCGGACGCACTCGGCTGCACGACGGCGCGCCACCGCGCATCGAACACCACCCACCACCAGCCGCCGATGCCCAGCCACGCCAGCGGGTCGCTCCACGCCAGCGCAAACCCGCCGGGTCGGAAGCTGGGCACGACCAGCCAGAACAGATACGCGTAATGCATCACCAACAGCAGCGCCGCCACCGCCAGCAACCAGCCCGCACGGTGCTTGGCCTGTCGTGACAACAACACCGCGAACGGCACGGCCAGATGAAACACCACCAGCGCCACGCCCAGCGCGCTCCAGCTGGTTTTCAGCCGCGGCAGATACCACACGGTTTCCGCCGGCAGGTCGCCGATCCACGCGGTGAGGTAATCCATGAACGCCAGGTACGACCACGCCAGCACCAGGGTCAACATCAGGTTGCCCACGTCGCCCAGCAAGCACGCGGGCTCGGCAGGTGGATGTGATGGCGTATCGTCGCGCCGATGCCGCAGCGCGGCGTACAACACCGCCAGCGCGGCGGCGGCCAGCACCTGGCTGGTGGCCACGATCAAGCCGAAGATGGACGATCGCCACGCCGGCACCAGCGACATCACCCAGTCCACCGCGGCCGTGGTCATCGTGAGCAGGTAGACGATCAACCCCAGCGCCGCGAAGCGCGACAAGCCCGCATCGTCGGCGCGATCCAGCCGCCGTCGCAAGGCCGAGGCCAGCCACAGCCATAATCCGAAACACAGCAGCATGCGCACGATGAAAAAGCCGTCGTTCAGATACCAGGCCTGCCGGCGCAACGCGGCATCGGCCATGGCGCCCGGCGCCGCCCACGGATAAAGCAGATGCAAGCCCAGCAGCAGCGGCAGCCACAACACCGCCAGCCACGGCAATGGCCGCAACGCCGCCAGCAACTGCGGTCGCAGGTAATAGCCCCACGCGCCGCCGGTCAGCACATGCACCATCAACAGCGCCATCGATCCCAGCGACAGCGACAGGCCGAAAATGCCCGCCACCAGATACGACAGCAGCGCCTGCCGCGGCGCATGCCAGCCCAGCAGAAGACACAGCAGCAACGCGATGGAAGCCACGCAGGCCATCGCCACATGGATGCGCCGCATGCGCCGCTTGTCCATCGCGAGCGTCATCGGCTGGCTCCCGCCGCGCTGTTCTGCAGTTGCGCACGGTCGCTGGTATCCAGTTGATGCACCGGCGCATGGCGGCTCAATTGCAGCGCGCGGATATAGGCCACGATGGCCCAGCGGTCGTGTACCGACACGCGGTCGGCGTAGGGATACATCACGCCGTAACCGTGGGTGATCACCTGGAAAAAATGACTGTCTGGCGCGTCGCGCAGGCGTTCGCTGTGATAGGTGGGCGGTGCCGGAAAACCGCGCCGCACGATCATGCCATCGCCATCGCCCGCCGCCCCGTGACAGACCGCGCAATAGATGTCGTAGCGCTGTTGCCCGCGCTGCAGCAGCGCCATGGTCAGCGGCAGCGGGTTGGCTTCGGCGCGTGCACCCATGTCGCCTTGCGCCAGGCTGCGGCCCTCCCCGCCCAGCGGCAAGGCGGGGCCGACCGATGCGGCAGTGGCCAACGCGCCGAGTCGCCCGCCGCTGCTGTCGGCCGCCTCGCCCGCCGCGCTGGCCACGCTTCCGGGTGGTGGCGTGCGGGCGGAGTTGCCATTGGCGAACAGCGGGCTGGGCGCCAGCGATTTGTATTTGGGCTGGTCGTACATGTCGTGCATGCCGCGCTCGCAGCCGCCGAGCGCCAGGGCGATGACCAGCACGCCGAGCGCACGGCGGATCACGCCGGCACCTCGTCGACCGACAGCGGCGCCAGGTCGATCAATGCCTGCCGTGCGTGGTCGCTGTCGTAGTGCGGATCGTCGGCGCGGATCACGAGAAAGAAACCATCGCGGCTGGCCTGCGCGAAGCGCGGCACGTTGAACACCGGGTGATACAGCCGCGGCAGGCCGTTGCCCAGCAGCATGCCGACCACGCCGGCCAGCACCGCGCACAGGATCGTCATCTCCAGCGCCGCGGGAATGAAAGCCGGCCAGCTGGCCGCCGGGCGGCCACCCACATCGATCGGATAGTCGATCACCGCCGAGTAGTACTGCAGCGCCAGCGTGCCTACGCCGCCAACCAATCCACCCAGCAGCACCAGCAACGGCAGCCGGCTGCGCGTCGGCCCCAGTGCCTCGGCCAGGCCTTCCACGGCAAAGGGCGAATACGCCTCCAGCCGGGTGTAACCGGCGTGGCGCAGCTGCAAGGCGGCGCCGCGCAAGGTCTCGGCGCTGTCGAATTGGGCCATGCAGCCGTAGACGTTCGGGTCGGTCATGGCCGTGGACCCTGCAGCCGATGCACCAACTTGCGCATGTCCGACATCGACACGATCGGCAGCACCCGCACGAACAGCAGAAATAGCAGAAAGAACAAACCGATCGACCCGGCCAGGAACGCAAGATCCCAGAACGTGGGATAGAACATGCCCCAACTCGACGGCAGAAAGTCGTGGTACAGGCTGCTGACGATCAGCATGAAGCGCTCGAACCACATGCCGATCAATACCAGCACGCTGATGCCGAACAGCGCCGCGTGGCTGGCACGCACCCGCCGCGACCACAGCGCCTGGATCGCCACCACGTTGCACACGATCGTGGTCCAGAACACCCACGCGTACGCACCGCTGAACCGCTGCATCGTCATCGCCACGTCATAGCGATCCATGCCGTAGAACGCGGTGAAGATTTCCATCAAATAGCTGTAGTCGACGAACAGTCCCGCGGCCAGCATCATCTTCGCCAGGTTGTCGATGTGGCGCGGGGTGATGAAATCGCCAAGCTTGAACCAGTGCCGCAACGGCAACCCCAGCACCATCGCCATGGCGAAGCCGGAGAACAGCGCGCCGGCCACGAAGAACGGCGGGAAGATGCTGGAATGCCAGCCCGGCAGCAGCCCTTCGGAAAAATCCAGCGCCACCATCGAGTGCACCGAGAACACCAGCGGCACCGCCAGCGCGGCCAGCAGCAGGCTCAATGTCTCGAAGCGTTTCCAGTGCCGCGCCTCGCCGCGCCAGCCCAGCGCCAGCAGGCCGTAGAACACCTGCCTGCCGCGGGTGGCGGCGCGGTCGCGCAGCGTGGCCAGGTCGGGGATCATCGACACGTACCAGTACAGCACCGACACGATCAGGTACGCCACGATGGCGAAAAAATCCCACAGCAGCGAGCTGCGCCATTGCGGCCATACGTTCATGCGGTCCGGGTACGGCGCCAGCCAGTAGAAGAACCACGGGCGGCCCAGATGCAGGATCGGAAAAATGCCCGACACCGATACCGCGAACACGGTCATCGTTTCGGCGTAGCGCGTCAGCGGGCTGCGCCAGTCCTGGCGGGTGAGATACAGCGCAGCGGAGATGAAGGTGCCGGCCATGCCGATCGCAATCCACCACACGTAGTTGGCGATCGCGAATGCCCATGCCACCGGCATGTTCAGTCCCCAGATGCCCACGCCGCGCATCAGCAGCCACACGATGCCGGTGGCCAGCAGGCCGATCAGGGCGAGCGACAGCGCGAATGCGGCCAGCCACAAGCGACCGGTGGGACGCGTCAGCACGATGTCGCTGACGTGGTCGGTGACGCCGGCCAGGCTTTGGCCGGGCGCCAGCAGTGGTGCGCGGTTGAGGGCGTCGGTCATGCGTCGTCCCCCAGCGCGGGATTCGGGTTGCGCAGGTGCGCGCCGTAGCTGGTACGCGGCCGCGTATTGAGTTCGGCCAGCAGGCTGTAATCCAGCGGCGAGGCTTTGGCGTGGCTCACTGCGCTGTCGGGATCAGCGATGTTGCCGAAGGTGATTGCCTGCGTGGGACACGCGGCCTGGCAGGCGGTGACGATCTCGCCATCGGCGATCTTGCGGTCGTCGCGGTCGGCGGCGATGTGGGCGGTTTCTATGCGCTGGATGCAGTAAGTGCATTTCTCCATCACGCCGCGGTTGCGCACAGAGACATCCGGGTTGCGCTGTGCTTTCAGGCTTTCGGTTTTCACGTCAGCGTATTGCAGGAAGTTGAAGCGGCGCACCTTGTATGGGCAGTTGTTGGAACAGAAGCGCGTGCCGACGCAGCGGTTGTACACCTGCAGGTTCAATCCTTCGGCGTCGTGCACGGTGGCGCCGACCGGGCACACCACTTCGCAGGGCGCATGTTCGCAATGCATGCACGGCACCGGTTGGTGATGCGTGTATGGCGCGTGGGCGCTGCCTTCGTAGTAGCGATCCACCCGAATCCAGTGCATTTCGCGGCCACGTTTGACCTGATCGGCGCCCACAATCGGGATGTTGTTCTCGGCCTGGCAGGCAATGGTGCAGCCCTTGCAGCCGATGCAGGCGTTGAGATCGATCGCCATGCCCCACGCATATTCGCCGGGCGGTTTCGGCGGGTACAGACTGGGTGGCGTGGCCGGTTCCTCCGGCTGCAGGAATTTCGCGTTTTGCAGATACTCCGCCAGCGTGCCCGCACGGACCGGCGCGCGGCCTTCCATCGCATGGTGATGCTGGGTGGCCGCCAGCTCGATACGCTCGCCGGTGGCGTGCATCTGCAAGCCGCCTTCGCGCCATGGCGCGGCATGGCTACGCAAGCCGTAAGCATCGAAACCCACGCCATCGCCCACGTGCCCCGCATGCCGGCGGCCATGGCCAAGGTGAACGGTGACACTGCGCGCGGCCTGCCCCGGCATGATCCACACCGGTGCGCGCAGCTGTCGATCACCCACGCGCAACTCCACCACGTCGCCGTTGGCCAGCTTGCGCTCGGCCGCCAACGCGGGACTGATCAAGGCCGCGTTGCCCCAGGTCAACTGGCTCAGTGGCTTGGGCAATTCCTGCAGCCAGCCGTTGTTGGCGTAACGGCCATCCCATAGCGTGGGGTCGGGGCGAAACAGCAGTTCGAATTCGGCAGGTGATGCTGGCGGCAACGTGGGCGCCGCGAGAAAACCGGCGTCGATGGCAGGTGGTTTCGCGGGCGTCGTGGCGCTGTCGGCGATCAGGCCCTCGCGCAGGCTGCGGTTCCAGCTTTCATCGTCGTCGGGATGCCATCGCGTTTGCAGCAAGGCGCGGATGTCCGTTGGTTGCCCGAGCATCGCCGCCAGCAATTGGTGCATCGAACGGCCCGCATACAGCGGCTCGATCAGCGGCTGCACAATGCTGACCGTGCCATCCCAGGCGCGCAGGTCCGACCAGCTTTCCAAGGCATGCGCCATCGGCAAATGCCAGTCGCACAAGTGCGCCGTCTCGTCGCGATAAAGACCGAGGTGGATGCGTCGCGGCACCTTGGTCATCGCCTGCGCAAACGGCAGATCGGCAGGCGCGTCGTAAGCCGGGTTGGCATCGAGCACCAGCAGTGTGCCGACCTCGCCTGCGTTCATTGCCGTGCACAGGGAAGCCAACGAATCGGCGGAATCCGCTGTTTCAGTCGGTGCGATGTAATCCACCGTGTGGCCGATATTGCCCAGCGCCTGGTTCAGCAGATGGGCCAGCGCGTGCACCGGCGGCGGCTGGGTTTCGCCCGCCAGTACCAGCGACTGGCCCTTGTGGGCGAGCAAGTCATCGGCCACGGCGCGTGCCAGCTTTTCATCGACGCCTGCGCCTGCGGCGCTGCCAACGCCGAGCAAACCGGCAAGCTGGCGCGCGAAAGCGCCGACCTCGTGGTGCGCCAGCGGCCAGCAATGATCGGCCATCGCGCCGGTCAGCGAAGGCGTGGGCTCCACCGCATAGAGCCGATTCATCTGCGGCGGTTTGCGTTGCTGTGCAAAGGCGCGGGCGTAAGCGAGGCGGCCCGGCATGCTGCCCAGGAAATTGGCATCCAGCGCCACGATGCGGCGGGCCTTGTCGAAGTGATGGATCGGTTGCAGCGGCGTCCCGAACGCCAGCGCGGTGCCAGCCAGCGTCTGCCCCTGCCCTGCCGCTTCGTATTGATGCCAACGGGCGCCGGGAAATTTCTGCAGCAAGGCATCGCGCTGCGCCGCCAGCGTGGGCGAGACGATGGCGCCGCTGAGCACGCGCAAACCGCGGCCTTCAGCGGTCGACAGCGTGGCCAGCTCGCCGAACAATTCGTCCCATGTGGCGGCTACGCCACGATGCAGCGGCGTTTGCGAACGGTCCGGGTCCCACAGTTCCAGCACCGCCGCCTGCAGTGCCGGCGCGCTGCCGCCGAGGCTGGCCGGGTGTGCCGGGTTGCCCTCGATCTTGGTCGGGCGGCCCATGTGCGTTTCCACCAGCACGCCGCACACGTCGCCCGCGCAGGCCAGCGCGCTGGCGTAGAAGCGCGCAGTGTCGGCGGCCATGCCTTCGGGTTGGCGCAGCCACGGCACCAGTTGCTCCTGCGGTGGCGAACTGCAAGCGGCGAGTCCGGCCAGTGCCAGCGAAGCGCCCAGCAGCTTGATGAAGCGACGCCGATCCATCGGTGCCAGCGCCGCCAGTTGCGGCAGCGCGGTGTGCAGGGTGTCGCGCCAGTGCGCGTCGTCGGCCAGTTCCTCCAGCGCACGCCAGAAACGCGGGCCGCGCGCATCCATGCCATCCATGCGCTGGCGTAGCGCCTGCATCGCGACATCGGCGGCGGGGGTCGTGGCGCGGCTCATCGGTGACACACCGAGCAGTCGGACAGGCGGCGCGCATCAATGTGGTAGCGACGCACCAGGACCATGCCCAGGGCAGCCTGATCCTTCGCCTGCCAGGTCATGTCGAACACCTTGTTGCGCGGGCGCAGGTATTTTTGCGGTGCGCGATGGCAGTCCAGGCACCATTGCATCGACAGCGGTTTGGCGCGCCAGGTCAGCGGCATGCGATCCACCCGGCCATGACAGGTGACGCAGCCCACGCCCTTGGCCACGTGGATGCTGTGATTGAAATACACGAAGTCCGGCAACTGGTGCACGCGCTGCCAATGCAACGCTACGCCGTGGCGCCAGCTATCGACCACGGGCTTCAGCGCGGCGGTGTCGGTGTAGAGCTGGGAGTGGCAGGTCATGCAGGTGGACAGCGGCGGGATGCCGGCGAAGGCGCTGGTCTCCACCGAGCTGTGGCAATAGCGGCAATCGATGCCGTCATCGCCCACGTGATGCTTGTGGCTGAAAGGCACGGGTTGCTCCACCGGTTCACCGACACCATGCGGTTCGGCGGTACTCGCGCGCCAGATCAGGGCGCCGCCCACCAGCGACACGAGAACGACGAGCAGTACGAGTTGCACGTACAACCCGAAGCGCGGATGAAAAACCTGACCCATGGATGTTCCATTGCAACACCGCGCGATCGCGCGGGAACCACCCGCGCCGTGACGCGCGGACGCCCTTGCTCACGACATCAAGGTGGGCTTGTCGTACGGCAATGGTGTGGCGGACGTGGCCGCCAGCGCGGCATCGGCGCGTGCCAGCATCTCCTTGTCGCCATCCACCACCACCAGCACATGGCCGGCGGCGATCTCGTCCTCGAATGTGCGCCGCACGGTATCGGGCTCCTCGGTGCCGGTGAGCATGCCCATCCAGCCGCCGACGGCTGCGCCCACCAGCGTCATCGCCGCCACGCCCGCCAGCGTCAGGCCGAGTGGCGCAATGGTGACGGCCACGATGCCTGCCAGCAGACCGCTGGCGCCGCCGCCCACCAGACCTTTCACGCCGCCGCCCGCGAAGTCGCCACTGGTCTCCTGGTGATCGTCGGGGATGGCCTGCTTCTCGATGCTGTCGCTGGCGATCAGCGAAATATCCTCTTTCGGAATGCCCGCGCGGCGCAGCGCATCGACCGCGTCTTCGGCACCGCGGACGTCGGGCGTTGTGAATACGTGACGTGTCTTCATGTCACCTCCTGCGCAGTCGACGGATGCCGTCGATCTTGGTGGCGGCGCGGTGACCAGTGCGTGATGGACGGCTGAATCGCGCCTTCGCTGCAGCGCTCACGGCGTATCCGCATCCATCCTGATCAGGGCCAAACCTGCGTCGGGATCGAAGCGGCGGTGCAGATGCGCCGGTGTCTCCGTGACAACGACCTCCAGCGTCGGGCGCACATGGCCCTCCAGCAAATGGCCGCCCAAAGCCTGGCCGTCCGGTTGACCCAGTACGGCATGCATGTGCAGTTTCGGCTCGCCATCCTTCAGCGCCACATCGCCCAGCAACGCCACCACTTCGCACTGGTTGTCCACGGGGTTGCGCCGGTAGGTTTTCTTGTCCCACTCGAAGTAGCCCAGCACGGCGCGCTCGAACGCGCCGATCGCGGTGAGGTGCGCTGCACTGAGCTTCTGTGCCGTGGCGAACGACTGCAGGCAAGCGGTGACTTCATCGCCCGTTTCCAGAATCACCGCCCAAGTCTTGCTGCCGTCGTCGTGGATCAATTTGTGCTGCATGTTTGCCTCCGTGTTGCTGACCGTTCAACGGCCGTCCGTATCGAGTGGCTGGAATGCCGTACCTTCGTGCTGCCGCAGCGCCATCGCCAGCACCTGCGCCAGGCCCATGGCTTCGCGGCCCGTGCATTGGGCGATCTGCTGGCGACAACTGAAGCCGTTGGTGATGATCAAGGTGTCCGCGCTGGCCGCGCGCACGGCGGGCAGCAGTTGCAGCTCGCCGATGGCGCGCGACACGCCCACATGGCGCGCATCGAAGCCGAACGAGCCGGCCATGCCGCAGCAGCCGGCATCGAGGAATTCTGCGTCCAGTCCCAGCTTGCCGAGCAGGTGCTTTTCCGCATCCGTGCCGATCACCGCGTGATGGTGGCAATGCGCGTGCACCAGCGCCTTGCGTTTTAGCACCGGTGGCGCGTAACCGATCTGGTCCAGGAATTCGCTGAGCAGAAACGTGTTGCGCGACAGCCAGTGGGCGCGCTCGTCGCCGGGGAAAAGGTTGGGCAGCTCGTCGCGGAAGCTGGCCACGCACGACGGCTCCAGCCCCACCACCGGCAGTCCGCTGTCGATGTCCGCGGCCAGCGCCCGCATGCTGTCTTGCAGCTGATGGCGTGCCAGATTCAGCATGCCTTCCGCGTACAGTGGCCGCGCGCAGCACACCGCGGGGCGCGGCACGCGCACGGCGTAACCGATCGATTCAAGCACCGCGACGGCATCTTTCAGCGGCTCGGGATGCAGGTAGTTGTTGAAGGTGTCCGGCCACAACACCACGGCGGGTTTGTCCGCGTCACCGGGTGGGCGCGCGAAGAACCAGTCGCGGAATGTCTCGCTGGCGAAATGCGGCAGGGTGCGTTCCGCCGCGATGCCGCCGATCGCCTTGAACACGCGCGACACGCCCGGTGCGCGCAAGAGGAAATTCGCCAGCCAGGGCACTTTCGAGGCGGCGCGCGCCCACCAGAAGATCAGGCCCATCGCATACGCCGCGCGCGGGCGCAGCCGGTGGCGGTAGTGATGCGACATGAACTCGGCCTTGCAGGTGGCCATGTCCACGTTCACCGGGCAATCGCTCTTGCAGCCCTTGCAGGCCAGGCACAGGTCCAGCGCGTCGCGTACCGGTTCGCTGCGCCAGCCGCCATGCATCGGGTCGCCCTGCAGCATCTCGAACAGCAGATGGGCGCGGCCGCGGGTGGAATACTTCTCCTCGTGGGTGGCGCGATAGCTGGGACACATCACGCCGCCACGCTTGTTGCGGCAGTTGCCCACGCCCACGCAGCGGCGGGTGGCCTGGGCAAAGCTGCTGCCGTCGTCGCGCCAGGCGAACTGGGTTTTCAGTTTGGGCGGCCGGTAGCCGGGGCCAGTGCGCAGGTCGGCGTCCATCGGGTTGGGGGCGACGATCTTGCCGGGGTTCATGCGGCCGTGCGGATCCCATAGCGCCTTGAACTCGCCGAACGCGCGCACCAGTTCATCGCCGAACATCTTGGGCAGGAACGACGCGCGCACCTGGCCATCGCCGTGCTCGCCGGAAAGCGAGCCGCCAAAGCTCAGCACCAGGTCCGATGCCTCGTCCATGAACGCGCGCCATTGCGATACCGCTTCGGGCGTGGACAGGTCGAAGTCGATCCGGCAGTGGATGCAGCCATCGCCGAAATGACCGTACAGCGCGCAGCTGTAGTCATATTTGGCCAGCAACGCGCGGAAGCCGCGCAGGTAGGCGCCCACCTTGTCCGGCGGAATCGCCGCATCCTCCCAGCCCGGATGGCCGTCCGGCTGGCCGGGCACGCGGGCGGTGGCGCCGAGGCCGGACTCGCGGATCAGCCACAGCATCTTCTCCTCGGCCAGGTCATCGAACAGCTTCATGCTGGGCGCGTCGTCCCTGCCCTTCAGCGCGTCCATCACGCGCCGTGCCTTGCTGTCGGCCTCATCCTTGCTGTCGCCGCCGAATTCCACCAGCAGCCAGCCGCCGCCCGGCGGCAGCAGCGCGCGATCCTTCGGATGCATGTCCTTGCGCTTCATGTCGGCAATCAGCGCGTCGTCGATGCCCTCAAGACCGATCGGCCCGAACCCGAGGATCTGCGGTACGTGATCGCCGGCGAGAAACACGTCGCGATAGCCCAGCACCAGCAGCGAGCGCACGGGTGGGCTGGGCACCAGTCGCAACTCGGCCTCAAGGATGGTGACGCAGGTGCCCTCGGTGCCGACCAGCGCACGCGCCACGTTGAAACCGTTTTCCGGCAGCAATTCGTCCAGGTTGTAGCCGGATACGCGACGCGGGATCTTCGGGTAGCGGGCGCGGATCAGGTCGGCGTAACGGTCGCGGATGGCTTTCAGCCCCGCATAGATTTCGCCGCGCCGCCCGCCGCCAAGGATGATCGCCTCCAGCTCGTCGTCGCTGGTCGGGCCGACGTGCATGCGCACACCGTCGCAGGTGACGATGTCCAGCGAATGCACGTTGTCGGCGGTGCGCCCGGCCATCACCGAATGCACGCCGCAGGAATTGTTGCCGACCATGCCGCCGAGCGTGTTGTGCGCGTGGGTGGAGGGGTCGGGGCCGAAGGTGAGGTGGTGTTTTTCCGCCGCATCGCGCAGGTCGTCGAGCACGCAACCGGGCTCCACCCTGGCGCGTTGCGCGTCCACGTCGATCGCCACGATGCGATCCAGGTGACGCGAGAAATCCATCACCACCGCGGTGTTGCAGCACTGCCCGGCCAGGCTGGTGCCGCCGCCGCGCGAAAGTACTGGTGCGTCGTGCGTGGCGCAGATACGCAACACCGCCAGCACGTCGTCCACGTCGTGCGGCATCACTACGCCGATGGGTACCTGGCGGTAGATCGAGCCATCGGTGGCATACAGCGCGCGGCTGCCGTCGTCGAAGCCGACTTCGCCTTTCACATGCTGTCGCAGGTCGTTGGACAGCGCGGCCGCCGCGGCGGTGGAGAACGCACCGTCGCTGCTGTGGCTGTGGTGCACGCGTGGCGGCGGCAACGGCAGGCCTTCGGCCGAGGCGTTGTTGGCACGACGCGAGCCCAGCCGCTGCGTGTCCCCCTGGCGCGGCGGACGCAAGGCAGGGTCGTCTGTGCGCTGGTTCATGCTGGCGCTCGGCCGCGGATCAGTGGACATGACCGGCCCCCTGATCGCTTGCCACGCGATAACGCTGCACGTCGGCCTGCTTCAGTACCAGGCCCAGGCCGGGACGATCCGCATCGACCCGCAGCGCGCCTTCGCGCAGTGTGGGCAGGCCATCGAAGAACATCGCCTCGATGCGGCTGTGGTCGTGGAAGTATTCCAGGTGCAGGACGTTGTCGAGTGCGCTGCATACGTGGGCGTGCAGGGTCGGCGCGCAGTGCGCGGAGACCGGTACGCCAAAGCCCCGCGCCAGCGATGCGGCCTGCAGGAAACCGCTGAAACCGCCGCATCGGGTGCTGTCGATCTGCAGTACATCGACGGCGCCGGCGGCGAGCATGCGGCGGAAGTGCCACGTGTCCCACCCATATTCGCCGGCTGCGATCGCCATGCCATGCGGCGCTTGATCGCGCAACAGCCGCAGCCCTTCCAGATCGTCGGACGACACCGGCTCCGCGAACCAGCACACTTGCTCCCGCGCGTAGGCATCGGCCAACGCCAAGGCTTGCTGGCGCGTGTATGCACCATTGGCATCCACCATCAGATCCACTTCGGGCCCGATGGCTTCGCGTGCGACGTGCACGCGCGCCGGATCGTCTTGCGGCTGGCTGCCGACTTTCATCTTGACGCGCGTGATGCCCTCTTTCGCCCAGCCGGCGAGTTGTTGCTGCAACCGTTCGGTCGTGTAGGAGGTGAAGCCGCCGCTGCCATACACGGGCACCGCGTCGCGCGCCGCGCCCAGCAGGCGCAGCACGGAGGTTTCATGCAGCCGCGCCTTCAGGTCCCACAAGGCGTGGTCGACGGCGGCAATCGCCATCAGGCCGACGCCGGGGCGGCCGATGTTGCGCAAGGCGCGGTTCATTGCGGCCCACGCGGCGGGGATATCATCCGCATCGGCGCCCAGCAGGCAACCGCGCAGCGGGTCGGCGATCAACGCCGCCGCAGCGGGGTGAGCGTAGGTGTAACCCAGCCCGGCCTGGCCGCCCGCGCTCACCTGCGCCAGCACCAGGGTGGTGGCGTCCCAGGCGATGGTGCCGTCCGCTTCCGGCGCGTCGGTGGGGATGCGATAGGCGCTGGCCTCGACGCTGGCGATCCGGCGCCCCGCCGCGATGGGCGGGGTCGCGGTCACGATCCGGCCTTGTCGCTGTCGTCCTTGTCGCCATGCGGCAGGATGCCGGCCAATACCTGCCGCAGGCTCTGCTTGATGATGCCGAGCTCATCCGGGTCATTCTTGGTCAGCGCCGTCATATACGCGCGCGCCTGCTGGAAGCTGATGTGTGGCGGCAGCGGTGGCACGTCGGGGTCGCTGATGAACTCCAGCACCACCGGTCGATCGGCACTGAACGCCTGCTCCCACGCATCGGCGATGTCCTCCGGCTTGTCCACGCGGATGCCCTTGAACCCCAGCATCTCGCCGTAGCGTGCGTACGGAAATTCCTCCACATCCTGGGCGGCCGAGAACTTCGGATCGCCGGCCAGCGCGCGTTGCTCCCAGGTCACCTGGTTCAGATCGTTGTTGTGCAGCACCATCACCACGAAGCAGGGATTGCCCCAGCGCTTCCAGTATTCCTTGACGGTGATCAGCTCGGCGTTGCCGTTCATCTGCATGGCGCCGTCGCCCACGATCGCCAGCACCGGACGATCGGGATAGGCGAATTTGGCGGCGATTGCGTACGGCATGCCGCTGCCCATGGTGGCCAGCTTGCCCGACAGCGACGCCATCATGCCGCGGCGCAGCTTCACGTCGCGGGCGTACCAATTGGTGTGCGAGCCGCAGTCGCCGCAGATGATGACGTTGTCGGGCAGCCGCGGCGACAGCTCCCAGAAGATGCGCTGCGGGTTGATCGGATTGGCCGGCTCCATCGCCTTGGCTTCCAGCGCACGCCACGACTTGCGCACATTCAACTCGATCCGCTCGCGCCAGCCCGGATCGGGTTTAGACTTCAGCAGCGGCAGCAAACGGCGCAACACTTCGCCGCTGTCGCCGATCAGGTTGACCTCGGTGGCGTAGCGCATGGATACGTTGCGCGGCGCGATGTCGATCTGCACCGCGCGTGCCTGGCCATCCTCGGGCAGGAATTCGGAGTACGGAAAGGTGGTGCCGATCATCAGCAGCGTGTCGCAGTCGTTCATCATCTGCCAGCTGGCCTTGGTGCCCAGCAGGCCGATGGAACCGGTGACGTACGGCAGATCGTCGGGCGGCACCGCCTTGCCCAGCAGCGCCTTGGCCACGCCCGCGCCCAGCCGTTCGGCCACCGCGGCCACCTCATCGCCCGCGCCCAGCGCACCCGCGCCGGCCAGGATCGCCACCTTGCGTCCCGCATTGAGCACGTCGGCGGCTGCCTGGATGTCGGCATCGCTGGGCACCGGATGGGCGTTGGCATAGCCGATGCCGGAGTAGACGTCGCCATGCTTGCGCGGCGGGCTTTCCACCGCGGGCAGCTCCTGCAGATCGTTCGGCAGGATCACGCAGGTGACGGTGCGCTCGGCCGCCGCGATGCGCACGGCGCGGTCGATCACGTGACGCACCTGCACGGGCGACACCACGGTTTCCACATAGCCGCAGACGTCCTTGAACAAGGTCTGCAGATCCACCTCCTGCTGGAAATCGCTGCCCAGTGACGAGCGCGTGGCCTGCCCCACGATCGCCACCACCGGCATGTGATCCATTTGCGCGTCGTAGAGCCCGTTGAGCAGGTGGATGGCACCGGGGCCGGAAGTGGCAAAACACACGCCCACCTCGCCGGTGAATTTCGCATGGCCACCGGCCATGAACGCGGCCATTTCCTCGTGCCGTACACGCACGTATTCGAAGCGGTCGGCGGCCCGGCCCATCGCGCCCATCAGGCCGTTGATGCCGTCGCCTGGAAAGCCGAACACGCGCTTGATGCCCCAGTCGGTAAGGCGTTGCAGGATGAAATCGCCGACGGTTTCGCTCATGGCAGGGTCCTCGCGGATGTGCAATGAAGAGGTTGGGATCGGCTGGCACGTGGATCCCGGGAAGTCCGGTGGCCGTCGGCCTGCGTCGCGAACGGACGCGAGGGGAGCGGCAAAAAACAGGCAGCTACCTTCGCGCCGCGGAAGTCATGCGGGGGTGAAGTTTCTGGAAGGCGGGGAATGGGGAATCGGGAATGGGGAATCGGGATTCCCTCAAACCGGTCACCCTGAGCGTAGCCGCGCAGCGGTGGAGTCGAAGGGCGGGATCGCGGGGAGGCTTCGACTTCGCCGCTACGCGGCTACGCTCAGCCCGAACGGTGGAGGGAACGCGGAAGCTGGTGTCTGCCCGGTCGCCGTTTTCCCTCCCCGCGCTCCGCGTCTTCAAACCTTTTCCGCCGCACCTGCCTGCACGCCGCCGCCGATCATGTCGCCGATCCGGCGCGCAAGCAGTTCGACGGTGAACGGCTTGGTGATCAGTTGCATGCCCGGCTCCAGGAAGCCGTCGGGCACTGCGGCCTCTGAGGCGTAGCCGGTCATCAAAAGGACTTTGAGGCCGGGCCGCCGCTGGCGCGCCGCCCCCGCCATCGCGCGACCGTTCATGCCCGGCAAGCCGATATCCGACACCAGCAGGTCGATCGGCTGGCTGGAGTCGATGATCCGCATGGCTGCTTCCGCATCGACGGCTTCGAGCGCCTGGTAGCCGAGCTGGTGCAGTACCTCGACCACCAGCAGGCGAACCATCTCCTCGTCCTCCACCACCAGCACCACCTCGCCACTGCCTTCCGGATGCGTCGCGTCCGCTGCCGGCGCTGACGTGGTGGTCTCGTCGTCGCTCGTGCGCGGCAGGTAGAGGGTGATGCGCGTGCCCTGGTCGATATGACTGTCCAGCTCGCAGTGGCCGTTGGACTGACGCGCGAAACCATAGACCATCGACAAGCCCAGCCCGGTGCCCTTGCCGCTCGGCTTGGTGGTGAAGAACGGATCGAACGCGCGCCCGGCCACGTCCGCCGGCATGCCGGTGCCGGTGTCGGACACCTCGATGCCCACGTACTGGCCGCGGTCACCGACCTGCCAGGTGCGGGCGCGCAGTTGATCGACCTCGACGTTGCGTGTGCGCACGGTGAGCAAGCCGCCGTCGGGCATGGCGTCGCGCGCGTTGATGGCGAGGTTGAGCAGCGCGTTCTCCAGCTGGTTGGGGTCGCACAGCGTGGCCCACAGGTCGGTGGTCAGGTCCAGTTCGATGCGGATGTGCTCGCCCATCGTGCGGCGCAGGAACTCCTCCATCGAGGCGATCAGCGGGTTGGCCTGCACGCGCCGCGGGTCCAGCGGCTGCCGCCGCGAGAAGGCCAGCATGCGGTGGGTCAGCGCGGCGGCCCGGTTGGCCGAGGTCAGCGCGCCGTTGATGAAGCGACCGAGGCGCTCGTCGTCGTTGTCGCGCACGCGCATCTCGACCAGCTCCAGCGCGCCGATGATGCCTTGCAGCAGGTTGTTGAAGTCGTGGGCGATGCCGCTGGTGAGCTGGCCGATGGCGTCCATCTTCTGCGCCTGCCGCAGTTGCGACTCGACCAGGATCTTCTCGCTGAGATCGCGAATGAAGATGTTGAACCAGTCACCGCTGCTGAGCCGCAGCGCACTGATGCGGAACTCCACGGTGAAGGTCCTGCCGTCACGGTGCACGGCCTCGAACTGGTCGTCGGCACCGTGCTGCAGCGTGGTGCCGGTCACCGTGGGCAGTGCCTGCAGGAAGCGTTCGCGATCCTTGGCCGCGATGGCCAGCTCGACGAAGTCGCGGCCCAGCACGTCCAGCCGATCCCAGCCGAACAGGCTTTCGGCGCGCGGGTTCCACTCGGTGATGCGGCCAGCCTCGTCCAGTTGCGCAAAGCCGTCCAGCGCAGTGTCGATCACGCCGCGCGCCTGCTGCTCGCTTTCGATCAGGGCCAGTTCGTGCTCGCGCCGTTCGGTGATGTCGCGGGTGATCTTCACGAAGCCCACCAATCGGCCTTCGTCGATGGTGGTGTGGATCACCACGCTGGCCCAGAAGCGGCTGCCATCCTTGCGCACGCGCCAGCCCTCGACGCCGAAACTGCCGTTGCGCCGGGCTGCCGCAAGCGCGGCCTCCGGGATGCCCTCGTCACGATCTTCCGGCGTGTAGAAGGTCGAGAAATGCCGGCCCATGATCTCCGCCGCGGCATACCCCTTCACGCGCTCGGCGCCTTCGTTCCAGCTGATGATGTGGCCGTCGGGGTCGAGCATGTAGACGGCGTAATCGGTGACATTCTTCACCAGCAGCTCGAAATGGCTTTCGCTGCGGTGCAGTTTCATGAACATCTTTTCCACCGTGTTGGTGCGGTGGACCACGCGCTTTTCCAGCGTGCTGTTCAGATCCTGCAGTGCCTGCTCGATCTTGCGATGCTCGGTGATGTCCACCATCAGGTTGACCGCGCCGACCAGCTGGCCGGCGTCGTCGAACAACGGCGTGGGGTAAGCCTTGAATGCCAGGCGCAGGCCGCCGGGTTGTTCGGTGATCGCCTCTGCGCCGTGCAGCGGCCTCGCCTCGCGCAAGGCCGTGGCCATCGGGCCTTCGCTGTGCGGCATCGGCCGGCCATCGAGGTGGAACAGTTTCCAGCTGATCGACCATGGCTCGCCCAGCTTCGGCGTGCGCCCCACGAAGTGGACGGCGGCATCATTGAAGAACGTGACCCGGCCCTCGGCGTCGGTCATGTAGATCGCCACGGGCAACGCTTGCAGCACGCTGCGCCACAGCTGGTCGCGCTGGCGCGCGGCGTCGCTGAAATCATGGCTATGGCCATCCACCTGATCGGCGTGGGGAATCACGCCGCTTTCGACCGTGGCTTCGACGTCCGCCACCTGGAAACTGTTGACCACGCCCCACAGCGCGCCATCGTCGTTGACCAGGGGAATCACGCTCGCGATGGCGCGGTGCGGTGGGCCATCCGCGGGTTGAACCAGGGTTTCGAAATCACGCAGCGGCTGTTGCTGGCGTCGCACGCGTGCCATCGGGCTCTCGGCGGATGGCGCATCCGGCGGTGCTCCGGTCGACTGCGGTGGAAAGAAGCCCTCCCCCGCGGCGCCATCGCGCATGGCATCGCCCCACAACGCGCGTGCATGCGCATTGCAATCAATGACGGAGCCGGCAAGGTCGCAGACGAAGGCCGCGCCCGGCATTGCCTCCAGCAACGAGTGGCCCAGTTCGCAACGTGACGGCGGTTGCGGGCCGGTGTAATCCCGCGCTGATGCCTGTTTCCCCGTCACGGCTGGTCTCCGAAATCACGATGGCTGGATGATAACCCGCGCCTTGCCGGCCTCGTCCGGGGATCAGGGCGAAGGCGATCCGGCCACGGCGGCGTTGAGCGCCGCCGCCAGCGCGGCATCGCCATTCAGCAGGTCGGACCAGTACAGCTCCAGTCCTTTGCGGCGGCCCTTTTCCACCAGCTTCAACCCCTGCGGGTCGATGGTGAGCGTATATGTCTCGTCACCAACGGCCAGGGACCGCTTCAGCGGCCGATCCAGCGGCGTCACGATCGCGCGCCTTGCATGTGGTTTGATGGGACGCGTTGTGCATTCATGACTTGCTCCGCTTGCCGCAGCCCGACATTCAGGACCGACCCCCCCGGGAGGCACCCTCTTTTGGCCGTCTATGCCGCCGCTTTCGCTTCGCTCTTGAACTGCTTCAGCAACTCGGCCTTGCGCGTTTCCATCTGCTCACCCAGGGCTTTCAGTTCCGCTGCGCTCATCAGCTTCTTCGCGCGCTTGAACATCTCCTTCTCTTCCTCGTCGGCATGGTGTTCGACCAGTTCCTTGAGCACCTTGGCGCGGCCGGAGAATTTCTCGCTGTCCGGAGCCGTACCTTGCAGATCGGGCAACACCAGATCACCGGCGGCGCGGTGCTCCTCCATCGCCTCGAAGTACATCTTGGCATCGTCGGACTTTTCCCCGGCCGCCTTGAACGCGGGATAGAAAATCTCTTCCTCGATGGTGGTGTGCGCCTTCAGCTGCGTGGCGATCTGCGACAGAAGCTCGGCGCGCTTCTTCACCGCGCGTGGCGTGGTCTCGGCCAGTTCGCCCAGCAGTGCGCGAACGGCCTGATGATCCTGGGTGAGCAGTTTGATGGCATCCATAAAGGTGTCCCTGGGGAGTTGGGTGGAGAGCACGAGATTCCCTTACGTCGGATCAAGACAGCGTCAATCGCCATGGCGTCGTGCCCCGGCCTGCGGAGAACAGGCCTACTCGATCACGGCAAGCCGTCGCCTGGTGGTATCCGACGTTCACATTCCAGCGATTCGGCGTGGATCATGCTTGTACGCGTTCCAACGTTTCATAGGGGAATCCGCATGCTTTACCGATTGTTCCTGCCGGCGCCACCGGCGCACGCTGACCGCGCGTGAATCCATTCATCTCACCGCTGCTGGCGGCCTTTCTCGGCGGCTGCGTGGCGGCGGCTGCCACTGCCGTGGGCACCCTGCCGGCGCTGTTCGCGCGCACCATCGCGCAGCGCACGCAGGACACGATGTTCGGTTTCGGTGCCGGCGTGATGCTGGCGGCCAGCGCGTTTTCGCTGGCCCTGCCCGGCATCCACGCGGCGCAAAGCCACGGCGCCGGGCCATGGCATGCGGGCGGCATCGTGGCGGTGTCCATCCTGGTCGGTGCGTCGTTGCTGCTGTTGCTGGACCGGATCGTGCCGCACGAACATTTCATCAAGGGGCCGGAGGGGCTGTCGTCGCAGCGGATCAAGCGCGCGTGGCTGTTCGTGTTCGCCATCTGCCTGCACAACCTGCCCGAGGGCCTGGCCATCGGCGTGGGCTTTGCCGGCACCGACACCGCGCACGGCCTGGCGCTGGCCACCGGCATCGCGATCCAGGACATTCCCGAGGGCCTGGTGGTGGCGGTGGCCTTGATGGCCGCCGGTTATGCGCGCGGTTATTCGGTGATGGTGGGCATGGCGTCGGGCTTGATCGAACCGGTAGGTGCGCTGATAGGCGCCGGCGTGGTGGTCGATTTCCCGCTGCTGCTGCCGGTAGGCCTGGGCTTCGCCGCGGGCGCGATGCTGTTCGTGGTGAGCCACGAAATCATCCCCGAGTCACACCGCCAGGGGCACGAGAACTTCGCCACCGGCGGCCTGATGGTGGGCTTCGTGATGATGATGATGCTGGATACGGCGTTGGGTTGAGTGCGCCGCCGACACGGCAAGGCCGGTATGCAAGCATGCCCCGGCCTTGCCCGGCCCACTACTTCGAGCGGGTCTTTTTGCCGCCCTTCTTGCCGTTTTTCCCGGACCCCAGGTCGACGCCAGTGACCGGGTCGAGGTTGGGGTCGGACTGGGTACGCCGGGCCATCTGGTTGAGCACGGCCTGCTCGTCCTTCGTCAGCGTGACCTCGGGCAAGCCGCTGCCGCCATCCATCGCCAGGAACTTCTCGCGATCGCTGAGGTAATCGAAATTCTCGTCGCTGTTCCACGAACCGCGCATGTCGCCCTCCCCCTGCGAAGTATTCACATAGGTATTGGCGAACTGCGGCATGCCGGGCAATTTGCCCGGCGGGAAGTTCGGCTCGATCGCGTACAACGCCTTCTCGAACGATTTCTGGTGCGACATCTCGCGCGTCATCAGGAAACCCAGCGCCTCCTTCACGCCCGGATCGGCGGTGACGTTAATCAGGCGCTCATAGACGATCTTGGCGCGAGCCTCGGCGGCGATGTTGGAGCGCAGGTCGCAGGTGGGCTCGCCGAGGCTGTCGATGTAGCCCGCGGTCCACAGCTGGCCGCCGGAGTTGGTGAGCGCCGGGCCACCGCCGTACAGCACCTGGGTGACGTGCGAGTCGTTGCCCGCGCCCTGCAGCGAGCGGAACAGCGCCGCCTCTTCCTCGACCGCCTCGGCCAGCTTTCCCTTGGCGCCCTTGTTCAGCATGGCCACGATGGTGCCGATGATTTCCAGGTGGCTCAGCTCCTCGGTGGCGATGTCCAGCAGCATGTCCTTGCGGCCAGCGTCGTCCTCGCCCAGGGCCTGGGTGAAGTAGCGCATCGCGGCGGCCAGTTCGCCTTGCGGGCCGCCGAACTGTTCCAGCATCAGGTTGGCGAGTCCGGGGTTGCACTCGGAAACGCGGACGGAATATTGCAGTCGCTTGTTGTGGGCAAACATGGAGCTCTCCTGTGGCGGGTGGGCCTCGAAGCACATCGCTGCCTGTTCGTCCACGGATGCCGGATGCGTGTTGCCATCGGGTGTCGCGGGTGGGCGCAAGCGATGCCGACGAGGGTCAGGCCGATGGGCCGGCCATGCTGGAAATCCCCGGGGAAACGGTCGGCGAAGCTCGCCGACATCCTTGTCGGATGGATGCATTGGGAGGACGGCCAGACTTGCCCATGGCGCATCAATGCCACGTCAAAAAATGCGTGTTGCGGAAAGTCATGCCACGCGTTCGCGGCGCTTTCATGAGCCGCGGTTCAGCGTAGCGTTCCCCTTGCTGTGGACGTGACGATGCCCGCGTCTCCCGAGCCCCTGAAGATCGACAAGCACACCGCCCTGCTGATCGTGGACATGATCAACGACTTCGATTTCGAGGGCGGCGAGGCCTTGCTCGGCCACACGCGCAAGGTGGTGCCCGCGATCCAGGCGCTGCGCAAGGCCATGACGGCGATGGGTTGCCCGGTGGTGTTCTGCAACGACAACTTCGGCCAGTGGCGATCGGATTTCCGCCAGGTGGTGGAGCACTGCTGCGCCAGCGACGCGCGCGGCGGCGCGGTCTGCCGCGCCGTCAGGCCGGTGGCGGACGATTACTTCGTGCTGAAGCCGCGCCATTCCGCGTTCTATGGCACGCCGATGGAAACCCTGCTGGAGGAGATCGAGGCCACCTGCCTGGTGGTGGTCGGCATCGCGGGCGACGGCTGCGTGCTCAGCACCGCCAGCGACGCGCACATCCGCCAGCACAAGGTGATGGTGCCGCGCGACTGCATGGCCAGCATCACGGACGAGCGCAATCGAAACGCCATCGGTTACCTGTCCGAATCGTTGCGCCTGGATACGCGGCCATCGACGGCGCTGATGGCGTCCGGCTGAGCATTCAGGGCGTCAGCACGATCTTGCGGCAGTCGTCCTCCTTCTCCTCGAACATCTCGTAGCCGCGGGCGGCGTCGGCCAGCTTCATGCGGTGGCTGATGATCACGTCCGGCTGCAGTTCGCCGTCCTCGATGTATTGCAGCAGGCGCGGCAGGTACTTCTGCACATGGGTCTGGCCCATCGCGAAGCTGAGCCCCTTGTCGAACGCGTCGCCGATCATGAACGCGTGCACGAAGCCGGCGTAAACCCCGGGGATGCTGACCACGCCGCCGCGCCGCGTTACCGCGATGCACTGGCGCAGCGCGTGGCCGCTGCTGGTTTCGGCCTTGATCGCGGTGAGCGTGGTTTCCACCGCGCTGCCCTTGGCCTCGAAACCGATGGCGTCGATGCTGGCATCCACGCCGCGGCCCTGGGTGGCCTCCATGATGGTGGTGATGAAGTCGTCGTCCTGGTCGAAATTGACCGGTATCACACCGTAGGTATCGGCGGCGAAGCGCAGGCGGTAATCCACCTGGTCGATCATGTAGATGGTTTCGGCGCCCATCAGCCGCGCGCAGGCGGCGGTCATCATCCCGACCGGGCCGGCACCGAAGATGGCCACGCTGCAACCTGGCTTGATCCTGGCATTCTCCGCAGCCTGGTAGCCGGTGGGCAGAATGTCGGACAGAAACAATACGCGCTCGTCGTCGAGGCTGCCCGGCACCGCAAAGGGGCCCACATTGGCCTTGGGTACGCGCACCAGTTCGCTCTGACCGCCGGGCACCCCGCCGTAGAGATGGCTGTAGCCGAACAGCGCCGCCGGCGGCGTGATGTGCGAGCGCTCCAGCAAGGTGGCGCCGGCCACCGTGTTGGTGGTTTCGCAGCAAGCGTATTGCTCCAGCGCGCAGAAGAAGCATTGGCCGCAGGCGATCACGAACGGGATCACCACGCGATCGCCGCGCTGCACCGCGGTCACCTCGGGGCCGGCGTCCTCCACCACGCCCATGAACTCGTGGCCCAGGATGTCGCCGTCCTTCATCGCGGGAATCTTGCCGCGATACAGGTGCAGGTCCGAGCCGCAGATGGCGGTGGCGGTAACCCGCAGGATGATGTCGTCGGCTTGTTCGATGGCCGGGTCGGGAACGGTTTCGACGCGGACGTCGCGGGCGCCGTGATAGGTCAATGCGCGCATGGCGATTACCTCGATGAAGGTCCGGGAACGGCCCCATGGCGGCGCGATGTCGGCTGGCCTCTCCCGCGGTGGTGTCGCCGCGTGGGGCGGGGCGCGCATCGTGCTGGATGTCGCGTCAGCGCAAGGTCAATGGATAGCGCATGCGGCGCGATCAATGCTGACAGAGGTTGAACGTTGCCTAGCCATCGTCGTCACGCGCGGGCTTGTCTACTGCCGACGGCACGGCGACTCCCCCTCGCCACAACCCGATCGGCGCCCGACGCCGGCACCCAAGGAGAGCACTGAACCATGAACAACGATCACGACATCAAGGTACTGAACAGTCTCGTCGAAACCACCCTGGACAGCGCCGAAGGCTATGCCGAGGCGGCCAAGGACGCCAAGAGCGCGCAGCTCGTGTCGCTGTTCCAGGGACGCGCCAGCGAACGCCGCCGTGCGGCCTCGACGCTGCAGCAATGCGTGCGTTCGCTGGGCGGCGAGCCCGAGGACGACGGCACCGTGCTGGCCTCGGCGCATCGCATGTTCGTGAACCTGCGCACCAGCATCACCACCGCCGACAACACCGCCGTGGTGGACGAGGTGGAACGCGGCGAGGACCACATCAAGCACAAGTTCGACGAAGCGATGAACGACAACGCACTGTCGCCGCCGGCCCTGTCGGCGATCACCGATGTCTATACCTCGGTGCGCAGCGGCCACGACCAGATGCGCGACCTGAAGCAGATGCTGCACGCGGCCTGAGCGCGGCGGCCCGAGCACTCAGGCCGCATCACCGGGCGGGGCCGGCTTTCCGCAGCGGCCCCGTTCCGCGCGTCATTGCTGCGCTTCGTCCTCGCCAGTGATGCCGACGTCGCGGTCGCCCACCTTCCGATAGTTTCCGTCGCCCGTGGGCGTGGTGAATTCGGACGCTTCATCGCGCTGCGCGCCCACGCCGCTTTCACCCACGCGCCGCGTGTCGCCTTGCGGTGCGGTGCCGGTATCGTCCCGGGCCGCATCCGCAGCCTGCGCGGGCGAATCGACGGGGCTGGCTGTGTCGTCCGGCCGCGGATGATCGTCGCGGTTGTGGCGGGAATCCTGGGTCATGGTGCGTGCTCCTCGGTACGGGCCTGCAGTGTCGGCACCGGCAGGTAGGCGGAGCGAGAAATATTCGTGCGCGGCCGCGAAACGTTGCGCGTGCCCTGAGCCGCGGCGAACGTAAAACGCTGCGTTCACCAGCACCATGCGATCCCCATCGCACCCGTCATCGAGGGACGCCCATGCGCGTATCGCAATTCGCCGTAGCCATGCGCAAGGCCATCAGTGGCGTGGGCGACGACGCGCTGCTGACCCGCGCCGCCGCCGTCGCGTTTTATTCGGCGCTGTCGTTTGCGCCGCTGATCGTATTGCTGCTGTGGGTGCTGGCGGCGCTGCGTCCGGAGTGGCAGGGACAGCTCACCGATGGCCTGGCCACGATGCTGGGCGAAAAGGCCGCTGGCGCCATCACGCTGGTGCTGCAAAACGCGGAATCGACGCCGACGCTGGGCAACATCGCCGGCATCGCGGGGCTGGGCATCACGCTGTTCAGCGCCTCGGCGGTGTTTGCGCAACTGCAGGGTGCGCTCAATGCCATCTGGAACATCGAGGCGAAACCGGGAAAGGCCATCACAGCCTGGTTGTGGGCACGGGCACGGGCGATCAGCCTGCTGATCGGCGTGGCGTTCCTGATGATCGTGTCGTTCGTGGTGAGCACGGCGATCGGCATCTTCGTGCCCGCCGATTCACTGGCCTGGACGATCGCCGAGCGGATCATCTCGGTGCTGGTTTTCATCGCCGCGTTCGGCGCGATGTACCGCGTGCTGCCCGATGCGCGGATCGCCTGGGCCGACGCGTGGCGTGGCGCGCTGCTCACGACGGTGCTGTTCATCGCGGGCAAGTGGGCGATCGACCTGTACATCCGGCACGCCAGCGTGGGTGGCGCCTACGGCTCCGCCGGCGCGCTGGTGGTGTTGCTTACCTGGGTGTACTACGCCGCCATTATCGTGCTGATGGGTGCCGAACTCACCCATGGCCTGTCCGTCGCCCGTGGCGAGCCGGTCAAGCCGCAGCCTCAGGCGGAACCCACCGACGATACCCACCCCCCGCGCTGATGGATCGACGACGCGTTCACCCCGGACATGCGACATCTGTCGTGAGCCTCCGGAGGATCGATGCCATGAGCGACGACAAGAACCTGCGCGCACCCGCCGATGCCCAGCGCGTGAACCTGGGCGAGGATTACGAAGTGCGATATTGGACGTCCAAATGGAACACCACGCCCGAGCGCCTGCGCGCTGCCGTCGAGAAGGTGGGCGTGATGGCGGACGATGTGGAGCAGGAGTTGCGGCGGTAGCGAAAAAGCGCCCTCATCCGCCTGCGGCACCTTCTCCCGCGTAGCGGGAGAAGGGTAAGGCAGAGCGTCGCGCGGGAGGCTCGATCCGAGCGTTTCCCTTCCCCCGCTTGCGGGGGAAGGTGCCGCAGGCGGATGAGGGCGCTCCTGCTTCAGAACCGGAAGCGTGCAAACAGCGACGGCCCCGACAGCTTCATGTCGAGGCTGTCGTTGAAGCGTTCCCGGTGCTGATGCAACGAAATCTTGCTGTAGCCGTACTCTGCGCCAAAGCCCACGTGTTGCCAGGGGTACCATTCGACGCCCACCGACGCGTTGTAGATATGGCCGCCCAGACGGCTGCTGTTGCGCTTGACGCCGGACAGGTCCACGTACATGCGCACGTTGTTGTCGAATGCGTGGCGCCAACCCAATTGCAGCATCGGCGCCCACGCCGTCTCGTTGGAGCTGGAGGAGGCCTGCACCACTTCGTCGTTCAGCGATGCTTCGCCGCTGATGCCCGCATGGATGCCGTAATAGGCCGCACCCAGGCCCACGCCGAATACGTCGTTGCCGCTGCCGATCCACCAGCGGTACGCCGCGCTGCCGAAGTTGAAGTTGAGCTTGCCGCGCACGCTGGCCGAGGCGAGGTAGTCGTTGCCGCCGTAGGAGAAATCGTGGGTCATTGATTTGGAGCGCGTTCGATGCGCGTTGTAGTAATCGAACGAGAAACCCTGGTGGTCGCCGATCAGCAGATCCAGTCGTACGCGCGGCGTGGTCCTGTGGGCGTCGAAACCAAGATCGCTTTCCAGATCGACCGCGCCGTAATTGTCGCCGCTCTTGTCGCTGGCGCCGATGACCGTATCCATGTGCGTGTAGTAGCCGCCCACCGACAGGTTGACGCGATCGAGCGCAGGCGACTGTTGGGCGAACGCCGCGGTAGCGAGCAACGCCAGTGGAAGCGGCAGCAAGCGACGGACTCGGCGGTGCGCGCCGGGGGAAATTCCACCATTCATTTTCTTTGAACTCCGGGGGATCGGGGAGGCTCGCAATTTAATCAGCGCGTCGTGTAGGCCTCGTTTATGCCCCTGGCGCGCAGCAAAACATTCCCCATCGATTCATCACGCCACAGGGACTTTTGCGGCGGCATCCTGCGCACATTCGAAAGTACGCGGCCCGGCACGTTGGCCCGGCTTGCGATCATTGGTTGACCCTCCCCCCGATCTGCGAGGCAAACATGGATATCGTCGTCACGGATCCACGCTGTGTGACCGGTCTCGGCGGCAGCGACATGCAGTACGTGCCACCGGCGCCGTCACCGCCGACACCCACCGACCCCACCCAGCCGGGCGAACCGGTACAGACGCCGCCGGAACCTGGGCTGCCGCCGGTGGAGCCGCACAACCCGGATCTTCCCGAGCGCCCCTTGCGTGCCCACGGCGAGGCGGGCTGATCCGCATGGACGCAGAGATCAACCAGCGCTGCGCCCATCCCGCGTGCGGCTGCCAGACGCGGGTGGACGATCCCTATTGCAGCGATTATTGCCGCCAGAAAATCGAAAGGCCGGGTGCAAGCGCGGGTGCGCCTTGCGAATGCGACCACGCGCCATGCCGCGAGCGGCAGGCGCATGCGCGCAACCACCTTCGGCCGGTCGAGGGCTGACGCACGAGGGCGCGGCCCTGCGTCCTCAGGCCGTTTTGCGACGCGTGGTTTTCTTCGCCGCCTTGGCTGCCGGCTTCTTCTTGCTGGCGGTCTTCTTGCCCGCCGATTTTTTGGTGGCCGTCTTGCGCGGTGGCTTTTCCCCGCTGTCTTTCTTCGCGGCGGCTTTCCTTGCCGGGGTGCGGTGCTTCGTTTCGAGGCTTTTCTGCAGCAGCGCCATGAAGTCGACCACGTTGGTGCTGGCGTTCTCCGGCATCTCGCCCTCGTCCTCGGACGGCGGCGTGACCACGCCCTTGGACTTGAGCCGCTTCTCGATCACCGCGCGCAGGCGTTCGCGGAATTCGTCGCGATAGTCGCCGGGCGTCCATGCGTCACTCATCGAATCGATCAGCTGCTCGGCCATGTCCATTTCCTTGGACGAAATGCGGTAGTCCGATACCTCGCCCTCGGGGATCTTGTAGTCGCCGGCATCCACCAGCTCCTGCGGATAGCGCATCAGCATCAGCAGCAGGCTGTTGTCGCGCGGCATTACGGCGGAGAGGTATTCGCGGGTGCGGATCACCACCCGCGCAATGCCGATCTTGCCGGTGCGCTTGAGTGTCTCGCGCAGCAGCACGTAGCCCTTCTCGGCCTTCTTGCCGGGCACCAGGATGTACGGCTTCTCGAAATACTCCGGCCCGATCGATCCGGCATCCACAAAGGTTTTCACTTCCACCGCCTCGCGCCCCTCGGACGAGGCCGACTTGATGTCGTCCGGATCCAGCACGACGTAGCTGCCTTTTTCGTACTCGAAGGCCTTGACGATTTCCTTCCACGGCACCTCCTCGCCGGTTTCCGCATTGACGCGCTCGTAGCGCACCGGCGTGTTGCTGCGGTTGTCCAGCATGCGGAAATGCAGATCCACGCTGCGCTCGCCCGACATCAGCGAGACGGGCACGTTGAGCAATCCGAAGGAGAGGGTTCCGGTCCAGATGGGACGCGCCATGGTGTGTGCTCCAGCGAGGAATTCGCTACTTGACTATGGCCACTGGCTCGTGGACGGGCTGTCAAGTTTTTCACCCGGGATCAACGGGATGCTGGGTAGCGTCCGGGTTCCTGCCACCGAACAGGTTTCACCATGGCCACCAGCAAAAAAGCCGCACAAAAATCCCGCACCCACGAGACCGCGGAGAAAGCGCGGGACATTCAGCGCGGCGTAGAACGCAAGGAACAGGACAAGCCCGCCAAGTCCGCGAAAGCGGCAAAGAAGGGCGCGCCGCAAACCGGCGAACGCAAGCAGCCGAAAAATCCGCTGCCGAAGCAGCACCAGTCCAAACCTGGCAGCGAGCATGACCTGGACCCACGGCCGCAGTTCACCGCACCCACGTATGCCGGCAGCGGCAAGTTGACCGGCATGACCGCCATCGTCACCGGTGGCGACTCGGGTATCGGTCGCGCCGTGGCCGTGCTGTTTGCCCGCGAGGGCGCCGACGTGGCCGTGGTGTATCTGTGCGAGGACGAGGACGCCGCCGAAACCCGCGACTACGTGGAAGCGGAAGGCCAGCGCTGTCTGCTGATCCGTGGCGACGTGAAGGATCCGACCTTCTGCAAGAGCGCGGTGGAGAAAACGGTGAAGGCGTTCGGCAAGCTGTCGATCCTGGTCAACAACGCCGCATTCCAGCAGCACGCCGAGTCCATCGAGGACGTCACCGACGAGCATCTGGATCAGACCCTGCGCACCAACCTGTACGGCTATTTCTACATGGCACGCGCCGCCTCGCCACACCTGGGCAGCGGCGATTCGATCATCAACACCGGCTCGGAAACCGGTCTGTTCGGCAGCAGCAAGTTGCTGGACTACTCGATGACCAAGGGCGGCATCCACGCGTTCACCAAGGCGCTGGCGTCGAACCTGGTGTCGCGCGGCATCCGCGTGAACGCGGTGGCGCCGGGCCCGGTGTGGACGCCACTGAACCCGGCCGACAAACCCGCCGAAAAGGTGAAGGATTTCGGCAAGCACAACCCGATGGGCCGCCCCGCGCAGCCCGAAGAACTGGCACCCGCCTACGTGTTCCTGGCCGCGCCCTCGTGCGCCAGCTACATCTCCGGCGCGGTGATTCCGGTGATGGGCGGCCCCACCGGCTGATCACCCCACCGTCGCATGGATACGCGCCCCTCGCCGGACAAGCACGATGACCGAACTGCAGGAATACCGCCGCAAGCGCGATTTCAGCAAAACCCGCGAACCCGCGCCCGACGCGGCCGTGGCGCCGGAGCACCGTTCGCTGTTCGTGGTGCAACTGCATCACGCCAGTCGCCGCCATTTCGATTTCCGGCTGCAGGTGGGCGACGTGTTGAAAAGCTGGGCGGTGCCCAAGGGCCCCAGCTACGACCCGGAAGTGAAGCGCCTGGCGGTGGAGGTGGAAGATCATCCAGTGGCCTATGCCACGTTCGAAGGCGACATCGAGCACGGTTATGGCAAGGGCCACGTCGACCAGTTCGACCTGGGCGTGTGGACCACCGAGGGCGACGCCGAAGCGCAAATCCAGAAAGGGCACCTGCGTTTCGAGCTGTTCGGCAAGCGCCTCAAGGGTGGCTGGCACCTGGTGCGCAGCGGCCGCAAGGAGCGCCAGCCGGCATGGTTCCTGATCAAGGCCAAGGACGCGTTCGCCGGTGACGTGGAGGCGGACGATCTACTGGACAAGAAGATGATCGCCAGCACCAAGGCCGCCGCGAAAACCCCCGCCACCAAGGCCGCTGCCAGGAAGTCCACGGCGCGCAGGAAGGCCATTCCCAAGGGCACGAAAAAGATCCCGCGCGCCCGCCTGGCGAAAATCGCCGCCGGCCTGGATGGCGCGCGCAAGGCCAACGCCAGCAATGACTTCTTCAAACCCGAACTGGCCCGCCTGCGCGACACGGCGCCAGCCGGTGATGACTGGCTGCACGAAGTGAAATGGGACGGCTACCGCATCCTCACGGCGATCGCCGGCGGCGAGGTGAAGCTGTGGTCGCGCAATGCCCTGCCCTGGAACGACAAACTGCCCGACATCGTGCAGGCGCTGGAGCTATTGGGACTGCAATCGGCGCAACTGGATGGCGAGCTGGTAGCGCTGGACGCGCAGGGGCGAAGCGATTTCAACGCGCTGCAAAAAACCCTCTCCGGCGAGATGCAATCGCCGCTGGTCTACATGTTGTTCGACATGCCCTACTTCGAGGGCCACGACCTGTCGCGCGTCGCCCTGCTCGACCGCAAGGACCTTCTGCAACAACTGACGGTGCACGCGCCGCCGCACCTGGCCTTCAGCACGCACGCGATCGGCAACGGTGACCAGGTATTCCAGATGGCTACCGAACAACAGCTGGAAGGCATCATCTGCAAGCGCGTGAAGTCCACGTATCACCCGGGCCGTGGTGACGACTGGATCAAGGTGAAGCGGCTGGAAAGCGACGAATTCGCCGTGGTGGGCTACACGCCACCCAAGGGCAGCCGCAGCGGTTTCGGCTCGCTGCTGCTGGCCCGGCCCGATCCCGACACGCCCGAGGGCTGGATCTATGCCGGCCGCGTGGGCAGCGGTTTTTCCGACGAGCAGCTGCGCGCGCTGAGCAAAACCATGGACGAAAAAGGCAGCACGAAACCCACGGTGGCACTGGCCGGCGTGGATCCGCTGCTGCGCAACGCCCGCTGGATCAAACCGGTTGCCGTGGCCGAGGTGTACTACCGCGGCATCGGCAACCAGAACCTGCTGCGCCAACCGAGCCTGAAAACCATGCGTACCGACAAGAACCCCGCCGACCTGCTCGACTCCGACCGCGCCACCGGCAAAGGCAAGGCGGCGAAGAAGACCGCGAAGGGCAAACCGCGCCGCGATGCCACCCAACCCGCCGACATCGCCATCAGCCACCCCGACCGCGTGGTGTTTGCCGAAGGCAGCATCACCAAACAGGAGGTGGCCGATTACTACACGGCGGTGATGAAGTGGTTCCTGCCCGGTGTGATCGACCGTCCCACCTCGGTCATCCGCTGCCCGGAGGGTGCTGACAAGACCTGCTTCTTCCAGAAGCACCTGATGCAGGGACTGAAACACGTGGGCAGCGCCAAGCTGAAGGAAGAATCCGGCGCGCAAGCCGTCTACATCTACCCGCTGGACGCCAGCTCGATCATCGAATTGGTGCAGTTCGGCGTGCTGGAATTCCATCCCTGGGGCTCGACCGTGGAGCATCCCGACAAGGCCAACCGCGTGGTGTTCGACCTGGACCCCGGCGACAACGTGGCATGGGAGCGCGTAGTGGCCGCCGCCCGCCTGGTGCGCAAACTGCTCACGCAACTGGGCCTGGAATCGTTCCTGCGCACCACCGGCGGCAAGGGCCTGCACGTGGTGGTGCCGCTCAATCCCGGCTGCCCCTGGCCGATGGTGAAAGGCTTCGCGCAGGCATTCGCCTCCACCCTGGCGCAGGCGCATCCGCTGGATTTCGTGGCCACTGCCACCAAGTCGCAGCGCAACGGCAAGATCTACGTGGACTACCTGCGCAACAGTCGCGGCGCCACCAGCGTGGCCTCGTATTCGCTGCGCGCCCGTGCCGGTGCACCGGTGGCCGTGCCGCTGCGCTGGAGCGAGTTGGGCAAGCTGAAAAGCGGCCACGATTTCGACATCCATTCCACGCCCAAGCGGTTGGCGCGACTGCGCTCGGACCCGTGGAAAGGCATCGACGATGTGCAACAGAACCTGGACAACGTGATGAAGCGCCTCGCCTGATCTACCGATAGGGACGTCCACTCAAACCCCGCCACTGAACGGAGCCGCTCATGCCGGATACGGATCGACCGAAACAACCGCCAGGTACCTCGGGCTATCCCGAGCCGCAGCCAAGACCGAAGCACGACCCCGCGCAAATGCCCGACGCGGATACCCCGCACGAGTCGCAGAATGTTCCGGAGAGCAAGCCGGATCAGCCCAAGTAAGCGTGATTTGATGCAGGTTTCGGGGCGCCCTTCGACTTCGCTGCGCTACGCTCAGGGTGATCGGTGTTGGAAGCGCGCGGCATTCGCATGATCGGTGGTGAACCAAATGCATGCCTTACACGCCACCGATCACCCTGAGCGTAGGCCGGCAGGGCCGAAGTCGAAGGGCAACGACGAAGAACGATCTACACGGCGTCAGCCTGCTCCAATGCCGCGATGACCGCACCGGAAAACGCGGGGATATCCTGCGGTTTGCGGCTGGTGATCAGCTGGCCGTCGCGCACCACTTCGCTGTCTTCCCATTGCGCGCCGGCGTTTTCCAGATCCTTGCGCAACGATGGCCACGAGGTGAGCTTGCAGCCGTCCACCAGGCCGGCGTCGATCAAGGTCCATGGCCCGTGGCAGATCGCCGCGATCAACTTGCCGGAGGTACCGAACTGGCCGATCAAGGCGATCGCCGCCGGTTCCAGTCGCAGCTTGTCCGGGTTCATCACGCCGCCGGGCAGCATCAGCGCGTCGTAGTTGTCCGCTTGCGCATCCTGCAGCGCTACATCCACGTTTACCGGGTCACCCCAGTTCTTCTTGTCCCAACCCCGGATTTGCGTGGCGCCGCCCGGCGCGATCACATCCACCTGGGCGCCGGCCGTTTCCAGCAAGCGTTTGGGTTCGGTCAGCTCGGATTGCTCGAACCCGTCGGTGGCGAGCATGGCAATGCGACGGCCGCTCAATTTTTCGGACTCGGTCATGGCGCTTTCCTGGGGTGAGGGAGCGCGCAGCTTGCGACTTTCCGCATGGACGCCACGTCAAGTTTTTTTGACGGTGCATGCACGAGCCGCTTGCCATGGTGCAGGCCGCGACAGGCAGCGCCTGCCGCCTCTCCGCACGCTTCGTGCCCAACTACAAGGACGCTCTCATGTCGATGTCACTTCTGCTGATCATCGTGCTGATCATTCTGCTGATCGGCGCATTTCCCGCTTGGCCGTACAGCCGGTCGTGGGGTTATCGTCCCGTGGGTGGCCTGGGCATCATCGTGATCATTGTCATCGTGCTGTTGCTGCTGGGCGTTTTCTGATGCGCCGATGAAGGCTGCCAGCGCCCCTACCCTTCCGCTGGCCAAGCCCGTGGCGGAGATCCCCACGGGCGCGCTGGTGACGTTGCGCCGCAAGGCCAGAGGCTGCCGCGCCTGCCCGCTATGGCGCAACGCCACGCAGACGGTATTCGGCGAAGGCCCTGCCACCGCAGCGGCGATGTTGATCGGCGAGCAGCCCGGGCAGCAGGAGGATGAAACGGGCGCGCCGTTCGTAGGCCCCGCCGGGCACCTGCTGGACCGTGCGCTGGAGGAGGCGGGGCTGGATCGGGGGGCGCTCTATCTCACCAATACCGTCAAGCGTTTCAAATACGAAAACCGCGGCAACGCGAAATTGCACAAGCGCGCCAACGCCTCCGAACAGGCGGCGTGCCGCATGTGGCTGGCGGCCGAACTGTCGCGGGTGCAGCCGCGCGTGGTGATCGGACTGGGCGCGATGGCGGCGCAGACACTGTTCGGCAATGCCTTCCGCATCACCCGCGAGCGCGGGCAATGGCGCGAACTGGGCGAAGAGGTACGCGGCATGGCGACCTGGCACCCTTCCGCGGTGCTGCGCATGCCCAAGCCCGACCAACGCCATCAGGCTTACGCGGAACTGGTAGCCGACCTGCGTGACGTGGTCGCCGTGCTGGCGGATATGGCGTGATGTTCAACCTGATCCACAAGCGCAGCAGGAGGCCGTCATGAAAAATCGCCGTCGGTGGATAGGGCTTATCGTGCTGATGGCCGCCCTGGTCGCGATCCTGGCGGTTGGCTTCTATCGCAGCGTCACCGGCCAGGACACGCACCCCGAGGACAGCCGCTCGCCGACGGGATCGTCCGAACCCTTGTAGGAGCGCACCCTGTGCGCGAGCTCTTGATCTTGCTTTTGCTTTTGCGAATCCCGAATCCCGAATCCCGAATCCCGAATCCCGAATCCCGAATCCCGAATCCCGAATCCCGATTCCCGAATCCCGATTCCCGATTCCCGATTCCCGTAAAAGGCATCGCGCACAGGGTGCGCTCCTACAACACAGTGGCCGTGCGACTAATGGAAATCCCGTGAGCGCGCATCCAGGGCACCCAGCAGCGGCGTGAGATCCCTGAGCCGGTGCGCGATCAGGTGGCTGACGCCTTCCACCTGTTCCCACTGCCCTTCCACCGCCAGCAGGCGCGCTTGCAGCAGCGGCAGGCGCTGAGCCTCGGCCACGTGGCGCCATACGACGACATTGATCAGGCCGTGTTCGTCTTCCAGCGTCACGAAGATGATGCCGCTGGCGGTTTGCGGTTGCTGTCGCGACGTCACCAGACCGGCCACGCGCACGTGACTGTTGTGCGGCTGTTTGCGTAGCGCCTTTCCGTCGATGCAACGCGCTGCGTTCAAGCGGGCGCGGATCTGCCGCAGCGGATGCGCGCCCAGGCTGAGGCCGGTGCGCGCGTAATCGGCCAGCGTATCCTCCGCCTGCGTGGGCAACGGCAGGATCACGGCCGGCTCGGCCGGGCTTTGGGCACCGAACAACGGCAGCTGCGCCTCGACCCCGGCCACCGCCCAGCGCGCGCGATGGCGATGGCCGGCCAGCCCACGCAGCGCCGCCGCATCGGCCAGCAGTTCCTGATGGCGGCGATCGAGGCCGGCGCGCGCGCACAGGTCGGCGATGTCGGTGAAGGCGCGTTGTTCGCGCGCCGCAACGAGGCGAAGTGCGGCGGCTTCGGAACACCCGCGCACCATGCGCAGACCCAGCCGGATCGCGCGGGCATCGGCATCGCCGCGCGGGTCCGGCTCCAGCGTGCAATCCCAATCGCTGAAGCGTACGTCCACCGGATGCACCGCGACGCGATGGCGCCGCACATCCTGCACGATCTGGCTGGGCTCGTAGAAACCCATCGGCTGCGAATTGAGCAGCGCGCAGGCGAATGCGGCGGGGTAATGGCATTTCAGCCAGCACGAGGCATACACCAGGTTGGCGAAGCTGGCCGCGTGCGATTCGGGGAAGCCGTAGGAGCCAAAACCCTTGATCTGCTCGAAGATGCGCTCGGCGAAAGCTGCCGTGTAGCCGTTCTTCAACATGCCGCGTATCAGTTTTTCGCGATGCGGCTCCAGTCCGCCATGGCGTTTCCACGCGGCCATCGAGCGGCGCAGCTTGTCGGCCTCGCCAGCGGTGAAGTCGGCCGCCACGATGGCCAGTTGCATCACCTGCTCCTGGAACAGCGGCACGCCGAGCGTGCGTTGCAGCACCGCCTTGAATTGCGGCGATGGATAGTCGACTTCTTCCTCGCCATTACGGCGTCGCAGGTACGGATGCACCATGTCGCCCTGGATCGGCCCAGGCCGCACGATCGCCACCTGGATCACCAGGTCGTAGAACTTTTCCGGCCGATGCCGCGGCAGCATGGCCATCTGCGCCCGGCTTTCGATCTGGAACACGCCGACGGTATCGGCGCGCTGGATCATTTCGTAGGTGTCCTTGTCGTTCTCCTCGGCTTTGGCAATCGTCGCGATGGATGTGACGACGCCATGCTCGCTTTGCAGCATGCTGAAGCATTTGCGCAGACAGGTCAGCATGCCCAGCGCCAGGCAATCGACTTTCAGCATGCGCATGTAATCCAGGTCGTCCTTCTCCCACTGGATCACCGTGCGGTCGGCCATCGCCGCGTTTTCCACGGGCACCATCTCGCTCAGCGTGGTGTTGGAGATCACGAAGCCGCCCACATGCTGCGACAAATGCCGCGGCATGCCGAGCAACTCGTAGGTGAGTTTCAGCACGCGGCGGATGACCGGGCTGTCGGGATCGAAACCCTGTTCGCGCAACCGCTCCTCGGCCGTGCTGTCGCCCCAACCTCGCGCGAAAACATCGCTGAGCCGGTCGACCTGGTCCAGCGGCAGGCCGAGGGCTTTGGCCACGTCGCGCACCGCGCTGCGGCCGCGGTAACAGATCACGGTGGCGGCCAGCGCGGCACGCTCGCGACCGTACTTTTTGTAGATGTACTGGATGACTTCCTCGCGCCGCTCGTGCTCGAAATCCACGTCGATGTCGGGCGGTTCGTCGCGGTCCTCGCTGATGAAGCGCGCCACCAGCAGGTTGTTGACCTCCGGATCCACCTCGGTCACGCCCAGCGCGAAACACACGGCGGAGTTGGCGGCCGAGCCGCGACCCTGGCAGAGGATGTGCTGGCTGCGTGCGAAGCGGACGATGTCGTATACGGTGAGAAAGAACGCCTCGTATTTTTTCGTGGCGATCAACGCCAGCTCGTCGTCGATCAGCTTGCGCACTTTCGCGCTGGCGCCCTGCGGCCAACGCCAGCGGATGCCTTCCTCGGCCAGATGACGCAGCCAGCTGGACGGCGAATAACCTTCCGGCACCAACTCCGTCGGATAGTCGTAATTCAGCTCGCTCATATGGAAGGTGCAGCGCTCGGCGATGCGCACGCTTTCCTGCAGCAAGGCCCCAGGGTAGAGCTCGGTCAGCACATCGCGGCGGCGCAGGTGGCGTTCGCCGTTGCGGAAGATCAGCGCGCCCGCCTCGGCGATCGGCACGCGATGGCGGATCGCGGTGAGCGTGTGCTGCAGCGCCAGCCGGCGGCGCACGTGCATGTGCACGTCGCCGCTGGCCACCAGGGGCAGATCCAGTGCGTGGCCGATCCGCTGCAGTTCGTGCAGGCGTGCCGCGTCGTCGGGGCCGCGATGCAGTTCCACCGCCAGCCAGGCGCGCTCGCCGAAGGTATCGCGCACCCAGCGGCCGTGCGTGATATCCGGCTGCGCTGGCGGCAGCCACAAGGCCAGCGTGCCCGGCAAGCCGTTTTCCATATCCGCGCGGGTGAGCCGATAGTTGCCTTTTTCCGAAGCGCGGCGTCCGCGCGTGATCAAGCGGCAGAGTTCGGTATAGCCCTGTTTGTTTTCGCACAGCAGCACCAGCTTGGGACCGTCCTCCAACTGGAATTCCGCGCCCACGATCAGCTTCAGGTCGAGCTCGGTCGAGGCCTGGTACGCGCGCACGATGCCCGCCAGCGAACATTCGTCAGTGATCGCCAGCGCGCTGTAACCGCAGGCTTTGGCGCGCTCGAACAATTCGCCGGCCTTCGATGCGCCGCGGCCGAAGGAGAAGTCGGACAGGCAATGCAGTTCGGCGTAATCCATCATGCGAACCACCCCTGCAGCATCCAGCCCGCCTGCTCGCCCGGTGCGCAGAACGCCCATGCGTGCTGACCCAGCGACGTCTCCACCACGTAGTAATCGCGGCACACCTCGCCGCCATCCCACCAGCCGGTTTCCAGCCGCTCGGGGCCGGAAAGGATGCGCGGCGCGGTGCCGCGCAAGGGGATGGGGCGATCGAGCAGCCAGGTGGGACGCGGCTCGTCGCTTTGTGGGAGCGGCTGTTGTGGGAGCGGCTTCAGCCGCGATGCTTTTGAGCCGGGATTTGGGATTGGGGATTTGGGATTCGTAAAAGCAAAAGCATCGCGGCTGAAGCCGCTCCCACAAGGGCTTTGCCCGGCAACGGCTTGCGCCCGCTCCGGCCGCGGGTCGGTGGTGCTGTCCAGCTGATGCACGGCGCGATCGCCCAGCCGCGCGCGCAGGCGCTCGCGCAGTTGCTCGATCGGCAGCGCATTGGCGGGGCGTTCGTCGAACAGGTCGCGGCCGCCCGGCACGAACGGCGGCAGATCGCGCGCGATGAGCCGCATCGCCAGCACCGGCTCGGGCAACTGCACCTGATCCAGCCGGCCACGTGCCAGTTCGAACAACATGCCGGGCTCGCGCTCGGGCGTGAGCAGGCCTACGGGAACCTCGGTGACCTTGCCGTCGCGATGTTCCAGCCGCAGAACGAATCGCTGCACACCGCCATCCCGACCCGCCAGATAGGCGGCCAGATCACCGGTGATGCGGCGTAGGGGGAATACCAGCGAGGCGATGTTTTCCACCTCGTGCATCAACTCGATGCGCAGGTCGAACACGTCGGGCGGACGATAGGCATCGAGCCCCGCGGGCAGCTCGCCGGTGAGCCGGTCCAGCGCCGCCAGCAACTCGACGCCGAAGCGGCGGCGCAGGCCATCGCGCGGCAGGCCCAGCAACTGACCCAGCGTGCGGATGCCCATGCCAGGCAAGGCTTCCGTCGCCGCCGCCGGCAAACGGCTCTTGCCAATCGGCACGCCTTGCAGCGCGCGGCGCAAGGTATCGGGCGTCAGCACCGCCTGACCATCGCTGACGCCCGCCAGCACATACGCGGCATGCGGCGTGGGCGCGGCGGTGATGCGGTGGCGAAAACCCAGCGCGGCGAGGTCCGCGCGCAGCATCGCTTCCAGCCGCGGCCAGGGGCCGAACAAGCCCATGCTGCGGCTCACCTCCAGCACGATCGCATGCGGCAGCAGGCTCACCTCGGAGCTGTAGCGGTACGCCACGGCAGCCAGGAAACGGTGCCAGCGATCCACCGCCTCGCGGTCGTACGGCAAGGCATCGAAGCGGGTCAGCAAGGCTTGCGCGGCGCTCAGCCGCTGGCCGACGTGCAAGCCGGCCTCACGGGCCTCGCGATTGGCCGAAACGATGCTGCGCGCGTTGACGGGGCCATCCACCAGCACCAGCGGCCCGGCGTCGGGTCGACGCCGAAGGACGCCGTCCAGCGCCAGGTGCGGCAGCACAATGCAGGCCCACAACATGACGGCCGGCCATCAATGCAGCGCGCGACCGAGCGGCACCGGCTGTGCCGGCACCGATCCGCCACGGCATTTGCGCACCCACACCTGGGCGCGGGGCGCAGCTTCCAGCTCCAGCCGCAGGGCCGCCGGCGACGCGTGCGGCAGGTGCTTGCGATCGCGGAAGGCGAACGCCAGCGCCTGGCCGTGATCCGCCGCCACCTGCAGCCGTCGCAGCGTGCGGTCGTCGGCCTGGCGTGGCCACGCCAGCACCGCCGCGCAGCTGCCCGAACGCAGGCATTGCTCCATCGCCCAGGCCACGTCGTTGTCACCGGCGGTGACGATGTCGACCCGGCGCATGTCCACGCCCTGTTGCTGCCAGCCGGCCACGCAGGGCAGGTACGGCGGCGCCACGATCACCACCGTGCGCGCGCCCTGGGTGAGCCGCGCCAGGGTCGGCAGCACCAGCCGCAATTCGCCCACGCCATCGGCCGGCAGCAGGATCTCCGACAACGATGCCGCCGGCCAGCCGCCGGCCGGCAGCGCGGCATCGAGCTCGGCCCAACCGGTAGGCTGCTCGCCGACCGGGATCGGCGCCGCGCGCCCGCGCCAGACCTGCTGCGCATCCAGCAGCGTGGACAAGGCCACCACGGCGCCCATCAGCTGCCCCTCAACAGGCCCGCGAACAGACCTTCGATGGCGAAATCCTCGGTAGGGTCGGGGTCGATCGGCTGGTAGCCCGGGCTGTTCGGCAACAGCCGGATCACGTCGCCCTGCCAGTGCAGCCGCTTGATGGTGAAACGGTCGCCGCCCACCCTTGCGGCCACCACCTGGCCATGGCGCGCCACCGGCGTGGCGTGCACGCCCACGATGTCCTGGTCGAGGATGCCTTCGTCGCGCATCGAATCGCCCACCACGCGCACCAGGTAATCGGGCTTCAGCCGGAACAGCCAGCTGGACACGCGCAGCGTGCGCTCCACCCGCGCGTCGGAAAACAGCGGCTCGCCGGCGGCGATGCGGCCGACCAATGGCAGCTCCATCGTGTCCGCGTCCATGGGATCGTGCGAGGTCACCAGGCGGATGCCGCGCGAGCGGTTCGGCTCGATCAGCAGCCGCCCCTTCGCCTCCAGCGAGCGCACGTGTTTCAGCACGGCGCTGACGTTGGCCAGCCCCATCGCCAGGCCGATTTCCTCCAGCGTGGGCGCCTGGCCGGTGTGGTCGAGGCGGTCGCGGATGAAATCCAGGATGTTGGATTGGCGGGCGGTGAGCTGCAGGGTCATGGCTGGTATCTTTTCACCTTTTGTGGTGAAAATGAAGAAGAGAAAGATGAACGTCGCGGTGCGGCTCCAGTCTTGCTCCGCGTGATCTCAGTGGATGAGACCACCCCTTGCTGTCATGCCGCCCTGCCCGCCGAGATCCGCCCATGAACGCCCTGCCCGACCGTTACCACGCCGCCGACGAACTGGTGCTGCGCAGCCCCGACGACGGCCGCTCGCTGGCGCAGCGGCTCAACAAGCGCTATGCCGCGCGCATCACCGGCGCCTTCGTGGTGCCGGCGCAGGACGGCAGCTACGCGCCGCTGCCGGCCGACTTGCCACCGGCCCTGGCGCAAGCGCTGCGTAGCCGTGGCGTGGACCAGCTCTACAGCCACCAGGCCGAGGCGTGGGCCGCCACGCAGGCCGGAGCGCACGTGGCCGTGGCCACGCCCACCGCATCGGGCAAATCGCTGTGCTACACGCTGCCGGTGATCAGCGCGGCGATGCAGCAGCACGCCAAGGCGCTGTACCTGTTCCCGACCAAGGCGCTGGCGCAGGACCAGGTGGCCGAATTGCTGGAACTGAACCAGGCCGGCGAACTGGGCGTCAAGGCGTTCACCTTCGATGGCGACACGCCCGGTGATGCGCGCCAGGCGATCCGCCTGCATGGCGATATCGTGGTCAGCAACCCGGACATGCTGCACCAGGCGATCCTGCCGCATCACACCAAGTGGGCGCAGTTTTTCGAAAACCTGCGCTACGTGGTGATCGACGAGGTGCACACCTATCGCGGCGTGTTCGGCTCGCACGTGGCCAACGTGATTCGCCGGCTGAAACGCGTGTGCGCGTTCTACGGTGTCACCCCGCAATTCATCCTGTGCTCGGCCACCATCGGCAATCCGCAGCAGCATGCCGAAGCGCTGATCGAGGATGCCGTCACCGCCATCGTTGAAAGCGGCGCGCCGGCCGGCGAGAAGCACGTGCTGCTGTGGAATCCGCCGGTGATCAATCCGGACCTGGGCCTGCGCGCCTCGGCGCGTTCGCAGACCAACCGCATCGCGCGGCTGGCGATCAAATCCGGCCTGAAGACGCTGGTATTCGCGCAGAGCCGCAGCATGGTCGAGGTGCTCACCAAATACCTGAAGGACGTGTTCGACCACGACCCGCGCAAACCCCCACGCATCCGCGCCTATCGAGGCGGCTACCTGCCCAAGGAGCGCCGCGCCGCCGAGCGCGACATGCGCGCGGGCAGCGTCGACGGCATCGTCAGCACCTCGGCGCTGGAGCTGGGCGTGGACATCGGTTCGCTCGACGTGGTGGTGTTGAACGGCTATCCCGGCTCCGTGGCGGCCACATGGCAGCGCTTCGGCCGCGCTGGGCGGCGCCAGCAATCGGCACTGGGCGTGCTGGTGGCCAGCTCCGATCCGCTCGATCAATACCTGGTGCGACACCCGGAATTCTTCCAGGGTGCCACGCCCGAGCACGCGCGCATCCAGCCCGATCAGCCGCTGATCCTGCTCGACCACATCCGCTGCGCCGCGTTCGAACTGCCGTTCGTGGGCGACGAGATGTTCGGCACTGAAATCGTCACGCCGTGGCTGGACGTGCTGGGCGAGGAAGGCGTGCTGCATCGCGAGGGCGATCGCTGGGAGTGGATCGCCGACAGCTACCCCGCCATCGCGGTGTCATTGCGCTCGGTGGCCGACGGCAACTTCGTGGTGGTCGACCGCACCAACGGCCGCCAGACCATCATCGCCGAAGTCGATTACAGCGCCGCGCCGGTGACCTTGTACGAAGGCGCCATCCACATGATCCAGTCCGTGCCCTACCAGGTGGAACGGCTGGACTGGGAAGGCCGCAAGGCCTACGTCACGCGCACCCAGGTCGATTACTACACCGACGCCATCGACTACACCAAGCTGAAAGTGCTCGATTGTTTCGACAGCGCCGGCGCCGGCCGCGGCCAGGCCCACCACGGCGAGGTGCACGTGGTGCGGCGCGTGCCCGGCTACAAGAAAATCCGCTTCTACACGCACGAAAACATCGGCTACGGCCCGGTCAACCTGCCCGACCAGGAACTGCACACCACCGCAGTGTGGTGGCAGCTGTCGCAGGCGGTGCTGGCGTCCGCGTTCGATGATCGCCAACAGGCGCTGGATGGTTTCCTCGGCGCCGCCTACGCGCTGCATATCGTGGCCACGGTGGCGGTGATGGCCGAGGCGCGCGACCTGCAGAAATCGGTTGGCAGCGGCGATGGCGCCTGGTTCGTCAGCGCCGACCTCAGCGGCCGCGGCCAACTGCGCGGCAGCGACGGCCAGCCGATGGCGCTGGCGCCCGATGCGCCGTTCACGCCCACCGTCTATCTGTACGACGCGTTCCCGGGCGGCATCGGCCAGAGCGAGCCGCTGTTCCATCGCCGCGAAGACCTGATCACGCAGTCGATCACCCTGATCGAACGCTGCGATTGCCACGCCGGCTGCCCCGCCTGCGTGGGGCCAATTCTGGCCGCCGACGAGAACGTTGATCTGGCCGTCCATACGGCCAAGTCGCTGGCACTGCGTGTGCTCGCATTGCTGGTGGCGCTATGAGTGCGCTGAGTGCGAAGCTGCGCCAATTGCGCGCAGATGCAGGGCACACGCCGCCTCAAGGCCCCGCTCACCCTGAGCGTAGCGAAGCGAAGTCGAAGGGCCACGCCACCCCATCCCCCGTCCCCCGAATCGATGGCATGCCATCCCTTTGGCCGGCGGGAAAACCGAAAGCCGCCGCGCCATCGTCGCTCTCGCCCGACCTCCGCCGCCTGCTGCAACGGCACGCCCAGCTCAAGCGTGGCCCGGCGTACCTGGCTTCCAGCGACCGCGACGTTCCCGGCATCGAGCTATCCCCCGGCCTGCGCTACACCGAAGCCCATGTCGACTGGCTCGCCCCGCCCGCCATCATCGATGCCGGCTTCGCCCGCATGGAGCCGGTGCATCACCACCGCCTGCTGCACTTCGACACCGAAACCACCGGCCTGGCCGGCGGCACCGGCACCCGCGCCTTCATGATCGGCGCCGCCGACTGGCACGACGGCCGCTTCCGCATCCGCCAGCTCACCATCACCAGCATGGCCGCCGAAACCGCCATGCTGCGCACCTTCGCCAGCTGGCTGGCCGACGACACCGTGCTCGTCAGCTACAACGGCAAATGCTACGACTCGCCCCTGCTGAAAACGCGCTACCGCCTGGCGCGCCTGCCCGACCCGCTGACCGGCCTGGGCCATCTGGATCTGCTCCATCCCGTGCGCCGCCACTGGAAAGGCCAATGGGAAAACTGCCGCCTGGCCACCGCCGAACGCGAACTGCTCGGCGTGGTGCGCGAGGACGACCTGCCCGGTTCCGAAGCCCCCGCCGCCTGGCTCACCTACCTGCGCGGCGGTTCCGCACGAAACCTGCGCCGGGTGCTGGCACACAACAACCAGGACCTGAAGAGCCTGGCGGGTGTATTGCTGTACATGGCGCGGTTGCCGCATCGATGAATACGCTGGTGTCCAGCGCGCCTCACGGCAAACTCGATGCGGCCATTCCCCAACTCACTCCGGAGTCATCCCGATGACAACAGCCAATCACGCAGCCACCTTCCGCCAATTGCACCAGCACGGCCTGCTGCTGCTCGCCAATGCATGGGACGCCGGCAGTGCCCGGCTGATCGAAAGCCTCGGCGCCAAGGCCATCGCCACCACCAGTGCCGGCGTGGCGTGGGCCAACGGCTACGTCGATGGCAGCCGGTTACCCGTGCAGCACTCGGTTGCCACGATCGCCAACATCGTCCGCGTCATCCGAGTGCCGCTCAGCGTCGATTTCGAGGACGGCTACGCCAGCGATCCTGCGACCGTTGCCGACAACGTCGCCCGCGTGATCGACGCCGGTGCGGTCGGCATCAATATCGAGGATGGCGCCGACAGTCCTGACCTGCTCGCCGGCAAGATCGAACGGATCAAGCGTATGGCCGCTCAGCGCGGTGTCGACCTGTTCGTCAACGCCCGTACGGACGTCTATCTGCGTGGTCTCGCCAGCGATGACCGGCGCGTCGAGGAAACCCTCGCCCGTGCAGCGCGGTATCGCGCGGCTGGCGCCGACAACCTGTTCGTGCCCGGTGTGGTCGATGCCGACGATATCCGCCACATCGTCTCGAACGCGGGGTTGCCGTTGAATGTGATGAGCCGGCCGGGCCTACCCAGCGTTCCGGAACTGGCCGCTCTGGGTGTGCGGCGACTGAGTGCAGGGGCGTCGATTTCGATCGCGACCCTGGATTGCGTGGCCGGACTCGCCGACAGTTTCCTGCATGGCGAGGGCAAACAGGTATCCGGCAAGGCGCTGGATTACGGCGCGATCAACAAGCTGTTTGACGGTATCGAGGCCAGGCAACATTAAGGCTCGTCGTATGACGCCATGCCGCACGCGCCGGGTCGCAACCGACCCAGCCGGGTATCTGCAGCCAAGGCCGAAGGTTTCAGGCGCCCCGGATCTCCCGTTCGCCCAGCCGATCGCGATCATGCGGAGCATCGAACGCGGGGACCGGGCCGATCGATACGATGCCGTACGGGTTGATCGACTTGTGGCTGCGGAAGTAGTGGTGGCGGATGTGGTCCATCCACACGGTGTCAGCCACGCCAGACAGTTGGTAGATGTCGCGCAGCAAGCCATCGAGGTTGGGATAGTCGCGGATTCGCTTGCGGTCGCATTTGAAGTGCGTCGCGTACACCGCGTCGAAGCGCACCAGTGTGGTCCATAGGCGCAGGTCCGCTTCGGTCAGCGTGTTGCCGACGAGGTAACGGTGTTGCCCCAGGCGCTGCTCGAGTGATTCCAGCGTGGCGAAGAGCGCGGTGACCGCCTCGTCGTAGGCTTCCTGGCTGGTGGCGAAGCCGGCCTTGTAGACGCCGTTGTTGACGTTGTCGTAGACGGTCGCGTTGATGGTGTCGATGGCGGCGCGCAGGTCGTCGGGGTAGTAATCGCCCGCCCGTGCGCCGATGCCGTCGAAGGCTGCCCCGAGCATGCGGATGATTTCCGATGACTCGTTGTTGACGATGGTTTCGCGCTGCTTGTCCCACAGCGTCGGTACCGTTACTCGGCCGCTGTAGTGCGGGTCGGCCTTCAGATACAGCTCGTACAGCTTGCCGAATCCGTAGAGTCGGTCGCCGGTCGCGCCCGCGAAGTCGGTGCGCAGTTCCCACCCGTTTTCCAGCATCAACGGATGCACCACGGATACGTCGATGTGCTGTTCCAGGCCTTTCCACGCCCGCATCACCAAGGCGCGATGCGCCCACGGGCAGGCGTAGGACACGTACAAATGGTAGCGACCGCTTTCCGCCTTGAAACCGTCCTGGCCGGATGGCCCGGCGCTGCCGTCGGCGGTGATCCAGTTGCGGAACCGGCTTGCCGAACGTTCGAAGCGCCCGCCGGTGCTGCCGGTGTCGTACCACTGGTCTTGCCACCTGCCGTCTACCAGTAATCCCATGATGGTCTCCTCATCGCGTGTGGGGCACCGCTGGCCTACAGGTTGCCGCCCGCCGGACCCAGCCAGGGCGGTGACGCCGCGTACAACTCCTGTACCAGTTGCTTGATCAACACGATGTAAGGCGAGTCGTCGTCGCGGCGGTGGCTGAGGATGATCGGCGAGGTCGCGTGTTCGTCGTCGATCACGCGGTAGTGCAGATCGGTGCGGTGCAGGCTGGCGGTGTATGGCACCACGCAGATGCCGGTGGCGGCCGCGGCCAGCCCCAGCGCGATCTGCATCTCGCTGACCTCGTGCACGTTGCCGGGCCGCACGCCGTGGTCCTCCAGCAGGGCAAGCACCTGGTCGGCGAAGGAGGGGTGCTGGCCTTTCGGGTAGACGATCAGGTCCTCGCCCGCCAATTCGGCAATCGCTACCGGCGCATCGTTGTCGGCCAGCCGGCTGCCCGGCGCCACGGCGAGCACCAGACGCTCCTCGCGCAGCACGGTGCGTTCGACCACTGCATCGTTGCGGCGGATGCGGCCGAAGCCGATGTCGATACGCCCGGCCTTGAGCGCCTCGATCTGCTGCACCGACATCAGCTCGACCAGTTGGATGTCCAGCTCCGGGGCGTGCTTGCGCAGCTCGCGCACCAGCGCCGGGACACCGCCGTACAAGGTGGAAGCCACGAAGCCGATCGAGAACACGCGCCGCTGCTGATGCCCCACGCGTTGGGTCGCGGCCTTCATCTGCTCGACCCGGCCGAGGATCTGCAGCGCCTGTTCGAGGAACAGCTTGCCCGCATCGGTGAGCCGCAACGGCCGGCTGGCGCGGGAGATCAGGGTCACGCCCAGTTCCTCCTCCAGCAACTGGATCTGCCGGCTCAGCGGCGGCTGGGCGATGTGCAGTTTTTCAGCGGCGCGGGTGAAGTTGCGCTCGCGGGCGACGGCAATGAAATAGCGGAGCTGGCGCAGGTCCATGGCTGATTTACCCGTTAAGTTTTCATACCCCGGATAAACCAAGGCACGGTATGGAATGACTCAGTAGCGCCTGTTTCAGCCCAACTATACCTTCAAGGTATTCATGAAGAGCTATTCAGTGTTGGACGGCAAGGGGTCGGACGGCCGATAACCGACTTGTCATGAAACTCTCCCCCGCCCCCGCCAAGCACCCCGCCGCCACGATCGAGCGCATCGAAACCGTGCTGCTCGACCTGCCGACCATCCGCCCGCATCGCCTGTCGGTGGCCACGATGAACGGCCAGACCCTGATGCTGGTGCGCATCCATTGTTCGGACGGCGTGGTTGGCGTCGGCGAAGGCACCACCATCGGCGGGCTGGCCTACGGCGGGGAAAGCCCCGAAGGCATGAAGCTGGCGGTCGATACCTATTTCGCGCCGTTGCTAAAAGGCGCCGATGTCACCCGCGTGCCGGCGCTGATGGCGCAGTTGGACCGCTCGATCAAGGACAACCGCTTTGCCCGCAGCGCGGTCGAAACCGCCCTGCTCGACGCCCACGGCAAGCGCACCGGCCTGCCGGTGTCGGAGCTGCTGGGTGGTCGCCGTCGCGAGCGCCTGCCGGTGGCGTGGACGCTGGCATCGGGCGACACCGCGCGCGACATCGCCGAGGCCGAGCGGATGCTCGACCTGCGTCGACACAACGTGTTCAAGCTCAAGATCGGCGCGCGCAGCGTGGTCGAGGATGTCGCCCACGTCGCCGCGATCAAGCGCGCGCTGGGTGAGCGTGGCGCGGTGCGGGTCGACGTCAACATGGCCTGGAGCGAATTGCAGGCCGCGCGCGGTATCGCCGCGCTGGCTGACGCCGGCTGCGAGCTGGTCGAGCAGCCGGTGGCCACTGCCAGCGCGCTGGCGCGGCTGGTGCGACGCTTCCCGGTCGCGCTGATGGCCGACGAATCACTGCACGGACCGCGCTCGGCATTCGAGCTGGCCAAGCTTGCCGGCGCCGACGTGTTCGCGGTGAAGCTGGAGCAATCCGGCGGCGCGTACGCGGCCCAGCAGGTTGCCGCGATCGCCGACGCCGCGGGCATCGAGCTGTACGGCGGCACCATGCTCGAAGGCGCGGTCGGCACCGTGATCTCGGCCCACGTGTTCGCCACCTTTGCCAATCTGCAATGGGGCACCGAACTGTTCGGTCCGCTGCTGCTGACCGAGGAAATCCTCGCCGAGCCGCTGGATTACAGCGACTTCCAGCTCACCGTGCCGGCCGGCCCCGGCCTGGGCATCAGCCTGGACGAAGACCGCGTGCAGTTCTTCCGCCGCGACCGTGCCACGCGCACGGTGAGCCTCGCCAACACCACCAAGGGAGGTTGAGCCATGCTTTTCCAGGTACGAATGGACGTCCATATCCCCGCCGACCTGCCGGCAGAAGTCGCCAACGACATCAAGGCGCGCGAGAAGGCGTACTCACAGGAGCTGCAGCGCAGCGGCAAGTGGCGCCATATCTGGCGCGTGGCCGGCGAGTACGCCAACTACAGCATTTTCGATGTCGACAGCAACGAGGAACTGCACCAGCTGCTGACCGGGCTGCCGCTGTTCCCCCACATGCGGATCGCGGTGACCCCGCTGTGCCGCCATCCCTCGTCGGTGCGTGACGGCGACGCCTGAGCCCGACGGCGACGCCCAAACCCACTGACCCACAGCAACCGGAACGAGGAACACGCATGAACATCAAGATCTTCGATACCCCGGAAGTCCAGGACTTCCTGCAGACCGTCAGCGGACTGGACAACGACCAAGGCAACCCGCGCGCCAAACAGATCATCCACCGCGTCCTGTCGGACCTGTTCAAGGCCATCGACGAGCTGGACATCACCCCGGACGAATACTGGACCGCCGTCGGCTGGCTCAACGAACTGGGCAGCGCCGGCCAGGCCGGACTGATCTCCCCCGGGCTGGGCCTGGATCATTTCCTCGACCTGCGCCTGGACGCGATCGACGCGGCGGCCAACGTGGAATGCAAGACCCCGCGCACCATCGAAGGTCCGCTGTACGTAGCCGGTGCGCCGGTCGAGCAGGGCTTTGCGCGGCTCGACGACGGCCGCGACACCGACGGCCAGCCGCTGGTCATGCACGGCACCGTGTACGACGCCAATGGCAAGCCGGCGCCGGGCGCGAAAGTCGAGGTATGGCACTGCGACACGCGCGGTTTCTATTCGCACTTCGACCCCACCAGCAAGCAGGCGCCGTTCAACATGCGCCGCACCATCATCGCCGACGACCAGGGTCGCTACCGCTTCCGCAGCATCCTGCCCAGCGGCTACGGCGTGCCGCCGGGCAGCCCGACCGAACAACTGTTGAGCGCGCTCGGCCGCCACGGCCAGCGTCCGGCGCACATCCACTTCTTCATCAGCGCCGCCGACCACCGCAAGCTGACCACCCAGATCAACATCGACGGCGATCCGCTGCTCAACGACGATTTCGCCTACGCCACTCGCGAAGGCCTGGTGCCGAAGGTCACCGAGCGCAGCGACGAGGCCAGCATCAAGGCCAACCAGATGGACGGCCCGTTCGCCGAGATCGAGTTCGACTTCGCCCTGACCCGGCTGGTCGACGGCATCGACAACCAGATCAACGAAGCGCGCGTGCGCGCGGAAGGCTGAGAGGCTGTGATGGAGCCAAGAAGCACCACTCTGTTCCTTCCCCCGCCTGCGGGGGAAGGTGCCCGAAGGGCGGAAGGGGGCGCTCTTCGTTCGGTGTGAAAAGTCAAACGCACGCGGCTTTGCCGCGCACCCCCATCCGCCTTCGGCACCTTCCCCCGCAAGCGGGGGAAGGAACAGCATGTTGCTCCCATCCTTGTCCTGAATTTTTCACCAACTCCAAGGCACCACGATGATCGACAAGTCACGCTGGAACTACGCTTCGGTGGTGGCCGATATCCCCGACGGGGCAACGGTGATGGTCGGCGGTTTCGGTACCGCCGGCATGCCCGACGAGCTGATCGACGCGCTGATCGCGCATGGCGCGCGCGGGCTGACCATCATCAACAACAACGCCGGCAACGGCGACACCGGGCTGGCCGCGCTGATCGCCAGCAAGCGGGTGCGCAAGGTGGTCTGCTCGTTCCCGCGGCAGACCGACTCGTGGCATTTCGACGCCGCCTACAAGGCCGGTGAGATCGAGCTGGAGCTGGTCCCACAGGGCAACCTGGCCGCGCGCATCCACGCCGCCGGCAGCGGGCTGGGGGCGATCTTCACCCCCACCGGCTACGGCACCGAGCTGGCCGCCGGCAAGGAAACGCGCGAGATCGACGGTCGGCACTACGTACTGGAATACCCGCTGCACGCCGACTTCGCGTTGATCAAGGCGGACCGCGGCGACCGCTGGGGCAACCTCGTCTACCGCAAGACCGCGCGCAACTTCGGCCCGCTGATGGCGATGGCAGCGAAATGCACCATCGCCCAGGTTTCCGAGGTGGTAGCGCTGGGCGAACTCGATCCCGAGGCGGTGGTGACACCTGGCATCTTCGTGCACCGCGTGGTCGCTGCAGGAGGCAAATCATGAGCCGCTTGAACCGTGAGCAGATGGCGGCGCGCGTGGCGCGCGACATCCCCGAGGGCGCCTACGTGAACCTCGGCATCGGCCTGCCGACCCAGGTTGCCAACTACCTGCCGGCGGACAAGGAGATCTTCCTGCAGAGCGAGAACGGTCTGCTCGGCATGGGCCCGGCTCCCGCGCCCGGCGAGGAAGATCCGGACCTGATCAACGCCGGCAAACAGCCGGTGACCCTGCTCACTGGCGGCTGCTATTTCCACCACGCCGACTCGTTCTCGATGATGCGCGGCGGCCACCTCGACATCTGCGTGCTGGGCGCGTTCCAGGTTTCGCAGCACGGCGACCTGGCCAACTGGAGCACCGGCGCACCCGACGCCATCCCCGCCGTGGGCGGCGCGATGGATCTGGCGATCGGCGCCAAGCAGGTGTTCGTGCTGATGGAACTGCAGACGCGCAAGGGCGAAAGCAAGCTGGTTGCCGAATGCAGCTATCCGCTGACCGGCCTGCGCTGCGTATCGCGCATCTACACCGATGTCGGCGTGTTCGCGTTGGGCCCGCAGGGCGCCCGCGTGGTCGAACTCGTCGAGGGCGTGAGCCTCGACGAAGTGCGCCAACTGACTGGCCTGCCACTGGAGATGATCGAATGAACCACGCCTACCTCTGCGATGCCGTGCGCACGCCGATCGGCCGCTACGGCGGCATCCTCCGCGCGGTGCGCGCCGACGACCTTGGCGCGCTGCCGCTCAAGGCACTGCTGGAGCGTAACCCTGGCCTGGATCCGGCGGCGATCGAGGAAGTGTTCTACGGCTGCGCCAACCAGGCCGGCGAGGACAACCGCAACGTCGCCCGCATGAGCCTGCTGCTCGCCGGCCTGCCGGCTTCGGTACCGGGCGTGACGCTCAACCGGCTGTGCGCTTCCGGGCTGGAAGCTGTCGGCCAGGCCGCGCGCGCAATCCACACGGGCGAAATGGAGCTGGCGATCGCCGGCGGCGTGGAGTCGATGACCCGCGCCCCGTTCGTCATCGGCAAGGCCGACCGCGCGTACGGGCGCGGTCAGCAACTCGAAGACACCACCATGGGCTGGCGCTTCGTCAATCCGGCGCTGGATGCGCGCTACGGTACGGAGTCCATGCCGCAGACCGGCGACAACGTGGCCGCGGATTACGGTGTCAGCCGCACCGACCAGGATGCGTTTGCGCTGCGCAGCCAGCAACGTGCTGCCGCGGCGCAGGCATCGGGTTTCTTCGCCGAGGAAATCATCCCGGTCAGCGTGCCCGGTGCCCGTCGCGGGCAGACCGAGCTGGTCGACACCGACGAACACCCGCGCGCCGACACCACCGCCGAAGCGCTGGCCAGACTGAAGCCGCTGCTCCCGGGCGGCACCGTTACCGCCGGCAACGCCTCGGGCATCAACGATGGCGCCGCCGCGCTGGTCATTGCTGGCGAAGAAGCGATCCAGCGTTTCGGCCTGCGCCCGCGCGCACGCATCCTGGGCATGGCCAGTGCGGGCGTCGAACCCCGCGTCATGGGCATCGGCCCGGTCGCGGCCACGCAAAAACTGATGGCGCGTCTGGGTCTGCAGATCGGCGACTTCGACGCGATCGAGCTCAACGAAGCCTTTGCCAGCCAGTCGCTGGCCGTCATGCGCGCGCTGGGCCTGCCCGACGACGCGCCGCAAGTGAACCCCAACGGCGGCGCGATCGCGCTGGGCCACCCGCTGGGCATGAGCGGCGCGCGGCTGGCGCTGACCCTCGTGCACCAACTGGAAAAGAGCGGCGGCAAGCGCGGCCTGGCCATGCTGTGCGTGGGTGTGGGCATGGGTTTGGCGCTGGCTGTCGAGCGGGTCTGAGGCACGCGGTGGCTTTCCTCGACCTCCCCACCCACCGCCTGCGCTACCGCATCGATGGCGAACGCGGCCCGTGGCTGACGTTCTGCAACTCGCTTGGCACGGACCTGCACATGTGGGATGCGCAGGTCAGGATGTTGTCGGCCTCGTTCCGGGTGCTGCGCCATGACCGCCGTGGCCACGGTGCCTCCAGCGCACCGCCCGGTCCGTATTCGATGGCCGACCTCGGCGGCGACGTACTCGCGCTGCTGGATTCACTGGAGATCGGCCGCACACATTTTTGCGGCCTGTCGATCGGCGGCATGGTCGGCCAGTGGCTGGGCATCCATGCCGGCGATCGCGTGGATCGCCTGGTGGTCTGCGCGACGGCGGCCCGCATCGGTACCCCCGAGAGCTGGCAGGCTCGCAGCGAGCAAGTTCGCGAACACGGCCTGGCGCCGCTGCTGGAACCCACCGCCGAACGCTGGTTCACCCCTTCCTTCAACGCCTCCCACCTCGCGGTGGTCCGCGACATCCTGCAGCGCTTTGCCGGAACGTCGGTCGACGGCTATCGCGGTTGCTGTGCTGCGCTGGCAGGCGCCGATCTGCGAGCGGCGCTGGGGCAAATCGAAACACCGCTGCTGGCGATCTCCGGCAATGACGACCCGGTATGCACTCCAGCCGACCTGCAAGCCATCGCCGACGGTGTGGCCGACGGCCGCCACCTGTCCCTGCCCGGCCGCCATGCCGTGAACATCGAATCAGCCCGTGATTTCAACGCCGCGCTGCAGGATTTTCTGCTGTCACCTGACGGCGGAAATATCGACAAATCCTGCGCTAGAACCGCAAGTGCCCGGCGACTTTCGGCGCCGGGCACTTCGTGACGATACGACTCAGCGCAGCCGGTTACGGTCCGGCATGATCTTCGCCGGCCACGCCGCCAACATCACTGGTTGTTGGCAAGCTGGCCGCACTCGCCTTGCGTGCAATCGAAATCGACCTTGATGCCGCGACCCACGATGACGCCGACATTGAGGTGCTTGACCACGGGCTTGCCGTTTTCCTCCAGCGTTACCGTGTAAACACCAACCGGCAGGGAGCTGAGCATATAGCGGCCTTTTTCGTCCACCTCGACGTGACGCTGCATGCCGTTGGTCGTGCTTTTCGCCCGCACGGTGTCGCCCGCCGGTGCCTTTCCGAAGATGTGGCCCGCGGTGGCCTGCGCCTGGACAGCGACAGATCCCACCATGCCGCAGACACCAATGACAGCCGCAACCGCCAGGCCACGGAAGGAGAAGCGCGGATGGAAATGACGGGGAGAGGGGGAGCTGAAATGATTCATGGGATTTTCCTTCTTGTTTTCCATGCGTGGGGATGAGCTGCCATGGGGTTGGCAACCAGCTCATGCGAAGTTGAGGTGTCTATCTGCTGCCGATGGAATCACCTTCACCGGAACCGAATCGACGCGCGCAGCGTATGTCGCGTCTACACTTTCCACGAAGGGTCAGAGGTCACGAATCGGCCATGACGTTTGGGGGAGAACGTACGCGTCGCTTGACGGTATCGACGCCCCCGCCGGAACATCCCGCGACGTCCTGCCGTGATCACAAGTGAAGGAAGCCACACCCATGCGAACGCACGGAACGCTGGTGAAATGGAATGACGACCGGGGCTTCGGTTTCATCGAACCGGCGGCGGGTATGGAGGAGATTTTCGTCCATGTTTCCGCCTTCCCGCGCGACGGCATCCGACCACGCATCGGCGAGCTCGTGTCATTCGAGATCGATCTTCGCCAGGACGGGAAAAAACGCGCCGTCCGCGTCATGCGTCCTGGCGCCAGCAGTTCCAGGTCACGCCACGCGGCACGCGGCGCACGACCTGCGCCGCGCCGCTCTGGCACTGTCATCACCATCCTGAGTCTGCTGGCGCTTGGCGCCGCCGGTTGGTACGGCTATGGATGGCTCGCGCCGAAGCACACCGAATATCCGGAACCCGTGCCGCATGCGATTCAAGCCAGGCCCTTGATGCCCGTTCAAACTTTCAGCTGCGACGGACGCACCCGTTGTTCGCAGATGACTTCATGCGCTGAAGCTACTTACTTCCTCAGACAATGCCCCGGCACCCTGATGGACGGCGACGGCGATGGCGAGCCCTGCGAAAACCAGTGGTGCGGCAGCAGCTGGGCCAATTGATGGCAGCGCATTGCAGAGCCGTCGCTGCTTCAAGCCTCGGAGACGCGAACCACTCGCGCACTCTTGATCCGTCGTAGCCAGTCGTACCCGTTCAGTTCGGCTGGCACGGTAATCGATACGCGCTGGGCCGCCGGCGCGGTGGCATGGGAAGCGCCATCGAACTCGGAGCGCTTGCGCTGCAACAAAATGGGCAGATGACGTTTCATCGGAGTTTTTCCATGGTTTGCGCCGAATCACGGTGACGCATGACGGGCGCGTGGTGACCTCAATATTTGTTCGAAACCCCCGCAATCCAACGTCGCTCGCGCGATCGGTGTGTTTCCCGCGGTGAACAAGCCGGCCTCTCTGTCATCGAAGGCGTTCACTTTCCGTGGAAAACCGGCACTGCAAGATGGTTCGACCGCTCATCGCGGCGATACCTTCCCGCCGCACCACGCAGCCCAGGAGACCCGTCATGTCCACCGCTTCCGGCACCAAAGTGGTGGTATATGTCGCGCTGGGCGGCAACCTGCTGATCGCCGTCAGCAAATTCGTCGCTGCCGCGTTCTCCGGCAGCTCGGCGATGTTGAGCGAGGGTGTGCATTCGCTGGTGGATACGGTCAACGAGGTGCTGTTGCTGTACGGCCTGCATCGGGCCAAGGCGCCGCCGGACGATGCTCACCCTTTCGGTCATGGCCGCGAGCTGTATTTCTGGAGTTTCATCGTGGCGCTGCTGGTGCTGGCGCTGGGCGCGGGCGTGTCGTTCTACGAAGGTGTGGCGCATATCCGTCAGCCGGAGGCGATAACCAACCCCGCGATCAACTACATCGTGCTGGCGGTTTCGGCGGTTTTCGAGGGCACGTCATGGGTGATCGCGCTGCGCGAGTTCCGTCGGCACAAGGGCAAGCTCGGTTACTTCGAGGCCTTTCGGCAGAGCAAGGATCCCAGCACGTTCACGGTATTGCTGGAAGACAGCGCCGCCCTGCTCGGCCTGCTGATCGCCTTTGTCGGCGTGCTCAGCTCGCAGTGGTTCGACGAGCCACGGCTGGATGGTCTGGCATCGATCGGTATTGCGCTGGTGCTGACCGTGTCGGCGATTTTGCTGGCCCGCGAAAGCAAGGGCTTGCTGCTGGGCGAACCGGCCCATCCGGTGGTGCGCGAGGCGATCCTGGCGATTGCCGCTGCCGACCCCGGCGTGCGTTGTGCCAACGGCGTGCTGACCATGCAGATGGGACCGAACCAGGTGGTGGCCGCATTGAGCGCCGAGTTCGAGGATGCGCTGACCACCCCGCAGATCGAAGCCTGCATCCACCGTATCGAGAAAGGCGCCAAGGCTGCACACGCGGAATTGCTGACGCTGTTCGTCAAGCCGCAAACGGCGGAAGTGTGGAAAGCAAGGCGCAACGCCATCGAACAGGGCAACGCCCCCGACATCGGTTGACGGTATCTGTTTAACCCCGCTCGGTTTCGATGATTGCCACGTTGGACGGGAACGATCGTTCGCACCGGGAAACGCATTGGCCATGAATTGCGGGGTTTTGCCTGCTCTCGCCGGTGCCCATCTATCGACACTCACGCACATTCGAGTGCCGCGCCATGCGCAAATCACTATCTTCCGGGCTATTGCCCACGCTGTTGTTGTTCGTCCTCGCGCTGGCGGCGATCGCGTCGTCGGGTGCCCGCGCGGCCACGTTGTATGGCACCGGCTACGCGCGGGTTGGCGTGCCGGATCTGGCCCAGGCGGTCGCGTTCTTTCAGGATGTACTGGATTGCCACGTGATCGGTCCGAGCTTCACGAAGAAGCCGGCTACCTCCCGTTTGCTGTCCTGCGACACGGGTTCCATCGTGGAACTGTTCGACAACCACGACGCCTCCACCGCGCCGGGCCAGCCCTTGCGGTTCGTCTCCGACGACGTGCGGCATGGCGGCGAATGGCTGCGTCGCGAAGGCGCTACGGTAAACGGGTCGCCCCACCGACTGACCTCCGGTCCGCTGGCGGGCCGGATGGTGCTCGATTTCAAGTCGCCGTGGGGTATGCCGCTGCAATTGCTCGACAGCCATGCCTACAGCCCGGTCGAGGGAACCCTGGCCACTGTCGCGGCGGATTGATCGTTCAGCGGCGGGCGCGGAAGAACTCGCGCAACATGCTGGCCGATTCCTCGGCCAGCAGGCCACCGGCCACCTCGATGCGATGGTTGTGGCGGGCGTCCACCAGCGTGTCGAACATGCTGCCGGCAGCGCCGGTCTTGGGATCGACGGCGGCGTAGACGACGCGGCCGAGCCGGGCGTGGATCATCGCCATCGCGCACATCGCGCACGGCTCCAGGGTGACGTACAGCGTGGCGCCGGTCAGACGGTGATTGGCCAGCTTCTCGCCGGCCGCGCGCATCGCCATCACTTCGGCATGGGCGGTCGGATCGTGCAGGGTGATGTTGCGGTTCCAGCCCAGGCCGACCACCTCGTCTCCCTGCACCAGCACCGCACCGACCGGCACCTCGCCCTCCGCGTCGCGGGCATGCGCCGCCAGTTGCAGGGCATGACGCATGTGCTGGACGTCGGCCGCCGAAAATGCGCTTGGGGTTTCAGGATTTTCGTCAGTCATTTCAATGCATTGTGGTTCATACATGAGAAAGCCGGCAAGTTGCCGGCCTCCTTGGACGCGCACAAGTGACTGATTTCCCTATTCCCACTCGATTGTTGCCGGCGGCTTGCCGCTGATGTCATAAACTACACGAGAAACACCACGCAACTCGTTGATAATTCTGTTGGAAACCGTACCAAGGAACTCGTACGGCAAGTGCGCCCAGTGCGCCGTCATGAAGTCGATGGTTTCCACCGCGCGCAGCGCGATCACCCACTCGTACGCGCGCGCATCGCCCACCACGCCCACCGACTTCACCGGCAGGAACACCGCGAACGCCTGGCTGGTGGTGTCGTACAGATCGGCCTTGCGCAGCTCGTCGATGAAGATGGCGTCGGCCTGCGCCAGCAGCTCGGCGTATTCGCGTTTCACTTCGCCCAGGATGCGTACACCCAGGCCCGGGCCAGGGAACGGATGGCGATAGACCATCGCGCGCGGCAGGCCCAGCGCCACGCCAATGCGGCGCACCTCGTCCTTGAACAGCTCGCGCAGCGGCTCGACCAGCTTCAGCTTCATGTGCGCCGGCAGGCCGCCGACGTTGTGGTGACTCTTGATGACGTGGGCCTTGCCGGTCTTGCTGCCGGCCGACTCGATCACGTCGGGGTAGATGGTGCCCTGCGCCAGCCACTTCACCTTGCTGCCGTCGGCGGTGATTTTTGCCGATTCCTCGTCGAAGATCTCGATGAAAAGCCCGCCGATGATCTTGCGCTTGGCTTCGGGATCCGCCACGCCTTCGAGTGCGGTGAAGTAGCGGTCGGCGGCGTCGACGCGGATGACCTTGACGCCCATGTGCTCGGCCATCGTGGCCATTACCTGGTCGCCCTCTTTCCAGCGCAACAGGCCGGTATCGACGAACACACAGGTCAGCCGATCGGCGATGGCCTTGTGCAGCAGCGCGGCCACCACCGAGGAATCGACGCCGCCGGACAACCCCAGCAAGACGTGATCGTCACCGACCTGTTCGCGCACGCGGGCGATCTGGTCGTCGATGATGTTGGCTGCCGTCCACAGCGTGGCGCAGCCGCAGATCTCGCTGACGAAACGCTTCAGCAAGGGCTCGCCCTGCTTGGTATGGGTGACTTCCGGGTGGAACTGCACGCCGTACCAGCCCTTGTCGTCGTTCTCCATCACTGCGACGGGGATGCGCGCGGTGCGGCCGGTGACCACGAAACCGGGCGGCGCCGTGGCAACGTGGTCGCCATGACTCATCCACACATCCAGCTTGTGGTCGCCCGGATGGTCGTTGAGACCATTGAACAGGCGGCTGGGCGCGATGATGTCCACGCTTGCATGGCCAAATTCGCGCGCCTCGGTCGCTTCGGTGGCGCCACCCAGTTGCGCCGCCATCGTCTGCATGCCATAGCAGATGCCGAGGATCGGCACGCCCGCATCGAACACCTGCTGCGGCGCCTTCGGCGCGTCGGCCAGCGTGGTGGATTCCGGACCGCCCGACAGGATGATGCCCTTGGCGCCGAACGCCGCGATCTGCGCCGGGTCGTGATCCCACGCCCAGATCTCGCAATACACGCCGATCTCGCGAATGCGCCGCGCGATCAGCTGCGTGTACTGCGCGCCGAAATCGAGGATGAGGATCTTGTCGTCGTGAAGCCGGGATTGAGGATTCGGGATTCGGGATTCGGTCATGGCTGCGCTGTGCGTAGGGATGGGTGAATCAGGAACCGGGCGGGCTCGGCATACGGCTTTTCCGAATCCCGAATCCCCATTCCCGAATCCCGGCACTCAGGAATTAAGCCGGTAGTTCGGCGCTTCCTTGGTGATCTGGATGTCGTGCGGATGCGCCTCGGTGACGCCGGCGGAAGTCACCTTCACGAACTGCGCCTTGTTGCGCACATCTTCGATCGTGGCCGCACCAAGGTAGCCCATCGAGGCACGCAGGCCGCCGATAAGCTGATGGATGATGTTGCGCAGCGGGCCGCGATACGGCACGCGGCCTTCGATGCCTTCGGGTACCAGCTTGTCCGCGTCGGCCTCTTCCTGGAAATAGCGGTCCTTCGACCCCAGCGCCATCGCGCCGATCGAGCCCATGCCGCGGTAGCTCTTGTACGAGCGGCCCTGGAACAGCTCGACCTCACCGGGTGATTCTTCGGTACCGGCAAACATCGAACCGAGCATCACGCTGGACGCGCCGGCGGCAAGCGCCTTGGGAATGTCGCCGGAATAACGGATGCCGCCATCGGCGATCAACGGAATCTCGTCCTTCAACGCGGTGGCGACCATGTCGATGGCGGTGATCTGCGGCACGCCGACGCCGGCAACCACGCGCGTGGTGCAGATCGAACCCGGGCCCACACCAACCTTGACGGCATCCACACCCACGTCGAGCAGCGCTCGCGCCGCCTCGCCGGTGACGATGTTGCCGGCGATGACCTGCACCTTCGGGTAGCGCTTCTTCACCCAGCCCACGCGATCGATCACGCCTTGCGAATGGCCATGCGCGGTATCCACCACCAGCACGTCCACACCGGCATCCACCAGCGCGGCCACGCGCTGCTCGGTGTCGCCGGACACGCCAACGGCGGCGCCGACCAGCAACGCCTCGTGGTGATCCTTCGCTGCGTTGGGGTTGTCGCGGGCCTTCTGGATGTCCTTCACCGTGATCAGCCCGCGCAACTGGAACGCGTCGTTGACCACCAGCACCTTCTCGATGCGGTGCTTGTGCAGCAGCAACAGCACTTCGTCCTGGCTGGCGCCTTCGCGCACGGTCACCAGTTTGTCCTCGCGGGTCATGATGTTGCGCACCGGATCATCGTGCTTGCGCTCGAAGCGCAGGTCGCGACTGGTGACGATGCCGACCAGCTTGCTGCCCTCGACCACCGGCACGCCGGAAATGTTGTGCGCGTGGGTCAGCCGCAGCACTTCGCGAATGGACGTCTCGGGGTTCACGGTGATCGGGCTGCGGATCACGCCAGCCTCGAATTTCTTCACCAGCCGAACTTCGGCCGCCTGCTGCTCGGCCGTCATGTTCTTGTGGATGATGCCGATGCCGCCGTTCTGCGCCATGGTGATGGCGAGACGGGCTTCGGTCACGGTGTCCATCGCGGCCGACACGATGGGAATGTTCAGACGAAGGTCGCGGGTAAACCGGGTGGAGGTGTCGACGTCGCGCGGCAGCACGAGGGAGTGGCCCGGAACCAGGAAAACGTCGTCGTAGGTCAAGGCCTCGGCGAGGATGCGCATGCGAAAAGTCCCGCTGGCAAAGAGGGGATTATACGCGTCCCACCATGCTGCTCGCCAGATGGCGCACCAACAATCGCGCCTTTTTCAGGCGGATCGCGTGGAAACAGCGCCCGCTTCCGCCGCCTCCAGCGTGTTCTCCAGCAGCGTGGCCACCGTCATCGGACCCACGCCACCAGGCACCGGCGTGATCCAGCTGGCGCGCTCCGCAGCGGCCTTGAAATCCACATCGCCCACCAGCCGACCGTCGTCCAGGCGATTGATGCCCACGTCGATCACTACCGCGCCGGGCTTGATCCAGTCGCCCTTCACCAGACCCGGCTTGCCCACCGCCACCACCAGGATGTCGGCCTGGCGCACGAAGCTTTCCAGGTCTTGCGTGAAACGATGGCAACAGGTCGTGGTGCAGCCGGCGATCATCAATTCCAGCACCAACGGGCGGCCCACGTGATTGGATACGCCAACCACCACCGCATGCTGCCCGCGTACCGGACGGTCGGTGTGTCCCAGCAAGGTCATCACGCCCTTGGGTGTGCACGGGCGCAAGCCGAAGCGGCGCAATGCCAGGCGCCCCACGTTGATGGCCTGAAAGCCGTCGACATCCTTGGCCGGGTCGATCCGGTCGACCATCGCGTCTTCGTCGATGTGCGGCGGCAGCGGCGACTGCACCAGGATGCCGTGCACCTCCGGATCGGCATTGAGCCGGTCGATCAGCGCGAACAAGGCCTCCTGGGTGGTGTCGGCCGGCAGGTCGTGTGCGAACGAGCGGAACCCGACCTGATCGCAGGCCTCGCGCTTCTTGCGCACGTACACCAGCGAGCCGGCATCCGTCCCCACCAGGATCACCGCCAGGCCGGGCGGCGGCAAGCCGAGCGCCTTGCGCGCCGCAACGCGCCGGCCGATGCGCCCCAGCAATTCCTGCGCAATGCGTTTGCCGTCGAGAATGCGTGCGCTCATGATCGTGCCTGTCGATAAAGGCAGGCATTATCGATGCTAGCCGACACGCACACAAACAAAAGGGAGCCTGGATGCCTGCGGAGACCGTGCCGCCCATCGAACTCGCCGGAAAGGGTTTGCGCCTGCGTCCCTGGCAATCGCGCGATGCCGAGGCTTTGTGTGATGCCGCGCAGAACTCGCTGTCCACGGTGGGCCGCTGGCTGCCTTGGTGCCACGCCAGTTACGCGCTGGAGGATGCATGCGCGTGGGTCGCTTATTGCGAACAGGGCTGGGCGAACGCGGAAGATTTTGCCTTTGCGGTGTTCGACGATCGCAGCGGCGAATTGCTCGGCGGCGTCGGGCTCAATCAACGCAACCCGATGCATCACAGCGCCAATTTGGGTTACTGGGTGCGCCAATCGCGCCAGGGAGAAGGCATCGCGGCGCGTGCCGCATCGCTGGTGGCTCGTTTCGGGTTCGAGCAGTTGGGGTTGATCCGGATCGAGATCGTCACCCTGCCCGACAATGGCGCCAGTCAGCGCACTGCGGAAAAAATCGGCGCAAAGTTCGAAACCCTGGCCCGCCATCGATTGTGGGTGCGCGGACAACCGATGGACGCAGTCGTGCACGCACTCATTCGCACGGACATGACGTAATCACCGCGGCTCATCCGAAGGCTTGGCACCGCAAGGGCGCCGTGGGGCGGCGCAACCTCAGCGGGTGCGCTTGATCAGGTCGCTGACCCGGCGTCGCGCCTTCTGTTCCTGTTCCTTGGTCAGCACTTTCTTGCGGCCGGCGTACGGATTCTCGCTTTCGCGGAAGGCAATGCGGATCGGCGTGCCCTCAAGCTTGTAGCGCTTGCGAAAGAAGTTTTCCAGGTAACGCTGATAGGCCGGCGCGATGTGCTTGGTGCGGGTGCCGTGGATCACGATGGTGGGCGGGTTGTTGCCGCCCGGATGCGCGAAACGCAGCTTGGGCGAATGCCCGTGCACCAGTGGCGGCTGGTAGCTTTCGTAGGCCTTTTCCAGCGTCTTGGTGAGGTCGGAAGACACCAGCACCTTGGTCGCCGAGGCATGCGCGCGCACCACCGCACGCATCAGTTCGCGCAGGCCCGAACCATGCAGTGCGGAAATCTGCACCTGCTTGGCCCACTCGACGAACACCAGCCGGCGGTCCAGCGCACGGCGGCATTCGTCGCGCTGGTATTGATCCATGTCGTCCCACTTGTTGATCGCAATGACCAGCGCCCTGCCCTCGTCCATCGCATAGCCGATCAGGGTGAGGTCCTGGTCGGCCAGGTTTTCGCGGGCGTCGATCATCACCACCACGACCTGCGCTGCGGCGATCGACTGCAGTGTCTTGATGACGCTGAATTTCTCCACCGCCTCCTCGACCCGCGCCTTGCGCCGGATGCCGGCGGTATCGATCAAGGTATAGCGCTTGCCGTCGCGTTCCAGCGGCACGCGGATCGGGTCGCGCGTAGTGCCGGCCACGTCCGACACGATCAGGCGCTCTTCACCCAGCAGGCGATTGATCAGCGTGGATTTGCCGGCGTTGGGGCGACCGACGATGGCTACGCGGATGGTGCCATCCTCGCCGTTGGCTTCGGCGGCGTCTTCCTCGTCGGCCGGCAGCAACGGCAGCACGACGCGGATCAGTTCATCGGTGCCGCGGTTGTGCGCCGCCGACAATGGCAAGGTGGTGGCGATGCCGAAAGCGGAAAACTCGGCCAGCACGGCCTGTTCGTCGAGCCCGTCGGTCTTGTTGGCCACCGCGATGATCGGCTTGCCGCTGCGGCGCAGCTCGCCAAGGATCACGTAATCCTGCGGCAGCAGCCCGTCGCGGGCGTCGACCACGAAGACCAGGATGTTGGCTTCCTCGATCGCCAGGCGTACCTGCTTCGCGGTGAGCACGTCCATGGCGTCCTCGACGCCGGACAGACCGCCGGTATCGACCACCACAAACGGCCGCTCGCCGCTGCGGCAAATGCCGTAATGGCGATCCCGGGTAACCCCGGGCATATCGGCCACCAGCGCATCGCGGCTGCGCGTCAGCACGTTGAAAAGGGTTGATTTACCGACGTTGGGACGACCAACCAGAGCGACGACAGGCAACATGATGGAAGGTCGGTTCCCGGATCAGCGCGCGGACAGACGGTAGGCGCCGATGCGGCCCTCCACGTCTTCCACGTAAACGATGTCACCCACCACCAGCGGCTGGGCACGGATGGCTTTCCGGGAAAGCCGCTTGGTGGCCGCGAGCGCACCGTCGCCGGTTTGCAGCCAGTGCACGTAGCCTTCCAGATCACCCACCACCACGTAATTGCCCTGCACGGCCGGGCCGGTGACCCAGCGGTACTTCAGCGCGTCGTTCTTCCAGATATCGGAGCCGCTGTTCTTGTCGAACGCCCAAACCTGCGATTCGTCGTTCACGGCAAAAATGGCATTGCCATTGACCGCAAGCCCATCCGTCGTGGAAAACTGGTGAGCCCACAACGGGCGGCCGCTGGGGCCGTCGATGGCCACCAGATTGCCGTGGTAGGCGCTGCCATACAGGGTGGTGCCGTCGAGCAGGATGCCGTTGTCGGCGTCATTCAGGCGCTCGATGTCGGTGCGGCCTTCGCCGGTGGAGAGCTTCTGCTCCCACAGCTTTTCGCCGTTGTCCTCGCGCAGCGCAACCAGCTTGCCGTCATCGGTGCCGAAGAACACCACGCCGTTGGCGGCCAGCAAGGCGCCATTTCCACGCAGGCTGAGCAGCGGCACGCTGCCCTGGTCGTACACCCAGCGACGTTCGCCGGTGCCGGCATCCAGACCATAGACGCGGCCATCCTGCGTGCGCACCAGCACCAGCCCACCATCGATCAACGGCGAGGCCAGCACTTCGGAGTTGAGCGTTGCATCCCAGCGCGGGCTGCCGTCCTTGGCGTTGATGCCATAGACGTGGCCATCCAGCGTGCCTACGGCGAGCAGATCGCCGCTGACCGCCGGGCCGCCTGCATAAAACGCGTCCGGGCGCTTCTTGTCGCCCCAACCGAACCAGCCGTGGGTCTTCGAGCTTTTCGACCAGAGCTTCTTGCCGCTGACCGCATCCATCGCCACCAGCTTGCCATCGGTGCTGTCGGCGTAAAGCACGCCGTCGACCACGGTCGGGCGCAGCCGCGCGCCACTGTCGCCGGCGCCTTCACCGACGCTGTTGCTCCACAATTTTTCCACCTGCACCGTCGGCTTGAAATGGTCGGGCAGCGGTGTCGGTGGCTGGATGTTTTCCTTCTTGAAGGAATGGCAGCCGGCGATGGCAAACGTCGCCGCAATGGCGAGCAGGCCCAGCGAATGTCGTTTCATGGATCCGGATTTCATGCGCCCTGCTTTCCGGCCGCGGCCAGATCATCGAGTTTCATCTGTAAGGCGGCACGCTGCGGGGCCGCCTCGGTCAGTATCGACAACGCGCCCTGATAGGCCTTGCGCGCCTCGTCGATACGCCCAAGCTTGACCAGTGCATCGCCGCGGAGTTCCTGGCTCAGCCCCTGATACTGCCCGGCAGGAATGCGGTCGAGTGCCGTCAGCGTGGCCGCGCCATTGCCACGCGCCAGTTCGACCCGGGCGATGCGCAATTCGGTCAGCGACTTGAGCACCTCATCACCGGCATGGCTGGCAGCCCACTGCAGCGAGGCTTCGGCCTTGTCCAGCTGGTTGGCCTCCAGTTGCTGGCGCGCGCGATCGCTCACCGCAAACACGGTGAACGACGATTTCTCGAAATCCTTCATCATCTTGTCGACAAGCTGATCCGCGGCACTGGTCTTGCCGGAGGCCAGTGCGGTTTGCAGCTGCTGGTAGATTTCCGCCGCCTCGCCCTGGCTGCGCGCCTGATGGCTGCGCCACTGCTGCCAGCCGAAGATGCCGACCAGTCCGATCACGATACCCACGATGATGGACATGCCGTTTTCGCGCAGCCACTTCAGTACCAGCTCGCTCTGTTCGTAGTCGTCGTATGCGTCAAATGCCATGCAAAAATCCTTCGGAAGTCCGCGCCCCGCCGGCGTGTTCGGAAGCCGGCGTGGAAGATAAAAGCAAAAAGCCCACCGATACCGCTCGGTACCGGGCGGGCAATGGGCAAGCATAACCGAAATGTGGCGCCCGGACGGAGCCGGGCGCGTGGATCAGAGGGCGGTCGGGGTGGCCTTGCCGTCGCGGATTTCAACGCCGAAGTGCGCGACGTTGGCGTGCCGGAAATCATCGAGGCCAACGGGATGCCCATCGATGGTGGCGCTGGCGCCGGAAACGTTCCCGATGCGCACGTCGAGCGGCTTGTCGCTCTGATAGATCTTGTGACTGCCCGCGGGCAGCAAACCGTATTCCAGCCGCACACCAGCCGCGTCGGTCACTTCGACCCAGCTGGCGGAGGTGAGGCTGAGCTCGAGGTTGTGGCTGCCCACACCTGTCTCGACCGCCGCGGGCGGGGCCAGGACGGACGACTTCTTCGACGCTGCACTGCTGTCGAGGTTCGGAAAAGCGGCCATCGAGGCAAGCAGGGGTTGTTCCTGCACCGGAGGTGGCAGCGCCACATGACTCGGCAGCCGGGCTGCGTCGTTCACGGTGGACTCCGGGGAATCAACCTGCGCAACCGGCGTCGCATCCAGGGGAGCGAGATGGCTGAGGTCGCGATTGAGCGTGCCGCGCACACCCATCCACACCATCGGCACCACGATGACGGCGGTCAGCACCACATACGTGGCGGCCGTCGCGTAACGGTCGAGCAGAAAACGTGAATGCGAAATACCGCCGGTGGCCACCAGGGTGGGCTCGGTCTGCTTGATGCGGTCGAGCTCGGTCTGGATCAGCGCCGGCTCCATGCCGAGATAATGGCCATACTTACCGATGTAACCGGCCAGATAGACCTTGGAATCGATGTCCTGATAATCATCGCGCTCCAGCCGCCGCAACATCCGGACCGGCAATTTGAGTGCGTGGGCACAGGCTTCGATTTCCAGCCCCCGCGCTTCACGCGCCTCACACAAAAGGGCGCCGAAACTGGCGCTTCCCAGGGTTGCTGCTGAAGCCGGCTCCGCATTTTGGGGAGCATCAAAGACGATCGACTCGCTGGCATCCTGGCCAGGGAAATTGGGTTGCATGGTCATTGGCTGACGTTGTTGTCCAGAGCACGCGCCTGTTCCGAGTCCGGGAAACGGCTTTGCAGACGCTGATTGTAAGTGCGAGCGCCTTCCAGGTCGCCCAGACGAGATTCGATATCGTGACCGAGTTTCAAGGTCGCGGCGTCAGCCGCGCCCAGCCCCTCCCGGCGTTGCAGAAACGCGCGGGCGTGAAAGGCATCATTGCTCAAAAAAAGCAAGTTTGCCAGTTGATATAGTGCCTCGGCGCTCTTGGGGTTACGCACGAGCGCGTCACGAAAGCTTTGTTCCGCACCCTTGGAGTCGCTCATCTGCATCTGGCACACCCCGGCGTTGGTCAGTGCCACATCCGGGGTTTGATAGAAGGGATCGGCAACAGCCTTGCGGAAATAGCCGATCGCTTCGCTGCCCCTGCCGGTATGGCAAAGGAAGGCGCCGAGGTTGTTGTTCGGCGCGCCCTTGGTCGGATCCAGCGCAACCGCCTTGCGGTAATGCTGCTCGGCTTCGGGGAGCTTGTTGATCCGCTCGTACAGCACCGCGATGACGGTGTGCGCAGGCGCGTAATCAGGGTCGAACTGCAGCGCCTTGGTCAATTTGCCAAGCGCTTCCTGCAGGTCGCCGTTGGCCATGTAGCGCTGGCCCAGTTCGGTATGTACCCGCGCCGCATCGACGGCCTGTTGAGCCTTGGACGTCTTGGGCATGTGCGCGCCCAACGCACTGCTGTCGGTGTGCGTCGTGACACAACCCGCCAGGGTCAATGCCAAGGCGACAACCAGAACCCGCTCAGCTCGCATGCAATGCCCCCTCGTCCTGCCGCTTGCGAATATCGGCGCTGCGTCGGGTGCGGTCGGTCACCTGCCCCGCCAGCTGACCGCACGCGGCATCGATGTCGTCGCCGCGGGTGCGACGCAGCATGGTAAGTACGCCGGCGTTGAGCAGCCGCGTCTGGAAATCGTGGATGTCGTTGGCGTCCGAGCGCTGGTACTGGGTGCCCGGGAACGGGTTGAACGGAATGAGATTGACCTTGCAGGTGGGCAGCTTGCGCATCAGCTTGATCAGCTGGCGCGCATGCTCGGGCTGGTCGTTGACGCCCTTCATCAAGGTGTATTCGAAGGTGATCGAGGTGCGCGGCTTGCGTGCGATCCAGCGATCGCAAGCCGCCAGCAGGTCGGCGATCGGATAGCGCTTGTTGATCGGCATCAGCTCCGTGCGCAGTTCGTCATTGGCCGCGTGCAGCGACACCGCCAGCGAGACGTCGATCTGCGCCGAAAGCTGGTCGATCAGCGGCACCATGCCCGCCGTGGAAAGCGTCACGCGCTTGGACGCCAGGCCGAAGCCAAGGTCGTCGCGCATCAGGTGCATCGCCCTGACCACGTTGTCGAAATTGGCCAGCGGCTCGCCCATGCCCATCATCACCACGTTGGTGATGCGGCGGTTCTGATGAGTGACATTGCCCAGCTGTTTTGCCGCCACCCAGACCTGGCCGATGATCTCGGCGGTGGACAGGTTGCGGTTGAAGCCTTGCGCACCGGTGGAGCAGAAACCGCAATTGAGCGCGCAGCCGATCTGCGAGGACACGCACAAGGTGCCGCGCGTCGGCTCGGGGATGTACACCGTCTCGATCGCGTTGCCCGAATCCATGCCCAGCAGCCACTTGTGTGTGCCGTCGGTGGCCACCTTGTTCAACAGCGTCTTCGGCGCGCCGATGTAACAGACCTCGGTGAGCTTGGCGCGCAGCGCCTTGCCCACGTCGGTCATGTTTTCGAAGTTGTCTTCCAGGTCGTGGTAGATCCACTTCATCACCTGCTCGGCCCGATACGGCTTCTCGCCGATCTGCGTGAAGAAATCACGCAGACCCCGGCGATCGAAGTCGAGCAGATTGACCTTTTCGGGTGGATTGGCCACAACCTGATTCACAACGCATGCCTCACAAACAGGGGATCGCTCAGCGCGACAGGACGTCCGTCGCGGCGAAGAAATACGCGATTTCCACCTTGGCGGTTTCCACGGCATCGGAGCCATGCACCGCGTTGGCGTCGATGGAATCGGCGAAATCCGCGCGGATCGTGCCCCGCGCCGCTTCCTTCGGGTTGGTGGCGCCCATCAGGTCGCGATGAGCCAGCACGGCGTTCTCGCCTTCCAGCGCGGTGATCACCACCGGGCCGGAAATCATGAAATCAACCAGGGCCTTGAAGAACGGGCGCTCGCGATGGACTGCGTAGAAGCCTTCGGCCTCCTGGCGCGACAGCTGCTTCATTTTGGCAGCGACGATCTTGAGGCCGGCCTTTTCGAAACGGGCGTAGATCTGGCCGATGACGTTCTTGGCGACGGCGTCGGGTTTGATGATGGAAAGGGTGCGCTCCAGCGCCATACGAATCTGCTCCGGTGACGGATAAAAAAGATAAAGAGGGTCGGCCAGAACGGCCGGCGGTGACGTAAACCTTACAAGGATTGAGGGTTTAGCCCCGGAAAGTCTGACAGATTCTAGCTCATACGCAAGTCATATGCAGTTTGCAAGTAGCGTGGCGGTTTGACGTTCGTGAAGTGGGCCGCGTATGCTCAAACGATCGTTTGAACGCCTGTTCACCGCTGACGGATGAAAGCCATCGTGAATCGCTCAAGCTCGACCAAGGAACGCATACTCGGCGCCGCCGAAGTCCTGTTTGCCCAACGCGGTTTCGAAGGCGCCTCGCTACGTCAGCTGACCGCCGCGGCCGGCGTGAACCTGGCCGCGGTGAACTACCACTTCGGCTCCAAGGACAAGCTCGTCGAGCAGGTCTTCCGGCGTCGACTGGATACGCTCAACGCACAACGGCTCGCTGCACTGGGCAGCGCCCGGGAAAGCGGCAACGACCGCCTCGAGGACGTGCTGGACGCGTTCATCCGCCCTGCGCTGAAGCTGTCCCACGAGGATAGCGGCTCCCTGTTCATGCGCGTATTGGCGCGGGCCTTTGCCGAACACGACGACTCGCTGCGCCAGTTCCTGTCCGAGAACTACGGCCACGTGATGCGCCAGTTCACCGCCGAGTTCGCCCGCCTGCTGCCGCATCTCAGCAAGGAGGAGCTGTACTGGCGCATCGACCTGGTCACCGGCGCGCTGACCCACGCCATGTCCGGCTTCGGCATGATCCAGCGCAAGCAGGATGTCAGCGAAGGGGCACATCTCGAACAAACCATCCAGCACCTTATTCGTTTCGCCGTCGCCGGGCTCACCCATCCCTAGATCCGGGTGCGTCAGTCAGGACCTCGCTCGGCACTTCATGTCGGTACTTTCGGAGAAGCCAATGACCACATCCCCCCGCCAATCCCCCTCGACGCCTTCCGCGCTGCGCATCCGCAAGGCGGCCGTGCTGGGCGCCGGTGTCATGGGCGCGCAGATCGCCGCGCACCTGACCAATGCCGGTGTCGAGACCGTGTTGTTCGACCTGCCCGCGAAAGAAGGCCCGAAGAGTGGCATCGCGCTGAAGGCGATCGCCAACCTGGCCAAGCTGTCGCCTGCCCCGCTGGCCGACAAGGCGCTGGCCGCCTCGATCATCCCGGCGAATTACGACGACGACCTCGACCACCTGAAGGACGTCGACCTGGTGATCGAGGCGATCGCCGAGCGGATGGACTGGAAACTCGACCTCTACAAGAAGATCGCCGGCCACCTGTCGAAGACGGCGATCATCGCCTCCAACACCTCGGGCCTGTCGATCAACAAGCTGGCCGAGGCTTTGCCGGAGGAAATGCGCCATCGCTTCTCCGGCGTGCATTTCTTCAACCCGCCGCGCTACATGCACCTGGTCGAGTTGATCCCGACCAAACTTACCGACAAGAACGTGCTGGACGGCCTCGAAGCCTTCCTCGTCACCACCGTCGGCAAGGGCGTGGTGATCGCCCGCGACACGCCCAACTTCATCGGCAACCGCATCGGCGTGTTCTCGATGCTGGCCACCATGCACCACACCGACCAGTTCAAGCTCGGCTTCGACACCGTCGACGCGCTCACCGGTCCGGCGCTGGGCCGTCCCAAGAGTGCCACCTACCGCACCGCTGACGTGGTCGGTCTGGACACCATGGCCCACGTCATCAAGACCATGGCCGACACCTTGCCCGACGATCCGTGGCACGAATACTTCAAGGCCCCGGTGTGGCTGGCCGGGCTGATCGAGAAAGGCGCGCTGGGTCAGAAGACCGGCGGCGGCTTCTACAAGAAGGTCGGCAAAGAGATCCTGGTGCTGGATGTTGAAAAGCAGGACTTCCGCCCGTCCGAGCAGAAACCGTCCGATGAAGTCGCCGCTATCCTGGCTATCAAGGACCCGGCCGAGAAGTTCGGCAAGCTGCGTGCCTCCAGCGACCCGCAGGCGCAGTTCCTGTGGGCTACCTTCCGCGACCTGTTTCATTACACCGCCTACCACCTGGCCGACATCGCCGACACCGCGCGCGATGTCGACTTCGCGATTCGCTGGGGCTACGGCTGGAAGCTCGGCCCGTTCGAAACCTGGCAGGCCGCCGCCTGGCAGCAGGTCGCCGGCTGGATCAATGAGGACATCGCCGCCGGCAAGGCGATGAGCAAGGCTCCCCTGCCCGCCTGGGTCACCGACGGCCGTAAAGGCGTCCATTCGAAAGACGGCTCGTACTCGGCCAGCGCCAACGCCGACAAGCCGCGCTCGCAGCATCCGGTCTACCAGCGCCAGTTGTTCCCCGATCCGATCCTGGGCGAGAAGTTCGACCAGGGCAGCACCGTGTGGGAGAACGACGGCGTGCGCCTGTGGACGCTGGGTGACGACGGCATCGGCATCCTCTCGTTCAAGACCAAGATGCACACGGTCAACGACCATGTGCTCGACGGCATCCAGCACGCGATCGGCGTGGCCGAGGAAAAGCTCAAGGCCGTGGTGATCTGGCAGGACGCCGAGCCGTTCTCCGCCGGCGCCGATCTCAAGGGCGCGCTGGGCCTGCTGAAGGACGGCAGGTTCGACGACTTCGAACACATGGTCGCCAACTTCCAGCGCACCAGCATGCGCATCAAGCACTCGCTGGTGCCGGTGGTTTCCGCCGTGCGCGGCCTCGCCCTCGGCGGCGGCTGCGAATTCCAGATGCATTCGGCGCGCACCGTCGCCGCACTGGAAAGCTACATCGGCCTGGTCGAGGCAGGCGTCGGCCTGCTGCCGGCTGGCGGTGGCCTGCACGAGCTGGCCGTGCGCGCCGCGAAAGCCAACCCGGCCGATCCGTTCGAGGAATTGAAGAAGGTGTTCGAAACCGTGGCGATGGCCAAGGTCTCCGCCAGCGCCTTCGAGGCGAAAAATCTGGGCCTGCTGCGCGACAGCGATGTGGTGGTGTTCAACGCCCACGAACTGCTCTACGTCGCCAAGCAGGTCGCCAATGCGCTGGCCGAAAGCGGCTACCGCCCACCGCTGTATCAGCGCGCGATCCCGGTCGCCGGCGACGTCGGCACCGCCACCTTCAAGGCCTCGCTGGCCAACCTGCAAGCCGGCTATTTCGCTTCGCCGCATGACGTCGACATCGCCACCCGCATCGCCGACACCCTGTGCGGCGGCGTGATCGAACGCGGCTCGACCGTCGACGAGGAATGGCTGCTGGCACTGGAGCGCAAGCATTTCGTGGAGCTGGCGAAAACCGAAAAGACCCAGGCGCGCATCGCCCACACCATGACCACCGGCAAGCCGCTCAGGAACTGAGATTCGGGATTGGGGATTCGGGATTCGGCAAAGCCGCCAATCCGAATCCCCACCGCAGTTTTCAACGCATCCACCGAACCATTTGAAATACCGGGTCACGCGAAAGAATCCGGATTACGTCGAACCGCTCTGACGAATCCCGAATCCCAAATCCCGAATCCCGGCTTTCGGAGAAAGCAAATGACCAAGCAAGTGCAAGACGCCTACATCGTCGCCGCCACCCGCACCCCGGTCGGCAAGGCGCCGCGCGGCGTGTTCCGCAACACCCGCCCGGATGACATGCTCGCCCACGTGATCCGCGCCGTGATGGCACAGGCGCCGGGTATCGACCCGCACCAGATCGGCGACGTCATCATCGGGTGCGCCATGCCCGAGGCCGAGCAAGGCATGAACGTGGCGCGCATCGGCCTGCTGCTGGCCGGTCTGCCGCACACCGTGCCTGGCGTCACCGTCAACCGCTTCTGCTCCTCCGGCCTGCAATCGGTGGCGATGGCCGCCGACCGTATCCGCCTGGGACTGGATGACCTGATGCTCGCCGGCGGCACCGAGAGCATGAGCATGGTGCCGATGATGGGCCACAAGATCGCCATGAACCCGGCCATCTTCCAGGACGAGAACATCGGCATCGCCTACGGCATGGGCATCACCGCCGAGAACGTGGCCAAGCAGTGGAAAGTCAGCCGCGAGCAACAGGACGCGTTCTCGGTCGAAAGCCACCGCCGCGCACTGGCCGCCCAGGCCGCCGGCGAATTCAGGGACGAGATCACCCCATTCCAGCTCGATGACCACTACCCGGATCTCGCCAGCCGCGACATCACCACCGACAACCGCGTCATCGACCAGGACGAAGGCCCGCGCGCCGGCACCACCGCGGAAGTGCTGGCCAAACTGCGCACCGTATTCCGCAACGGCCAGTTCGGCGGCACCGTCACCGCCGGCAACTCCAGCCAGATGTCAGACGGCGCCGGCGCCGTGCTGCTCGCCAGCGAAAAGGCCATCAAGCAATACAACCTGCAGCCGCTGGCCCGTTTCGTCGGCTTCTCCGTCGCCGGCGTCCCGCCCGAAGTCATGGGCATCGGCCCGAAGGAAGCGATTCCGAAGGCCCTCGCGCAGACCGGCATCACCCAGGATCAGCTCGACTGGATCGAACTCAACGAAGCCTTCGCTGCCCAGGCGTTGGCCGTGATGGGTGACCTCAAACTCGACCCGGCCAAGGTCAACCCGCTCGGCGGCGCCATCGCGCTGGGCCATCCGCTGGGTGCGACCGGCGCGGTGCGCATCGCCACGCTGGTGCACGGCATGCGTCGTCGCAAACAGAAGTACGGCATGGTGACGATGTGCATTGGCACCGGCATGGGCGCCGCTGGGATTTTCGAGGCGCTGTAATTCGCCCGTTCGTCATTCCGACGAAGGCCGGAATCTGAAACTGCAACGGCGCCGTAGCGATACGGCGCCGTTTGCATTTGAGTGGCCCTGACCCGCTTGCCACGCCTTCTCCAGTCGAGGTCGCGGCGTATCCCATGGTTGACGGCATGTTTCCCAAAGGATACAGTTTGCACATGATCGAAGTTTGAAGGACCGACGCTTTCACATCATGGCTGGATGCCCTGCGCGACGAGCGTGCCAAAGCTCGCATCGCGTCGCGCATCCGCATGATGGCGTTCGGGAATTTCGGCGATCACAAGGCAGCCGGCGGCCATGGAATGCAGGAACTGCGAGTCGATTACGGTCCCGGCTATCGCGTCTACTACGTGCAGCAAGGCAAGCTGTTGGTCATCCTGCTTTGCGGTGGCGACAAGGACACACAGCGCAAGGACATCAACGCAGCCCGGAAACTCGCTGCCAGCCTGTGAGGTGAAACATGCGTACCAAAACCCACCCTTTTGACCCCGCCGAACACCTTGCCACCCCCGAAGCCCAGGCCGAGTACATCTCCGTCGCCCTCGAAACCGGCGACCCCGCCTTCATCGCCGACAGCCTCGGCGTGGTTGCACGCGCCCGCGGCATGTCCCAACTCGCGCGCGACACCGGCCTGCGCCGCGAAAGTCTGTACAAGGCCCTGTCCGCCGAAGGCAACCCGGAGTTCGCCACGATCATGAAGGTCGTGCAGGCGCTGGGGGTGAAGCTGAGTGCCGAGGCGATACAGGAGATGTGAAGATGCCTGCGGCTAATTTCCCCCGTCCCAGTTTCCCTCCCAGCTTCCGGCGAAAGCCTTCGCGCAGACTTCCCCTTAAGATCAGCTATCGTGCCCGGTCATCCGCTCGCTGTGACTGGTGCAGTGTGTATCGCCAGGCTGGTGTACGTCATGCGCCGCAGGAAGAGAAGTCCGACATGGTGACCATGAATACCGACACCGGCATAGGCTCGGCGGGAATCTTGGACGCGTTGTAGTCACTGGGTAAAAGCCAGAACCTGAAGACACCGTAGGAATCTGGAGTCTTCCCGCACAGCGCATGTATCCAGTAGGCTGGCCAAAACTACCGCCGCGCGTGTTCCGGCTGTTCATGACCGAGTAGCCATAACACGCAGGCTGACTGATAATAGCCGACAGTCAATATTCATTTCGGCGAACGGGGAAACCACATGCTCGCTGCCCCTCTACTGCATCAGCACTCTTTTTCGGTTCATTTTCCGAGGGTCCAGACGATACGCCGGGCAGCGAACGAGTTGGAAGATGCGCTCAACGCGGGCTGTCCAGGTGGCTACGGAGCCCCACAGTTGTTCCCGATCCCCGACGACTTGGGCCCAGAAGTGCCTCGGATCGTCTTCAATGCCGTCAGCGGGTTTAGTACGATTGCTGTTTCCCAGTTGTCCATGGCGCTCACTGTCAACTACTCTGATGATTGGCAGCGCGAGCGAGGAAGATGCGCTGACTATCTAAAAAGAAGGGCGCATGTGCTGTTTGAAATGCTTAGTCGCATTAAGATTGACGCATCGTTCGTCGGCATAGGTACCCAGCTACAGATAATGTCCGATTCGAACGACAATGAAGAGGTTATGGCCGCACTGCGCAATTTGCTGTCGTCTGACCTCGACCTTTGCAATGCAAATGAGATCATGATTCGCGTTTCGAACAACGTAGACGAAACGTATTTCAACAATACCGTTGTCTCCAATGTCGCAATGTGGCCAGACGCCGATGCATTATCTGGGCGATTCCCCAAAGAGACTCGCATTGCTACGGGTATTTCTATAGCTGGAGACTTCAATAATCGTCGATCCTATAACGAAAATGTGGAATCGAAAGCATCGCTTGATGAAAGCCTTACGATGATAGATATGGCTATAGAATCAGCCTATAGTCTAGCCGGCAGATTCAGGGGGGATTATGCCTAACGTATGTGTTTCAGACGTGCTCAGGAACAGCGTGACCGCAGCTGTGCTGCTATTTGCACCTGGCGCTGCAGTCAACAGCTCGGTAGCGACGCCCCCGCTTCCGATCCGACCCAGCGCGCCGTCACAGTCGCCTTGGTCAACGTCAGCATCTGAACTAATTAATAGTTCACTTTGGTCGCCAGCGACCCCTATTAAGAAAGTCGCCTCTACCGGCCCGTCATTGAGTCCTTTTGGCCTTAAGCTACTTGCGCTCCGCGAAGCTGCAATTTCTGCAGGCATGGTGACCTGTGCCAGTGAAGATATCATGGACGAATTTCGTTTGGCACGAGATGCATGACGCGTAAAGTCTACATCGATTCCTGCGTACTAATGCTTGCACTTAAGGCAGCAGAGGATGATGTCGCGCGTCGCGCAATTGCTGAAATTTCGCAAGAAGGGATCGAGTATGTCTTCAGTCCGCTTGTTGAGTTGGAAGTTCTTCCGCAGCCCATGAAGCATAAGGCGGAGCAAGTGACCTTCTATGAAGAGTGGTTTAAAGTTGCTTCTCGCGTGTGGTATGACGAAACCGTTCATAAGATTGCCATAGATCAGGCGTCACAATATTCAATTGCACCAATGGACGCAGCTCACGTTGCCACAGCAATCATCGCTGGAGCGGATGAACTGGTGACCGCGGAGAAGCCTACAAAACCGATGTTCAGTTCAAGGGAAATGTCGGTTCGCAGCATTCGTGGCGCCTGATTTTTGATTTGGGTATTAGCGTCGTTCTTGCTGCGCCCGAAACACTCGCCTGACCTCCGGATCCAGCACATCCACCTGCCGCTTCGGCTGCAACATCGCCCGCTGCCCTGCCCTCAACTGGCAGTTCCGCGACAACGTATCCGCGCCTTCCGACGTCGTCGCCATCACGTCCTGCAGGTTGACGACCACGCCTAACGTGTCGCCCAGCGGTTCCAACGCGAGGCGGATATCGTCGATGATGTCCATGCGGCGGTATTGGCCGCCGCCGACCATCACCAGCAGGTTGCTGCGGTCGATCCACACGACGGATTGAACGCCTTGGAGTGGGCGCACGGCGGCGCGGCCGGCTTCGTGGTCTATCGGGCGCGAGGGATCGGGCAGATGCATGGAGCGCATCATGTCTTTGTGCATAGCGTCGACATGGCCTTGGATGGCGCGCTGGTCGCCGGTCAGGCCGGCGGCTTCGATGCCGGCGAGGTGGCCGACGGTGGCGAGCGGGTTGGTCGCGCCGGCCTGTTGCGGGCGGCGTGTTGACGGTGTTAGCCGGTAAAGGCAATGCAGAAGGCGGCGGCTATCAGCCAGCGTTGCGTGGTCATCCATTCCCCCCGGAACTCCGACTGAGCATAGCGCAGCAGCATAAGGAAGCTCAGGCATTTCCAACGCGTACGGGTTTCGACTTCGCACTCGGTAGCGCTGACGCTCGATAGCGGCGGTCGGAAAACTTGCCTCAGGCGCTCAACCGCGTTGCCGCACCGACGATGGAAGATCGTCAGCATGTGCGGCCCACAAGCGACGCAGCTGCCGCGCCGAGCCCAGGCCGGCGCGTTCGGCCGCCTGCTCCACGTTGTCGCCATTGGCCAGCGCCTGCCGCGCCAGAGCTACGCGCAGCCGTGCGTGGTAGCGGTTGACCGACATGCCGCTGGCTTCGCGGAAGTGGCGGGTGAGGCTGCGCACGCTGAGATGGCCGATGTCGGCCAGCCGGGCCAGCGGCCAGTCCTGCGCGGGCGCCTTGAGCAGCGCATCCTGCACGCGGTGGATGGCCATGTTCATGTGGTTGCGTCCTTCCAGCCAGGGCGACAGTGCCGGGTCACCGGCGGCGCGGCGCATGTAGACGGCCATTTCCCGCGCCACGGCGACGGCCAGGCGCGGCGAACCGAGCTTGGCGATCAGATGCAGCGCGAGGTCGATGCCGGCGGTGATGCCGGCGCTGGTGCAGACCTCGCCGTCTTCCACGAACACGCGGCTGTCCAGCACTTCGGCCGCCGGGGCCAGTTGGCGCAGCTCGTCGAGCAGGCTGTGGTGCGTGGTGCAGCGCCGTCCGTCGAGCAGGCCGGCGGCCGCCGCCAGCAGCGCGCCGGAACAGACGCAGGCCAGTGGCCGGCCGGCGACGACATGGCGTCGCAACCAGGCGATCAGAGTCCGGCCCGCCGCCGACGACAACAGGCGCGCGGTGCTGCCGGTGGCGCCGCAGACAACGATCAACACGTGCTCGGGCAGCTTCGCCGGCAGCGGTTCGACGCCGGCAAGACCCACGCCCAGCGCGGTCGGTGCCGCCTCGCCCGCCGCCACCGGCGCCATCAGCCGCAGGCGCACCGGCAGGCCCATCGCCGCCGCGATGCGAAAGGCGTCGGCGGCGCCGGCCAGATCCAGCAGGATCAGGTCCGGCGGCAGCACGAAGCACACCTCAGTGATCGGCGAGGACGTCATCGACGGTGCAGATGCGGGCAAAACGGCCATCCAGAACCAGTTCCGTGCGTTGCTTGATGTCCTGCGCATCGTAGCGAGTGCCGCTGCCGGCGTGGACCATCGGGAAGGTCAGCGTGGCTTCGGTGACGTAATCGACGGCGAAGCCGAGATCGGAAGCGACCCGCGTGGTGGTTTCACAACACTGCTCGGTGCGGATGCCGCTGATGATCAGCCGCCCAATACCACGCTCACGCAGCCAGGCTTCCAGTTGCGTCCCGGTGAAAGCGTTGTGCACCTGCTTGCGGAAGACCACGTCGTGCGCCTCCGGCACCCATGCCATCGGCGTGACCAGGCCCGATGCCGCGGAAAAATGCGCGTCGCCATCCTCGTGCAGGATGCGCACCACCGGCCAGCCGCGCGCGACCGCCGCATCGATCAGCTTCAGCAGATTCTCGCGAAATACCGGCACATCGTCCTCGCGCCAGTACGGTGCGTGCAGGAACGATTGCTGCACGTCGATGACCAGCAAGGCGGGGGTATCGGACATGGGGACGGCTCCATCGTTGGGGGAGTCGTCACTCTAGGCAGGCGACCGACCGCCAACGAGCACCGTGCCGGACCGTGAGCGGACGGATCCGGCCAAGGGTATGCGGCAACGACGGTCGCAGCCACGCCTCCGGGAAACATCGTGATGGCTACATCGACGCCGCGATATGCCCCACCGCCGCCAGCACCGCCTTGCGCTCCGCTGGCTCGGCGCGGGAGCCGGCGTAGTACGCGGTCACCAGCAGCGGCTTGCGTTGGGGTGGCCAGATAATGGCCACGTCGTTGGTCTCGCCCTGGCTACCACTGCCGGTCTTGTCGCCGGCCGTCCACTCTTTGGGCAGGCCTGCGCGCAGGGCGTCGAGACCGGTGGTGCATTCGCGCAGCCATTGAAGCAGCAGGCCTCGCGATGCGAGGGAAAGCCGGTCGCCCAGCAGAACGCGGTGCAGATCGGACAGCATGGCATCCGGCGTGGTGGTGTCGCGGATATCGCCCGGACGGCCCAGGTTGAGTTCGGGCTCGATGCGATCGAGCCGGGTGGTTTCATCACCCAGGCTGCGCGCGAATGCGGTGATCGCGGTTGGGCCACCCAGGCTGGCGAGCAGGAGGTTGGCGGCGGTGTTATCGCTCAAGGTCACCGCGGCCGCGCAGAGGTCGGCCACGCTCAGGCCCGGTGCGCCCACGTGCTTGCTGGTGATCGGCGCGTAACTCAGCAACACGTCCTTGCCATAGACCACGCGACGATCGAGTCGCTCCTTGCCGCTATCCACCCGCGCCAGCACGGCGGCAGCGGCGAGCCACTTGAACGTGCTGCACATCAGGAAACGCTCGCCAGCGCGATGCTGGATGCGGTGGCCGCTCTGCGTGTCGAGGATGGAAACACCGAGCCGGCCGCCATGCTTGCGCTCCAGTGCGGTGAACTGTGTGGTGGCCTGGTCAGCGGTTGCTGCCCAGGCCAAGCCGGGGCGGAGGGTCAGCGCGAATGCGCCCATCAAGGTGTTTTTTAGCAGGTCGCGTCGATTCACGGGATGACCTTTCGCAGCGGTTATGAAGACGCCAATGGTGGCTGAGGCGGCCGCCCATTCGCGGCGCAAACCATGGCATTGCCGTGGCAGCGCAACCTGGTCACGATTCCCTTCTCATGATGGTGTGGATGGCGCTTCGACTCCGCCCGCTGCGCGGGCTACGCTCAGCGCGAACGGCTGGGGATCGGGCGGGTGGTCATCGCGCTGCCGACCCTCGCAAGCAAGTCGGCTCGGTCCGTCATTGATCGCTCGAACGGATATGGTCCAGCCCGTCCGGGCTCAGTTCGAACCGTTGGCGATCGACCTTGTCGCGACCGGTCTGCACCAGAAGCCCCGCTGCCAGCAGACGGGCGCTGACGTCGGCGGGCACCATCGCTGCCCTGCCCTCGGCCACCCAGGTGAGATAGTCCAGATCGGTCGGATCGCGTTGTTCTGTCATTGGCACGTGTTCCGTTGCTTTGGTGCATGCAGCTTGCCCGCTGCATGGCGACGATGGCGTCGACGCATCAACCGGCGAAGACGTTGAACCGCGGCGCCGCGTTTACCGATACACCCAATGGCGTGAAACGACGAAGCTGATGACGGCAAGACAGGCCTCGACCGCGGGCTTTGCCAGCCATGCCATCTGCAAGCCGAGTTTCGCTTCCACCGCCGTGACCAAAAGGGTGCTGAGCGCGGTCAACGGCAGCCACATGGCCAGGAAGCGCAGAAACCGGTGGGGGCCGAGCCGGGTGTCGGGTGTGCCGAACGTGAAGCGGCCATTCGCCCAGAAACCCAGCAGCGCACCGGTTATGCGGCCAAGAACATTGGCCACCGGGGCCGGCGTGCCAAGCGCCGTCAACACCACGAACACCGCCCAGTCGGCGGTCAACAGACCGAGTCCGACCATCAAGAAGCTGACTCCCTGTCGCGCCAAGCTCATTGAATCTCCGCTGGGTTGCCGTGTGCATGGCAGCAAAGTCTCGCGTACTTGGCGCGGGGGTGGAAGCGCGGCGGTGCGTTCCGTCATCGCATGGCACATGGCAATGCGCATCGACAGCGGGGGAAGCTCCTGACGGCGATGCCATCGGCGGCGTTCCAGCGGGCGTCGACAAGCTTGCCGAAAACGCAATCCAACTTTGCGGTGAATGGTGTGGTTGCGGCATGTGCAAACGCAGACACTCTGCTTGCGCTGCGCCACACGGGAAACCCGGCGCCCCTCCACCACCCCACCCACCAAGGCCAACCTCATGAAGTTCTACTACCACCCGTCTCCCAACCCCTCCAAGGTCGCCCTGTTTCTCGAAGAATCCGGGCTTGATTACCAGATGGTGCCGGTCGACACGGCCAGAGGCGAGCAGCACGGCGCCGCCTACCGCGCCATCAACCCCAATGGCAAAACCCCGGCCCTGGTCGACGGCGATGCCGTGGTCTTCGACAGCACGGCGATCCTGCTTTATCTCGCGGTGAAGCACGGCAAGTTCCTGCCCGAGAACACGCCGGAAGTTCGCAGCCGGATGTATTCGTGGCTGATGTTCATCGCCACCGGCATCGGTCCGTTCTCCGGCCAGGCGGTGCATTTCAGGCACTTCGCCCCCGAGCCCAAGGCCTACGCGCTCCATCGCTACGACTTCGAAGCGCGGCGCCACTGGCGGATTCTCGATGAGCACTTGGCCACCCGCACGTTCATGGTCAACGAGGAATACACCATCGTCGACATGGCCTTGTGGGGCTGGGCGCGCGCCCTGCCCTTCATGTTTGGCGAACAGGGCTGGGGCGACTTTCCGCACGTCAAACGTTTCCTCGACCGCGTCAATGCGCGCCCGGCCGCCCAGCGCGCCGAAGCGTTGAAGGATGCGCACACGTTCAAGACGGAGATGGACCAGGAATACCTCGACGCGATGTATCCCCACAACGCGGATCGCGCGGCGACGGCTGCCGTCTGACTCACCGGTGCCGTGGTGGCTCCATGGCCGCCACGGCGTCCCTTTTTCTCCGCGCCCGAATCAGCGTGGCGTCGTCGCCGGCGCGGCCTGTGCCGGCGGCGGGCCGTAGGTGGGTGTGTCGCGGTATTGCGCCGGCACATCCCACATGCGCCCGGCGTAGAAGACCGCCCAGGCCACCACAAACAGGCACATCACCCACACCCATACCGGGATCGACGAACGCGCCTCGGCACGCCGCGGGTCGAAGGGATCGTCGGTGCTGAAGGCATCCACGGTCAGGTGCAACTCGCCGCGCCGGGTCGAGCCCGGGCGCAAGCCCGACACGATGATGCCGGGGCCGTTCTGCACGTGGAACGGGATTTCCTCCACACCTTCGGCGCCGCTGTGATCCTCGGCGCGGATGATCAGCCGATGCGGGCCGTCGGCCAGCTTGCGGGTATCGAGGGTCAGCGCGGTCGGCAGTTCGTGGTCCACCACCGGCTGCAGATCGTCGTCGAGGTAGACGCGTACGTGGGACTTGGACATGGCGGATTTCCTCAACGGTCCTTGCGCAGGATTTCGTACTTGGCGTGATGCGGGTCTTTCTCGCCGGGCCGGAAGATCATCCAGAACATCGCGACGAAACAACCGATGGTGATCGCGCCGGCGATCGCGATGATGGCGACGTTGCCCCAGAACGGCCCGAGAAAAGCATGATGCATGACGATCTCCTGCTCACGGGCCCTTGGCGCGCACGGCAGCCACGTCGGCCGCGGTCGCCGGCTTGGCGTGGTTGCCCCACGAGCTGCGCTCGTAGTTGACGATGTTGGCGATGTCCGCATCGCTCAACTGATCGGCGAACGGCGGCATCACGCTGCTGTAGGCCACGCCGCCGATGGTGACGCCGTGCGCACCTTGCAGCACGGTGTGGATGTGCAGGGTCGGATTGTCCGCATCCACCGCGGCGTTGCCCTTGAGCGGCGGGAACGCGCCGGGGATGCCTTCGCCGGTGGCCTGGTGGCAGGCGGAACAGTTGGCCATGAACAGGCTCTGGCCCTTGGCGGCGTCGTAGCTGTAGCCACCGCTGGCAGCCGCGGTTGGTGCCGGTGCCGCTGCGGGCGCCGCCGAGGTCATGCCGCCCATGCCGCCGTTCATGGCGTAGCCCGGCATCGGCGTCTGTTTCAGCGACAACAGGTAGGCCACCAGCGCCTTGGCCTGCCGGGTCGGGATCACCTCGCCCTGCTTCGGCGCAAACGCGGCCGGCACCGGCACGGCCGTCTCGCCGGGCGGCACGGTGGTCACCACATGGAACAGGAACTTGAAGTTAGGCATCACCGACTCGGGCACCACCGCGCGCGGGTCGAACAGGTGGATGTACTGCCACACGTCACTGGGTTTGCTGCTGCCGATAGTGGAGAGATCCGGCCCGGTACGCTCGGAGCCGAGCAGCTCCGGTGTCTGGTAGGCGAAATCGCCCGGCGCGGATGGACGGCCAAACACCTTGTCCTCGGCCAGCGGACGCACCTGCTGAGTGTGGCAATACGCGCAACCGTTGGCGGCGTACACCGCGCTGCCTTCCGCCTGCAAGGCCGTCAACGGCTTCACGCCCGGGCCCGGCGGGGTTTTCGACAGGTCGATGGCCGGGATCACCGCAATTCCCATCACGATGACGATGTAGACAAGCAGTGCGCCGCCGGCAATCTGCAGCAACTTTTTCATGCGGCGGCCCCCTCGGTGCGAGCCAGGATGGGCGAGCCGGCATTACCGGTCTGCCCCGACGTCATCCGCCACACGTTCCATGCAAACACGATGTGGGACAGGAACATCAGCAAGCCGCCGGCGCCGCGCCAGACCCAATACGGCGCCATGTCCGTCACCGACTGAATGAAGGGCCGCTGGTGCAGCCAGTCCAGCCCCTGGATGGTGCCGCCGATGGACAGCGCGATGACGTAGATGAAACTGCCCACCAGCGCCATCCAGAAATGCAGCGCAATGCCCAGCCGGCCGGGACTCTTGTGCGTAGCCAGCGGCAGCAGCGCATAGATGCCGCCCCACACCGCAAACGTGACGAAGCCATACATGGTCAGGTGCGAATGCCCGACGGTGAAGTTGGTGAGATGCCAGATCGCCTGCATCGAGCGGAACGCCTCGACCGTGCCCTGGGTCGAGCCGAACAGATAGCCGATCACGGCCACGAAAATGAACATCAACGGATACGAGTGCGTCATGTCGCGGTAACGCCCGCGCATCGTCAGCAGGTAATTCGCGCTGCCGCCCCACACCGGCACCAGCATCGCCACGCTGAACACGATCGCGGTGGTCTGCAACCACCACGGCAGCGGGCTGAACAGGAAATGGTGTCCGCCCAGCAGCGGGTAGAACAGCAGGTTGGTCCAGAACGCGAACACGCCCAGCGCATAGGAATAGATCGGGCGGCTGAGGATCTTCGGAATCGCGTAATAGAAGACGCCCAACGCCAGCGGCGTAAACCACATGCCTACCGCGTTGTGCATGTAGAAGCCGGAAATGGCGACCTGCCCCAGCCCATGCTGGTACCACGGCAGCGTGGCGACGATCGCGATCACGCAGGTCCACAGCACCCCGCATACCGTGTACCAGTTGGAAAGATAGATGTCTTCGGTGGTGCGTCGCGCCACCGTGCCGATCAGATTCCAGCCGGTCACCAGCAGCGCGGCCAGGAATACCAGCCGGATCGGCCACGGCCACTCGCGGTACTCCAGGTCGCCCCAGTTGTAACCCAGCTCCAGCGCGATGGTGCCGGCGACGGCGGCGAGGTTGAACAGCGCCAGGCCGATCCAGGCCAGCTTGATGCTGTACAGCTTCGTGCCGCTACTGCGCGCGGCCACGTAATACGCCAGCCCGACCAGGCCGATGCTGGCCCAGCCATAGAACGTGTCGTTGGTGTGGATCGGCCGCAATCGCCCGAAAGTCAGGTACTTCGCCGCCCAGAAATCCGGCGCACCGAATTTGAAGGCCAGCAGCAACCCCACCGCCGTGGCAAACAGCAGCCAGCAGGTGGCCGAAACGGTGTATGCCGAGAACACGGCGGCCAATGCGCGATCATCTTCCGCGCTCACCGCCGAATGCTGTGCCGTGACAGTTGCCTGCATCGTCCATCCCATCGCACGTGGTACGGCGTCCACGCGGGCGTCGGGGTCTGCGACCGTATACCCGTACGGAACACGCACCCATGATCTGGATCAGGAAATGCCAGGCCGCGCTCGGCACAGGCAGTGTCGAGCAGACATCTTGCGCGATCGCCTCGTCGTCATCTGGCAGACAATGGACGGCGCCGCTCGGCAGCAACCCGCATGTGCCACGACGGAAAAAACAAAACTTCGGGAGCGCCTCGGTTGCTCCTGCCACCGCGGGTTGGTCGGCCGCCATTGCCGCGGGAACGCGCGTGCGTGGCCCGCGTCGATCCACACGCGCGCCGTTCGTCGACATGGAGTAGGAGTGGAATGGCACTGACTCAAGCTCGTCATCCCCGCGAAAGCGGGGATCCAGCGTCTCTGGCAGCTTGAAGTCACTGGATTCCCGCTTTCGCGGGAATGACGAAAAGTGAGGCTTTTGCGTTCAAGTCAGTGCCATTCGAGTAGGAGTGCTTTCCGCCGCTTTCGACCCGGAGAACCCGCATGACCAGCAAGAACACCATTTGCCTTTGGTACGACGGCACCGCCCTGGACGCCGCCACCTTCTACGCCAAAACATTTCCGGACAGCGCCGTGGGCGCCGTGCATCACGCGCCGGGAGATTACCCGGCAGGCAAGCAGGGCGATATCCTGACGGTCGAATTCAATGTCATGGGCATTCCGTGCCTGGGCTTGAATGGTGGCCCGGCATTCCGGCACAACGAGGCGTTTTCATTCCAGGTGGCCACCGACGACCAGGCTGAAACCGACCACCTGTGGAACGCCATCATCGACAACGGAGGCCAGGCCAGCGAGTGCGGCTGGTGCAAGGACAAATGGGGCCTGTCGTGGCAGATCACCCCGCGCGCCCTGACCGCCGCGGTCACCGACCCCGACCCTGCCGCCGCCAGGCGTGCGTTCGACGCGATGATGACGATGACGAAGATCGACATCGCGGCGATCGAGGCCGCCCGCCGCGGCTGATCGCGGCCACATCACACCAGCTTCTTTCCCCCGCTCCGCGGGGAACGTGCCGAAGGCGGAAGGGCGCTCTTGCTCCTGATCCTTTGCGCCCTCACGCCCGCCCCTTGGCACGCGCACACAGCCATGACTCGGAGTACCGTCCCCGCCCCTGGGGCTCGAGAAGGAAGCATCCCCGGCATGTATGGGGGTTTCAGCGATTCGAGTAGATCCCGGCCGTGGTATCAATCAATGCGAGGGCTTGCGATGAAAAGATTGATGAACAACATGTTGGTGCTGACCGCCTTGCTGCTGCCGTTTCCGTTGATGGCAGCGAGTGCATTCGATGGCACATGGAAGATCGATGTCAGCAAGATCCACGGCTCCGGAACAGCGGAGGTGATGACGCTCAAGGACGGCTTGTACACCTGCAATTGCGCGCCGCCCATCCACATCAAGGCCGACGGCACTGACCAGCCCATCAGCGGGCGACCGGACATGGACCACATGGCCGTGAAGGTCGTCAACGACCACGTCGTCGAGCAGACTGCCAAGAAGGACGGCAAGGTCGTCTTCACCCGCACCTATACGGTGGCCCCGGACGGCAAGACCGCCACCTTCGTGGCCACGTCCGATCGCGGCAAGCACGCGACGTTCCATGGAACCCTGACGCGCGTGGGCGACGGGGCACCGGGTTCGAACGCCCTGGCCGGCTCCTGGCAGATTGCGAGCTACCAGAGCGCCTCGGAGAACAGGCTGACCTCCACCTACAAGGTCGACGGCGACACGGTGACCATGTCCAACAAGCTGGGTGAATCCTACACAGCCAAGCTCGGCGGCAAGCCGGTCGCTGTAGCGGGCGACCCGGACCATGACACCGTCGCGGTAAAAATGGTGGGGGATGCCCTGCAGGAGACCAACTACCGGGACGGCAAGCTCACTTCGATATCGAAGATGACGGTGTCGCCGGACGGCAAGCAGATGACCACCGTGTCCACCTACAAACCCACCAACCGCGGCATCACGCTGGTGGCCAACAAGCAATAGCGGAAAGCGTTCGTCGTTCCACCGGCGAAAGTCAGGCCAGTTGCCTGGCTTTCGCTCGGAATCAGTGCTGCAAATCGAAACCCGCAAGCTCCATGTCGATCCAGCGCGCTCGTTCGTCGATACAAGAAATCGGCCCCACCGCCCGCCGTAACCCAAGGAGGCAGCCATGTCCTACATCGACGGTTTCATCATCGCCGTGCCCAACGCCAAGCGCGAAGCATTCACCACGCACGCCACCACGTTCGACACCATCCTCATGGAATTCGGCGCCACGCGCGTCATGGAGTGCTGGGGGGATGACGTACCCGACGGCAAACTCACCGACTTCCGGCGCGCCGTGCAGGCCACGGAGGATGAGTCGGTGGTGTTCTCGTGGATCGAGTGGCCTGACAAGGCCACCCGCGATGCCGGCATGGCAAAGTTCATGAAAGATCCCCGGCTGGAAGGCGCCAGCGACATGCCGTTCGACGGCAAGCGGATGATCTTTGGCGGCTTCGTGCCGGTGGTCAGCTTGCCCGGTTAGCTCGCGCGACGCCCTATGCCAGCAACTGCGAGATCGTCTGCACCAGGGCATCCCCGCTATACGGTTTGAGCAGGACCTTGGTTCGCGAATCCAGCAGATCGGCATCCCCGTCGAAGCGACCGGTGGTGAAGACCACGGGCAACTCCGCGGTGGTTTTCCGGAGGGTCTTCATCAGATCGATACCGGAGGAACCCGGAAGCCTCAGGTCCGCGACCAGCAGATCGATCCGCTCGCGCCGATGCTTCTCGATGGCGGTTTCTGCCGAGCCCGCTTCCACGACGGCATACCCCCTCGATTCCAGCATGTCCTTGACCGTGGAGCGAATGGACACGTCGTCTTCGCACAGCAGGATCCTCGACCGTCCCGCATGGGTGGCGCGCGATGGCCGGGGCTGCGCGGAAAGCACCGTGTCGGCGGGCCGTCGCGTCGTCCGTGCGGAAAGCACCTCGCGCAGTTTCAGAGCCAACGCTTCCTGCGTATAAGGCTTGCTCAACAGCTCCACGCCCTCGTCGAGTCGGCCGGCGTGAACGATGGCGTTTTCGGTGTAGCCCGAGGTAAACAGCACAGCGAGATCCGGCATGCGCTCGCGCGCCTTGATGGCCAGCTCGGGGCTTCGCATCGTTCCGGGCATCACCACGTCGGTGAACAGCAGATCCAGCGCCACACCGCTTTCGACGATCGACAGCGCGCTGCGGGCATCGGGCGCCTGCAGGACGCGATAGCCGAGGTTGCGCAGCAGCGAGACAGCCGTCTCCCGCACCGCTTCGTCATCCTCCACCACCAGGATCGACTCGGTGCCCCCGCGCATCAGGTCCGGCGCGCTCGTGCCCTGCGCTTCCTCCGCCTGCATGCTGCGCGGGAGATAGATCTTCACGGTGGTGCCATAGCCCACTTCGCTGTAGATCTGGACATGCCCGCCCGACTGCTTGACGAACCCGTAAACCATCGACAGGCCGAGCCCCGTGCCGCTTCCTTCCGGCTTGGTGGAAAAGAACGGCTCGAACACCTTCTCCAGCAGATCCGCCGGCACGCCGCAGCCGGTATCCGTCACCGCAATGAGCACGTATTGTCCGGCCTTCACTTCATGTTGGCGACGGACGTATTGATCGTCGAGATAGGCATTGCCCGCCTCGATGGTCAGCCGGCCGCTGCCGTCCATCGCATCGCGCGCGTTGATGGCGAGATTCAGGATGGCGTTTTCCAGATTCGTCCGGTCGACGGACGTGTTCCAGAGCCCGCCACTGATGACGGTTTCGATCTCGATACCCTCCCCCAGCGTGTGCCGCAACAGGTCGTCCATGTCACGGACGAGCTTGCCGGGGTTCATGACCTTGGGCGTCAGCGGTTGGCGACGACCGAACGCCAGCAACTGCGAGGACAGTTTCGATCCGCGCGCCACGCTGGCCATGGCATTGGCAATCCGCCGCCTTGCCCGATCGTTGTCCGCAACGTCATCGTTGAGGAGTTGCAGGTTGCCGCTGATGACCTGCAGAAGATTGTTGAAGTCGTGCGCCACGCCGCCGGTCAGCTGGCCGATCGCCTCCATCTTTTGCGCCCGATGGAACGCCCGCCGCATCTCCTCCAGCGCCTCCTCGGCCCGTAGGCTTTCGGTCGCGTCGCGGGTGATTTTCGCAAAGCCGATCGGGTTGCCGTCGTTGTCGTCGACCCGGTCGATCACCACATGCGCCCAGAACAGGGAGCCATCCTTGCGCACGCGCCAGGCCTTGTTCTCGAAGCGACCGTGTTCCAGCGCATGCGCCAGGCCCCGCGCGGGTTCGCCGGCAGCCCGGTCGGACTCCGTATAGAACGTCGAGAAGTGCCGCCCGATGATCTCCTGTTCCCGGTAGCCCTTGATGCGCTCGGCACCCGTATTCCAGGAGTGAACATTGCCTTCCAGATCGAGCATGTAGATGGCGTAGTCGATGACCCCCTGCACCAGGCGGCGGAATTGTTCCTCGGTGAACTCGTGCGCATCGGCATCGGCGTTTTGCTGGGAAAGATCGTGCACGACCTCCCACCACCCCAGCAGCGTGCCGGTGGCATCGCACACCGGCTGGACCGTGATGGAAGCCGCAACGAACGAGCCATCCTTGCAGCGAAGCTCGCCCACGATCTTCCGACCGTCTACGCCGTTCTGGCACGCCGACCTGGCGTCCGACAACACCGCCATGTGCTGTTCGTGCGGATAGAGCGCCGTTACCGGCATGCCGACCGCATCCTGCCGCGAATAGCCGGTCAACCGTTCGGCGCCGCGGTTCCAGCTTTCGATGCGCCCCTCGGCGTCCACCATGTAAACAGCAACGTCTTCGAGCGATTCGACAAGGAGCCGATAGCGATCACCAATATCCACGAATTCTTCCCTCAGCGATCACACACGTCAGTTCGACTCTGCCTCCGCCTGAGCCACGGGGCGGTACGGCATGGGCTGACCGAAACCCAGACGATACAACGCGTGGGGACGATACGGACAGATTTGACCGTACCCCCGTCGCAGGAATGCTTGACATCATGTTTCCATGGAAACCATCATGGGTTCCACGGAAACCATGGGCAGGACCGAAGATGAAGGAACAGGCAAGCCGTGCGGTACCGGACAAGCCCCTCGAAATCCACCTGGGTTACTGGCTTCGACTTGTTTCCAATCATGTCTCGGGAAGCTTCGCCAGCGCCCTCCAGGTCAGGCAGCTTTCCGTCGCGGAGTGGGTGGCGCTGAACCATATCGAACGTCGCGCTGACATCACGGCGGCCAATCTGGCTGACGCCATGCACATGACCCGCGGCGCTATCTCGAAAATCGTCGACAAACTGGCGAGGAAACAGTGCATCGTGCGTGTGTCGAGTCCGCGGGACAATCGCGCACAACTGCTTTCGCTTACCCCGTCCGGAAAGCGCACCCTGCCGCGATTGCGGGCGATGGCCGACGACAACGACGAGCACTTCTTCGGCCGACTCGATACCGCCGAAAGGATCGAGTTGCGGCGACTGCTTCAAAAGCTGGCGGATGTTCACGCGATAGACACTGTACCGGTCGACTAGGCGGCGCCCCCAGCGTCACGGCTCGATCCCTTGCAACACACCCGGGAGGTACACGATGAGTGAGGCTATTTCCAACCTGCAGGTCGCACAGGAACGGGCGATGGCTGGACGTCCGCGTGTGGGCGGGTTCCCCTACCTGGCCGAAACCCTCAGGCGCGCCGGCGTAACGCGAAACGTGTGGCATTTGCCCGCATGCGCGAGCCTGTATCTGACGCAACTCGGCAGCGTGATGCAACAAGGCACGCCGCTGATGTCGGGGAGTTTCGACGTGCCGCCCTTTGACGAACAGGCGCTGGTGGCCGCGATCCGTGCGGATCAGGCTGGGGAAAGCACGTTTCCGCAATTCCTGCTGGCCGCCTGGCAGGCGGGCGTGATCCGCTATGAAGTCGATTTCGTCGAACGCCACGTGACCTATGAAGGCAGCCACGGGGAGTCGTACGTCGAGCGCTATCCCGCCCCACCGCCGGCGATCGGTTAGCGCCCGCTCCTCCGTCCGGCAGGCATTGCCTGCCAGCGCACGGTGGCGCAGGCCTCATCGTTCGAGCCGGTGCCGCCGATCATTTCCGAAACCAGCAGCCCGGGATTGCCCTGTCGTCATTCCCGCAACGCGGCATCGCCCCAGGTAACCACCAACGGCAGGTCGCTGCTGCTGGCATCGTTGCGCGCGACGAGCTCGACGATCTTCACGTTGGCGAGGTCGGCGGTCAGCGGTTGCGCCGCCTGCCCATAAGCCGCCGTCGCCTGCGCCAGCAGGTGGCCATCACCGAAAACCTGGAACACGACCTTGTCTTTCAGGTTGCGGGTGGAATCATCCACGCCCACCTTTGCCTCGAAGTGGCTGAAGCCGGCGGCTTTCACTTCCATGCGCGAATTGGCCAGGATGCCGATGCCGGAGGTGAAGACTGTTCCATCCACGGTCAACGCCTGGTCGTACGGTGTGGCATCGGCGCGGGCGCCGCCCCAGCCGCCGTAGCTCGGGCGCTCGCCACCATTGGTGGTGGCGCCCCACGGGTTGCTCATGCGATGGACGATCGGATCGGGCAAGGGTACGGCCACGCCATCGCGGGCGATGTTGATGGCGCCGGGTATTTCCGACAGGTACATGCCATCGGCAAGCTGCCGTTTTCCCTTCGCCTCGAATACGCGCGATTCGCGCGGCTGCAAGGTGAATGTCTGCTCGCCGCCCGTGAGCGTCATGGTCTTTTTCGACCACAGGTCGGTGAGCGCCACATCGCCCACCATCTTCAGCTGCGCGGGCGTGAGCGTGATCTCGGCGGGTCCCGAGCCGCGGTTGAGCAGCAGCACGGCCTTGGTGCCGGAATCGCTGAGCGTCTTGACGAAGATCTGCACGTCGTCCGAGTCGTAGGCCAGTACCGCCTGGTGGCCGCCGCGGTCCTGGTTGACCCGCACGATGTCCTTGTTTGACCAGATGCTCATCAGCGCCGGTGGCGCATTGCGCAGGTCGTAGCCGATGATCAGCGGGGCGTTGATCATGGCCCACAGCGAGAAATGCGTGCGCGCTTCGGTGAGGTGGTGCACGTCGAAATCGCCGTGGCCGACGAACAGCATGTCCGGGTCGTTCCAGTGCCCGGGGCCGGCGTACAGCGCGCGCGTCGAGGCGCTGTCGAAGGTGTGCAGCATGCGCCCCCACTGCGGCGTGATATCGCCGCTGGTACGCCACAGGTTGCCCACGTCCTTGCCCCACGACCGCACGTCGGCGGCGCCCCAGGCGCAGATGGAATAGACGTAGTCGCCATCGGGATTGCTGGCGGCCAGGGCATCGGCCACTTGCTGGTATAGCGCACGCACGGCCGGGATATCCGTGCGGTTGATGCTGGCCTGGTCAATCAGCGGCGGGTACACGTTGTACTTGTGCTGTTTCACCACAGGGCTGTCCGCCCCGTACACGTTGATGCCGCAGGCGTCGACCTTGATGTAGTCGAAGCCCCAATCGGCGAAATACAGTTTGATGTCCTGCTGCACATGGCCACGCAGGCCGATCTGCCGTTCGGCGGTGGTGCCCTCGGGCAGGTTGGGCGAATGCAGGTCGTACGCCTGCGAGCAGGAATTGCCGCCGATGTCGGTGTAGATGCCGGCCTTCAGCCCCATGCGGTGCAGTTTGTCGGTGAAGGGACGGAAGCTGGATGTCTCGCTGCCGCCAACCTTCGCCGACGGGAAGATCGCCGTGCGCACCTGCATGCGCCCGTCACTGGTGCGCCGCTTCAGCCACCAGCCGTCGTCGATGTTCACGTAGATGTAGCCCAGATCGCGCAGCCCGCTGTCGACCAGCACTTTCGCCGTGCCCATCACCTTGGCCTCGTCGACGTCGGTACGGAACGCGTTCCACGAATTCCAGCCCATCGGCGGCGTGGCGGCGCGCCCTGCCGTGGCGCCGGTCCAATGGCCTGCGGGAGCGAGTGGATCGGCGACGGGTTGAGCCGCCGTCGCGGACAGCGCGGTAACGGCAAACAGGGTGAAAGCGAGAAGCGTGGCCTTGAGCATGGGTCGTCTGTTTCCCTGATGGATTCGCGGCGAACGTTTGGGTTGTTTCATCAAACCTGGAGCAACGGATGATTGTACCCAGCCCTGCGGGATCAACCGGGATGGCGGTTGCAGATCGGCGCCGCCGACGTGAAGCAGCGCAACGCTAGTCCTCGTGCCGGCCTGTGTGCTCGCGATCGCGCGGGTAGTGATGCGCCAGCGCAAACGGCGGCAGCCAGTGTTCGCGGCGGATGGTCCAGTTCTCGTAGGTCGGTACCAGTTGATCGGGCGCATCCAGCGTCCCCAGGTGCACCTCGATCTCGTCGTCGAAGCGGGCGAAAACCGACGAGCCGCAGCGGGGGCAAAAGTGCCGCCCGGCGTAATCGTGCGTTTCGCCTTCGATGGCCACCGCGTCCTGTGGAAAGATCGCCGCCGCGTAGAAAAGCGCCCCATGGTGCTTGCGGCAATCGAGGCAGTGGCACAGCCCCACCCGGTAAGGTTGGCCCGTGGCGCGCAGGCGTACGTCGCCACACAGACAGCCGCCCGTGAATGCAGTCATGGCGCAACTCCTCTTCTTCGAATGCCGATGGACGGCGAGTATCCGAAATTGCCGGTCGCTTCGCCGTACAGGCCGGTCACGCCCGATAACACAAGGTCAACCGCCGACAGCCCCGGCCGGGTTAAACTGCCCGATTTGCCCCGGAAAACATGGCCCAAGCAGCACTCCGTCCGCCGGTTCGCGGGCCCACCTTCATCCGCCTGCTGGCACGCCTGGCCGAAACCGATCTGGCACCCGCCCGCCCGTCGCTGCCCGACCGGCTGGGCCAATGGCTGGATTGGAAGCACGCGTTGGCGCTGGCTGCCGCGCTCGACGCCCGGCCGGCCGAGCCCGCGATCGCCGCCGTGGCGCCGGACGACCTGCACGCCGAGTGCGCGCGGGCACGCGAGGTGCTGACGGCGGCGGTCGAGGATGCCCCGCTGCTGGCGCCTGCGGCGCCCGCCGAAGCGGACTACGCCGCGTTCCGCCAGCTCTGCCTCAGCCGCCAGCGCGCCACGCAGGCCGCCGTGGGTCGCCTGCGCGGCAAGCTGCGCGACGCGCTCGCGGCGTCACCCGGGATGGGCCAGCTGGCCGAAGTGGACGCCGCGATGGAGGTGGCGATCACCCCGCGCGAGCACACCTTGCTGGCCAAGGTGCCCGAGCTGCTGGGCCAACGCTTCGAACGCTTGCGTACCGCGGCGGACACCTCAACCACCTGGCTCGACAGCTTCCGCCGCGACATGCGCAGCGTGTTGCTGGCCGAGCTGGATCTTCGTTTCCAACCGGTGGACGCGCTGCTCGCGGCGCTACGCACCTCCTGACCCGGTACACCATGTTCAAACGATTGCTTCTTCTTTCCGTGTTCACGCTGGGCCTCGCCGCCATCGGCTGGATCGTCATCGGCTACGTCGGCAACAACCCATTGGGCACGGCCATCGCCGTGCTGATCGGCGCCGGCTATCTCGCCGGCGCGTTCGAGCTGTTCCGCTACCGGCAGGCCACCGCCACGCTGCATCAGGCGGTGGATGAACTGACCGAGCCACCTACCGAGCTCGGCCCTTGGCTGGAACGCCTGCATCCCAACCTGCGCCACGCCGTGCGCCTGCGCGTGGAAGGCGAGCGCAGCGCGCTGCCGGCGCCGGCGATGACGCCGTACCTGGTCGGCCTGCTGGTGTTGCTGGGCATGCTCGGCACCCTGCTCGGCATGATGGCCACGCTGCGCGGCACCGGCACGGCGCTGGGCAGCGCCAGCGACCTGCAGGCGATCCGCGGCTCGCTGGCCGCGCCGGTCAACGGCCTGGCGTTCGCCTTCGGCACCTCCATCGCCGGCGTCGCCAGCTCGGCCATGCTCGGCCTGCTCTCGGCGCTGGTCCGCCGCGAGCGGCTGGAAACGGTGCAAGCGCTGGATGCCCGCATAGCCACCACCTTGCGCATCCACTCGCAGGCACACCAGCGCGAGGCCTCCTTCCGCCTGCTGCAACAACAGGCCGCCGCCATGCCCGCCCTGGTCGAGCGCCTGCAGGCGATGGCCGCGACGCTGGAGCAGCAAGGCGCCGCCGCCCACGAGCGCCAGCACGCCGACCGCGAAGCTTTCCATCGCCATACCGAAGAGGCGTACACGCGACTGGCCCGCTCGGTCGAGCAGTCGCTGCAGACAAGCGTGGTCGACAGCGCGCGTACCGCCGCCAGCGTGTTGCAGCCGGTGGTCGAATCCACGCTGGCCAGCCTGGCCCGCGAGAGCACCGCCATCCAGGCCAGCGTGGGCGACGCCGTGCAGCGCCAGCTCGATGGCCTCACCACCGGTTTCGATACCACTGCGCGCACCGTCACCGGCATCTGGAACGACGCGCTCGCCCAGCACCGGCAGACCAACGAGGCCCATGCAAAGGATCTTGGCAACGCCCTCGCCCGCTTTGCCGACACCTTCGAGCAGCGCTCGTCCACCTTGCTGGACGGCGTCGCCACCCGCCTGGACGCCAGCGCCGACCGCGCGGCCGACGCCTGGCAAAACGCCCTGTCGAAACAGGACGCGGTCCACGCCGAACTGGCCGAAGGCAACCGACAGGCACTGGCCGCCGCCAGCGAAACCTTCGAGTCGCACGCGGCCGCACTGGTGCAGGCGGTCGACCGTTCGCATGCGGAATTGCAGGCGGCGCTTGAGAGCCGTGACGGCGAACGCCTGGCCGCCTGGGCGCAGAAACTCGACGCCCTCAGCACCGAACTGGGCACTCGGTGGGAAGCGGCCGGCGACGCTACTGCCAGCCATCAACAAGCCATCTGCGACACGCTGGAACAAACCGCCGGCGCCATCGCCACGCAAACTGAAGCCGCCGCCAGCAAGACTCTCGCGGAAATCGCCCGCCTGGTCGAAGCAGCCTCCGAAGCGCCGCGCGTGGCCGCCGAAGTCGTCGGCGAGCTGCGCCAGAAACTCTCCGACAGCATGGTCCGCGACACCGCCATGCTGGAAGAGCGCAGCCGCCTGCTGGCCACGCTGGAAACCCTGCTCGACGCCGTCAACCACGCCTCCACCGAACAACGCAGCGCCGTCGACGCCCTGGTCAGCACCTCGGCCGATCTGCTCGACCGCGTGGGCACCCGCTTCGCCGCCCAGATCGAAACCGAAACCGGCAAGCTCGACACCGCCGCCGCACAAGTCACCGCCAGCGCCGTCGAAGTCGCCAGCCTGGGTGAAGCGTTCGGCGCCGGCGTGGCGCAATTCGGCCAGGCGAACGACGCGCTGATGGAACGCCTGCAACAGATCGCCGGCGCCCTCGACAACTCGCTCACGCGCAGCGACGAGCAACTCGCCTACTACGTGGCCCAGGCGAAGGAAGTGGTCGAGCTCAGCGTGCTCTCGCAACAACAGATCATCGCCGACATGCAGCAGCTCGCCGACCAGCGTGCGCCGGGCAAGGCGGCGAAGGCATGAGCGACGACGTCGAAGCCGACGCCGAATCCACCGCCCCCATCTGGGCCTTCGGCGACCTGATGTCGGTGCTGCTGGGCGCGTTCGTGCTGATCCTGGTTGGCGTGATCGGCGTGCAGTTGCAGCTGTCGCACAAACTTGAAGTCGCCGAGCAGCAACGCCAGGCCGAACTGCAACGCCGCACCACGCTGGAACAGGCGCTGGCCACGCCGCTGGCGCAAGGCCGCGTGACCCTGGTGAACGGCCGCATCGGCATCCGCGGCAACCTGCTGTTTGCACTCAACTCCGACCAGTTGCAGCCGGACGGCCGCCAGCTCATCCAGAGCCTCGCCACACCGTTGGCGCAGTACCTGCAATCACGCGACGAATTGCTGATGGTCAGCGGCTTCACCGACGACCAGCCCGTGCACGGCGACAACCGCCAGTTTGCCGACAACTGGGAGCTTTCCGCCCAGCGCGCCCTCACCGTCGCCCGCGCGCTGATCGCCGCCGGCGTACCCGCCAACGCCGTGTTCGCTGCCGCCTTCGGCGCGCAGCAACCGGTCAGCGCCAACACCGACGAAGCCGGCCGCGCAAAAAACCGCCGCGTGGAAATCGCCCCGATCCCCCGCTCCTCGGCCGCCAACGTCGCGCCGGAAGACGCCGATACCGGCCATGCCCGCTGACACCACCTCGGCCATCCACGCGCAGCTGATTGCCGCCATGGAACAGCGCGCCGCCAACCTTGGCGGCGAAGCGCGCCGCGCCCTGGAAACGCGATTGGCCGAGCTGCGCGCAGCCGACACCGCCGCGCTCGACAAAACACCGCCCGCCCCGTCGCAGCCAGGCCTGCGCGACCTCGTCGCGGATCTCGCCCGCGAACCCTCACCACAAACCGCTGCGTATCCGGACATCCCTGCCCTCGCCGATTTCCGCCAGCTCTGGTCCACCCTCCGCGCCGACAGCCAGCTGCAGCAGTCCGTCGCCCACACCGCCACCGACGCCGGCCCGCTCAACTCCACCGCGCTGGCCAGTCGCGCCATCGCACTCATGCGCGAACTGTCACCCGCCTACCTGCGCGCTTTTCTGGCCTACGTCGATGACCTCGCCTGGCTGGAGCAGATGGAGCACCCAGGCACCAGTGCAGGGTCTGTTACCACCCGGAAGAGGCGCGCCCGACGCAAGCCTCGGGACTGAGCACCCGTCATCGACAGACCCGCCTGGCGTCGCTGAATTTATACAGTTGCACTGTACAATTTGAACCAGCGAACAAACAGGAGCGTGCGATGTCGTCCGATGCCATCAAGGCCGTGGTGCGACGGTTCAATGAAGAAGTGATCGCCAAGGGCGACCGTGCGTCGTTCGATGCGTTGATCCACCCGGATTTCGTCAACCGGTCGGCCCCAGCGGGTGCGCCGGATGGGCCGGAAAGCCTGTGGAACACGTTCGAGCACGTGCTGCGCCCGGCGCTGGGCGAGCTGCGCGTAACCATCCACGATCAGGTCGCCGAGGGCGACAAGGTCACCACGCGCAAGACCGTGAGCGGCACCCACGTCGGCACGCTGTTGGGCATGGAGGCGACTTGGCGGGCGGTCGCGATCGACGTGATCGACATTGTTCGTGTCGTCGACGGACGCTACGCCGAGCATTGGGGGTTGAACACGCTGGCGGCGGTACTGGCGCAGTTGAAAAACTGACCGGCTCAGTCGTCCGCGGCGGCGCTGATCCGGTTGAGCAGTTCGATCGATGCACGCAGCCGCTGCTGCTCCGCCGCCGAGAGCGTGGCTTCGACAAGCTGGCCGATCCGCGCGGCGCGGGCGTCGCGATCACGGCGTACCCGGGTGCGGCCCTTGCCGGACAGCGACAACAACCAGCTGCGCCGATCATCCGGATCCGGTCTGCGCTCGATCAATCCATCCGCCACCAGTTGCGCCGCCGCGACACGCATCGACTGATGCGTCACATTGCGCCGTTGCGCCAGGGCCGCCACGTTCATCGCCCCCTCGCGCTCAAGCAGGCCAAGCACGTCGGATTGCGCGGATTTTTCGGTAGCCGTCCTTTTGCGAATCGCCCGCACGAACGTACCGACGGCGTGTCGCAGCTCCTCGGCCAGGGCCGCGGGATCGGTGGAGGGAGGGTTTTCAGTTTTTCGTGCGGCCATGGCTTGTCTGCGGTATTCCCTGACCCGGTACCGTAATGGACGTCGATACCCGGCGTCCTCTGTTCCGGCGCATGACGGTGAAGTGCATCCGGCGCCAAAGCAAGTCACACTCGACGCATGAAAACCATCCCCGCGCTGCTCATCACCCTGCTACTGGCCATGGCCCTGCTGCCCGGCTGCACATCACCGGCCACCGACGCGCTCGGCAAGACAAGCGCCAGCGCGACGCCCGCGGAAACCCCGCACATCCTGGTGTTCACCCGCACAGCCGGCTACCACCACGAGTCGATTCCCACCGGCGTGCAGACGCTGCGCGAACTGGGGCAAGCGGAGGGCATCGAAGTGACGCAAAGCGATGACCCGTCCCTGTTCAACGACGCCAGCCTGGCCCGCTTCGATGCGGTGGTGTTTCTCAGCACCACCGGTGATGTGCTCGACGATACCCAGCAGGCGGCGTTCGAGCGCTACATCGGCAAGGGCGGCGGTTACATGGGCGTGCACGCCGCGGCTGACACCGAGTACGACTGGCCCTGGTACGGCCGCCTCGTCGGCGCCTGGTTCCATAGCCATCCCAAGGGGCTGCAGACCACCCTGGTGCGGTTCGAGGGCGACGAAGCCGCGCTGGCACCTGACTGGCAAACCACCGACGAGCTGTACAACTACCGCAGCAACCCGCGCGCCGACGTCAACGTGATCGCCACCGTGGACGAAAGCCGTTACCAGGGCGGCACGATGGGCGCCGACCACCCGATCGCCTGGTGCTCGAACCGCCTGGGTGGACGTGCCTGGTACACCGGCCTCGGGCACACCGACGCGCAATACGCCGATGCCGTCTTCCGCGCGCACCTGTTGCGTGGCTTGCGCTACGCGATCGGCCGCGCGAACGCCTGCTGATGGCCTGCCGATAGGGGCAGTTTCGACCCGGTACCGGAAAATGCACACTGCCCCGCGCTTTCGCCGGGTCGAGGCGTCGCCGCGGACAACCCCACCCCATTAAGATGTTCGATCATCCGGACGCAAGGACATATGCAAATGATGAAGCTGGCGAACGCGGTCTTTCTTGCGGCTCTGCTCACAAGCACGGCCCACGCGCAGACCAACGCAGGCGAGCAGCCCGCCGATCCCAACCTCCCCTTCACCATCACCAAGGTGGCAAGCTTCGACCTGCCCTGGCGGATCGCCTTCCTGCCCGATGGCCGCATGCTGGTGACCGAGAAAGTCGGCCGCGTCCAGCTGGTCACGCCGCAGGGCGACAAGACCGAACTCAAGGGCGTTCCGGCCAGCTGGTTCCAGGGCCAGAACGGCATGCTGGGCGTCTATCTCTCGCCCCATTACGCCAAGGACCACAACGTGTACCTCACCTATGTCGCACCGGGTGAGTACGGCGGCGGCCTGGCGCTGGGCCGTGGCCAGCTGGTGCTGGATGACAAGCAACCCCGACTGGACAACTTCCAGGTGCTGTGGCACCAGATGCCCACCGGCAAGGGCGGCCAGGCGGGCGCCGCGGTGGCGTTCTCGCCGGATGGCAAATACCTCTTCCTCACCGTGGGCGACCGCCAGCGCTTCACCCCCGCGCAGGATCCCGACCAGCCGGTCGGCAAGATCCTGCGGCTGACGCTGGACGGCAAACCCGCGCCCGGCAACCCGTGGGCCGGCAAGGTCGGTGCCCGCAGCATCCCGCTGATCGATCCGCCGGCCGACACCGAAGCGGCCAAGAAAGCGCCGGTGGTCAGCACCTATACCTTCCCCGGCCCCAACCTCACGCCCGCCGAGACCTGGAGCACCGGCCACCGCACACCTTATGGTCTTGCTTTCGGACCGGATGGCCGGCTGTGGGAACTCGAGCATGGCCCGCGCGGCGGCGACGAGCTGAACCTGATCAAGCGTGGCAAGAACTACGGCTGGCCATTGGTCTCGTATGGCGTCAACTACGACGGCGTACCCATCCCCAGCCCCGACACGCGCCCCGATCTCGTCAAACCCGTGATCTATTGGGTACCGATCATCGCGCCGGGCAACATCATGTTCTACAAGGGCAGCATGTTCCCGCAATGGAACGGCAGCGCCCTGATCAGCGGCCTTGCCAGCGAAACCATCATCCGCGTCACCTTCGACGCCAAGGGCGGCGCCACCGCCACCAACCGCTGGGACGTCGGCAAACGCGTCCGCGATATCGAAGAAGCGCCGGATGGCTCGCTGTGGATGGTGGAGGACGCCAAACCGGGCGGGTTGTATCGGCTTACGCCGAGGTGATTTGAGGGGAGTGGTCGGCGCTGAATGAAGGGCAGGTTCATTCTCTAATTCGAATGAACCTGCCCTTTTCTGTTCGCTACGGGTTACCCTCATAGTAAAAAGGACTATATCCAGCCGCCGACACCTTGTCGGGATCAGCTTGGTCAGTAACCTCGCTATCCCCCATCAACGCGGCTCTACGACGCATTTCGGCTACGAACGATTTATCCAGGAGGACGTGCGCGGGCACCGTCTCATTCAGCAGAAGGTCTCGCGGACCAAGGTAGAGATACGCGTCAACCATTGTTGCGAACGCCCGACCATTGGCTACGGAGGCAACACTGGTGATCATCTTGTCATCCTCACCAAGACGCATCTTTGTTACAACACCCGCCGACTCCGTCTTGTCCAGGATGTCGGCCAGCCATGAGCCTGCCAGATGGGTCGTCACTGATGGCACCGGCCAGGACGACATGCGCTGCTCCAGCTCATTATTGAAACGCTCGTAAGGCGTACCGTTTCCGAATCCCGTGTGATCGGCAATTACGAACGTGATTCCGGGATATTTGCGCTCATAGCGTCCTACCGCACCAAGCGCATCGGCATCCCCGACCGATCCGTGGTAGAGGTGGTCGATGCCAAAAAGCATCAGTGCCTTGCGGTGCTTTGACAGGATTTCCTTTTCCATGATTGTTGCGATGCTTCCGTCACGGTCTTGAGGTGCTTGCATCAAATCATCACGGGTCCGCACACGATTCCAGTCGATCGGAACGTCTCCCGCTATGACACGGACCCTCTTTTCCGGAGCCAGCCTCTGGTTTAGCCGACGTATCAGCGGAAATAGCTGCTCATAGAAGCTCGACACTGCGCACATGGGTTGCGAGGTATTTCGCCATACTCGCTGTATTTCGGAAGCCTCGACTTTCCCGCCCGCGATATAGCGATCCAACGAGGGCTGATACAGAGAATTCCCGCACTCGACGACTATGTCTTGAATACGCCCCGGGAAATGGTTGTCGATCAGTAAGCTGTAGATGAACTGATCCATGTTCTGGTTACCATGCCCGGCCTCCATGGTGACCACTTCATATTTCGAGTAGGCGGCGTAGATCGACTGTATCGCTGGCACTGGGCCAGGATCGCCGCCCCGAATCACGGGCTTCTCGACATGCATGGTCGCGACCGGCGGTGGCGGTGGCGGCGGTAAATCTTGCGGAGATCCCTTCGCCCCCAGGGACGCCACGCCCAGAACGGACAACACGAAACTCTGTGCGATTAGTTTTTTCACGCTTGTTCCCACTTTCAGAGAATGGCGGCGACAGCGCTTATCCGTTTACAGCCTCCGCGTGACGATATCACCCGCCCCGCAACGATATCCTCCCGGCAAATACCCGCACCAGGGTGCATGTAACGAATCGCATGGGCTGAGCGAATACCCCTCAGCAGCCGCGCCGCAGCCAGCGCCCTCCGCCACCTTGCGACACGGCAACGCCAGCGAATGGCGTTCGCAGACATGCCCAGGAGTCGAACATGCACGATCCCGCACCACTCCATGTGCCGCCCCGCCGAATCGGCGCGTGGAGCCTGATCATCGGCGCCGTCGCCATTGTCGCCGTAGCGTTCGGCTACGTTGGCGGCTGGCTCGCACCGCATCGGCTCACGCCGAAGAAGCTGGTGAACCAGTTGCAGCACGACGCCGGTACGTTCGCCGGCTATCGCCGCAACCATGCGAAAGGCGTGTGCGTGGTCGGCCACTTCGACAGCAGCGGCCAGGCGCAGGCGTATTCCGTCGCGGAGGTGTTCGCGCCGGGGCAGCGCACGCCGGTGGTTGGGCGCTTCGCGATACCTGGCGGCAACCCGTATGCGCCGGATTCCAGCGTGCCGATCCGCAGCATGGCGCTGCGTTTCACGCTGGCGAACGGGCAGCAATGGCGTACCGGGATGAACAGCATGCCGGTGTTCCCGGTCGCTACGCCGCAGGCGTTTTACGCGCAACTGCAGGCGAAGCAACCGGACCCGGTCACCGGCAAGCCGGATCCGGCGAAAATCGCTGCATTCTTTGCAGCCCACCCGGAAACCGCAGCGTTCCGCGCCTGGGCGAAAACGGCCAAGCCGTCGGCAAGCTTCGCCACGGAGAGTTACTGGGGCCTCAATGCCTTCGTGTTCGTCGACGCGGCCGGCCAGCACCATCCGGTGCGCTGGCGCATGGTGCCCGAGGCGAGTGATGTCGGCAGCGTCGCGAATACGCCGGGCGGCGCGAATTACCTTGCAGCCGACCTCACCGAACGCCTCGCCCATGGCCCGCAACGCTGGCAGTTGCAGGTGACCCTGGCCAAGCCGGGCGACCCGACCAACGACGCGACGAAGACCTGGCCGGACGACCGCCGCACGATCGACGCGGGGACGCTGGTGCTGGAACGCAGCGCGCCGCAAGCCAGCGGCCCGTGCCGCGACATCAACTACGACCCGCTGGTGCTGCCGGCCGGCATCGAGGCTTCCGACGATCCGCTGTTGCCCGCCCGCTCCGCCGCCTACGCGGACTCGTACCTGCGCCGCACCAGCGAGGAAGCCCACCTGCCCGGCACCGCCGCGCCCAAGCCGGAGACGAGCCGATGAACGCCGCCCCCGACCGGTTCACACTTGCCGCGCGCGCCTTGCACTGGCTGATGGCAGTGATGATCGTGGCGATGCTGTTCATCGGCGTCGGCATGGTCGCCACCGTCTCCGCGCGGCACGAATGGCTGCTCGCCATCCACAAGCCGCTCGGCATCGCGATCCTGCTCTTGGCGGTGATCCGGCTGGCTGTGCGCGTGCGCCATCCGCCACCGCCGTTGCCGGCCGACCTGCCCGCGCTGCAGAAACTCGCGGCGCTGGCCTCGCACTGGCTGCTGTACTTCCTGATGCTGGCGATGCCGCTGATCGGCTGGGCAATGCTATCGGCCGGCGGCTATCCGGTGATGCTCGGCGACGCGTTGCGGTTGCCACCGATCTTCCCCACCAGCCCGGTCGCCTTCGCCGTGCTGCGCCACCTGCACGGCGCATTCGCGATGCTGCTGTTCCTCACCTTCCTGGCGCACATGGGAGCGGCGCTTTACCACGGGCTGATCCGCCGCGATGGGGTATTCGCGTCGATGTTGCCTGCTGCGTCACGATCGATAGATGGCGACCGCGAAGAAGTCGATGCCGACAAGGCGGATCGTCCCTCCGCTGCTCGTCAAAACGACTGACCGAAAAGGGGGACGGAGCCAACAAGAGCTCAAAGAATGATTACACCGTTTTTTGCGGCTGCTCTGCCTCGCCCCCTTTTTTCGCCCCATCCTCTCAGTTGATGATCTCTCCCATGCCGCCTTCGACGCGGCGCCTCAGTTCCAGCACGAACTCCACCTCGTAGGGCTCCCAGCTTTCGAGCTCGCCCACGATCCTCAGCGGCAATCCGCTGCGATACGACCGCGTGGGGTTGCCGCGAAACTTCTTGTTCGTGACGTTCGGGTCGTCTTCAAACGCTGCGATCGGCGTGACGACATAGACCCGCGGCCTTCCCTCGCCTCGCGACATCTCCGCGGCAAGACCGGCCCCTTTGGGCACGGTAGTGAAATAGACATGGTTCATCACGACGCGACCGTCGTAATTGGAGGTGAACCCGGCAGTCAGCAAATCACCGACCGAAAGATCCGCCCTGGTCCCGTGATAGAACGGCCCGTCCACCCGGTCGCAATTCTCACTGGTAACCGGAACCCACTCGTCGTCATGCATCGCCCGGCGCGCCTCATGCTTGCTGCCCGATCGGCAGGCCGGCGATCTTAGGTGACGCGGCGAGCCTTGCCGCAAGCCCCGGTGGCTGATATAAATTCATGGTGGGAGGCGCGGTGCGCCTCCCTTTTTTTGCGGAAAAATGGGTGTTGGCGCAATGCCAACGACGCGAGATCAAAGCGGGTCGCAGCCGAACGAATGGTGTCGAAAGAATGGTGTCAGTGACACTTTTTCATGGGTTCCGTTGCCGCCTCGAAATTGTCCCTGACACCTTTTTCCTGCACTGCGCTCATAGCCATCGGGCAACGCCTCCATGATGAGAGCAGGTGCCGCGGTGGCTCATGCTGAAGCTGAACGATCCGTCCCGACATTGTGCAGTTGCACCCGATGGAATCGCCCCCGTGGTCGTATGGGCCGGGCGATGAACGTCGAACCCCTCGCGGTTCGTATAGCTGCCCTTCTCCACCAGCGTCGCCACACCGACGGCGTCAGCATGTGACGTTGAAGGCTCATGCTTCTGCGCCAGCGACAGGCCGGGGATGATGCCAAGCATGAGAATCAACGGCACTAGCCTAAGCATGGAGCGACCTGGGGCAATTCAACCTGGCCAAGCAAGCAACAGGCCTGCCAGAACTCGGTAGGCAATCCCGGCAGGCCGGAAGATTCTCCGAACGCGCTGGCGTAAGCGCTCGGCTGCTGGCGTAACCGGCTGCATCGACCGAGATCATTTCTCGGCGGACCGAGCAAATAGCCCGGCAGGCAGGGCTCAGGTAGCCGGCGGGCCGGTAAAGAAACTCGGCCGGTGGCTAAAAGAACTCGGCGTCCCGGGTAAAACGCTCGACAGCTCGAGCAAATGACTCGGCGCGCCGGCTGCGGGTGCTCGGCGCGCCGGGCAAAAGGCTCGGCGGGTGGAGAAAAAAGCCCGGACGGCGGAGCAAATAGCTCGGTGAGTCGGGAAAGGATCCCGGTGGGTCGAGCAAGTTGGCTGGTGGGCGGCACGGCAAGTCGGGCCAGCGCGCCGATCCGGCGCTCGCGGTGGGCGCATGGCGTGGCGCCGGCACAAAAAAGGCCCGGTGCATGAGGTGGTTCGTCTCATGCGCCGGGCCGCGTGGTCACCCTGTTACATGTTGCGCTGGATCATCAGGCGGTGGCGGACGCCGACTCGGGCGTGGTGCGCGCCGCGCCGCGAGCGAAGCGGGCGCCCAGGTCGCGGCGCAGGTCTTCCAGGCCCTGGTTCTTGCCGCTGACCTTCAGCAGACCGTAGCCCTCCAGCGCAAAACTCATCAGGTCGCTGCCCAGCGCAGTCGAGGTGTCCTCGGCGCGCTCGCTGAGCCGGGTCAGGCGCAGCAGGAAGCTGCCGATCTGGTCGAACGCAACCAGGTCCGCCGCCGCCTCAGCCACGTCGAGGCTGGGCGGCACTACTTGCGGGTTCTGCTGCAGCAGCTTCAGCGCCTGCCGGCAAAATACCTCCGACTTGTCGCCCATCTTGGTCAGCGACCGACGCTGCGCCGGCTGCAGCGCGATCAGCCCGGCGAGGTTCTCTTCCAGCGTGGCCAGCGCGCCCTCCACGGCCGTCAGCTGGTCGGCCGTCAAGGCCAGCGAAATCAGGTTCTGTGACATCACGATCTCCGTATCGGTTGATGGGGCCGCCTGCGCTTCGCGCAAGCTCCGTTGCGTGGACAGGTGGCCGGTGGTGCCCGCGACATCTAGCGGCTCATTGCCGAGAGTGGGGGCGCGGGAACGATGCCAGAGGTGGTAGCGGTTGGCTGTCGGTGCGAGGGATGTTGTGGTGTAGAGGTTGGCTGACGCGAAGGTGGATACCAGTCGTCAAGGGTGGAAAAGCGTGGAGCGGAGAAGCGCGAGAGTTGCTGAAATGGAATGGCTACAACCGCCTACGTAATTGCCTACCGTACGTTCGGAGATGGCGATTTCAGCTTTGATGGTCAAAAATTAACCAACACCTAAAACTACCCTTCATTAAAAGCAACGCCGAACTGAAGCCCACTCCGTCTTTTTTATCCACAACAATGCACAGCTTATCCACAGACTTGTTGTCTCGCTTGGTGAGATGTATGCCGTTATGATGGGGCCGAGTTCACAAAAAAAGCGCCGGTCAGTTAGTCGCTGATCGGCGCTTGGTGAACTCGGAAGCGCCACGGAAGTCCGCAGTCAGTCCCGAGTGCTACAGCAAGCGAACGGTACTGATGAAGCGGGCGTTGTGTCAAACGGCACGACGTGGCAGTCACCTACCGTAAGCGAGGTTCATATGAAGAACTATCACATCACCAAAGACAGTGATGGCTGGAAGCTCAAGGGACAAGGTGCTGAGCGCGCCACGATCAGAGCTGACACCAAGGCTGAGATCGTTCACAAAACCAGTGAATTTATGAACGACAAAGTGGGGTCCGTAAAAATCCACAAGGAAGACGGGAAGATTCAGGAGGAACGGACTTACCAGCGTAAGGACGATCCAACTAAATCGAAAGGTTGATGTATCTAGTGCTATGAAGGGCCGGGCGAAAGCCCGGCCTTTCTTTGCGAGGCTAATCTCTGGAACGGTCAGAACGAAAAGAAGGTACGTCGTTCCTCTTCAGAGTGAAGGTTGTATTTCGCGACATGATAATAGGCGGCGGCAACTTTCTCTGATCGCAAGACAAACGGAATATTGTCGAAACAAAATTCCGCTATAACTGCAGAGAAGTCCTTTTCGTAACAATCCTGCAGGATTTTCAGACGCGTGGATGGGAAACTGTCCTTAAATTCGACATTGAACTCCGGCTGGAAGTAGCGAATCATCGCCGCTTCATATAGAGCCACCCTCTCCCGTTCACTCGTTCCGAATAATTTGTCGAGCCCCGCCTGGATTCTAGACCCATCATGATCTAGTTCATCCGCGTGAGGACTGAGAACAGTCACAAGCTGATTGTTGGGCTGGACCTCCACTAAAATCAGAGCGATCTGATGTCCCGGAGGAGCTTGCCGTAGAGCGATCTTTTGAAGCGTTTCGTGACTGAGAAGCCTGTCGAGTGCTGAGCGAGAGCCATCTCGGCCGAAGGATTGACCTATGTATCTGACGTCAAATTCCAAGGGAGCATGTTGTTGACTTAGACGGACGAGAATCTGGTCGTCGGTGGGTGCATAGCGTTGACCATCTTGGCCCTCTACGAACCAAAATCCGTCAACTTTTCTAAGGCAAGCTCCTTCGGGAAATTCCCAACTAACTGATCTGCGTTCACCGAGACAATCCAAGTGGATCGAAACTGTTCGATCATGCTGTTCTGAATCCGACACCAAAACGCGCGGTAGATAGCCAATGAAGTATATGTGGCAGGACTCGATGGTTTCCGCAAACGGCCGAAGAGCCTCCACGTCGTAGAGTCCCACTGCTGGGAGGTTCACGTAGCTATACGCGTACATGCTGAGTGCGTGCTCGACATCGAAGCGATTTGCACGGAATAGATCAGCACGCTCCTTCTCGTCAGTCATCAACTAATCCGCCAATTTCAGAAGAACGGTTAGAGGAAGGGGCCGAGTTCACTTACATCATCTCCCAAAGTGAACCTGACCCCGTTTTTTGCCTCCGTCCCGATTTCGATTTCGTACGATCTCGTCCGCTTTGCCTGTCCCGGTTTCGCGGCCGCAGACTAGCCAATTGTGCGGAACAGTCGATCCATGGCCCGAGACGTAAATCCGTAATTTACGTTACCGCGCGTGTGGTGCAGTCGATGGTAGCCCGGGTCATCGACAAGGCGTTTGATCCAATTTCCGTCTGGGCAATTGGGCATCAGATCATAATTGCAGTGGATGCAGGTCGTGAACAACATGCCCAAAGCGTGCAGCAGAAAAGCGGTGCCAATACCCAGCGGTACGACCAGCATGAACAACGGCAGCGTCGCGCCGATGATGACGGCCTCAACTGGATGCACGCTGTAGCCGGACCACGGTGTAACTCGTACGGAGTGATGGTGCACTCGGTGGATGCGAATCAACTGACGAGAGTGCAACATCCGATGGGTCGCGTACGAGTACACGTTGTTGAACACCACGAACGCCGTGATTTGTAGCAACCCCATTGGCCAGGATGCCGGCCACAGTCCCGTGCAAAGTGCGCGGTAACTCAGGCTGATGACGCCGAAGACCAAGCAGGCAACGATGCCGTTGCGAATTTCACCCATCACCTGTTTGGGACGAGGCGGATGGGTGTCAATGGTCTGACCCAAGTGCAACCGGGGCCACAGGTTTGATGTGAAGTAGCTGCCCAGACCAGCGCCCGCAAAATAGATAGTCATGTGCACACAAGTCGCCATGACTAGGGCGATTGCCCAAGGCGCCTGAAGCCAGTACGACAGCAGTTCATTCACCCACATGATGCGGCTCTCCGAGTCGTTCGGCATCAAGCAAACCACCGTAGGCCAGTATCGTGCCCAACCATGGCAACGAAAATTGCACCTGGAAACGGTACCGGCCGTTCTCGGTGCGTTTCCAGGCCGCGGTGGTCGGAAGCAGGTGCCGTGGAAGTGGCACGCCGCAAAAACGTGCCTGCCGCAATCGCCAATACCAACCGCCGTCGATGATCTCCACCGCAAGCCGCAATTGCACGGCGCCGGTTTGCTCAATCCAGTAACCATTGGGCCACGCGCCCACCGGTTCGAACACCGACAGCATGCGCGCATCCCCAGCGAATGTGCGCCGCCAGAACATCTGTTTGTCGTTGCTGCCGATCTGGACCTCAAAGGCACATCGCTCGCAACTCTCTGGAATACCGAGAGAGCGCGCCAGTCGGCGACCAAACCAGCCCGCCAAGCCTGAGCCGGTTCGGACTTCTACTGGGCCAGACAACGTCCCACCACGTCGGTGCAATTGCTGGAGCAGCGGATGCAGTTGCGAAAACGCATCGCCAAACCACGTCTCGACCAGGCCGTGGACGGATGTGCTGCGGGGGAGTGTGTGCTTCACAGTCCTGGCGCGTTGGGTCTAGCCGATCATCGGCAGATTCAAACCCTGCTCAACCGCGCAACCGATCGCAATCTCATACCCCGCATCCGCATGCCGCATCACCCCGGTGCCCGGATCATTCCAAAGCACCCGCGCAATCCGCTTGTCCGCTTCCTTCGTGCCATCACACACGATCACCAGCCCGGAATGCTGCGAATACCCCATCCCCACCCCACCCCCATGATGCAACGAAACCCACGTCGCGCCACCCGCCACATTCAACATCGCATTGAGCAACGGCCAGTCGGACACCGCGTCCGAACCATCCTTCATCGCCTCGGTCTCCCGATTCGGTGACGCCACCGACCCCGAATCCAGGTGATCACGCCCAATCACCACCGGCGCCTTCAACTCCCCCTTCCGCACCATCTCGTTGAACGCCAGCCCGAGCTTGTCGCGCAACCCCAGCCCCACCCAGCAGATACGCGCCGGCAATCCCTGGAAGCTGATGCGCTCTTTCGCCATGTCCAGCCAGTTGTGCAGGTGGGCGTCGTCGGGGATCAGCTCCTTCACTTTCCGGTCGGTCTTGTAGATGTCTTCCGGGTCGCCGGAGAGGGCGACCCAGCGGAACGGGCCGATGCCGCGGCAGAACAGCGGGCGCACGTAGGCGGGGACGAAGCCGGGGAACGCGAACGCGTTTTCGCAGCCGACGTCCTGGGCCATCTGGCGAATGTTGTTGCCGTAGTCGAAGGTGGGGATGCCTTGCGCGTGGAACGCGAGCATCGCGTCGACGTGGATTTTCATCGACAGCTTGGCAGCGCGCGAGGTGCCGACGGGGTCGGCCTTGCGGCGCTCGAACCACTGTTCCACCGTCCAGCCCTGCGGCAGGTAGCCGTTGACCGGGTCGTGCGCGCTGGTCTGGTCGGTGACGGCGTCGGGGCGCACGCCGCGCTTGACGAGCTCGGGCAGGATGTCGGCGGCGTTGCCAAGCAGCGCGATGGATTTCGCTTCGCCGGCTTTGGTGCGGCTCTCATGGGTATACCTGTCGATGCGCGCCAACGCGTCGTCGAGGTCGCTGGCTTGCTCGTCGACGTAGCGGGTCTTCAGGCGGAAGTCGATGCGGCTCTGCTGGCATTCGATGTTGAGGCTGCACGCGCCAGCCAGCGAGGCGGCCAGCGGTTGCGCCGCGCCCATGCCGCCGAGGCCGGCGGTAAGGATCCACTTTCCTTTCAGGCTGCCGTTGTAGTGCTGGCGGCCCATCTCGACGAAGGTTTCGTAGGTGCCCTGGATGATGCCCTGCGAACCGATGTAGATCCACGAGCCGGCGGTCATCTGGCCATACATCATCAGGCCTTTCTTATCGAGCTCGTTGAAGTGCTCCCAGGTGGCCCAGTGCGGCACCAGGTTGGAGTTGGCGATCAGCACGCGCGGCGCGTCGGCATGCGTGCGGAACACGCCGACCGGCTTGCCCGACTGCACCAGCAGGGTCTCGTCGTCCTCCAGCTCGCGCAGCGCAAGCAGGATCGCGTCGAAGCATTCCCAGTTGCGCGCGGCGCGCCCGATGCCGCCGTACACCACCAGCTCGGCCGGGTTCTCCGCCACCTCGGGATCGAGGTTGTTCTGCAGCATGCGGAACGGCGCTTCGGTGAGCCAGCTCTTGCAGGTGAGCTCGGTGCCGCGCGGCGCGCGGATCACGCGAGTGGTGTCGATGCGGGTGGGTGCGCTCATCGATGGGCCTCCGTACGAAGACAAAGCAGTATAGGTCACGCACTGAAGCGCGAGCCGTCACCGGGGGCTTGCTCGGACGTGAATCGACGGTCACCTGGTGCTATGTACACTCGGTCGCCTCATCGGAGAACCCGGACATGCCCACGGTGACGCAATTGGCGGAGGAACTGCGCATCGCGAACGATGCGTTGGCGGCGGCAAACAGGAAACTGGCCGACGCCGATGCGCGACACGAGACCATGATCGGCGAACTCAACCACCGCGTGCGCAACATGCTGGCGGTGGTCAGCGCCGTGGCGAACCAGACCCTGGCGAAAGCGGTCGATGAGGACGTGCTGGACGCGTTCCAGGACCGGCTGCAGGCCATGGCGCGCACCTACAAGCTGCTGACGGAAGCGGGTTGGTCGCATCTGCCGTTCCAGGAGCTGGTGCGCGAAGCCCTGGCCGCCCACGCCGATCCATCGCGGTTCTCGCTGGACGGGCCGACGTTGAATCTCACCCCGCGCGAAGCGTTGGCGCTGGGCATGGTCATCCACGAGCTGGCGGCGAACGCGCTGAAACACGGTGCGCTGTCCACTGCGAACGGGCATGTGCAGGTGTGCTGGGAAAACCCTGCCGGCCAGGCTGATGCCATCGACATCCGCTGGACCGAATCCAGCGGGCCGCCCGTGGTCGCGCCACAGCATCGGGGTTTCGGCATGCTGATGGTGGAGCGCCAACTGGCGTACGAGCTGCAGGGTCACAGCACTGTCACCTACGCGCGTGGAGGATTGCGGGCCACGCTGCACCTGCCCCCACGGCAGGCGCCCCAGGAGCACGAGCATGAACGCGGCACATCCCGATGGCCCGGTCGTCATGGTGGTGGAGGATGAACTGCTGGTTGCCGCCACGCTCGAAGCCGCGCTGGAAGACGGTGGCTATCACGTGCTGGGACCGGTCGCGACCGTGTCGGCGGCCATCGGCCTGCTGCGGACGTCGCAGCCGGACGTGGCGCTGATCGATTATCGCCTGGCCACAACCACCACCGAAACGCTGTTGCCCTCGCTGAAATCGCGGCACATACCGGTTTGCGTGCTGACCGGCTACGGCGCCAGTCAGCTTCCGGCCGCGTACGCCGGGCTGACGGTGCTGGAAAAGCCGTTCCGCATCCACACCTTGATGGCCGCGCTGAACAAGATAACCATCTGATTGCGCTGGGGTGCGGGCGGCTGTGGGGTGGCTGGCACACGGCGCCGCCGCTGCGTATGCTGGATCTCCCCAGGGGAATGCCGCCAGCGCGGCAGAGGGCGCTCAAATGGACATGACAGGGTTGCGCGTCATGGTTTTCGAGGACGATTTTCTGCTCGCCGGCACGCTTGCCGACGTGCTGGCGCGGTTGGGCTGCATAGTAGTTCGCTGCATCGCCACGTTCGACCTGGCGATGGAAGCAGCGGACACGGAAAGCTTCGATGTCGCCGTGGTCGACCTGCAATTGCAGGGCATCACGGCATTCCCGTTGCTGGACCGCCTGGCCGAGCGCGGCATTCCCGGCATCATCGCCAGTTGCCGCTCCAGGGTGGAGATTCCACCACGCTACACGTCGATCCCGGCGATCTCCAAGCCCTACACCGCGAACGAACTGCGCCGCGCGATCGACGTCGCTTGTGGTGCCGAATCCGCGCGCGAATCCGCGGGCGATTCGCTCGACTGAACCGCGCCGCATTGATGTCCGAAAACGGCGAGTCTGCACCGGTGCGCGGTGCTAGCCTGCGCACATGGACATCACCTCATCCCTGCCCGACCCGCACATCTGCGAACAGGCCCGGCTCAGCCGCGACGCGCGTTTCGACGGGCTGTTTTTCACTGCCGTCAGCAGCACCGGCATCTATTGCCGACCGGTATGCCCGGCGCCCGTGCCGAAGCGGGCGAACGTGCGCTATTACGCGAATGCAGCCGCGGCCGAAGCGGCCGGGTTCCGTCCCTGTCTGCGTTGCCGGCCGGAGCTTTCGCCGGGCAACGATCAATGGCAGCGCGGCGACCACGTTGTGGCGCGTGCGCTGAAGCTGATCGAAAGCGGCGCGCTGGAGGAAAGCTCGCTGCCGCAACTGGCCACCCACGTCGGCGTCGGTGCGCGTCAATTGCGGCGGCTGTTCGTGGAGCGCGTCGGTGCGCCGCCGATCAGCGTGCACACCACGCGGCGGTTGTTGTTCGCGAAGCAATTGCTGACGGAAACCGCGCTGCCGGTAACCGAGGTGGCGTTGGCGTCGGGTTTCCGCAGCCTGCGCCGCTTCAACGCCGCGTTCGCCCAGGCGAACCGCATCGCGCCACGCGAACTGCGCCGCCACCCACGCGCGGCCGCCGGCGACGCGCTGGTGCTGCGGCTGGGCTACCGGCCACCGTACGCGTTCGGTGAGCTGCTGGCGTTCCTGCGCACGCGCGCCATGCCCGGCGTGGAGCGCGTGGATGACGACAGCTATGCGCGCGTGTTCGGCCCGGCTGACGCGCCGGGCTGGCTGCGGCTCAGTGCGTGGCCGGGCGAGCATGCGCTGCGCTTGCAACTGCATTGCCCGCAATCGAGCCAGTTGCTTGGCGTGGTGACCACGCTGCGGCGGATGTTCGACCTGGACGCGAACCCGCAAGTCATCGCCGATACGCTGCGTGACGACGCCATCCTCGGCCCGCTGCTGGCACGCCGGCCAGGCCTGCGCCTGCCCGGCGGCTGGGATGGTTTCGAGATTGCGGTGCGCGCGATCCTGGGTCAGCAGATCAGCGTGGCGGCGGCGCGCACGCTGGCCACACGCATCGTGCAGCGCTGGGGCCAGCCCCTGGCGGAAGCGCCGATGCCGGGGTTGGAGCGATTGTTCCCCACGCCGGAAGTGCTGGCGCAGGCGGAGCTGCGCGAAGTCGGCCTCACCACCGCGCGCGCCGCCACCGTGCGCGGCATGGCGCAGGCCTTGCTGGACGGGCGCGTGGACTTTCGTGCGGATCAGTCGCTGGACGAATTCGTGGCCCGCTGGGTTGCCCTGCCCGGCATCGGCGAATGGACGGCGCACTACATGGCCATGCGCGCACTGAGCGAACCGGACGCGTTCCCTGCCGCCGACCTGATCCTGCGCCGCGCCGCCACCACCGACCCGACCCCGCTGAGCACGAAAGCGCTCAGCCAGCGCGCCGAGGCGTGGCGACCCTGGCGCGCGTACACCGTGATCCACCTGTGGCGCGGCACGACGGATGCGCCGCCCGCGCTGCGTTCGAAGAAATCGGAGAAAACCCCATGAAAACCCCGACCGACACGATTCACCACGACGAGATGACCAGCCCGGTCGGTCGCCTGCAACTGGTGGCGGACGCCGATGGGCTGCGCGGCATCTGGTTCGAGCACGAGCGTGATCCACTGGTTATCCCGCCGCACTGGATCCGCGTAACCGCGGCACACGCCTCGACGCCGATCGCCATGGCTCGCGCGCAGCTGACGGAATACTTCGCCGGCAAACGCCGCCGGTTCGACCTGCCGCTGCATCCGATAGGCACCCCGTTCCAGCTTGAGGTGTGGGAGGAACTGGCGCGCATCCCCTACGGCGTCACGATCAGCTACGCGGACCTGGCCACCCGCATCGGCCGGCCTCGCGCCATGCGGGCGGTAGGCGCCGCGAACGGCCGCAACCCGTTGCCGATCATCGTGCCGTGTCACCGCGTCATCGGCCGCGATGGCAGCCTCACCGGCTTCAGCGGCGGGGTGGAAATCAAGCGTCTGTTGCTGGACCACGAACGCGCGGCGCCGGCTGGCGATTTGTTCGCGTAGCTTCTTGCGGGAGCGGCTTCACCCGCCGCTGTTTGCCGGCGCTGGCGCCGGCGGCGGCACCGGCACGCCCCAGTAGCGATCGATCAGGCTTTGCTGCTGAGCGCGATCACGGTCGCGTCGCGCATCGTCCGCACGGTCGAACTGCCGGCCGGCGGACGGGTTGTTCGCATAGGGCTGCCGGGCCACGTCCGACACGCTCTGCTGCAGTTGCCCGCGCAGCTGGCTTTGCTGGAACTCCTTGCGCAGTTGCTGTTGCTGCACCTGCTGCTGGAATTGCAGATTGGGCCGCGGCGGGATGGGTGCTACCCGCAGCGGCGGCGCGGTTCTGGGAACAGGTGGCGTGGTCGGTTTGTGCTGCACGGCTTGTTGCGGCGCGGCCAGAGCCATACCCAGCGGCAGCGCCAGGCCGAGGCCGGCGAGCCAGCGGATACGTGCATCAAGACGGGTGTGTAGCCATGTCATGGTCATGCATCTGCGCGATCATGGAGGAATCGTTCCGCTCCATTTTCAGGCATTGCACATGAACATCCTGTTTCGCCTGCTGTGCGCGCTGCTGCTGGCGCTCGGCGCCGGCTGCGCCACGCAGCCGCCCAGCGCGGACAAAACCGCCAGTGCGCATCCGCTCCTGCTGATCTCGATCGACGGCTACCGTCCCGACTACCTCACGCGCGGCCTGAGCCCGACGCTGGCGATGCTGGCGCGCGATGGCGTGCGCGCGCAGTCGATGCAGCCCTCGTTTCCGTCGCTGACGTTTCCCAACCACTACACGCTGGTCACCGGCTTGCGCCCGGATCACCACGGCGTGGTCAACAACACCATGTTCGATCCCCAATTGGGCAAGTTTTCGCTGGGCAACCGGCAGGCGGTGAGCGACGGCCGCTGGTGGGATCAGGGCACACCGATCTGGGAGACCGCCGACCGCCACGGCCTGCGCACCGCCACCATGTTCTGGCCCGGTTCGGAAGCGGATATCCACGGCCACCATCCGGATTACTGGAAGCCGTACGACGGCGCCGTCACACCCGACCAGCGCGTGGATCAGGTGCTGGCATGGCTGGATCTGCCCGCGAACCAGCGGCCAGGTTTTCTCACCCTGTATTTCGATGGCGTTGACCACGCCGGCCACCGTTACGGCCCGGATTCACCGCAGGTGGACGACGCGCTGCGCGGTACCGATGCCGCGCTGGCGCGCTTGGTGAAGGGTCTGCGGCAGCGCGGCCTGTTCAACCGCGTCAACCTGATCGTGCTGTCCGACCACGGCATGGCCAGCGTGCCGCTGCAGAACAGCGTGCTGATCGACAAGCTGATCCCGCTGGACCAGGTGCAAACCGTGAGCCTCGGCGTGCTGGCCGGCTTCAATGCGTTGTCCGATTCGCCTGCCGCGCAGGCCGCGTTCGCCCGTATCGAGACGAAGCTGGAACAACCTCAACCGAACATGGATTGCTGGGACAAGACGCGCGTACCGGCACGGCTGGCCTATGGCCACAACGCCCGCGTGCCGCAGCTGCTGTGTTCGGCGCACGTGGGCTGGCGCATCACCACCACCGCGTACCTGGCCAGCCACAAGGGCCGCGTCAGCGTGGGCGAGCACGGCTACGACAATGCCGCGCCCGCGATGCAGGCATTGTTCGTGGCGCACGGGCCGGATTTCCGCCCTGGCATCACCACGGCGCCGTTCGCGAACGTCGACGTCTATCCGCTGATGGCGCATCTGCTGGGTCTTCCGGCGTTGCCGAACGACGGCGACTATGCGGCGGTGCAAGACATGTTACGCCCCGCAGCGCGCTGAACGGATCGCGCGGCACGCTACACTTGCACGCTTGTCTCCACGCATCGCCGCGCGTGCGGGCGTGCCCGCGTCACCGGGCACGCTGACGCCAGCGGCAAGATTCTTCTATGTCGAAAGCCCTGCCGCACCCGCCCCTGCCTACCACGCCGAAACAGCGCCGCTACTGGACGCCGCCGGATGGCTCGGCGCGCGCCCTGCTGATCGCCGAAACGGCGCGCTCGCACACCGGCCTGGTGGTGGCGGTAACCCGCGACACCCAGCGCGCCCGGGCGCTGGAAGACGAGCTGCGCATATTCGGCGGCGCGCTGCCGGTGCTGCATTTCCCCGACTGGGAAACCCTGCCCTACGACGCGTTCAGCCCGCATCCGGAAATCGTGTCGCAGCGCATCGCCACGCTGTACCAGCTGCCATCCACCCAGCGCGGCGTGCTGGTGGTACCGGTGGCCACGCTGATGCAGCGCATCGCGCCGCGCAGCCACATCACCGGCGCTGGCCTGGTGCTGGACAAGGGCCAGAAGCTGGACCTGGCGCACGAGCAGCGGCGGCTGGAAGCGTCCGGCTACCGCCACGTGCCGCAGGTGGCCGAACCGGGCGATTTCGCGGTGCGTGGCGCGCTGATCGACATCTACCCGATGGGCAGCGACGAGCCGTACCGTATCGAGCTGTTCGATGACGAAGTGGAATCGATCCGCAGCTTCGACCCCGAGAGCCAGCGCTCGCAACAGCAGGTGGAAAGGATCGAACTGCTGCCCGCGCGCGAATTCCCGCTCACCGAGGAATCGGCCAAGACGTTCCGCAGCAACCTGCGCGAGCGCTTCCCCATCGACGTGCGCCGCTGCCCGCTGTACCAGGACATCAAGGAAGGCGTGACGCCCGGCGGCATCGAGTACTACCTGCCGCTGTTTTTCGAACAAACCGCCACCTTGTTCGACTACCTCGCCGACGATGCGTTGTTCGTGCTGGGTGAAGGCGTGGGCGAAGCCGCCGACCAGTTCTGGGCGCAGACCGCCGAGCGCTACGACCAGCGCGCCCACGACATCGAACGTCCGGTATTGCCGCCGGCCGAGCTGTACCTGCCGCCGGAGCAATGGCGCGCCCAGCTCAACAAGCGGCTGCGGGTGGAAGTGGTCGAACCGGGGCACGAGCATGCCGTGGCCGTGGGCACGCAGCCCGCGCCGGATGTGCCGCTCAATCGCAAGGGCGAGGAACCGGGCACGTCGCTGCGGCATTTCCTGGCCAGCTACAAGGGCCGCGTGCTGATCGCCGCCGATTCGGCGGGGCGGCGCGAGGCGTTGATCGAGACGCTGGCTGCTGCGGGGTTGAAGCCGCAGAATGTGGAAAGCTGGGCTGACTTTCTCCTCCCCCTGCCTGCAGGGGGAGGTCGGGAGGGGGTTGCCCGCGCTGGCGGGGAAGCTGAAGCAAAATCAAAAGCACCCCTCCCCAGCCCTCCCCTGCAAGCAGGAGAGGGAGCCAATGTCGCCACCGCTGAGGCGGGAGCGAAGTTCGCCATCACCATTGCCGGGCTCGAGCAGGGTTTCGCACTTACCAAGCCCGCCATCACCGTGCTCACCGAGCGCGAGCTCTACGGCGAACGCGTTCGCAGCGAGCGCGACCGCAAGCGCCGCCGCGGCACCGCGCGCGATCCGGAAAGCATCATCCGCGATCTCACCGAGCTCACCATCGGCGCGCCGATCGTGCACGTCGATCACGGCGTGGGCCGCTACCAGGGCCTGGTGTCAATGGATGTGGGCGGCATGGATGGCGAGTTCCTCACCATCGAATACGCCAAGGGCGACAAGCTGTACGTGCCGGTGGCGCAACTGGGCCTGGTCAGCCGCTACTCCGGCACCGCGCCGGAGCTGGCACCGCTGCATTCGCTGGGCGGCGATGCGTGGGAGCGCGCGCGCAAGAAAGCCGCCGAAAAAGTGCGCGACGTGGCCGCCGAGTTGCTGGCGATCTACGCTCAGCGCGAGGCGCGCGGCGGCGAGTCGCTACCGATCGACCGGCAGTTGGTGGAGGAATTCGGCCGCGCGTTCCCGTTCGAGGAAACGCCCGACCAGGAAAGTGCGATCGAAGCCGTGCTGAATGATCTGGCCGCGCCGCGCGCGATGGACCGGGTGATCTGCGGCGACGTGGGTTTCGGCAAAACCGAAGTCGCCCTGCGCGCTGCGTTCGCCGCCGCCACCGCCGGCCGCCAGGTGGCCGTGCTGGTGCCCACCACGCTGCTGGCGCAGCAGCATTACCGCAACTTCGCCGACCGCTTCGCCGACTGGCCCGTGCGCGTGGACGTGCTGTCGCGCTTCAAGTCCACCAAGGAAGTGAACGAGGCGCTGAAGCGGCTGGCCGACGGCCAGATCGACGTAATCGTGGGCACGCACAAGCTGCTGATGCCCGACGTGAAGTTCAAGAATCTCGGCCTGGTGATCGTGGACGAGGAGCAGCGTTTCGGCGTGCGCCAGAAGGAACAGCTGAAAAAGCTGCGCGCCGAAGTCGACCTGCTGACGATGACCGCCACGCCGATCCCGCGCACCTTGAACATGGCCATGGCCGGCCTGCGCGATCTGTCGTTGATCGCCACCCCGCCCGCGCACCGCACCGCCGTGCGCACCTTCATCGCGGCGTGGGACCCGGCCACCATCCGCGAGGCGTTGCAGCGCGAGCTGTCGCGCGGCGGCCAGGTGTATTTCCTGCATAACGAGGTGCAGAGCATCGAACGCAGCGTGCGCGAGCTGGAGGAGCTGGTGCCCGAGGCGCGCATCCGCATCGCCCACGGCCAGATGCCCGAGCGCGAGCTGGAAAGCGTGATGGCCGATTTCCACCGCCAGCGCTTCAACGTGCTGGTGTGCACCACGATCATCGAAACCGGCATCGACATTCCCACCGCCAACACCATCATCATCGACCGCGCCGACCGTTTCGGTTTGGCGCAATTGCACCAATTGCGCGGCCGCGTGGGCCGCTCGCACCATCGCGCCTATGCCTACCTGGTGGTGCCCGACCGCAAGTCGATCACCGCCGACGCGCAGAAGCGGCTGGAAGCGCTGGCCTCGCTGGAAGAACTGGGCGCGGGCTTCACCCTGGCCACGCACGACCTGGAAATCCGCGGCGCGGGCGAGCTGCTGGGCGACGAACAATCCGGCCAGATCCAGGAGATCGGTTTCGGCCTGTACACCGAATTGCTGGACCGCGCGGTGCGCGCGCTGAAGTCGGGCAAGATCCCCGATTTCGATCTCAGCAGCGAACACGAAACCGAAGTGGAACTGCACCTGCCGGTGCTGATCCCCGACGACTACCTGCCCGACGTGCACACCCGCCTGACCCTGTACAAGCGCATCGCCAGCGCCCGCAACGACGCCGACCTGCGCGATCTGCAAGTGGAAATGATCGACCGCTTCGGCCTGTTGCCGCCGCCCACCAAGCAGCTGTTCGCGGTGGCCACGCTGAAACTCATGGCCACGCCGCTGGGCATCCGCAAGCTGGATCTGGGCGCGGCCGGCGGGCGCATCGTGTTCCGCGAAAAACCCGAAGTGGACCCGATGACCATCATCAACCTGATCCAGCGCCAGCCGCGCATCTACAAGCTGGATGGACAGGACAAGCTGAAGATCATCATGGATCTGCCGGGCGCGACGGAACGTGCGCGGGCTGCGCAGGATCTGCTGGTGACATTGGGTGCGCGGCGGCCGGGCTGAATCGCACCGACAACGGTGCCGCCCCATGTGCGAGCGACTTCAGTCGCGATGCTCTCGGCTTGTCGCCTGGAGGCAAGAGCATCGCGGCTGAAGCCGCTCCCACAGGTGCAAATGCATGGGCGACGGTTCGGGAAGGCAAGAAGCCACGGCGATCTGCACTTCTGCCGCTCAGACTCCTAGGGTTCGGCAATCGTCGCCGCCGGCGCGAGCAAGCCAGCCAGTTCGTTCGGGTCGGCCGCGATCGCCGTCGCGCCGGCCAGCGTCAACTCCTCGCGGCTGCCGAAACCCCACAGCACGCCGAGGCCGCGAACCCCGTTCGCTACCGCCCCTTCCATGTCGAAACGGCGGTCGCCGATCATCACCGCGTGTTCCGGCACGCAGCGGAAATCGGCCAGCGCGGCACCGATCATCGACGCCTTCTCGCAATGCGGGTTGCCCGGCTCGGGGCCGTAGACGTGCTGGAACGCATCGCCGAACGGAAGGCTCTCGACGATCGGCAAAGCGTGCAGCCGCGGCTTGCTGGTGACCACCGCCAGCGTGTGGCCGGCGGCCTGCAGGCCATCGATCAAGCGCGCCACGTCGGGATACACCGCGTGTTCGCGCCAGCCGATCGCCTTGAAGCGGTCGTGGTAGTGATCGATGGCGAGCGCGACTTTCGCCGCGTCGTTGTCCATCAGCGCGGCAAAGCCCTGGTGCAGCGGTGGGCCGATCCAGTCGCGCAATACCTCGGGCGTGGGCGCGGTCACGTCCATCTGCGCCAGCGCGTGCCGGATGCAGCTGAAGATGCCCAGCTCGGAATCGATCAGGGTGCCGTCGAGGTCGAACAGGCAAAGCATTACTTGGCGGCCCGCGCCTTCAGGGCGGTGACCGCCGGCAGTTCCTTGCCCTCCAGGAATTCCAGGAACGCGCCGCCGCCGGTGGAGATGTAGGAGACGTCGTCGGCGATGCCGTACTTGTCCACCGCGGCCAGCGTGTCGCCGCCGCCAGCGATGGAGAACGCGGGCGAGGCGGCGATGGCGCGCGCCAGGGTTTCGGTACCCTTGCCGAACGCATCGAACTCGAACACGCCGACCGGCCCGTTCCACACCACCGTGCCCGCCTTCGCGATCAGGCCGGCGTAGATTTCCGCCGTGCGCGGGCCGATGTCCAGGATCATCTCGTCATCGTTGACCGCGTCGACCGCCTTCACCGTGGCCGGCGCCTGCGCGGAGAACGTGGGCGCCACCACCACGTCGACCGGCATCGGTACTTCGGCGCCACGCGCCTTGGCGTCGGCCAGCACCTTTTTGGCGGCGTCGATCAGGTCGGGCTCGTACAGCGAGTTACCGATCGGCAGGCCCATCGCCGCGATGAAGGTGTTGGCGATGCCGCCGCCCACGATGAGCTGGTCGACCTTGCCGATGAGGTTGTCCAGCAAGGTCAGCTTGGTGGAAACCTTGGAGCCGGCCACGATTGCCAGCAGCGGCCGCGCGGGCTCCTGCAGCGCCTTGCCCAGCGCGTCGAGTTCCGCCGACAGCAACGGGCCGGCCGCGGCGACCGGGGCAAACTTGATCACGCCATGGGTGGAAGCCTGGGCGCGATGCGCGGTGCCGAACGCGTCCATCACGAAGATGTCGCACAACGCGGCATATTTCTGCGCCAGCGCGTCGTCGTCCTTGCCCTCGCCCACGTTCATGCGGCAGTTTTCCAGCACCACCACTTCGCCGGCCGCCACGTCCACGCCATCGAGGTAATCGGTCACCAGCCGCACCGGCGAGCCAAGCTGCTCGCCCAGCCAGGCGGCCACTGGCGCCAGCGAAGAGTCGGCATCGAACTGGCCTTCCTTCGGACGGCCCAGATGCGACAGCACCAGCACCCTGGCGCCGGCATCGCGCGCGGCGCGGATCGTGGGCAGGGCCGCGTCCAGGCGCTGGGTGGAGGTGATGTGGCCGTTGTCGATCGGCACGTTCAGGTCTTCGCGGATCAATACGCGCTTGTCGCGCAGATCGAGATCGCTCATGCGGGTGACGGACACGGCAGGACTCCAGTGATATGTTTGGATGACCGCCCGGGCCAGGGCGGCCGGGCAGGAACCGCCTATTGTCCGGCGCGGCCCGCGCTGACGCAAACCGGGGCACCCTTCCGGACCACCTGCAGGAGACGCGCCTTGAGCCCTACCCTGACCCTGTACGGTTACTGGCGCTCCAGCGCCGTCTACCGCGTACGCATCGCGCTGAACCTCAAGGCGCTGGATTACCACTACCAGCCGCTGCACCTGCTGCGCGACGGCGGCGAGCAGCATGGCGCCGATTACCGCGCCTTGAACCCGCAACAACTGATCCCCTGCCTGCTCGACGGCGACCGCGCCATCACCCAGTCGCTGGCGATCATGGAATACCTGGACGAGACCTTCCCCGAACCGGCCCTGCTGCCATCCGACAGCCGCGGCCGCGCGCGGGTGCGCGAGCTGGCGATGGCGGTGGCCTGCGACATCCATCCGCTGGGCAACCTGCGTGTGCTGCAACGCCTGGAAGCGCAGTTCGGTGCCGACGACGTGCAACGCGCGGAATGGTCGCGGCACTGGATCGCGACGGGGTTCGACGCGCTGGAAGCGATGCTGGCCGACAACCCCGCCACCGGCCGTTTCTGCCACGGCGACACCCCCGGCCTGGCCGACGCCTGCCTGGTTCCCCAGTTCTACAACGCCTTGCGCTGGAAGCTGCCGCTGGAAAACTACCCCACGTTGCAACGCATCCACGCCGCCTGCAACGAGCTGGAGGCGTTCCAGCGAGCCGCGCCGGAAAGGCAGCCGGACGCCGTTTGACGATCCCTTCTCCCGCTCGCGGGAGAAGGTGCCCGACAGGGCGGATGAGGGCGCTCTTGCTCGACGCCCGCGAAAAGCTCCCCCTCAGCCCTTCGGGCAGCTCCCCCGCGAGCGGGGGAGCAAGAGCGTTTTCGGCGACCCTCCCGCGGGCGGGGGAGCAACAGCGTTTTCGGCAGCTCTCCCGCGTACGGGGAGCAAGATCACTGTTGCGCCCGCACCAGCAGCACGTCGCTGGGCACGGCCGGCACAATGCGCCGCGAGGTGCCGCCCACCAGCAGATGAAAGGCCAGGCCGCGGCGGAAAGCGCTGATCACCACCAGATCCGCCTCTTCCCGCACGACATGGTCGCGCAACACGATTTCCGGGTGGCCGTGTTCGATCATCGGCACGACGCGCTCCCTCACCTCGGCGGCGAGCGGCGTGTCGTCGAGGAACGAGCGCATCGTGGCCATTTCCATGCGGGCCAGGTCGCTGCTGTGGTCCGCGTCCAGCCACAACGAGGTGTACGGGATATCCAGCACGTGCATCAACGCCAGTCGGGCCGCGGGAAACCACTGGGCGGCGGTGGTCAGGCCGACGCGGGATTCGGCGGTGAAATCGGTACCGACCACCACGTTGGCGTAGGCGTCGTGTGGCCGGCTCTTGACCACCAGCAACGAGGCTGGCGACTTGCGCAGCAATTGCTCGGTGACGCGCCCCAGCGCACTGGGTGAGGACGGCTCGGACGCGCCCAGCACGATCAGGTCGCAGCCCTGTTGCGCGGCGGTGTCGAGAATGGCGTCGGCCGGGTTGCCATCGGCCACGTGGATGGTGAGGTCGGCGATCTCCTGGCGCAGATCGCGGCGGATCTGGCGCTCCACCAGGACCGGGCTGGCGTGGCCCTGTCGCCACGATGGCTGGTTGATCGGCGACAACTCGTCCTCGACGGGACACGACTGCACGTGCACGACATGCAGCGGCACCTGCCACTGTCGGGCCAGTTGCGCGGCGCGATCCAGGGCGCGGTCGCCGTGGCTGCGCAGATCCGTCGCCAGCAGTATTTTTTGCGGTGGCGCGAGGCTTGAAGCGATCGCGGTCATGCGCGCTCTCCGTGGTCCCGACAGGTTGACATGATGGTGCGCCCGGCCGGTTCGACGCCGAAAGCGCACAACGACTATAGAGCTTTGCGAGTAGATCGACGCGGCCTGTAGACTCGGGAAATGGCGCCCGTTTTCGCGACTCATGCCTTCCGTCCGCGGAAGCGCGTGGCGATGCGTGCGCTGCGCGACCGGTGCTGCCGGCGTATTCCCCGAACGGTGGCCCGATGCCTTACGACTCCGCTGCACTCGCCATGCTCAGCCTGCCCTTTCTGGCCAGCGTGGTCGTGCTCATGGTGCGTGGGCGGCAGTGGGCAACATGGCTGATGATCGCCACCGCGGCGGCGTGCCTGCTGCTGGCGGTGGGCATCTATCCGGCGATGGATGGCGGCCACGCGCTGCGCCACGTCATCCATTGGGTGCCGTCGCTGGGACTGGATCTGGTGCTGCGCGTGGACGGCTTCAGCTGGCTGTTCCTGATGCTGATCTGCGGCATCGGTCTGCTGGTGGGCGTGTATGCCCGCTACTACATGCCGCCGGACGATCCGCTGGACCGCTTCTGCGCGCTGTTGCTGGCGTTCATGGGCTCGATGCTGGGCATCGTGATGTCCGGCAACGTGATCCAGCTGGTGTTTTTCTGGGAGCTGACCAGCATCTTCTCGTTCCTGCTGATCGGCTACTGGAACCAGGGTGCGTCGGCGCGCGAGGGTGCGCGCATGGCGTTGATCGTCACCGCCGGTGGCGGCTTGTGCCTGTTCGCGGGAATGATGCTGCTGGGGCACATCGTGGGCAGCTATGACCTGGATGTGATCCTGGCGGCCGGCGAGCGGGTGCGCGCCGATGCGTTGTACACACCGATGCTGGTGCTGGTGCTGCTGGGTGCATTGACCAAGAGCGCGCAGTTCCCGTTCCATTTCTGGCTGCCGCAGGCGATGTCGGCGCCGACGCCGGTGTCAGCGTTCCTCCATTCGGCCACCATGGTCAAGGCGGGTGTGTTCCTGCTGCTGCGCTTCTGGCCGGTGCTGTCGGGTACCGACGCCTGGTTCTGGCTAGTGGGCGGCACCGGCCTGCTGACCCTGCTGCTGGGCGCCACCGCGGCCGTGTTCCAGCAGGATCTGAAAGCGGTGCTGGCCTATTCGACGATCAGCCATCTCGGCCTCATCACCATGCTGATCGGCCTGGGCAGCACGCTGGGCGCGGTGGCGGCGATCTTCCACATCGTCAACCACGCGACGTTCAAGGCCTCGCTGTTCATGGCCGCCGGCGCGGTGGATCACGAGGCCGGCACGCGCGACTTGCGGCGGCTGGGCGGCTTGCGTCATTTCATGCCGATCACGGCCACGCTGGCGGTGATCGCCAGCGCCGCGATGGCTGGCGTGCCGTTGCTCAACGGCTTCCTGTCCAAGGAAATGTTCTTCGCGGTGGCGCTGACCACCCATCGCGGCCCCGCGGTAGACATGGCCGCCGCCGCGATCGCCGTGCTGGCCAGCGCTTTCAGCGTGGTTTATTCACTGCGCTTCGCCGTGGGCGTGTTCTTCGGTCCCGCGCGCGACGATTACCCCCGCCAGCCCCACGAGCCGCCGCGCTGGATGCGCCTGCCGATCGGCCTGCTGGCGCTGGCCTGCGTGCTGGTGGGCATGCTGCCGGCGCGGGTGATCGGGCCGCCGCTGCGGGCGGCCGCGTATTCAGTGCTGGGCGAGGACACACCCACGTTCAGCCTGGCGGTGTGGCATGGGCTGACCCCACCGCTGTTCATGAGCGCGATCGCGCTGGTGGCCGGATGCGTCGTCTATGTGGTGCTGCGCGGTTATTTCGCGGGGCGTGAAACGCTGCCGCTGCTCGGCCGGTTCAGCGGCCGGCGGATGTTCGAGTGGGTGCTGACGCTGCTCACCGCCACGTTGCCGGCGGCATTGGAGGGTGCGTTCCCCAGCCGCCGGCTGCAACCGCAATTGCTGTTGATCGTGCTGGCCGCGTCGCTGGCGGCGGGCACGGCGATGTGGGGTTCGTCGCTGCCGCTGTCGTTGCATGGGTCCGGTGTCGACCCCGCGTTTGCACTGCTGTGGCTGCTCGGTGGCGCCTGCGCGGTGGGCGCCGCGACGCAGGCGAAATTCCATCGACTCGCCGCGCTGCTGCTCACCGGCGGCGCCGGCCTGGTGTCGTGCATCAGTTTCGTGTGGTTGTCGGCGCCGGATCTGGCGGCGACCCAGCTGCTGGTCGAGGTGGTCACCGCGATCGTGATCCTGCTCGGCCTGCGCTGGCTGCCCAAGCGCATCAGCGGCATGGCGCCGGATACGCGCCGTGCCCGCCTGCGCCGCCACCGCGACATGGTGATTGCCGCCGGCGTGGGGTTGGGGCTGGCGACGTTGGCCTATGCGGCCATGCTGCATCCGGTGGCGGATTCGATCTCGCACTTTTTCCTGGAGCGCGCGTACACCGAGGGCGGCGGCCACAACGTGGTCAACGTGATCCTGGTCGATTTCCGCGGCTTCGACACCATGGGCGAAATCAGCGTGCTGGCGATCGTGGCGCTGACGGTGTTCGCCCTGCTGCGCCGCTTCCGTCCGGCGATCGAAAGCGTGGACGCGCCCGCACAGCAACGGTTGCAGGCGGCTTTCGAGGCTTCCGACAACGGTGCCACCACGTCGGTGGTGGCCGATTACCTGCGCATCCCGGGGTTGATCGTGCAGCTGATGGCACCGGTGATCGTGCTGTTCGGCCTGCATCTGTTCCTGCGCGGACACGACCTGCCCGGTGGCGGATTTGCCGCCGGCATCACCGTGTCGGTGGCGCTGGTGCTGCTGTACATGGCGCGCGGCGCGCGCTGGGTGGAGGTGCGCCTGCGGGTGGCGCCGTTGCGCTGGATCGGCGCCGGTCTGCTGCTGGCGGTGAGCACGGGCCTGGGCTCGATCGCGTTCGGCTACCCGTTCCTCACCTCGCACTCGCGCCACGCCGAGGTGCCGCTGCTGGGCGAACTGCCGCTGGCCACGGCGATGCTGTTCGACCTGGGCGTGTTCTGCGTGGTGGTGGGCGCCACCTCGTTGATGCTGGTGGCACTGGCGCACCAGTCGCTGCGGCGGCCGCGGGTGCTGGAAATGGCTGCTGAAAGCGGGGAGGAGCGCTGATGGAGCTGGTACTGGCGCTGGCAATCGGTGTGCTTGCGGCCTCGGGCGTGTGGCTGCTGCTGCGCCCGCGCACGTTCCAGGTGATCATCGGCCTCACCCTGATTTCCTACGCGGTGAACCTGTTCATCTTCTGCATCGGCGGCTTGCGCACGGGTGCCGACCCGGTGTTGCGCGAGGGCGCCGACATCGCGCAATACACCGATCCGCTGCCACAGGCGCTGGTGCTGACGGCGATCGTGATCAGCTTTGCCACCACCGCGTTGTTCCTGGTGGTGCTGCTGGCCTCGCGCGGCCTCACCGGCAACGACCACGTCGACGGCAAGGACGGCACGCCATGAGCGCGCATCTGTTGGTGTTGCCGATCGTGCTGCCGCTGCTGGTGGCCGGGCTGCAACTATTGCTGGGGGAGCGGCGACGACGGCTTGTGGCCACGTTGAGCGTGGCCTCCTGCGTGGCGCTGGTGTTGCTGGCCGCCGCGCTGCTGATGGGCGTGAGTGGCGCATCAGCCGGCGACGGCCTGACGGCGGTCTACCGTATCGGCGACTGGCCGGCGCGCTTCGGCATCGTGCTGGTGGCCGACCGGCTGTCGGTGCTGATGCTGCTGCTTACGGCGGTGCTGGCGCTGGCCCTGCTGCCGTGTGCGCTGGACCGCTGGCAACAGCCCGGCGGCCCGGTGCAGCCGATGTTCCAGTTCCTGCTGATGGGCTTGAACGGCACCTTCCTCACCGGCGACCTGTTCAATCTGTTCGTGTTCTTCGAGGTGCTGCTGGCGGCCACGTATGGCCTGGCGCTGCATCGGCCGGGTGCGCGTCGGGTCAGCGCCGGCTTGCACTACATCGCGGTCAACCTGCTTGCCTCGATGCTGTTCCTGGTGGGCGTCAGCCTGATCTTCGGGGTCACCGGCACGCTCAACATGGCGGCGCTGGCCCAACTGATTCCCACCGTACCGGACAACACGCGCGCCTTGCTGCATGCCGGCGCCGCGATCCTGGGCGTGGCCTTCCTGGTGAAGGCGGCGATGTGGCCGCTGGGGTTCTGGCTGCCGCGCACCTATGCCGCGGCGACGTCGCCGGTGGCGGCCATGTTCGCGATCATGACCAAGGTGGGCATCTACGTGCTGCTGCGGTTGAGCCTGCTGCTGTTCGGCAGCGGCGCGGGCCCGGCCTCGGCCGATTTTGGCGACACCTGGCTGTTGTGGGGCGGCATGGCGACCGTGGTGGTCGGGGTGGTCGGCATGCTGGGCGCGCGCGACCTGGGCAAGCTGGCCGGCTACAACGTGCTCATTTCCTCGGGCACCCTGCTCGGCGCGATCGGCCTGCAGCATCCGGCGGTCACCGCCGGTGCGCTGGCTTACCTGGTGATCTCCACCCTGGCGATTGCCGCGTTCTTCCTGCTGGCCGGCATGCTGGCGCCGGACGACGAAACCGAGGCGACAGCCTTGCTGGAACCGTACGACCCGACCGGTGAGGCGCTGTACGCGGACGAAGACGAGCACCGCGCCACGCTGCCGGCGCCGGTGGCACTGCTGGGCATGTGTTTCCTGGTCTGCGCGCTGGTGCTGGCCGGGTTGCCGCCGTTGTCCGGCTTCCTGGCCAAATTCGCCCTGCTGGCGCCGATGCTGGAAACCGGCGCGGGACGCGGTGCGACAGCTTTGTTCACGCTGGTAGTGGTGGCGGGTTTCTGCACGGTGATCGCGATGTGCCGCACCGGCATCCAGATCTTCTGGGCCGATGAGGATTGGGCCTTCCCTCCCATTCGCCTGGGTGAAGCCGTGTCGGTGCTGCTCCTGCTGGGATCCTGCCTGGCCTTGAGCGTCTGGGCCGACGCGCCGCTGCGCTACCTGGCGGCCACCGCCGAGCAGTTGCACGCGCCGGCCCATTACATCCGCGCGGTGTTCCCGTGAGGCGCTGGCTGCGACATCCGCTGATGGCCGGCTTCCTGCTGCTGGCCTGGCTGCTGCTGCGGCAGAGCCTGGCGCCGGCCACGGTGGTCAGCGGCGTGGTGATCGCGCTGGGGTTGGCGTGGGCGTTCGGCAAGCTGCGCCCGCCGCGGGCGCGGGTGCGTCACTACCCGCTGCTGGGCAAGCTGCTGCTGCGGGTCGTGCGCGACATCGTGCGCTCCAACCTGGCGGTGGCGTGGATCGTGCTGCGCCGGCGCGGGCGGTTCACTTCGGGCTTCGTCGCGATCCCGCTTGAACTCACCGATCATTACGGCCTGGCGGTGCTGGCCTGCATCATCACCTCGACACCGGGCACGATCTGGGTCGATCACGACTCGGCCCGCAACGTGTTGCTGATCCACGTGCTGGACCTGGTCGACGAGGCAAGCTGGATCGACACCATCAAGCAGCGCTACGAGCGGCCCCTGCTGGAGATCTTCCAATGAGCCCCCTACCGATGAGAGGCTCATGCCCATGAGCCACGACTTCCTCGCGTTCGCCATCGTGGCGGCGCAATACCTGCTGCTGCTGGCAATGGCCTTCTCGATCATCCGCATGGTGCGCGGCCCGCGCGCGCAGGACCGCGTGCTGGCGCTGGACGCGCTGTACGTGAACGCGATGCTGTTGCTGCTGAGCATCGGCATCCGCACCGGCAGCGAGCTGTACGTGGAGGCCGGCCTGATCATCGCCCTGCTGGGCTTTGCCGGCACGCTGGCGTTTTCCAAGTTCCTGCTGCGCGGCGAGGTGATCGAATGAACCATCTCGACGCCTTGCCGCCGTGGGCTGCCGTACTGGTCGGCGTGCTGGTATTGCTGGGATCGGGCTTCGCCTTCACCGGCTCACTGGGCCTGCTGCGCCTCAAGGATTTTTACAAGCGCGTGCATGCGCCCACGCTGGGCACCACCCTCGGCGCGTTCTTCATGCTGGCCGGCTCGATCCTCTGCTTCTCGGTGGTGCACGGGCGGCCGATTTTCTACGAGATCCTGATCGGCGTGTTCCTCACCCTGACCACGCCGATCACGCTGATGATGCTGGTGCGCGCGGCGCTGTATCGCAATCGGGTGGAGGAAGCACAGGAGCCGCCCCGGCGCACCACGCTGGAATGAGGCGCGGACGTTGTCCTTTGTGGGCGCCCGTTTAGAGAGCCGCCCGAGGAATCAGAAACCCATCCCGTAAGGGTCGTTGCCCGCCAGCTCCGCGTTGCTGCCGCCTTCGGCCAGGCGGATTTTCAGGGCCAGGCCGTCGCGTGAATCGGACTTGTTGAGCGCTTCCTCCAGATCCACGCGGCCTTCCTTGTACAGCCGGTAGAGCGACTGGTCGAAGGTCTGCATGCCTTCCTGCAGGCTGCGATCCATCGCCTCCTTGATCTCGTGGGTCTGGCCACGGCGGATCATGTCGCGGATCAGCGGGGTGTTCAGCAGCACCTCGGCGGCGGGAATGCGCCGGCCGTCCTTGCCGATCACCAGGCGCTGGCTGATCACCGCGCGCAGGTTCAGCGCCAGGTTCATCAGCACGTTCTTGTGCGCCGACTCGGGGAAGAAGTTGAGGATGCGTTCCAGCGTCTGGTCGGCGTTGTTGGAGTGCAGCGTGGCCAGGCACAGGTGTCCGGTTTCGGAGAACGCGATCGCCGCCTCCATCGTGTCGGTGTCACGGATCTCGCCGATCATGATCACGTCGGGCGCCTCACGCATCGCGTTCTTCAGCGCCTCGTGGTAGCTGTGCGTATCCAGCCCCACCTCGCGCTGATTGACGATGGATTTCTTGTGCCGGTGCAGGTATTCGATCGGATCCTCGATGGTGAGGATGTGGCCCGACGAATGGGTGTTGCGCTGGTCCAGCATCGCCGCCAGCGTGGTCGACTTGCCCGAACCGGTGGCACCCACCACCAGGATCAGGCCACGCGGCTCCATGATCAGGTCGCGGAAAATCGGCGGCAGCTGCAGCTGGTCGATGCTGGGGATCTCGCTCTTGATCGCGCGGATCACATGCCCACTTCGCCGCGCTGCTTGAACACGTTGATGCGGAAACGGCCGGCGTCCTTCACCGCCAGCGCCATGTTCAGCTCCAGGTCGCGCTCGAACTGCGGCACCTGGCCTTCGTCCATCAGCGAATAGGCGATCTTCTTGACCATGCCATTGGGCAGGCCGGTATTGCCCAAGGGATAAAGCTTGCCCTCCACCTTGATGTTCACGGGGGCGCCTGTCGACAGGAACATGTCGGACGCGCCCTTGTCTACCATGAGCTTCAGGAAGTAACCGATGTCCACGTATGACCCCTGTAACAGTGTGCGTTGCAATGAAGGATTATGCCTGCACACAATACGCTTCAAAACTCGATCAGGAATGTGATGGTGCACATCTTTTTTCAGCCGGCGCGGGCCTCCCGCCGACTTTTTGCGATGGCGACCGCCCTGGGCGTGGCGCTGGTTGTCGGCGGTTGCGCCAGCGTGCCGCCACCGGACAATGCGATGAACCTGGCGCAGAACCAGTTGCAGGCCGCACGCGACGCCGATGCGGCCGATTACGCGCCGGTCGACCTGGGGTTTGCGCAGGACAAGTTCCAGCAGGCACAGAACGCCATGGCACAGCGCAAGTATGCCGACGCCGCCAACCTGGCCGATGAATCGCGGGCCGACGCCGAACTGGCCAGGGCCAAGGCGCGACTGGGTGCGGCGCGCGCGCAGATCCAGGCCAAGGTGCAGGAGAACGCCCGACTGCGCCAGCAGGGTGAACAGGACGCGTCATCCCCCGCCCCGGCGGAGAACGACGCACCCACCGAGAATGCCGCCCCGCAACTCGACGACATGCCGGCACCGGCGGCCTCGGCACTCACCGCACCGGCGCCGGGCGAAGGTTTCCAGACCGTACCCAGCACCCCGACCCAGCCTGACCAGACTCCCGATCCCACTGCGCAGGGGAGCCAGCCATGAAACGTTTTCCGACCCTTTTCGCCGGCGCATTGCTGGCACTGGCCGGCGCACAAGCCGTGCATGCGGCGCAGGACGACATCGACGTCAACCGCCTCAACAACAGCCTCGACCAGCTGGCCAACGATCCCACGCTGGGCAATTACGCCCAGGCCGAACAGGGACGCGCCCACGATGCGATCAACCGGCTGGCGCAGGCGCGTTCGCGCGACCGCGCACATGAGCTGTACCTGGCCGAGCGCCGGGTGGATCTGGCCAAGGCCTCGGCGCAGTTGCAGGACGCCCAGCTCAAGCTGACCCAGCTCGATCGCGAGCATGACCAGATCCTGCTCGACAACAGCCGCCGCGAGGCCGACCGGGCACGCCGCGAGCTGGAGCGCCAGCGCATGCAATACCAGATGGCGCAGGAAGAAACCGCTCGTCTGCAACAGCAGGGCGAAGCGTATTCGCAAGCCGCCGAGCAGGCCCGCAACGAGGCCGCAAAAGCCAAGCGGCTCGCCGCCGCCCAGAGCAAGGTCGCCAGGGCCGCGCGGCGCGAAGCCGAGCTGGCGACCAAGGTGGCCAAGGCGATGCGTTCGCAGATGCAAAGCGGCGAGGAAGCGCCCGCGGCACCCGCGAAGGAACCCAAGAAACCGTAACCGCTGCGAGCTGTGCCGTTGCTCCCTCCCCTGCTCGCAGGGGAGGGTTGGGAGGGGTCGCTCTTGATCGTCCTCGCGAACCCGGGCACCCCCTCCCAGCCTCCCCCTGCGAGCAGGGGGAGGAGCAAAAAGCGGCGCTGCAACGCGCGATCGCCCGATCCATCCAACCTGAACGCAAAAGCCTGTTTCGACAGGTTTTTTCCTTTAATTTGACCGCGTTCAAACAAGCCGTGAAACCCGCTTGCTAACCCCTTCGGGCCGGTGTAGGGTCAAAGTCCCATGGGCACCCTGACCCATGGGTCACTGACCTGAATTCATGCCCATCAGCGTTCACATCCCCACCCGCGATTCCGGAGTCCCGGCGCGGGTCGTTGGTGCGCGCATGCGTTCATACGTCTGCGGGCGACCGCAATCAGGCGCCCGCCAGCCCACTCGCGAGGAGGTCGGATCATGTTTGAAAACCAGCAGCGTGACGATGTCGAGGCTTTGATGAAGGCGGATGCCGAATTCCGCCGGCTTTATCAACGACACAAGCAACTCGACAGCAAAGTCCACGATGCCGACATCGGCGTACTCCCCATCGATAACCTCACCCTCAACAGCATGAAGAAGGAAAAGCTGCAGGCCAAGGCTCGGCTCGAACGGATGTGGGAAAGTCGCAGAACCCTCACGCATTAACCTGCCCGGTTTGACATGACACGCGGCCCCGGCCTCCTTCGAAAGACGGATGCCGGGGCCGCCGCCGTTCTGGCGTAGCGCGCGCACCGGAATCGCCCATCTGCTCGGCTATCATTGACGTCTGTCACGCGGCGCATGGCGCCCGACCCCTTCTTGCAACGGAGCAACCATGACGATTCACCAAAGCGTCCTGGAACTGATTGGAAACACCCCGATGGTGCGTGCGCAGCACCTCGACACGGGCGTCTGCGAGCTGTTCCTGAAGCTGGAGAACGCGAACCCCGGCGGCTCGGTGAAGGACCGCATCGGCCTGTCGATGATCGAGGGCGCCGAGCGTGCGGGCAAGATCAAGCCCGGCGACACGCTGGTGGAAGGCACCGCCGGCAACACCGGCCTCGGGCTGGCGCTGGTGGCGCAACAGAAGGGCTATCGGCTGGTGCTGGTGGTGCCCGACAAGATGAGCCGCGAGAAAATCTTCAACCTCAAGGCGATGGGTGCCGAAGTGGTGCTGACGCGCTCGGATGTGGCCAAGGGCCATCCCGAGTATTACCAGGACATGGCCGAGCGCATTGCCAACGAAACGCCCGGCGCCTATTTCATCAACCAGTTCGGCAACCCGGACAACCCCGCCGCGCACATCCAGTCCACCGGCCCGGAAATCCTCGCCCAGATGGATGGCAGGGTGGACGTCATCGTGGTCGGCTGCGGCTCCTCGGGCACGCTGACCGGGCTGTCGCAATACTTCGCCGAGCACTCGCCAGCCACCGAGATCATCCTGGCCGATCCGGTCGGCTCGATCCTCTGCCAGTACATCAATGAAGGCACGCTCTCGACCAAATCCGCCAGCTGGATGGTCGAGGGCATCGGCGAGGATTTCCTGCCGTTGATCAGCGATTTCTCCCGCGTGCGCAAGGCCTATGCGATTTCCGACAAGGAGAGCTTCCTCACCGCGCGCGAGCTGCTGGCGAAGGAAGGCGTGCTGGGTGGTTCGTCCACCGGCACGCTGGTTGCCGCCGCGCTGAAGTACTGCCGCGAGCAGACCGAGCCGAAACGCGTGGTGACGCTGGTGTGCGACACCGGCAACAAGTACCTGTCCAAGATGTACAACGACTACTGGATGCTCGACAACGGTTTTCTGGAGCGCGAACAGCACGGCGACCTGCGCGACCTGCTGCTACGGCCGTTTGCCGAGCGCGACACGGTGGTGGTCGGCCCGAACGAACTGCTGGTCACCGCCTATACCCGCATGAAACTCTACGATGTGTCGCAGTTGCCGGTGATGGATGGCGACAAGCTGGTGGGTATCGTCGACGAGTCGGACGTGCTGATGCATGTGCACACCGACGAGACACGGTTCCGCGACGCCGTTTCCGTGGCGATGATCAGCGACCTGCAGATGCTGGACATGCGTGAACCGATAACGGCGTTGCTGCCGGTGTTCGAGCGCGGGCACGTGGCTATCGTGGTCGACGGTGACGATTTTCTCGGCCTGATCACGCGCATCGACCTGCTGAATTACCTGCGGCGCAAGGTCAACTGACCACTTCCGGCGCGTCACCGCGACCCGCCGCCTACCAATCCAAAGGATCTTCCCGATGTGTGGAATTGTTGCTGCCGTTGCCCAGCGCGATGTGGCGCCGCTGCTGATCGTTGGCCTGAAAGCGCTGGAATATCGCGGGTATGACTCGTCCGGCCTGGCCGTGCTGGCCGGCGGCGCCATCCAGCGCGTGCGCGCCAAGGGCAAGGTGCGCGAAATGGAAGCGCTTTACCTGGCCAATCCCCTGCCCGGCGGCACCGGCATCGCGCACACGCGCTGGGCCACCCATGGCGTACCCAGCCAGGCCAACGCCCATCCGCATATCGCCGGCCGCGTGGCGATCGTGCACAACGGCATCATCGAGAACCACGCCAGCCTGCGCACCGAACTGCAGCAAGCCGGCCACGTGTTCACCTCGGAAACCGACACCGAGGTGATGGCCGCCTTGATCGATCGTCAACTGAACAACGGACTGAAGCTGCGCGACGCCGTGCTGGCCACCGTCCGCGAGCTCGAGGGCGCCTACGCCATCGCCGTGGTCAGCAGTGACGAGCCCGACCGCGTGGTCGGCGCCCGCCGCGGCGCACCGCTGCTGGTAGGCCTGGGCATTGGCGAGAACTTCCTGGGTTCCGATGCGCAGGCATTGATCCAGGTGACCAACAAGATCATCTATCTCGACGAAGGCGACGTGGTCGAGATCACCCGCGACAGCGTGCGGATCTGCGGCCTCGACGGCCAGCCAGCCGAACGCGCCATGCACGAGAGCGAGCTGTCCGCCGACGCGGTCGAGCGTGGCGAGTACCGCCACTACATGCAGAAGGAAATCTTCGAACAGCCGCGCGCCGTGGCCGATACGCTGGAAGCGCGGCTGGGTCCGCACGGCGTGCTGCCCAACATCTTCGGCATCGAGAGCGACGAGTTGCTGCGCCGTACGCGCGGCGTGCACATCATCGCCTGCGGCACCAGTTACCACGCCGGCCTCGTCGCCAAATACTGGATCGAGGAATTCGCCCACCTGCCGGTGAGCGTGGAAGTGGCCAGCGAATATCGCTACCGCGAAGCGGTGGTGCCGCCGGACACGTTGCTGGTCGCCATTTCGCAATCGGGCGAAACCGCCGACACGCTGGCCGCGCTGCGGGAGTCGACCCGCCGCGGCTATCTCGGCACGCTGGTGATCTGCAACGTGCCCGAGTCGTCGCTGGTGCGCGAGGCCGACCTGAAGCTGATGACACGCGCCGGACCGGAAATCGGCGTGGCCTCGACCAAGGCCTTCACCACCCAGCTGGCCGCGCTGGCGCTGTTCGCGCTGGAGCTGGCGCAGCGCAACGGCATGGACCCGGCACGCCATGCCGAGCTGTGCGCCGAACTGCAGCACCTGCCGCGCGCCATTGAAGACGCCTTGAAACTGGAACCGGCCATCGTCGAGCTGGCGGCCGAGTTCATCCACCGCCAGCACGCCCTGTTCCTGGGCCGCGGCGCGCATTACCCGGTGGCGCTGGAAGGCTCGCTGAAGCTCAAGGAAATCTCCTACATCCACGCCGAGGCCTACCCGGCCGGCGAGCTCAAGCACGGCCCGCTGGCGCTGGTCGACGAAAAGATGCCCGTGGTGGCGGTGGCGCCGAACGGCCCGTTGCTGGACAAGCTGAAATCCAACCTGCAGGAAGTGCGTGCCCGCGGCGGCCGGCTGATCGTGTTCGCCGACGGTGCAGCCGGCATGGACGACATGACCGAGCATGGCACCACGTTGCGCGTGGCTTCCGGCGGCAGCTTCATCGCGCCGATCGTGTTCACCGTACCGCTGCAGTTGCTGGCCTATCACGTGGCCGTGCTGCGCGGCACCGACGTGGACCAGCCGCGCAACCTGGCCAAGTCGGTGACGGTGGAATAAACCGGGCGAACCCGCGCGGGCGGCAACACGCCGCCCGTCTCAGGAGCTGCACGAAAGCATCGAACAGCCCGCCTTGTGCCGCGCCCAGTCAGGGCGCTTCTGCGCGAACGCCTCGCGCCCCGGCTGGTCGTCGTAAGGCCACCGCATCACGTCGAGCAGTTCGTGGATGCCGCCGGCATCGCCGGCCTGGGCCTGGTCGATCGCGTTCTGCACCAGGTAATTGCGCAAGACATAGCGGGGATTGACCGCGCGCATGCGCTTGCGGCGTTGGGCGACGGTCTGCGGATCGTCAGCCAGGCGTGCGGCATAACGCTTCAGCCAGTCGTCCAGCAGCCGCTCCGCTTCACGCCGCTTCAACGCGTCGTAGAACGCGTCGTCCATGGCCGCCAGCGTGGGCGCTTCCGGGTCGACGTCGCCCAATCCGCGAAACCACAACGTCATGTCCACTTCCGCCTGCGCCAACAGCGCGTGCAGCGACTGCATCAACGCCACGTCGTCATCGCGGCATTCGAGCAGACCCAGCTTGGCGGCGATGTTGGCGCGGTCAGCGGCGGCATAGGTGGCCGCGTAGCGATCCAGCCCGGCCTGCAGCGGTTCGACACCGGAAAACAGCGGTGCCAGCGCGCCGGCGAGCCGGCTCAGATTCCACCAGGCCACGTCCGGCTGCTGGCCGAAGCGGTAACGGCGGCGCTGCGCGTCGGTGGTGTTGGGTGTCCAGTCCGGGTCGAAATTGTCGATCCAGCCATAGGGACCGTAATCGATGGTGAGGCCCAGGATGGACATGTTGTCGGTGTTCATCACGCCATGCACGAAGCCCACGCGCATCCAGTGCGCCACCATGCGCGCGGTGCGTTCGCACACCTGCCCGAACCACTCGCCATACAGCGCCTCGCCCTGCCCGCCAAGCTCGGGAAAATCGCGGCGGATGGTGAAGTCGACCAGCTGCCGCAGCAGCGCGGTATCGCCCCGCGACGCCGGCAGTTCGAAGTTGCCGAAGCGGATGAACGACGGCGCCACACGGCACACGATGGCGCCCGGTTCCGGCGCGGCATGGCCGTCGTAGAACATGTCGCGCAGTACCGGCTCACCGGTATCGATCAGGCTTAGCGCGCGCGTGGTCGGCACGCCCAGGTGGTGCATGGCCTCGCTGCACAGGAATTCGCGGATCGACGAACGCAGCACGGCGCGCCCGTCGGCGCTGCGCGAATACGGCGTGCGGCCGGCGCCCTTCAATTGCAGTTCCCAGCGCTCGCCGGCCGCATTGATCACCTCGCCCAGCGAGAGCGCGCGTCCGTCGCCCAACTGACCGACCCAATTGCCGAACTGGTGGCCGCCGTAGTTGGCCGCGAACGGCTGCATGCCCGGCAAAAGCGCGTTGCCGCCGAATACCCGGGCGAACGCCAGCGTGGTGATGTCCGTCGCGCGGATACCCAGCAGGGCCGCGGTTTCGGCCGAGTACGCCAGCAACCGCGGCGCGGCCACCGGCGTGGGCTCGACCAGCGAATACAGGGCGCCTTCGACCTGGCGCAAGCGCGCGCCCCGCTCGGGGTCGGCGGGCAGTTCGCGGACAAACGCATTGTCGAAACGCAGCTTGAGCATGCGGAGGTCGATCGGCAGGAGAGACCCATCCTATATCCGGCCGGCGACGATGCCTTGCAAGGCATCATCGCCGCCGAGCCGCACCCCCATCCGGCTATAGTCCGCCACACCGACATCCGCGGAAGCGCCCATGCCCGATACATCCAGCCTCAACGCCGACGCCCTGCCCGAGGACGCGCCCTATATCGCCGATACCACGCGCTGGGTGGAGCGCGCCGTGATCGGCTTGAACCTCTGCCCGTTCGCCCGCGCGCCACATGTGCAGGGCAAGCTGCGCATGCGCGTCAGCCATGCGCGCGACACCGACGCACTGCTCGATGATCTCTGCGGCGAACTGCAATCGCTGAATGCGCTGACGCCCGAAGCGTGCGAAACCGGCCTGTTGATCCACCCGTTCGTGCTCACCGATTTCCTGGATTACAACGACTTCCTCGACGTGGCCGACGCGGCGTTGCAGACGCTGGGACTGGAAGGCGTCTGGCAGGTGGCCAGCTTCCATCCGGACTACCAGTTTGCCGACAGCAGTCCCGACGACATCACCAATTTCAGCAACCGCTCGCCCTGGCCCACGCTGCACCTGCTGCGTGAGGCGAGCGTGGAGCGGGCGATGGAATCGATGAGTGACACCGATGCCATCTACCGCAACAACATCGCCACCCTGGAGCGGCTGGGCCATGCAGGCTGGCAGGCGCTGTGGCGCGACGACAAAAAAGGCTGAACGCATCGCGTCATCAACGGCGTCGCGTGACTTTCGGCAGGCGGCCCTTTTCGGCCCGGTCCTATAATCGGAGCATGCGCGAGAGCGCGCGCCGATCATGGAACCGTGATGCCCAAGATGATGAAGGCGCTGGTCAAGCGCAAGCCCGAGCAGGGCATCTGGATGGAAGAAGTCCCGGTGCCGCAGATCGGCCCCAACGAGGTGCTGATCAAGATCGAGAAAACCGCGATCTGCGGCACCGACCTGCACATCTACAAATGGGATGAATGGAGCCAACGCACGATCAAGCCCGGCCTCACCATCGGCCATGAATTCGTGGGACGCATCGTGGAGATCGGCCCCGGCGTCACCGGCTACAAGATCGGCGACCGGGTCTCGGCCGAAGGCCACATCGTCTGCGGCCACTGCCGCAACTGCCGCGCCGGTCGCCAGCATCTGTGCCCCCACACTGTCGGCATCGGCGTGAACCGCAACGGCGCGTTCGCCGAATACATGAGCATGCCCGCCTCCAACCTGTGGCCGATCCCCGACCAGATTTCGTCCGAGCTGGCCGCGTTCTTCGACCCGTACGGCAACGCCGCGCATTGCGCGCTGGAGTTCGACCTGATCGGTGAGGACGTGCTGATCACCGGTGCCGGCCCCATCGGCATCATTGCCGCCGGCATCTGCAAGCACGTGGGCGCGCGCAACGTGGTGGTTTCCGACGTCAACGACTACCGGCTGAAACTCGCCGCCGACATGGGCGCCACGCGGGTGGTCAACGTGGCCAACCAGTCGCTGGGCGACGTGGTGAAGGACCTGCACATCGAAGGTTTCGACGTGGGCCTGGAAATGAGCGGCAACCCGCGCGCGTTCAACGACATGCTCGACTGCATGTACCACGGCGGCAAGATCGCCATGCTCGGCATCATGCCGCGCGGCGCCGGCATCGACTGGGACAAGGTGATCTTCAAGGGCCTCACCCTGCAAGGCATCTACGGCCGCAGGATGTACGAGACCTGGTACAAGATGACGCAAATGGTGCTGACCGGCTTTCCGCTGCAGAAAGTGCTGACCCACCAGATCGCCATCGACGATTTCCAGCGCGGCTTCGACCTGATGGACGCGGGCCAGTGCGGCAAGATCGTCTGCTCCTGGAGCTGAAGATTGCGGCCCATCACCGGCACCCGTCGGCGCCGGCATCACGGTATCTGCGTAAACTTCCCATAGCCGGTCGCCATCGGCTGCAGGGAAGGCCCGGCAGGCTGTTGCCGGCCCATGACGCCACCGGAAAGTTCGCATGAATGCCCTTCGCTCCATGGCAGGTGCCCGCCTGGCGACAACCCGCGACAAGGCCCGGCAGTTGTACCAGTCGCATCGCGCGCGCAAGGTCGCACTGATCGCCGCCATCGTGCTGGTGGTGTTCGGCCTGCTGGGTTTCCTCGCCGCGCCGCCGATCATCCGCGGCCAGATCGAGAAGCGCGCCAGCACCGCCCTGTCACGGCCGGTGACGCTGAGCGCGGTGCACTTCAACCCGTTCACCCTGCGCCTGCAGCTGGATCGGCTGCACATCGCCGACCACGATGGTCGCACGCCGTTCGTGGACGTCGACGAGGCCGTGATCAACGCCTCATGGACCTCGCTGTTCCGCCGCGCGCCGGTGCTGGACGAGCTGCGCCTGCAGCACCCGCGAATCCACATCGTGCGCACGGCCGACGGGCGCTTCAACTTCACCGACCTGCTGGACCGCTACGCTTCCGGGCCCGCAGACCCGAAAGCGTCGCCGGCGCGTTTCTCGCTTTCCAACATCGGCGTGCATGCGGGCGACATCCAGTTCGATGACCAGCTGACCAAGGCCAACCATCACATCGAGCAACTGGAGTTGGGCATCCCCTTCATCGCCAACCTGCCCAGTGACACCGACGTGTTCGTGCAGCCGCTGTTGTCGCTGCGGGTGGATGGCAGTCCGTTGCGCATCGACGGCCACAGCAAACCCTTCACGGATACCCGCGAAGCGGTAATGCACTTCCAACTCGACCAGCTGGACCTGCCGCGCTACCTGGCCTACGTTCCCGTGCGGCTGCCGGTGGCCGTGCCCAAGGGGCGGCTCAGCGGCGACCTGGAGCTGCATTTTGCGCAAACCAGGCCGACGCCCGAACTGCAACTGACCGGCCACCTGCAACTGGACGACTTTGCGCTCGCCAGCAACCACGGCGAGCCGATCCTCGGACTCGGCCACGGCCGCGCCGAACTGACCGACGTGCAACCGCTGCTGTCGCGCTATCACCTGGGTGCGCTGCAACTGGATCGCGCACAGTTGCACTACACCCAAGGGGCCAGCGGTCACAGCAACTTCGACAGCCTGACCACCAACTCAGCACCAGCCGCACCCGATGCGACGCCGACCGATCTGCGTATCGCCTCGCTGGCGCTGACCGGCAGCGCCCTCCACTACACCGACGCCACCAGGCACAAGCTCGACCTGGATGACTTGCACGGCACGCTGCAGGGCCTGAGCCTGCTACCTGCCCCTGCTGGCCGGATCGATCTGGCCGCCCGGCTCGGCGGCGGTGCGCTCTCGACCAAAGGCACGCTGGATCTGGCCGCCGGACGGCTGGCGTCCCGACTCGGCATCAAGCAGGTGGATGTGGCCCCGTTGCAAGCCATGGCGCCGGCCATGGCCGCGCAGGTGACCAAGGGCAAGCTCGACGCCGACGGTCAGTTGCAGCTCGACTGGGGCAAGGCGTTCAACGCGCACCTGTCCGATGCGCACGTCACGGTAAGTGGCTTCGCGCTTGAAGCGCCGTCGAAGGAACACGGCACGCCACTGGCCTGGGGCAAGCTGCAGGCGGAACTGCGCCTGCTCGACCTGGCCAGCCGCCAGGCGCAATTGGGCACGGTCACCGTCAGCAAACTCGACCTGAAATTGCAGCGCCAGCACAACGGTGACCTCAGTCTGCTGGAACTGCTGGCACCGCCGACCGGCCAGCGAAAGGCTGCTGTCGCGACAGAACACGACCAACCGTGGCACTGGAGCGTCGCCCACCTCAGCCTCGACGACGGCGCACTCGCCTTCACCGACTTCGCCGCTGGCGCCAAGCCGGTCAGCCTGCAGCTGAAATCGCTCAAGGGCGGCATCGACAACCTGGACGACAAGCTGGGCGAGGCGCGTCCGTTCAAGCTGCAGGGGGCTCTCGATCGCGGCACGTTCGCCGCCTCCGGCAAGCTGCGTCCCTCGCCTCTGGGCGCCGACCTGCAGTTGGAGACCAGGCGGTTGGATATCGCCCGCTTCGAGCCGTACATCAGCGTGCCGCTGAACGTGACCGTGGCCGCCGCCCGGCTCACCAGCAACGGCAAGCTGCATTACGACGGTCGCGGCGATACATCAAAACTGCGCTACCAGGGCAACGCCGCGCTGGAACGCGTGCGCGTGCAGGACAAGCTTACCGGCGACGACTTCCTGCGCTGGCGCACGCTCAGCGCCGCGAACCTCGACGCCAGCATCGGCGAGGAGGCGCCACGCATACACATCGGCGCCCTCGCGCTCACCTCGTTCTACGCCCGCATGATCGTCAATGCGGACGGCAAGCTGAACCTGGCCGACGTGGTTGCCTCGCCCGAAGCCGCGCCGGTGTCGGTGACCCGCGCCGCCGGCACCACGCCGAACGCACCACCGCCACCGCGAGCTCCCGCCGCCACGTCGACCACAACTGTCGCCACCTCCGCGCCAGCCACGCCCGCGGCCGACATCCACATCGGCGACATCACCCTGGTCAACGGCCAGCTCAACTACACCGACAACTTCATCAAGCCCAACTACACCGCCAACCTCACCAAGCTCACCGGCAGAATCGGCGCGTTCGGCACCACCCCGGGCGACCCGCCGGCCGCGCTGTCGGTGCAGGCGGCGCTGGACGACGACTCGCCGGTGGACATCGGCGGCAGCATCAACCCGCTGCAACCGGTGGCCTTCCTGGACATCAAGGGCAAGGCCAACGAGGTCGAACTGACCCGCCTCGCCGCCTACTCCACCCGCTACACCGGCTATCCGATCACCGCCGGCAAGCTCAACGTGGACGTCCACTACATGCTGGACAACCGCAAGCTCAAGGCGGACAACCACATCTTCATCACCCAGCTCACCTTCGGCGCGCGCGACGAAAGCCCGGGCATCAAGCACATGCCGGTGAAGCTGGCGGTGGCCTTGCTCAAGGACACCCAGGGCAATATCGACGTGAACGTGCCGGTGTCCGGCTCACTGGACGATCCGCAATTCAGCATGGGCGGGCTGATCTGGCGCGCCATCGGCAACCTGATCGCCAAGGCCGCCACCGCTCCGTTCCGCCTGCTGGCCGGTGCCTTCGGCGGTGGCGACGAGGACCTTGGCCATGTCGAGTTCGCGCCGGGCTCGGCCGTGCTCGACACGGCGGCGCAGGCGCGCCTGGGCAAGATCGTGACCCTGCTGCAGCAGAAACCTTCGCTCAAGCTCGGCATCATCGGTCGGGTCGATCCAGGCAAGGATCAGGACGGCCTGCGCAAGGTCACGGTGGAAAACCTGGTGCGCCGCGAGAAGGTGCTGAACACCGAAGGCAAGGACGCCGACACCTCCGACGCCGCATTGGCAGCGGTCAACGTCACCCCCGACGAGTACGGAAAATACCTGCGCCGCGCCTATCGCCACGACGACCTGCAGGACAAGCCACGCAACTTCCTCGGCCTGAAGAAGTCGCTCGAACCCGACGAGATGCGCAGCCTGATGGAAACCGATGTGCCAGTGGACACCAAGGCCATGCGCGCGCTGGCCGAGCGCCGCGCCGCGGCGGTGCAAACGTGGCTGAAGGGCAAGCTGGACGACGCGCGCGTGTCGCTGCGGGAGCCGCAGCTCGACGCCAAAGGCATCGACGACAAGGGCAAGACCACGCGCGCGGATTTCAGCCTCAAGCAATAGCGCCTCGCACACCGTGTCGGGCTTCCTTCCCTGCGCCGCGCCAAGCGGTCAAAATCGAGCTTTTCCATCGGCCGGAATCCCCATGAGCCACTCAGCCAAGGCACGTTACGCCAGCGAACTCCAGACCATCCGCGAACAGGGCCTGTTCAAGGCCGAACGCATCATCACCTCGCCGCAGTCGGCCGAGATCGAACTGGAAGATGGCCGCAAGGTTCTGAACTTCTGCGCCAACAATTACCTCGGCCTGGCCGACAACGCCGAGGTGATCCAGGCCGCCAAGGACGCGCTGGACACCCACGGTTTCGGCATGGCCAGCGTGCGCTTCATCTGCGGCACGCAGGATCTGCACAAGCAACTGGAGGCGAAGATCGCCGCCTTCTTCGGCACCGAGGACGCCATCCTCTATGCCGCCTGCTTCGACGCCAACGGCGGCCTGTTCGAACCGCTGCTGGGCGAGCAGGATGCCGTCATTTCCGACGCGCTGAACCATGCCTCGATCATCGACGGCATCCGCCTGTGCAAAGCGCAGCGCTACCGTTACGCCAACAGCGACATGGCCGATCTGGAAGCCCAGCTCCAGGCTGCCGACGCGGCCGGTGCGCGGACCAAGCTGATCACCACCGACGGCACGTTCTCGATGGATGGCGTGATCGCGCCGCTGGCCGAGATCACCGCGCTGGCCGCGAAGTACAACGCCATGGTGCACATCGACGAATGTCATTGCACCGGCTTCCTCGGCGACACCGGCCGTGGCGCCGCCGAAGTGCACGGCGTGATGGACAAGATCGACATCTTCACCGGCACCCTGGGCAAGGCGCTGGGCGGTGCCGTGGGCGGCTTCACCACCGGCCGCAAGGAGGTGATCGAACTGTTGCGCCAGCGCTCGCGGCCGTATCTCTTTTCCAACTCGTTGCCGCCGCACGTGGTCGCTGCGGGCATCAAGGTGTTCGACATGCTGGACAGTGCCGCCGAGCTGCGCACCACGCTGCAGGAGAACACCCGCCATTTCCGCGAGCAGATGACCGCCGCCGGCTTCGACATCAAGCCGGGCGTGCACCCGATCGTGCCGGTGATGGTCTACGACGCACCCAAGGCGCAGGCGATGGCCAGCGCGTTGCTGGACGAAGGCATCTACGTCACCGGTTTCTTCTTCCCCGTGGTGGCCAAGGGCCAGGCGCGCATCCGCACCCAGATGAGCGCGGCGCATACGCGCGAGCAACTTGACCGCGCCATCGCGGCGTTCACGCGGGTGGGTCGCAAGCTGGGTGTCATCGGCGGCTGAAGCATCGCAAAGGTATCGCAGCGGGGCGTATCACGTCCCGCCGCGACCCCGCCCAGCCATCACTTCGCGGGTTTGCGGAACCGGTACATGAACTGATCGGTGTGGCCGCGTATCGACTTGTCGAACACCTTGATGTCGTGCGGATCGGCCGGGTTGCGCAGCGCGTCACTCTCGCCATCGAACACGAAACCGGCCGATTCCACCTGCGTCTTCACGATCGCCGGATCGATGCGGTGCAGCGTGTTGGTATCGCTCATGCCCGAGCCCGCCGGCGCCACGTGGTCGATCACCACGAACACGCCACCGGGCTTCAACGCCGCAAACGCCTGCCGATCCAGCGTCACCGGGTCGACCTTGCCCATGAACGGGTCCGGATAGTCGTGATAGTTCTGCGAGGTAAACACCAGGTCGACGGATTCCGGCGCACGCAGCATTGCCGCCGGCTGGGTCAGCACGCTCACGTTCGCGTAGTGCGGATTCGCCGCCAGCGCCTTGATCGTCGCAATCCCTTCATTGTCGACCTTGGCGTATTCGTTGGGCACCACCGCAAACACGTGCCCCTGCGCACCCACGACAGCGCTGAATACGCGGGTGAAATAGCCGCTGCCGGGAATCAGCTCCAGCACTTTCTGGCCCGGTTTCACCTCGGTGAATGCCATGACCTGCGCCAGCTTGCGCCGCGCATCATCGGACTTGTCGGCTTGCCGCGCGGGATCGGCAACGGCCTTGGCGACGGCATCGGAAACGGCGGGGGCCGATGCCTCCGCCAGGGTTACCGAGGGCAAGGCGAGAACAAGCAACGCCGCGAGAACGGTCAGACGCATGACGTACTCCTGCATTGAAGGGGGAACGCCGATTGTGCGCCTGATGCGCCGCGTGATCGATAGCGACGAAGGGCGCCAGCCCAGGAGTGTGGACGGCAGAAACGCAAGGGGCTGCGGCTTTGCGCTTTTGGCCGGGTTTTCCGCTCCTTTTCGTCAGATAGCTACGGCTATCTTCCTCAAACGATCGAAAAACCCGACTCAAAAGCGCTTCGCCTCGCTCCCTTGGTTTCTACCGCCCACGCTCCCAGCCGGCGCCCTTCCCTGTTACCAGGTGACCGGCTTGTCGTCATCCTTGGGGCGCATGACGGGGAACGCCTCCATCAGCGGCCGGATCAGATCCAGCGGCAGCGGGAACACGATGGTGGACGATTTGCCGTTGTGCGACATGTCGGCCATCGTCTGCAGGTAGCGCAACTGCAGCGCCTGCGGCTGTTGCGACAGCATCGCCGCGGCATCGCGCAGCTTCTCGGCCGCCTGCATCTCGCCCTCCGCATGGATCACCTTGGCGCGACGCTCGCGTTCCGCCTCAGCCTGGCGGGCGATGGCACGCACCATGGTTTCGTTGAGGTCCACATCCTTGATCTCGACGTTGGCGACCTTGATGCCCCACGGGTCGGTCGATTCATCGAGGATGGCCTGCAAGGTCTGGTTGATCGAATCGCGCTGCGACAGGATCTCGTCCAGCTCGTGCTGGCCCAACACCGAACGCAGCCGCGTCTGCGCCAGCTGGCTGGTGGCCTGCAGGAAGTTTTCCACCTGCAGCACGGACTTGTCCGGCTCGACCACGCGGAAATACACCACGGCGTTGACGCGCACCGACACATTGTCGCGCGAGATCACATCCTGCGGCGGCACATCCATCACGGTGATGCGCAGATCCACCCGGATCATCTGTTGCACCACCGGCAACAGCAGCACCAGGCCCGGCCCACGCGTGCCCGTATAGCGGCCCAGCGTCAGGATCACGCCGCGCTGGTATTCCGGCAGGATCTTCACCGCGGAGAACAGCAGCAGTATCACGATGATGACCAGGACACCGACAAATCCGAACATGACTCTCTCCCATCGACAGTTTTTGGAACGGCATCGCGGAATGGCCCGCGGTGCCGCTTTTCGAGCGCTTCAGAGGGGCTCGACCTGCAACAACAAACCCTCCCGCCCGACGACACGCACCCGCGCGCCGCCGGGCAAGGCGGTTGCGCAGCGGGCGCGCCAGCGCTCGCCGCGCACCAGGACCCAGGTTTCGTTGTTTTTCCCCACCGGTTCGAGCAGCTCGGCGATATCGCTGCGCATGGCGTCGTCGCCGGTCACCTGGAGCGAGCGACGCGAGCGGGACACCAGCCATACGACCAGCACCAGCAGGCCTGCGGCGCACACCGCGATACCGCCAATGACGCCCAGGTTCACCGCATAACCCGGCACGCCGGTATTCATCAGCATGATCGACCCCAATACGAAAGAAACCAGTCCGCCCACGCCAAACACGCCGACGGTGGGCGTCACCGCCTCAGCCACGAGCAGCCCGATGCCCAGCGCCATCAGCGCCAGGCCGGCGTAGTTCACCGGCAGCAACTGCAACGCATACAGCCCGACCAGCAACGCGATGCCACCCACGATGCCCGGCAGCATGGCGCCGGGGTGCAGCGCTTCCAGCCCGAGCCCGAAGATGCCGGCCAGCAGCAACAAATAGGCCATGGTGGGATTGGTGATGATCGCCAGGAAGCGACTGCGCGAGCCCGGCGCGTAATCGCGCACGGTCGCATCGCCAAGCTGCAAGGTGATGGTCTGGCCGTCCACCTGCACGCGGCGTCCGCTGGCCTTGGCAAGCAAGTCGGCAGTGTCGTTCGCCACGAAATCGATGACGTGTTTTTGTGCCGCCTCGCTGGCGGTCAGGGTGGCGGCGCCGCGCACCGCGTGCTCGGCCCAGGCTGCGTCACGGCCGCGCAACTGCGCCAGCGAGCGGATATAGGCAATCGAATCGTTGAGGACCTTGTTCGACTCGGCATCATCGGACGCCGGTGTCTTGTCCGTACTGGACGCCGCTGCCGGCTTCTGCAGCGGCATCGGCGTGCTGCCGCCCAGTTTTACCGGCGTTGCCGCGCCAACATGGGTTGCCGGCGCCATCGCCGCGATCTGGGCCGCATAGAGAATGTAGGTTCCGGCCGAGGCGGCCCGCGCCCCGTCCGGCGCCACGTACGCCAGCACCGGCACCTTGGACGCCAGCATGCTGGCGATGATCTGGCGCATGGATTCAGAGAGACCGCCCGGTGTATCCAGCCGCAACACGATGGCCACGGCGCCATCGGCGACGGCGCGTTCCGAGGCATCGTCGAAATATTCCGCGGCGGCCGGGCCGATCGGTCCGCTGAGCGACACGCGGGCGACCATCGGCGAGTCGGCAGGCGTCGGCGCAGGTGCCGCCGTCGCAGTGAGCGCAAGCAAGATCGCCAGCAGAAAAAGCCAACGCGTCATCACGAACCTCCTGCATCCATGACGGCACTGTAGCGCGGATCATGTTAGTGATCGGGCAAGTTCAAACCCTACCGGAGTACATGATGCCGAAAATAGATATTGCCAGTGTCCCGGAACGCACCGGCTCGAACTATCCCGCCCCCTTCGCCGAACAAGCCGGCAAACGCATCAAACTGGCTTTGGGCAATGCCGGCAAATTGCAGGACTTCGGCGTCAACCTCACCACGCTGCCGCCGGGTGCCTCATCCAGCCAGCGGCACTGGCACAGCCACGAGGACGAATTCGTGTACGTGCTGTCCGGCGACATGGTGCTGGTGACCAACGCGGGCGAACAAACCCTGCACGCGCACGACTGCGCCGCGTTTCCGAAAAACGTGGCGGACGGCCATCAGCTGCTGAATCGTGGCAAGGTCAACGCGGTGTATCTGGAAATCGGCTCCCGTCATGTGGAGGACGCGTGCACCTATCCGGATGTCGACCTGCACGCGCCTGCCGGTGACGCGGGCTATACCCACAAGGATGGTTCGCCGTACTAGCGCGACGGCGCGGCGGGCAATCTCAGAGCGTGGCGTCCGAACCCCACAGCGCTTCCATGCTTACGTTCATGCCCAGTTCGTCGAGATCCACCACCTCGGTCACGGCATGAGCCGTGGGGTCGCCATGGCGGCGGATCGGCGCACCGATGCGCAAGCCGTCCTGGGTGGTGATCGAGGACACCCGCGGATTGCGGTCGGTGGCGCCCCGGCGCGTGACTACCGCAATGCTGCCGTTGTGCAGGCGCACGCCGGTGCCGGGCGGGTAAATGCCCAGGGCCTTGATGAACAGCGCGGCATGGTGCTCGTTCACCGTCGCACCCTCGTTGAGGAAGAGCCGTCGCAAGGCCACGTTGGGCAGCATGGCACTGCGGCAGGCGCGGCTGGAAACCCGCGCGCAGTAGATGTCGGCCAGCGATACCAGCTGCGTCAACGGATGAATGGCGTCGCCGGATTTCCTCGCGGGATAGCCGCTGCCATCCGGGCGTTCGTGATGGTCGCGCACGATTTCCAGCCAGCGCTCGTCGCCAACGCCGCGCTGCTGCAGCCAGTCCACACCGCGTTCGCAATGCCCGGTCACGTCACGACGCTGTTCGTCGTTCAACGCGCCCACTTCCTGCAGGCGTTGCTGCAGATCGAGCATGCCGAAGTTCATGGTCAACGCCCCCGCGATCACGGTGGAGAGGTCGGCCGCACTGAACGACATGGCCGTACCGGCGATCTGGCACGCGATTGCCGCGTTCACGGAATGGCGAATGGCGTACGAACCCTCGCGATGCATCAGGATAGAGGCCAGCGCGACATCCGCGTTGGCCCGGCAGGCACGCTGTACCGTGGCGGCCAGCTGCAACAGCGGCGTGGAGACGTCGTCCCCGACCGGCGCGGCGGACAACAACTGCAACTGGCGTCGTGCACCGAGAATGAGCGACAGCGGCGACGGTTTTCGGTCGAGGTCCGGCGCCGCGGACTCGTGGGTGGGCGCCACCCCTGCCCACAACGCATGACGTTCCAGTTTCTCGATCTGGCTTGCGCTGGTTATCACGTGGCCGCGGCGCAGGAGAAGCATGCCCTTCGCGTCATAGGCATCGCACGGCAATGGCTCGCCAACCTTGAGTTCCGATGGATCGTTCAGACGCTTTGGCACGTTTGCTCCGCCCTCAGATGCCGAGCGGCCGAAGCAGCTTGCCCCGCCGACGGCTTCACCCCATGCAATCCACTCCGTTCGCGAATGTCCCGTATCGCCCGCACGCGACACCGTGCATCTGCACATACCTGATCGGCGGATGAGGCGGAAGCTTTAGCCAGCCGCGCCAGGCATTCCTCCGTGCCCGGCGCCTCTGGGTGGATACCTCAGGGTGCGGAGCGCCCTGTGGCCGGCAGGTGGGTGCCGACCAGCGCCGCGCGGATGGCACGCAGCTTCGCCTTGATCAGCGCCTCGTTGGCAGGCCCCGTGCGCAGCAGAAGTTTCTGGCCGGCGGAAAGCGATTCCAGCGACGGGTCGGCGAACGCGTAGTGGCTTTTCACGCGCTGCAACAACGCCGGCTGGGCGAGCTCCGGCGCGGCCAGCAGATTGTCGATCACCTCGATCAGGCGATCATTGAAATAGCCGTGCGGGTAGCCCAGTTCCTGGTAAGCCTGCTGAAACAGCGGATACGCATGCGCATACCAGGCCACCAGCGCCGCCGGGTCAACGCTCTTCATGACCTCGATATACGGCGCATACCGCTCGCTGTTTTCCGCGGCCATGGTGAGCTGGCCATTGGCTTCGGCCGTGGCGAAGCTGCCCTTTGGCGGATGGGCGGGCAACATCAAGGTGCCCAGCGCGCGCCGCGGCAACGCATCGATGGTGGCCACGATGCGTGCCACGACCTGGTTCGACATCAGCAAATCGCGCGCCTGGCCGTTGCCTGCCAGCGCCAACAATGCGGCAACCACGTCCTCGTCGCTGCCGCCCAGCGGCGGCAGCGCGGCCGTCGATGCCGTCGCCGGCACCGCGGCCTGCGTGATCGGATGTTGCGGCGGCGGTGTCGCTGTGGGTGGCTGGACGACCGCGCTTGACGGCACGGCGGTGGCCCCGCGCTGTCGCACCTTGTGGTTGAGATACAACGCCAGTACTGCCACGACCAGCACCACGACCAGGCCCAGCAACCAGCTTCCAATGGATGTTTTCTTCTTCATCAATGCGTGCCCCACTTTTGCCATTGCGTACCGGTTCGACTGAGCGGAGCACGGTTCGTTCACAAATGCGCGCCATTCCGCCGTCGAGGTTCATCCACGGGTCGCCGCTTCACCTCGCCTGCCCACACATCCCGACAGGATGATCCCCCTCGCCCATTGCATCATCCGCATGCCCGATCCTTCCACCCGTTTCTGTCGCGCGCGCTTTGCGTTCGCCTGATCATGATGCAGCGCAACCTTTTCGAGGCTGGCGGTCCGCAAACGCTGATCGATGATGCCAGCGGCCGCATCGTGCTGACACCCGACCTCGTCGACGAAGGGACCGCGAGCGCGTGGTTTCGACAGTTGTACGACGGCATCGCGTGGAAAAGCGGCCGGCGCCTGATGTACGAACGCGAAGTCGACGTGCCGCGGCTGCGGGCGCATTTCCGCACCGACGACCCCGCCCTGCCCGACGCGCTGCGGCAGGCGCTGGACCTGGTTCGCACCGCCTTCGCCGCGCCGTTCGACAGCATCGGCCTGAACCTGTATCGCGACCAGCACGACAGCGTGGCGCCGCACAACGACAAGCTCGCCGACATCGTCAGGGGCCAGCCGATCGTGCTGCTGTCGCTGGGCGCCACCCGCACCATGACCATCCGCGCCAAGCAGCCGCCACGCCATGTCCTGAAGGTGGATCTGGAGGCCGGCAGCGCACTGCTGATGAGCTGGGAAACCCAGCTTCACTACGATCACGCGATTCCCAAGCAGCGCCAGCCGGTGGGGCCACGCATCAGCCTGGCGTTCCGCGTGCGCGAAGCGGGCGAAGGATGACGGTTACCGGTTGTCGCCTTTCGGAAAGCGCACCCGCTCCGGCTGCGCGTTGAGCCGCTCCAACATCACCGCGATCAGCCGCGACTTGACGCTGCCGGCCTGCTTTGGATCCACCACGTAGCGCACGATGGCATCGATCCAGGTATTGGCGTTGACGCGGAACAGCACCGACGGGCGCTCGTGCACCTGCACTTCGCCGACCGGCGTGGAAGAAAGAATGTCGCGGAAAACCCGCACCCGCTCGATCATCGCCTCGCCCAGCTCGGCCTCGGCCGCGTCGCGCATCACGCGGCCCACGAATTCCAGATCGCTGTTGTAGGCGACCTGGAAGGAGATCTCGTTCCAGATATAGGGAAAAACCGGCCACGAATAGTTGTAGATCGTGCTGGTGAGTACATTGGAGTTCGGAAACTTCACCAGCCTTCCACTGGGGTGGTCGGTAGACACATACGGCCCGCCAACCTCCCACAGCGTGGTGTCCAGATAAGTGACCTCGATGACGTCGCCGGTGGCCTCCCCGATGCTGATGCGGTCGCCCACGCGGTACGGTTCGCGCGCCAGGATGTAGACCCAGCCGATGAAGCTGGTGATCGGGGTTTGCAGCGCAAAGCCGAGCACCAGCGAAATCAACCCCAGCGATGCGGCCGCCGCGTACCAGTTCGCAAACAGCACCGACACCACGATCGCGGCCAGCACCACGTAGACCAGCAGCCGCAGGATGCGGCGCAGGTTGTAGCGCGTCACCGCCGTCTCGGCCCGCTCGATGGCGTACACGCCCACCAGCTTGGCCAGCGCCAGGGTCAGTACGATCGCCATCGCACCGACCGTGGCCCGCCGCAGCAGCGGCACATAGCTCGCGGCGAAATCGGGTGGGTGCAGCCGCAACACGTAGAACACCACCGCCAGCACGATCAACGCCAGCGCATAGCCGCCCAGCCAGAGCTTGTGCCGACCCGGCAACGGCGCCGCCGGCGCGATGCGGCCAGGCTCGCGCGGGCGTTGCCGCAAGGCGCGCTGGACCTGTTCGTCCCCTGCGGCTGGCGCGCCTGCCGAGGTGTCGAGGGATCGCGGCGGCGGTTCGGTCATGCGTGATTTCCGGTGCGGCGTGCGGGCAGCGAACTACAACACCGGTACCGAAAAAGTGAAGGTATCCAGCCGGCCTTGCTCACCCGCCCGACACGTGGGTGCCGGCTAGGATTCCCGGGTGCCCACCGGATGGAGCCGTACGTGCCCCCGCTCAAGCTCGCCACGTTCAACATCAACGGCATCCGTTCGCGTTTGCCGATCCTGCTGGCATGGCTGGAGCGCGAAGCGCCCGACATCGTCTGCCTGCAGGAGCTCAAGGCGCCGGACGATGCCTTTCCCATCGAGGCCATTCGTGCCGCCGGCTACGGCGCCCTGTGGCAGGGCCAGGTCTCGTGGAATGGGGTGGCCATTCTCGCCCGCGGCGCCGAGCCGGTCGAAAGCCGGCGCGGCCTGCCGGGCGATTCCGCCGACCGGCAAAGCCGCTATCTGGAAGCGGCGGCTCATGGCGTGGTGGTCGGCTGCCTGTACCTGCCCAACGGCAACCCGCAGCCGGGGCCGAAATTCGATTACAAGCTGGCGTGGTTCGAGCGGCTGATCACGCATGCGGCGCGGCTGTACACGAGTGGCCACCCGGTGGTCCTGGCGGGCGATTTCAATGTGGTGCCCACCGACGAAGACATCTACAACCCCCGCTCATGGCGCAAGGATGCCTTGCTGCAGCCGGAAAGCCGCGCCTGCTACGCGCGGCTGCTGGCGCAAGGCTGGACCGATGCGCTGCGCACACGCCATCCGGACGAACGCATCTACACGTTCTGGGATTATTTCCGCCAGCACTGGCCCCGCAACGCGGGCTTGCGCATCGACCACCTGCTGCTGAACGCGAACCTGGCGCCGCGCCTGAAAGACGCCAACGTCGATCGCTGGGTACGCGACCTGCCCCACCCCAGCGATCACGCGCCGACCTGGATCACGCTGGACATGCCGGCACGACGCAAGGCGCCGGCACGCAAGACCGCCGCATCCAGGCGGACCGCTCACAGCCCGAAAGGATAAGTCTCCGGCATGCCCTCACGCATCGCGGTGGGCTGCACCTGCGGCGCACGCAGTCCGCGGCCAACCAGTTGCCGCCGCACCATGCGCTGGCGCGCCGAATCCGCGCTCGCCATCGTCGATCCTCCGTACCTGGGACGGGTGGCCGCGACCGTCGACGCAATGGCCGCCACCCGCGCCCGCTAGTGGCGGCGATCCGCCTCGCGCTCGGCGTTATCCGTGGCCTTGCCTACCTCCTTCTGGAATTTGCCGGCATGTTTTTCCACGGCACCGGCCGCTTCTTTCAGCTTGTCGCCCGTGACCTTGCCGACGGTTTGCTTCACGGCGCCCTTGACCTGATGCTTCGTGCCGTCCACGCGATTGTGATCCATGCCCTGTCTCCGGAAAGCCTGCGGGATGCAAGCGTCCCCCTTGTAATGCGGTTGCGGTCGACGGGCCGTGACCGCGTGGTTCGAAGGATGTTGCGCGTGCGTGCCTGACGCGGCATTCACGGTGGGCGGGCAAGCTTGGGGCCTTTCTCCAAGGGCGGCTTCATGACCCACGCCGACGACCTCCACGATTGCCTGATCATCGGTGCCGGCCCGGCGGGGCTTACGGCAGCGACCTATCTGGCCCGGTTCCGCCGCCGCATCGTGGTGCTGGACGACGGGCATAGCCGCGCCCGCTGGATTCCGGCCAGCCACAATTGCCCGGGCTTTCCCTTTGGCGTGGCCGGCAACGCATTGCTGGCACGCTACCGCGCGCATGCGCAGGAATACGGTGCGCCGATCACGCAGACGCGGGTGAAAACGCTGCTGAGGCGGGATGCCGTTTTCGTGGCCAGCGACGGACAACGCGAATGGCGCGCGCCCCATCTGATCCTCGCTACCGGCGTGGTGGATCGAGTGCCCGACATGGCGAATGTCGAGGACGCCATCCACCGTGGCGTGGTGCGCCTTTGCGCGGTTTGCGATGGCTACGAAGCACGCGACGAGGTGATCGGCGTACTTGCCCCAGCGGCCGTCGTACTCGATCACGCCGAATACCTGCGTACGTTTTCGCGCCGGGTCGTCGCCCTGATGATGGACAGATCCGGCGCCGTCGACAGCGCATGGCGCGAGCGCGCCGAGCGCATCGGCATCGCCGTGTATCCCGCACCCATGCGCTTGTCGCTTTCCGACAAGGGTTGTCGTGCCGATTTCGCCCATGGCGAACCGTTGTACCTGGACACGCTTTATCCGGTGCTGGGCGCCGACGTGCAATCCGGGCTGGCTCGCGCGCTGGGTGCACGATTCAATGACGTCGGCGAGCTGCACGTGGACAAGCGGATGCACACCAGCGTGGATGGCCTGTACGCCATCGGTGACGTGGTCAGCGGGCTCAACCAGATCAGCGTGGCAGTGGGCCACGCGGCAATCGCCGCAAGCGCCGTGCATCAACGTCTTCCGCCGAATCCCTGCTGACGACGGAGCGCTCGAACCACCGGGCCAACGGCCTATACAATCCCGTCGGGAAACTTGCATATACTTCCGCCGCTGGGGGCAGCAGGGACGGCGGCACATAACCGTGCGTCAGGGAGATCCGCGAGTGATAGTCGACTACCAGGATGGTTTGTCTACCGCAGATATCGAAGCTGATCTTTGCGTCATCGGCGCGGGACCGGCAGGCATCGCCATTGCGCAGTCGTTCGTGGGGACGTCGGTGAATGTCTGTCTCATCGAAGGTGGCGGCCTTGCTGGGGAGCATGAAACGCAGGCGCTGTATGAAGGTTCGTCCATTGGACCATTGCCGTTCGACGCGTCGACATCACGCATGCGGGCGTTCGGCGGAAGCTGCAATCTCTGGGGCGGCGGCTGCATTCCACTGGCCGAACTCGACCTGGCCGCGCGTGATTGGGTACCGCACAGCGGCTGGCCCATTTCCTACGCCGAGCTCGAACCACATTACCGCCGGGCGCAGAAGTTCTGCGGCATTGGCGAGAAGGCCTTCGAATCGGGTTCGTTTCTCCAATCATCGCCACGTCCGCCCATCGCGTTCGACGAAGCCAGCGGGCTGGTCAATCGAACATTCGTCAGCACCCCCGTGATCTTCAGCGACGCCTATCGCGGCGAACTGGAGCGCGCGCCGAATATCCGGGTGCTGCTGCACGCGAACCTGCTGGAATTGCGGGCCTCGCCCGGTGGCAGCGCCGTGCAAAGCGCCGCTATCGGCTCGATCGCCGGACGCCGCAGCATGGTTCGCGCGCGCCACTACGTCTTGGCTTGTGGTGGCCTGGAGAACGCGCGAGCGCTGCTGCTTTCCAATGCCGTGGCACCCAATGGACTCGGCAACGACCACGATGTGGTCGGCCGCTATTTCATGGACCACCCCAGTAGCAGGCTAGGCGCGATTTTCGGCGTGGGTGGCGATCAGGTTCTACGACCGTATGACCGTGACCTGGGCGAGGGAGATGTCCCCTCCTATCCGGAGATCACGCTCTCCGATGAGGCGCAGCGTGTCCGCAAGCTGTTGAACGCACGCGTTCACGCGTTTCCGGTGGAAAGAACGGTACCCCGTGGCTTGCAGGCCTTGCGGCAACTGCGTGCCAGCTGGCGCCGTACCGGGGGCGAGCCGACGGTGGAGGAGCGACTCTGCACTGCCTTGAACCACCGCCCGAGAATGGTGCAGCCGTCCGACGCCTCGTCCGCGATGCTGGCGTTGCGTACCGGTATCGGCGCCGTCGATATCCTGCGGGCGTTTGTGAACAAGTTGAACGATCGTCCCAGCGTGGAAAGCGATCATGTCGATCTCGTCGGCTTTTTCGAGCAGGCGCCGAATCCCCAGAGCCGGGTGATGCTTTGCGATGACCGGGATGCCCTGGGTCTGCGGAAGATCTGCGTGGATTGGCGGCTCACCGAGCTCGACCTCCATACCTACCGCGTCGCGACGGAAATGTTCGGCCAGAACGTGGCTCGTGCGTGCGGGGGGCGCTTCGAGCCGGAGGCCTGGTTGCGCGACGGCAGCCAGGTACCGCCGATGTACACCACCGCCCATCACCTGGGCACCACGCGGATGGCGGACGACCCGAAGAGGGGCGTGGTCGATCGTCATGGCAAGGTGCATGGCGTAGGCAACCTGCACGTGGCCGGCAGTTCCGTGTTCCCGACCGGCGGCTGGGCGTTTCCGACACTCACGATCGTCGCGTTGAGCCTGCGCCTGGCCGAAAACCTCAAGGCGAAACTGCGATCGGACGCACCGGCCGAGATGGGAGATCAGGCGAACGCCGCCTGATTCCCTTCATTACGGGGTTTTCCGGCATCCCAAAACCGCGTCGTCTGGCGCCATGACCAGGCGGCTGCAGCCGTTGCGACGCTCAGACCAGGTGCCGGCGCACCCATGCCACGTAACGGTCGACGAAACCCTGCAGGAATTTTTCGGTGCCGTCGTTGCTGACGTGGCCCTTCTCATCGATCAAGGTATCGTCCTTGAAATGCACGAAAACCTCGGGTTGCGCCAGCGTTGACACGTCCAGATAGGCCAGCGTGTTGCGCAGATGCTGCTGCGCCATGGCGCTGCCCACCGCGCCGATCGAGGCGCCGATCACCGCCCCCGGCTTGCCTGCGAACGAGTTGGTGCCCCAGGGTCGGGACCCGATATCAAGCGCGTTCTTCAGCACGCCGGGCACCGAGCGGTTGTATTCGGGGGTAACGAACAGCAGCGCGTCGGCGGCCTCCACCTGGTGTTTCAGGCGCTGGCACTCGGCCGGGTAATCGCCGTCGAAATCCTGGTTGTAGAGGGGCAAGTTGTCGATTCGGATGTGCTCGAACTCCACCCCCTCAGGCGCCAGCCGCTCCACGGCGAGCGCCAACCGGCGATTGATGGATGCCTTGCGCAGGCTGCCGACGAATACCGCTACCTTGATCTTGCCCATGTGTTTGGCTCCGAGAGGTTGAGGTCCAGTTTGATGCGCCGACCAGTATAGGTTCCTCCGTGTCAGGCACCGTGATGACGCCCGGTTCGGGCCGAAACGCCCCCATGGCACGCCGATTGCTTTGCCAACCTCACGGATCACACTGATTTTTCAGGCTTTCTTGCCGCCCCGCCCCGTGCAACAATGGAGAGACGCCAAAGCGCATGCTCCGGGCATGACGGACTTGCTGCAAGGAATACGCATAGTCAGGTGAGGGGAAGTCAACGTTCAAGGAACGGTCGATGGCTAGGTCGAAAACAATCAGCGCTTTTTGCCACCTCCCGTGGCTCGGCTGTCTGATGCTGAGCCTGCTGTCGATTGGCATTGTCCGCGCCGCCACGCCACTGGATGGCGCGTGGCGCACGGTGCATGCGGGCGATACGCCGCAACAGGTACTGCAGGATTTTCACGACGGCACGCTGACCCGCTTCGATCCCGCCATGCTGCAGCAGTTCCCGCGCAGCAACCTTGGCAGTTGGGTCGTGCTTGCCCCGCAGCCTCCCTGGATAGATGAAGAAAGGGTGCTGGCGATTTACCCGCCGCCGGCCGGCGTCATTTCCGTCTATCCCGCAGCAACCGACGTCGCCGCCCCCTTGTCGCGCAGGGATTTTTCGACACCGATCCATGGCCACGGGCGGCTGGCGTGGTACGTGCCGACAACACAACCGCCCTCCATGCCGATCGTGCTGAAGTTCGAACCCACGGCCGCCGTCGCCGCACCCGTACGGTTCGATCTGCAGCCGTGGGGCGAATATCTGCAGAAGGACGCCAACTGGCTGGTTTTCGCCACCGCGTGTTTCGCCGTGATGCTGGCGATGGTGCTGATGGCACTGTGTTTTTCGCTGATGCTGCGCGACGTCACCTACGCCTGGTACGCGGGCTACATCCTCTGCTATGCGCTGATACAGGCCGCGCAGAGCGGCTTCCTGTTTCATCCGCTGGAGTGGCATTGGCTGGACGGGATAACACCCGCGCTCGAAGCCATAGCCACCGCCGCCTCGGTGGCATTCGCTTCGCTGTTCATGGTGCGGTTCTGCGAATTGCAGCGCTATGCACCGCTGCTGCGTGTTCTCATCGGCGGGCTGGCCGTCTGCATGGCGGCGCTGGTCGTCATGCAAGGTAGCCGCGTCGAGCTGCTCCAGCAGAGGATGTCATTGCTGCTCAATCCGCTGCTGTTGCTGGGTGCCACCTTGCTGTCCATCGCCGCCATCATCGCCGCCGCGCGCGGTTCCAGGCATGCGTGGTTTTTCCTGGTCGGTTGGGTACCGTTGCTGGCACTTACGGCGATCAGCAGCGCACAGATGAATGGCGCGCTGTCCAGTCTGGGCTGGATCAACCAGGCTGCGCTTGGCGTAGGTGCGTTCGAGGCCATCGTGTTGTCGCTGGGCCTGGCCGACCGTGCACTGGTGCTGCGCCGCGACCGCGACACCGTGCGCGTACTGGCCGAACGCGACATGCTGACCAATGCCTTCAACCGCCGTGCATGGATCGAGCGCGCCGAGAAGGCGCTGGCCGGCGATCCCCCGCAATCACTGGCCGCCCTGTTCCTGGACCTGGATCATTTCAAGCAGCTCAACGACCACCACGGCCACAGCGCGGGTGACCATGCGCTGACGGCGGTGGCGGCAGCGCTTGAAACGGAGCTGCGACCCACCGACGTTTTCGGCCGCTATGGCGGCGAGGAATTCGTGGTCCTGCTGACCGGTGCCACGGTGGCGCAAGCGATGCAGGTGGCCACCCGGCTGTGCCGCCGCGTGCACCGGCTGGAGATTCCGGTGGACGAGGGAGAACAGCGGCTCACGATCAGCATCGGCATCGCCATGCGCGTCGACGGCGACACCGTTGCGTCACTGGTGGATCGTGCCGACCAGGCCATGTACAAGGCCAAGCTGGGTGGCCGCAACCGCACCTTCCTGCATCGTGTCGCCACGCCACACTCGGCGCGTCCGCGGTTGCATATCATCGATGGAAATGGCCGATAACAGGCTTTCGCCGCTGGCGCCCACGTTGACGTCTGCTGAAGCCTCTGGCTCGATTACGCCAGGTCGCGGGCGGCCGCCACCACATCGTCCACACCCGGCAAAACCAGCAGGGCGGCACTCGCCAGCGGCGTGAAGGTGTCGGCGCCCACGACCCGGCGCAACGGTGTGGCGCCGCAGCCGCCTTCGACGATCGCGGTGATCACGCCCTCGCCCACACCGGCGCTCTTGCGGCCCTCGTCCAGCACCAGGATGCGTTTGGCGCTCGATGCCTGCGCCGCGATGAAGGCGTCGTTGAGCGGCGCCAGCCAGCGCAGGTCGACCACGCGCACCTTCCACTTCAGCTCCGCTTCGATCGTGCGCGCGGCGCGCAGCGCCATCGGCACGCCGTTGCCGAAGGTGAACACCACCAGGTCGTTGGCCACCTCGTTGTAGATGCGGCCCTCGCCCAGCGTCATCGCCTGGTCGGGCGAGGGATAGTCAAACTGCCACTGGCCGTCGCCGGCCTCGTACAGGTCCTTGGTCATGTACAGCGCGATCGGTTCGAGGAAGGCGCACACGCGACCGTCCACCTTCGCCAGCGCCATCAGCGTGCGCAGCATCGTCGCCGCATCGTCACCGCGGCTGGGGCACCCGACCACGAGGCCGGGAATGTCGCGCAGCGCGGTGATCGAATTGTCGTTGTGGAAGTGGCCGCCGAAACCCTTCTGGTAACCCAGCGAGGCGACGCGCATCACCATCGGGTTGCGGTATTGGCCGTTGGAGAAGAACTGCAGCGACGCCGCCTCGCCACGGATCTGATCGCAGGCATTGTGGAAATACGCCAGGTACTGGATCTCCGGCAGCGGCAGCAGCCCTAAGTTGGCGTAGCCCTGGGCCAGGCCAAGGATCATGGTTTCATCGAGCAGCGTGTTGAACACGCGGCTGCCCTTGAAGGTCTTGTTCAGACCCTTGGTGACGGTGTACACGCCGCCCTTCTGCGCCACGTCCTCGCCGAACAGCAGCGCCTCGGGATATTTCGCCAGCAGGTCGTGCAAGGCCTGGCCGATCTGGATCGCCAGGTGCCGCGGCGGCAGGCTCTCCGGCAGCTTCGCCTCGCCGCCGAATACCGCGAGGCGCTTCTCGGCGTAGTCGGCGCGCGCGGCCTCGGCCTTCACCGCCGCCGGCGTGTACGGCGCCAGCGGCGTCATCACGTCGTCCAGCGAAGTCAGCCGATGGCGCGAATCCGCGTCCTCGGCGGCGGCGAAGCAGCGCTTGCGGGTGGCCTCGTACAGATTCAGCAGGTCGTCCTTCGAATACAGGCCAGACTCCAGCGCGATACCGGCCGAGCGCAGCAGCGGATCGGAGCACTCGACCGCGAAAAGCTCCTCGATGCTGCGCCACTCGATCTCGAAGTCGGTACCGGCGTGGCCCATCACCCGGGTGGTTTTCAGGTGCAGGAAAGTCGGCCGGCGCGTCGTGCGGCAATGTTCCACCGCGCGCTGCACCTGAGCGTAGCCTTCGGCCAGGTCGAGGCCGTCGGCGAAGAAATAGTCGAGGTTGGCGCGATGCTGGTAGTTGTTCGCGATCCAGCCGGAGGGTGTTTTCACCGAGATGCCGATGCCGTTGTCCTCGCACACAAACAGCACCGGCGCGGGCAGCTTCTGGTACGCCGTCCACGCCGCCGCGTTGAACGCGGTCTGTGCGGTGGCATGGTTGCTGGAGGCGTCGCCGAACGAGCAGATGGCGATGCTGTCGCCGGGGATCAGCAGCTGATGGCCGATGCGCCGCGCCTGCTCGATCGCCACCGCCGTGCCCAGCGCCTTGGGCAGGTGCGAGGCGATCGTCGAGGTCTGCGGCAGCACCCACAACGGCTTGCTGCCCCATACCTTGTGGCGGCCGCCGGAGGCCGGATCGTCCTTGCTGGCGGCGAAGCTCAGCGCCGAATCGACAACTGGATCCATGCCGGGAATCTTGCGGAAACGCTCGGCCATGAAGGCACCGGAGCGGTAATGCAGGAACGCCGGATCGGTGTGGCGGGTGAGCCGCGCCACCATCGCATTGCCTTCGTGGCCGGACGAACCGATCGTGTAGAACACCTTGTTCTGCACGCGCAGCACGCGCGCCATCAGGTCGACGTGGCGGCTGATCAGCTGCGATTCCAGCAGTTCGCGGAAGCCGCGCACGTCCAGCGCACTGCCGGGCAGCACGGCTTCGTCGTCGTGCGGTGCATGGCGGACTTCGCCCTGCCACAGCTGCACGAACTCGATGAAATTCTGGTCGACGACCTCGGCGCGGTTGAAATTCTTGTGGCGGGCACCGAGGGCGAATGGGATGGCAGTCATGGCATGGTCTTGGGTTGGTTGGACAGCCGCGGCATGGATCAATGCGGCGGCATCATTGGCAGGCTGAAAGATGGCGCCATCAAGGCGCGCAACGCCGCCTTTCGGCTCAGATCTTTCTGGCGGCCAAAGCGTTCGCAGAGTCGAATCTGGTCATCGATCGATGGCACCGGCACGGCCACGCCGCCCACACCGATGAGCACGAGTTTGTCTGGCCATACCGGTTGCCAACCGCCATCGGCAAAAAGTTCGAGCGCACCCATCACCTCGACCGGCGCGCCGGGGAAGCGGAAGTGGGCGAAGTGCGAGCGGAACCGATCGCTGTCCGGCGGGGTGAACGCGGGCTCGCGTCGCGGCGCCCAAAGCGTCATCAGTGCCTCGGCATCGGCGCGCGAGGTCAGCACATCCACGTCCGCCACGCTGGCCTGCGCACCGAGCAGCAGGGCCGCCGTGCTGCCGATCAGGCACCAAGGATCGACGCAATGCACATGCAGGTCGGGCACGATTTCGGCGAGGGTGGCATAGAGCGCGGGCGTGAGGTGGCTCATGCGCGGCGCCGACGCCATTGTTCGCGACTCTGGCCCCAGATATCCATCGTCATATCCTGGTACGGAGGAGGCAGTTTGCCCTGGCCTTTCATCGTCGAGCCCAGGCGCTTCGCTACGTTCTGCGAGGCGACATTGCCGGGGTCGATGCAATGGATGATGTCGTCCCAACCGAGCGTGTCCAGCGCCCAGTCGATGGCGGCAACACCGGCTTCGGTGGCATAGCCCTTGCCCCAGGCGCGCGGATGAAAGGCGTAGCCGATCTCGTTGCCCGGCCAACCCTCCGGTTTCCATGGGCCGATCTGGCCCATCCACAGGCCGCTGTCCTTCTCGATCACGCCGAACATGCCGAAGCCCTGCACGAACCAGGCGCCCGGTTGCCACAAAAAGCGCCGCCATGCCTCCGCCCGCGTCACCGGCCCGCCAATGAACCGGCTCGCATCGGCGTCGCCCTGCAACTCCGCAAAGCCGTCGAAATCCTCGGCACACGGCGGGCGCAGGATCAAGCGGTCGGTTTCCAGCGTCGGACCAAAATGTGTCATGCCTTCGCTACCCTCGCCCGGCCTTCGGAAGAAGCGCCAACAAATCAGAACGCATTGATGCCAGTCAGTTCGCGGCCCACCACCAATTCGTGCACCGTCTCGGTGCCCTCATAGGTAATCACCGACTCCAGGTTCAACGCGTGACGGATGGCCGAATGTTCGGTGGTGATGCCGGCACCGCCGAGGATGTCGCGGCATTGGCGTGCGATGTCGATGGCCATGCGACAGTTGTTCCATTTCGCTAGCGACACCTGGGTCGGCTGCATCTTGCCCGCGTCCTTCAGCCGGCCGAGCTGCAGCGACAGCAGCTGCGCGGTGGTGATGCGCCGGGCCATGTCGGCCAGCTTCAGCTGCACCGCCTGATTGGACGCCAGCGGCTTGCCGAACAGGATGCGCTGGGCGGTGTAGTCGAGCACTTCCTTGAGGCAGGCCTGTGCGGCGCCGATCGGGCCCCAGGTGATGCCGTAGCGCGCCTGCGTGAGGCAGCCCAGCGGACCCTTCAAGCCTTTCACGTTGGGCAGGCGCGCGCTGTCCGGCACGCGCACGTTGTCGAAGAACAACGCGCTGGTGACCGAGGCGCGCAGGCTCATCTTCTTGTGGATTTCCTGCGCCTTGAAGCCGGCCGTGTCGGTCGGCACCACGAAGCCCTGGATGCCGTCCTCGGTCTGCGCCCACACGATCGCGATGTGCGCCAGGTTGCCGTTGGTGATCCACATCTTGGCGCCGTTGATGACCCAGTCGCCGCCATCCTTCTTCGCGTTGGTCTTCATGTTGGCCGGATCGGAGCCGCCGTGCGGTTCGGTCAGGCCGAAACAGCCGATCACCTCGCCAGCAGCCATCGGCGGCAGGTAATGCTTCTTCTGCTCCTCGCTGCCGTAGGCGAAGATCGGGTACATGCACAGCGAGCTCTGCACCGACGCAAAACTGCGCAGGCCCGAATCGCCGCGTTCCAGCTCCTGGCAGATCAGGCCATAGCTGACGCCGTTCATGCCGGCGCCGCCGTATTCCTCCGGGATGGTGGCGCCAAGCAGGCCGAGGCCGGCGATCTCCGGGATCAGCTCCTTCGGGAAGCGGCCCTGGTCGAAGCAGTCGCCGATGATCGGCAACACGCGTTCGTCGACGAAACGGCCGACGGAGTCCTGCACCAGGCGCTCCTCGTCGGTGAGCAGCGAACGAACATCGTACAGATCGAGCGGGTCGAGACGGGTAGCCATGCAATGGAGTCCGTAGGTCAAGGCAAGCTCCGCATTCTAGTCCGGCCACCCGGAGCGGTCATGGCAAGCTGCAGCATCGGCGATAGGCGCAGCGGCAGGGCCGTGGGACAATCGTCGCGCCCCGCTCATCGCGCAGCATGCATGCTGCGATCGAAGCTTCCCTGCCCCTCTTCGGATACCCATGTTCAAAGGCATCCTGCTCGGTTTTCTGGCCTTTGCCGCCTTCGCGCTGAGCGACGCGTTCGTGAAGCTCTTGCACGGCTCGCTGCCTGCTTATGAAGCGGTATTTTTCGGCGCCTTGCTGGGCCTGAGCGCACTGCCCTTCATCAAGGGAGAGGGCGACCGCTGGAGCGAGGTTCTGCTCGCGCAACGCCAGGGTTTGTGGGTCGTGCGCGCAGTCGCCAGCGCCATCGGCACCACCGCCGCCGTGATCGCGTTCACCGCGCTGCCGATGGCCGAGGCCTTCGCACTGATCTTCCTGATGCCGATCTTCGTCACCATCCTGTCGGTGCTGGTGCTGAAGGAACACGTCGGCTGGCGCCGCTGGTCGGCGGTAGTGGCTGGCTTCCTCGGTGTACTGGTGGTGCTGCGGCCGGGCTTCCGCGAACTCGGCGCCGGCCATCTTGCCGCGCTTGTCTGCGGCCTTGCCGGTGCCATCTCGATGATTGCCCTGCGCCTGTCCGGGCCGCACGAAAAACGCATCACGTTGTACGGCGCCGGCGTGATCGGCTCGACGACGCTCGCCGGCATGCTGATGCTGACCAACTTTAGCTGGCCGCACCTGGACCAATGGCTGTTGCTGCTCGGCTACGGCCTGCTTGCCGCACTCGGCGCGGTGTTGCTGATGCTGGCCACGCGCCGGGCGCCGGCGAATCACGTGGCACCCACCCAGTACAGCCAGATGCTGTGGGCCGTGCTGCTGGGCTACGTGCTGTTCGGCGACCAGCTGGATTGGCCCATGGCGGTCGGCATTGCCATCATCCTTGGCGCCGGCCTGTTCACCTTCATACGCGAGGACAAGGTCACCCGCTGGTGGAAGCGCACGCGGGTGGTGTGACGCGGCCCTCAGTCCGCGGCTTCCACTGCATGCCGTGGATCACCATCAAGGCCGGGATCAACCCGATGCCTGCTCGTATTGCTTTTCGCACGCATGCTCATCTCTCCGTTCACGACCGTGCGCATACGGCAGAGTCGCGCGCCTGGCCGCTCCAGTGACAGGCGTCATCCGCCGCCATGGACTTGCGTCACCGGTTGCTAACGCCGTGGGGCACATGCCCCGTCGCCACATGCATGCGCGCGGATTCCACGTTGGCCGGGGAATCGTCGAAAAAGATGTCGGCGCCGAAGGCATCCAGGAATGGCCCCTTGTCGCGGCCCCCCAGGAACAGTGCCTCGTCGATGCGCACGCCCCAGCGGCGCAGGGTGAGGATGACGCGCTTGTGCGCGGGCGCGGAACGGGCCGTGACCAATGCCGTGCGGATCGGTGAGTCTTCGGCGGGAAACGCCGCCTGCAAGCGGTGCAGCGCGGTGAGAAAGCCGCGAAACGGGCCCACCGAAAGCGGCTCGGCGGCATGCTCGGCCTCGCTACGATGGAACGCTTCCAACCCTTCCTCGCGCGACACGCGTTCGCCCTCATCGCCAAACAGCACGGCATCGCCATCGAACGCGATACGCAACTGCTCGCTGGCGCGCGGCGGCGCGGTGCTGGGCAGGATGGTGGCGGCGGCTACACCGGCGGCGAGCGCGCGGCCGACGTCTTCGGCATTGGCGGAAAGAAACAGATCCGCCTTGAACGGCGCGATGTAATCCGACGTCGGCGCGCCGCTGGTAAAGGCCGCGCGGCTGATCTCCAGTTTGTAATGCTGTATCGCGTTGAAAATGCGCAAACCGGTGTCGCCGGAATTGCGCGACAGCAGGATCACCTCGACCGGCGGCACGTCACCGGCCAGCTTGTTGAGCCCCAACAGTTTCTGTACCAGCGGAAACGCCACGCCGGGCTGCAGGATCTCGTTCTCGTGCTCGATCTGGAAGTTGCGATAAGCATCCAGCCCGTCGCGTTCGAACAGCGAGTGGCTGTCGCCGAGGTCGAACAACGCACGCGAGGAAATGGCCACGACCAGTCGGTTGTCGCCGGCAGCCGCCGGATCGTGCGCGTCGACGGGAAGAGTGGTCATGCGTCCTGTGCCTGATGGGGGGAATGGTTTTGAATCTAGCAAAGGTGGGGTGTGGGTGGGTGGAGACGAGCTTGCCCCCATCCGCCTTCGGCACCTTCCCCCGTGAACGG
>NZ_AJXU01000029.1 GCF_000264315.1 Rhodanobacter fulvus Jip2
GTCAAAGATCGTTCGCTTGGTACCGGTTTTCCCGGTACCGCCCCAAGACGTTTCGTCCTAGGTGAGCCGCCCATCTTACATCGATTTTCCTGACCGTCAACACCCTTGAAACAAAATCTTTCGCGGTGATTTGTGTTGCGGAAGGCCTTCGCGAATGGCGTCTCGTCGAAGGGGCGTGAATCATAGCGCCGTGCCGCCCATCTGTGAAGGGGCCGGTAAACTTTTCTTCCGAATCGTCGTTCGGCAGCACTGCTGTGCACCGCTAGACTGCCTGCTCTGCCTGCGCGAGCGAAGCGATGAAAACATGGTTTTTTGCGGTACTTGTCCTGCTTGCCGGTTGCGCCAACGCGGCGTCATCCGTGCACACGTCTGTCACGGTGGCGTTGCACGGACAGCGTTTCTCGGTGGAACTGGCCACCGACAACGCGCAGCGGCAACGAGGACTGATGATGCGGCAGTCGCTTCCTGCCGATCGAGGCATGTTGTTCGTGTTTCCGCGTACGGAGCCGCAGGCGTTCTGGATGAAGAACACGCTCATTCCGCTGGACATGCTCTATTTCGATGCCGCGCGGCAGCTGGTGTCGATGCAGTTGAACGTGCCGCCGTGCCGGGCAGATCCCTGCCCGGTCTATCCCAGCGAGGGCCCGGCGCGCTACGTGCTTGAGCTTTCGGGCGGGACGGCGCGACGGATAGGGGCGCAGCCTGGCGATGAACTGAAGATCGAGGGCGAGATCGGCCCCGTGCGTTGATCTGAAGGCCGCGAATCCAGCAGCCCGACGCGGTAGGGGATCAGATCCTCCGGCCGCAGTGTTTCCAGCATGTCCCATTCATCTTCGAACGGTATGAACTGTTGCATGGGGATGCTCCCGGCAAAGTCGTACGCGGCGCGTACTTGAGGAACATCAGAGCAGGCGGCCCGGCGGTTTTGCTGTCCGGATCGGGCCGATTGCTGGCAGAACGCGGACGTCAGTCCAGCTCGATCATCTCGAAGTCGTCCTTGGTGGTGCCGCAGTCGGGACAGGTCCAGGTGTCCGGCACGTCCTCCCAACGCGTTCCGGGGGCGATCCCCTCCTCCGGCACACCCTCCGCTTCGTCGTAGATATAGCCGCAAACAACGCACATCCATTTGCGCAAGGCCGTGGCCTGGTTGGAACTGGCACTCATGATAGGAATTCTTCGATCGTGACTGGATTCGCCATTCTCGCAACTCGTCCCACGATGCGAAAGCGCACTGCGGCCCGATTGCATCGACGGGTCGCCTGCGTTGCGTGTCAAAACGTCACGCCAATGGCACGGCGGCTGGCGATGGATCGCCGCACAACGGAGAATGGTCGGCCTGATGGCCGCTCCGGCGGCATGTAGCGCCTCCCAGCGCATCGCCCTGCTCCCCACTTTCCGGAATTTCACATGACCACCAACCAAGAGCTGTTCCATCGTGCCCAGCGGCTGATGCCCGGCGGCGTGAATTCGCCGGTGCGTGCGTTCAAGTCGGTGGGCGGCGAGCCATTCTTCACCGCAAAGGCCGACGGCGCCTATCTGTGGGATGTCGAAGGGCGGCGCTACATCGACTATGTCGGTTCCTGGGGTCCCATGATCGTGGGCCACAACCACCCGGCCGTGCGCGAGGCGGTGGAACGCGCAGTAAAGGATGGGCTGTCGTTCGGCACGCCCTGCGCGGCCGAGGTGACCATGGCCGAGACGATCACCCGGCTGATTCCCTCGATCGACATGGTGCGCATGGTCAACTCCGGTACCGAGGCCACGATGTCGGCGATCCGGCTGGCACGTGGCGCCACCGGCCGCAGCAAAATCGTGAAGTTCGAAGGCTGTTACCACGGGCACGGCGACAGCTTTCTGGTGAAGGCCGGTTCGGGCGCGCTCACTTTCGGCGTGCCTACCTCGCCCGGTGTGCCCAGTGCGAATGCCGATCTCACGCTGACCTTGCCGTTCAACGATATCGATGCGGCGCGGACACTGTTCGCCGAGCACGGCGCCGATGTCGCCGCGCTGATCATCGAGCCGGTCGCCGGCAACATGAACTGCATCCCGCCGAAGGACGGCTACCTCGCCGCGCTGCGCGAACTGTGCACGAATCACGGCACGGTGCTGATCTTCGACGAAGTGATGACCGGATTCCGCGTGGCGCTTGGCGGCGCGCAGGCGCATTACGGCGTTACGCCCGATCTCACCACGTTCGGCAAGATCATCGGTGGCGGCATGCCGGTGGGTGCGTACGGCGGCAGGCGCGACCTGATGGAACAGATTGCCCCCAGCGGTCCGATCTACCAGGCCGGCACCCTGAGCGGCAACCCGGTGGCGATGGCCGCGGGCCTGGCGATGCTGGAGCTGATCCAGGCACCAGGCTTCCACGAGCAACTCGCCGCCCGTACCCGCCTGCTCACCGATGGCTTCCAATCCGTAGCTGATGGCGAAGGCGTGCCGTTCAGCACGAATCGTGTCGGCGGCATGTTCGGCTTGTTCTTCAGCGCGGCCAAGGTCGAGAGCTACGCACAGGCGACGGCGGCGGACAGCGCCCTGTTCAACCGCTTCTTCCACGGCATGCTGGAGCGCGGCGTGTATCTGGCACCTTCGGCGTTCGAGGCCGGCTTCATGTCCAGCGCGCACAGCGACCAGGACATCGCCGATACGCTGGAAGCCGCACGCGGCGCGCTACGCCAGGCGCGCGGCTGACGAAGACGCGCGCCGCATGGGCGTCACCAGACGCCCGTGTTCGGCATGGATGCCCACGGTTCGCGCGGTTCCAGGTGTCCGTCCTGCAGCAACTCGATCGAGATGAGGTCGGGCGAGCGCACGAAGGCCATGTGGCCGTCGCGGGGCGGGCGATTGATGGTGTAACCCATTGACTGCAGGCGTTCGCAGGTGGCGTAGATGTCGTCCACGCGAAACGCCAGGTGGCCAAAATTGCGCGCGGAACCGTAGTCGTCGTCCACGCGAAACGCCAGGTGGCCAAAATTGCGCGCGGAACCGTAGTCCTCGTCGGCATCCCAGTTGTAGGTCAGCTCCACTTCCGCGTCCGGGCTTTCGGCCGCCGACAGGAACACCAGCGTGTAGCGCCCGGTGGGCACTTCCATGCGGCGCACTTCGCGCAGGCCCAGCCCTTCGCAATAGAAACGCAGGGAGGCGTCGAGGTCGCGTACGCGAACCATGCTGTGCAGATATTTCATCGCAGCTCCGTAGGGTGATGAAAAAAACCATGGTGCAACGCGGCCGGTGAGCGGCCGGTGCAGGTGTCGATCAATGATCGAGTCGCGCCTTGAGCGTGCGCGCGATGGCGGCGCGCTGATCCGCATCACTCTGCGGCGGCACACCCTCAGGATACACCCGCAGCAGACCGTCGTCGACCCGGCGCGGGTGCACGTGCAGGTGGAAATGGAAGACCTCCTGCCCGCCCGCTTCGCCGTTCGACTGCCACAGGTTCAAGCCCGGCGGGTCGTACGCGGCACGCAACGCGCGGGCCACCCGCACGGCCGCCTGCATCACCGCCGCGGCCTCGTTGTCGGCCAGCGCGTAGATATCGGGCACATGCCGGCGTGGTATCACCAGCACGTGGCCCGGCACCGCCTGGCGCCAATCCATGAAGGCCAGCACCTTGTCATCGTCCAGGATCACGCTGGCCGGCGTCGCGCCGGTGGCAATCGCGCAGAACGGGCAGGCGTCATCCATCAGGCGGACGTCAGCTCCCGCACGGCCAGGCGCAAGCGCGACAGCCCTTCGACCACGTCGGCGCCGCCGATGTTCAGCGGGGGCACCAGCCGCAGGACATCCGGCCCGGCCTGCAGCAGCAGCAACCCATGTTTCGCCGCGCATTCCAGGATTTCGCCGGCGCGGCCCTTGTAGGCGTCAGCCAGGACCGCACCCAGCATCAGCCCACGACCACGGATGCTGGCGAACAGGCCGCTTTCCTCGCCGATCGCGGCCAGACCCGCACGGAGCGCCGCACCCTGCTTCTCCACATTGGCCAGCAACACCGGCGACGCCAGTTTGCGCAGCGCGACGCGCGCCACCGCGGCCGCCATGGGGTTGCCGCCGAAGGTGGTGCCATGTGCGCCGTACTGCATGACCTCGGCCACCTTGGGCCCGGCCAGCATCGCGCCGATGGGGAAGCCGCAACCCAGCGCCTTGGCCAGGGTGACGATATCGGGTGTTACGCCGTCTTGCGGGTGGGCAAACAAGGTGCCCGTGCGACCCATGCCGCACTGGATTTCGTCCAGCACCAGCAAGGCGTCGTGCGCGTCGCACAATTCGCGCACCCGCTTCAGGAAGCCCGGTGCGGCGGGCATGACACCGCCCTCGCCCTGCACCGGCTCGACCATCACCGCAGCGATGTCATTGGCGGCAAATGCCGCCTCCAGCGCCGACGCGTCGTTGAAATCCAGGTAGCGGAAACCGTCCGGCAACGGCTCGTAGCCCTGCTGGTATTTCGGCTGCGCGGTGGCGGTAACGGCGCCCAGCGTGCGGCCATGGAAGGAGCCGCGGAAAGTAACGATCACCCGCCGCTCCGGTGGCCGGCCTTGCGCGGTGGCCCACTTGCGCACCAGCTTGATCGCCGCCTCGTTTGCCTCGGAGCCGGAGTTGCACAGGAACACGCGCTCGGCGAACCCCGACGCCGCCACCAGTTCCTCGGCCAACCGCAGCGGTGGCTCGGTATAGAACACGTTGCTGGCGTGCCACAACTTGTGCGCCTGCGCAGTCAGCGCGGCCAGCAGGTCCGGGTCCTGATGTCCCAGCGAGTTCACCGCGATACCGGCGCCGAAATCCACGTAATCGTTGCCGTCGGTATCCCACAGACGCGAACCCCTGCCGTAGTCGAGCACCATGGCGCGCGGTCGATACAGCGGCAACCAGTAGTGGGCGAGGTCGATCAGGGATGCCGTGTTGGGGCTGGGCGATTGCATGAGTGGCTCCAGACTTCGCCATCGGCGAAGCCTCGTGGAATCGGAAGGGAAAGGTGTCGGTCCACCCGCAAGCGGGTGGCTTCCCGTCAATTATCCACGTACGGCGCCGGAACCTGAAGCCGTGGCCCGCAAGGTCACCCGTCGCGCCCCCGCACACCCGCTCGCGGCCAGCGGATCAGCGCATGTCCTCCAGCTGCAGCTGGTGCTTTTTGCACAGCCGGTAGACGGTGACCCGGGAGATGCTCAGCCGGCGCGCGCATTCGCTGATGTTGAACTGGCTCTCGCGCAGGCAGGCGACGATGGCGTCGCGTTCGGCCGCCACGCGTGCCAGGCCAAGACTGCGATGGATCATGCCGACGTTGGTGCGCAGATCCAGATCCGCCGGGCCGATCAGTGCATCCTCCGCCACGACGGCGGCACGCTGCACCCGGTTCAGCAATTCACGCACGTTGCCGGGCCAGGAGTAGCTGCGCATCGCACGCCGCGCGGCACTGCTGAAGCCACGCGCGTAGCTGCAGTGCTGCTCGCGGAAGTGATCCAGAAAATGCTGCGCCAGCAGTTCGACATCGCCACCGCGTTCGCGCAGCGGCGGCATGTGCAGGCGCAGGACATTGAGGCGGTAGTACAGATCCTCGCGGAAGCTGCCTTGCGCCACCGCCTTTTCCAGGTCGACATGGGTGGCGGCCAGCACGCGCACGTCGATGCTGATCGGCTGGCTGCTGCCCACGCGCTCCAGCGAGCCTTCCTGCAGAAAACGCAGCAGGTTGGTCTGCGCTTCCAGCGGAAGATCGCCCACCTCATCCAGGAATACGGTGCCGCCGGCGGCGCTCTCGATGTGTCCGATACGCCGCATGTTGGCGCCGGTGAACGCGCCGCGCTCATGGCCGAACAGCTCCGACTGCACCAGGTTGGGCGCCAGCGCGCCGCAGTTGATCGGCACGAACGGCCCGGCGCGGCGGGCCGACATGCGATGCAGCGCGGCGGCGGCCACTTCCTTGCCCGTGCCGGTCTCGCCGGTGATCAATACGGGCAGCTCAACGGGGGCAAACTTGTGCACGCTGGCCACCGTGGTGACCATCACGGGGCTGCGACCCACCATCTCCGCCAGATGATCGCCGCCGGTGACGTCCTGCCGCGCCGCGTTCCCTGCCCGCCGCAACGCTTCCAGCAGCCGCGGCATGTCGACCGGCGCCATCAGGATCTCGCGGCCGCTTTCCAGCACGCGTTTCGCCGACGGCTCCCGCGCGGGTGTTTCCGGTGCGCGCAACACGATCCAGGGGATGCCGCTGTGCTCGGCCATCAGTCGATCCATCGATGCCAGCGCCGGCGCGTCGCAGTGGCGCATGTCGGCCAGCGCGACGACGCCGTCACCCTGGTGCGCCCCCGTATCCACGCCAATCGCGGTACCGACCCGGCGAATCTGCCAGCCGGCCCGGATCAGGATGTCACGCTCATGTTCGGCGGGGTGGCCGAACCACACCACACAACCCCGGCTGCCATTGACCATTTGCCGCTCCCGCCCAGGCTCTGGCGTGCACCAGAAACCTCGGTTCAGGCAACCCGGCCCCCTTCCGCAGCTGCTCCATGTCCTTGTCGCATCCGTGATGCGCCCCGCACGCTATCCAGCCGTTCGGAACGCACCACACCGAGCGCCAATAATGCACCCTGGTGGCGTGAAGAATCAGTGTGCTTTCAGCCAGTTGGACACTGGCCTTACGGCCTGCCCCAATCGGCCTACGTGGCCTAGGATTTCTGGAACCGGGGCAGCACGTCGCGCAGTTCGGCGAGCCGCTGCAAGGGGTCGGTCAGTTCCAGCATGTGCTGCTGCTCCTCCACGTCCAGCGGCAGCAGTTCGGCAAGGCGGAACCCTACCCAGCCGGCATCGTCGTACATCGAACGCGGCGCGTGGCGGGACTGTGGCGTCATCGTTTCCACCAGTCGCTCGGCGATGCTTTGCAACAGCGCGAATTCCACCGGGACCTCCTTTCGCGGTTCGGGCGGCCACATCGCCACGCTGCCACGCAGCAGCCCGTCGGAGCGCGCGCGGGTGCGGTCGACACGGAAACGCGCACCGCCCTCGACCACGATCGTCAGCAGCCCGTCGCCGCCGGTATGGAAATCGGTGATGCGAGCAATCGTGCCCACCGCAGCGGGAATCGCCGGCGCGCCCGTCTCGCGCCCCTGCAGGATCAGGCAGATGCCGAAGCCGCTGTCCTGCCGCGCACATTCGCGCACCATGTCCAGATAGCGCGGCTCGAAAATGCGCAAGGCCAGCTGCCCGCCGGGAAACAGCACGGTGCGCAGCGGAAACAACGGCATATCGGGGAGGGGAGCGGGGCCGGCCATGCGTTCGAGTTAGTCACAAGCCATCGCGTGAACGCAAGCCACGGGCACGCGGAGGCGCGGGCGAAAGTTACTGCCTCGCCATCCGCTCGACAAAGCGGTGCGGCGCGTTGTCGAAGCCGCCGTTGGACATGAACACCACCTGGTCGCCAGGTCGCGCCAACGCCTGCAGATCCGCCAGCAGTGCGTCGACGCTGGAAGCGGTGGTTCCGCGGCCCTGCAGCGCGTCGGTGACCTCGGCCGCATTCCACGGCAGGTCGGGGCGCTGCAGGAAAACCACCGCGTCGGCATCGGCCAGCGACGGTGCCAGCGCGGCGGCATGCGCGCCCTGGCGCATGGAATTGGAGCGCGGCTCCAGCGCCACCAGAATGCGCCCTGCGCCGACCTTTGCGCGCAACCCCGCCAGCGTGGTGGCGATGGCGGTGGGGTGGTGGGCGAAATCGTCATAGACGTGCACGCCACCGGCTTCACCGACCAGCTCCATCCGCCGTTTCACGCTGCGGAAATCGGCAAACGCCGGCAACAGTGCGCGTGGATCGGCACCCGCCGCCGTGGCGGCAGCCAGCGCGGCCAGCGCGTTCATCACGCTGTGGTTGCCCAGCAGGGGCCAGCGGATTTCACCGATCAGTTCGCCTTTTCGATGCACGGCAAACGCCGAGCCGTCCGCCTCGATCAGGCTGGCCTGCCAGTCGCCGCAACCGATGCCGAAGGTTTCCACCGGCGTCCAGCAGCCCATCGCCAGCACGTCGGCCAGGCGTTCGTCGGAAGCGTTGACGATGAGCCGACCGTTGCCGGGCACCGTGCGCACCAGGTGGTGGAACTGGCGCTGGATCGCGGCCACGTCGGGGAAGATGTCCGCGTGGTCGTATTCCAGGTTGTTGAGGATCGCGATGCGCGGCCGGTAATGCACGAATTTGCTGCGCTTGTCGAAAAACGCGGTGTCGTATTCGTCCGCCTCAATCACAAACGGCGCAGCCAAAGGCTGCTCCACCCTAACGTCCCCCGCTCGCGGGGGAAGGAGACGCGCAGCGCCGGAAGGGGGGCTCTGGGCGCCGCGCGGCTCCATCCCGCCCAGCCTCGCCGAGACCCCGAAATTCCCCGGCACCCCGCCCACCAGAAATCCGGGCGCCATTCCCGCGCTTTCCAGCAGATGCGCCAGCAGGCTCGTGGTGGTGGTCTTGCCATGCGTGCCGGCTACCGCCAGCACGTCGCGCCCGGCCAGCACCGTCTCGCCCAGCCATTGCGGGCCGGAAACGTAGCGCAGGCGCTGGTCGAGCATGTATTCCACTGCGGGGTTGCCGCGGCTCATCGCGTTGCCGACCACCACCAGATCAGGCGCCGGCTGCAGATGCTTCGCGTCGTAGCCACGCATCAGCTCGATGCCGAGGGCTTCGAGCTGGTCGCTCATCGGTGGGTAGACGTTGGCGTCGGAACCCTCGACCGTGAGGTCGAGCTCGCGCGCCAGGGCGGCGACACCGCCCATGAAGGTGCCGCAGATACCGAGAATATGCAGACGCATGCCGGGCTTCCTGAAAACCCTTCCCGACGGGAAGGGGAAAACTCAGCCGTTGGCCACTACCGGGGCGCGGTGCAGTGCCTGCTTGATGCGCACGGTGACTTCGTCCAGCTCACCCACGCCATCGACCACCTGCAGCTTGCCGCGGCGGGCGTAGAAATCGGCGACCGGCGCGGTCTGCTCGGCAAAGATGCCCAGCCGGCGGCGCACGGTGTCGGGGTTGTCGTCGGCGCGGCCCTCGGCGGCGAAACGGATTTCGCAGCGACGAATGATGGCTTCGTTGGGCACTTCCAGCTTGATCACCGCATCCAGCGGCTGGCCGATCTTTGCCAGCAGCTGATCCAGCGCATCGGCCTGGGCCAGGTTGCGCGGGTAGCCGTCGAGGATGAAACCCGCCTTGGCATCAGGCTGGGCCAGGCGGTCTTCCAGCATGCCCAGCAGGATGTCGTCGGAAACCAGCTGGCCGGCGTCCATCACCGCCTTGGCCTTGAGACCCATCGGCGTGCCGGCGGCCACGGCCGCGCGCAGCATGTCGCCGGTCGAGATATGCGGCACACCAAGATCCGTCTTCAACCGGGCGGCTTGTGTACCTTTGCCCGAGCCGGGCGCACCAAGTAGGACGAGTCGCATAATGCTCCACAAGTTCGACGGGCCGCCGCACACTGCCGCCGCCCGAACGTATCCCGAAAACCAACCGTCAAATTAACGTCTGCACCCGTTTCCGTCAAACCGTGCATGCTGCCGCGTCACGCCGCCGGGCGCTGGCGGCCCGCACCGGTTGCCGCCTTGAAGTCACCCGGCGACACTCCGCTTTTGCCGTTTTCCGAGGACAGCCATGAGCCCCGCCCGTCGTTCCTCCGCCACCACCGGAAACCTGTTGTACGCCCAGTCCGGCGGCGTCACCGCCGTCATCAACGCCACCGCCGCCGGCGTCATCGAGGCGGCGCGTGCCAGGGGCGTCAAGGTTTACGCCGCGCGCAACGGCATCCTGGGCGCGCTGCGCGAGGATCTGATCGACACCACAAAGGAAACCGCCAGCGCCATTGCCGCCCTGCGCCATACGCCGGGTGGCGCGTTCGGCTCGTGCCGCTACAAGCTGAAGTCGCTGGAGGACAACCGCGCCGAGTACGAGCGGCTGATCGAGGTGTTCCGCGCCCACGACATCCGCTGGTTCCTCTACAACGGTGGCAACGACTCGGCCGATACCGCGCTGAAGCTGTCGCGTATCGGCAAAACCCTGGGCTACGACATCCGCTGCATCGGCGTGCCCAAAACGGTGGACAACGACCTGGCCGTCACCGACTGCTGCCCGGGTTTCGGCTCGGTGGCCAAATACACCGCCATCTCCACCCTGGAAGCCAGCCTCGATGTGGCCTCGATGGCGGAAACTTCGACCAAGGTGTTCATCCTGGAAGTGATGGGCCGCCACGCCGGCTGGATCGCGGCCGCCGCCGGGCTGGCCGGCGAAGGTCCCGACGCGGCGCCGCATATCATCCTGTTTCCGGAAAACGCGTTCGACGAGGCGGCGTTCCTGGCGCGGGTGAAGGCCACGGTGGAACGCGTGGGCTGGTGCACCGTGGTGGCGTCCGAGGGTGTGCGCAACGCGGCGGGTCAGTTCCTGGCCGAAGCAGGCACGCGCGACGCGTTCGGCCACGCGCAGCTGGGCGGCGTGGCGCCGGTGCTGGCGGCGCTGGTGAAGGAGAAGCTGGGCTACAAGTATCACTGGGCGGTGCCCGATTACCTGCAACGCTCGGCCCGGCATGCGGCCTCGAAGGTGGACGCCGACCAGGCTTTCGCGGTGGGTCGCGCCGCGGTCGACTACGCACTGGCCGGCATGAACGCGGTGATGCCGGTGATCGTGCGCAGCGCCGACGCGCCGTACCGCTGGAAGATCGAACCGGCACCGCTGGCGAAGATCGCCAACCGCGAAAAGAAAATGCCGAAAAGCTTCATCACCCGCGACGGCTTCGGCATCACTGCCGCCGCGCGCCGCTATCTGTCGCCGCTGATCCGTGGCGAGGCACCGTTGCCCTATGGCAAGAACGGCCTGCCCAACTACGTGAGGCTGAAAAACACGGCGGTGACCGCCCGGCTGCCCGCGTTCAAGCCCTGAGATCGACGACCGAGCGCTTGCTGAGTGCCGGCTGAAAAGCCAAAACCCCGCACGTGCGGGGTTCAGCTGCGCGTTTCTACGATTCACCCATCCGCTGCGACAGCCATCGTGCGTCGAGCGCTTACCGAGGGAGAACGCCATGAAACTTGTCAGTCGTTTGCTTATTGCCGTGGCCCTGCTGGCTACCGGCAACCTGGCGCTGGCCCAACACGGCCCTCGTGACCATGACCGGCGCGGTCAACATCATGAACGCAACGACCATCGCTACGACGGGCGCCGCGGCGGTCATGACCGCCATGATGTCCGCCGTCACGACGACCGCCGCTACAACCGCACGCGCGTGGTCATCCACGAAGATCACCGCCGCTATGGCTACGACCGTCCGCACTACCGTCATCGCTGGCAGCGCGGCCATCGCTATGGCGGGCCGATTTACGTGGTGCGCGATTACCGCCACTACCGCCTGCGCCCGCCGCCGCGTGGCTATCACTGGGTGAGGGCCGACAACAGCGATTACCTGCTGGTCGCCATCGCCACCGGCATCATCATGGATGTGGCGTTGCACTGATCACACGCCGTTGCGATAACCGAGGCCGTGCATTCGTGCACGGCCTCTTCGTTTCCGCCCCCGGAAAGACGCTGCGCCGCACAACGCTCCGCGCGCCAACCTCTGCCTATACTCGATGCGACCGCCCGTCCGGACGGCCACTGACAACTCAAGGGGAGGCTCCGATGCTGCAGCAGTATGGCTGGTGGATCGTTCTGGGGTGTGCCGTAGTGGCGGTGTTGTACGGCGCGTTGTCGGCACGCTGGATCCTGGCGAAATCGCCAGGCAATGAACGGATGCAGGAAATCGCGGCGGCAATCCAGGAAGGCGCCCGCGCCTACCTCAACCGCCAGTACACCACCATCGCGATGGTCGGCGTGGTGCTGCTTCTGCTGATCGGTTTTTTCCTCAGCTGGCCGACGGCGATCGGCTTTCTGCTGGGCGCCGCACTGTCCGGCGCGGCCGGCTATATCGGCATGAACGTTTCGGTACAGGCCAACGTGCGCACCGCCGAGGCGGCGCGCGGTGGCTTGAGCAAGGCGATGGATGTGGCGTTCCGCGGCGGCGCCATCACCGGCATGCTGGTGGTGGGGCTGGCGTTGCTGGGCGTAGCCGGTTACTGGCTGATCCTCAACCGCATGGGCATCACCGGCGAGCCGGCGCTGCATGCGCTGGTCGGCTTTGCCTTTGGCAGCTCGCTGATCTCCATCTTCGCGCGGCTGGGTGGCGGCATCTTCACCAAGGGTGCGGACGTGGGCGCGGACCTGGTCGGCAAGGTCGAGGCCGGCATTCCCGAGGATGACCCGCGCAACCCCGCGGTGATCGCCGACAACGTGGGCGACAACGTGGGCGACTGCGCCGGCATGGCCGCCGACCTGTTCGAGACCTATGCGGTCACGGTGATCGCCACCATGCTGCTGGGCAGCCTGATGGTGAGCGAAGTCGGTGCCAACGCGGTGCTGTATCCGCTGCTGCTGGGCGCGGTGTCGATCATCGCCTCGATCATCGGCACGCTGTTCGTGAAGGTGAAACCCGGCGGCTCGATCATGGGCGCGCTGTACAAGGGCGTGGTGGTGTCGGCGGTGCTGGCGGCGGTGGCGTTCTACCCCATCACCACGCGCCTGATGCCCGATTTCAGCCACGGCGCGATGAACCTGTGGGGCTGCACCCTGATCGGCCTGGCACTGACCGGCGCCATCGTGTGGATCACCGAGTACTACACCGGCACGCAGTACAAACCGGTGCAGCACATCGCGGCGGCCTCCACCACCGGCCACGGCACCAACATCATCGCCGGCCTGGGCGTGTCGATGAAATCCACCGCGTGGCCGGTGATCGCGGTATGCGCCGCGATCTGGGGTGCGTTTGCGCTGGGTGGCCTGTACGGCATCGCGATCGCCGCAACGGCCATGCTTTCCATGGCCGGCATGATCGTGGCGCTGGATGCCTACGGCCCGATCACCGACAACGCCGGCGGCATCGCCGAGATGGCCGACCTGCCACCGGAAGTGCGCGGCGTCACCGATCCGCTCGATGCGGTCGGCAACACCACCAAGGCGGTGACCAAGGGTTACGCGATCGGTTCAGCGGCGCTGGCCGCGCTGGTGCTGTTCGCCGATTACACGCACAACCTCAGCCAGCACTTCAATGGCGCCATCGTGAGTTTCGACCTGTCGAACCACTACGTGATCATCGGCCTGCTGATCGGCGGCCTGATCCCGTACCTGTTCGGCGCGATGGCGATGGAAGCCGTCGGCCGCGCGGCCGGTGCGGTGGTGGTGGAAGTGCGCCGTCAGTTCCGTGATATCCCGGGCATCATGGCCGGCACCGCCAAGCCGGAATATTCGCGCGCGGTGGATATGCTGACCAAGTCGGCGATCCGCGAAATGATCGTGCCCTCGCTGTTGCCGGTGCTGGTGCCGGTGCTGGTGATCTTCGGCTTCAAATGGCTGGGCGGCCCCGAAGCCGGCGCGCAGGCGCTGGGCGGCGTGCTGATCGGCACCATCGTCACCGGCCTGTTCGTGGCCATCTCGATGACCACCGGCGGCGGCGCCTGGGACAACGCCAAGAAATACATCGAAGACGGCAACCACGGCGGCAAAGGCTCGGAAGCGCACAAGGCCGCCGTCACCGGCGACACCGTGGGCGACCCGTACAAGGACACCGCGGGTCCCGCGGTGAACCCATTAATAAAAATCATCAACATCGTGGCGTTGCTTCTGATTCCCTTGCTGTAATCGAAGCAACGCCTGCCCGGCACCTTCGCCCCTCTCCCGCTTGCGGGAGAGGGGTTGGGGAGAGGGAACTCGAGCGCGTATCAGCTCCCAAACATCGCGTCTCCCGCTACCAATCCAGCCAATCTCCAAACGAACCCCGCCCATGCGGGGTTCGCCTTTTTCCGGCCGCGCCCACTCACCGCACTGACTTTAGTCACGCGTGCCCGGCGGGGCGCAATGGCACACTGGCGACGGATCACTTATCGCAGGACCTCCCATGACAATGAATCGATCGGTCTGGCTGATGCTGGCGCTGGGCGTCACACTGGCGGGCATGAACGACACCCATGCCCGCGACAAGACCACCGCCCAGCCCGCCACCGCGGCGGCCACCGACGATCCCTTCCTGTGGCTGGAAGACATCCACGGCACGCGCCCGCTGGCGTGGGTGGAAAAGGAGAACGCGAAGACCGCCGCCCGGTTCGCCGACGGCGCCAGGTTCGAGAAAACCCGCGACAGCATCCTCGAGGTGCTCGACTCCGACGCGCGCATCCCCGACGTCAACCGGCGCGGCGACTACCTGTACAACTTCTGGCGCGACAAGGCGCACCCGCGCGGCGTATGGCGGCGCACCACGCTGGCCGAATACCGCAAGGCGAACCCCGACTGGGAGGTGCTGCTGGACGTGGACGCGCTGAACCGGGCCGAAAACAAGCGCTGGGTGTTCAAGGGCACGCAATGCCTGAAGCCGGATTTCAATCGCTGTCTGATCTCGCTGTCGCCCGACGGCGGCGACGCGGTGGCCGTGCGCGAATTCGACATCCCCAGCAAATCATTCGTGAAAGGCGGCTTCGACCTGCCGGTGGCAAAAACCGAAGCCGGCTGGATCGACGACGACACGCTTTACGTCGGCACGGATTTCGGCCCTGGCACGATGACCGAATCGAGCTATCCGCGCATCGTCAAGGAGTGGAAGCGCGGCACGCCGCTGTCGGCCGCCACTATCGTGTATGAAGGCAAAGCCAGCGACCTGGCCGTTGGCGCCTACCACGACCGCACGCCGGGCTTCGAGCGCGATTTCGTCTCCGTGGCGAAGGACTTCTTCCACAGCGAGCTGTACCAGCGTATCGACGGCAAGCTGGTGCGCGTGGACGTGCCCACCGACGCCAGTGCCGACGCGCATCGCGAATGGCTGCTGGTGCAGACGCGCTCGCCATGGACGGTCGGCGGCACCACCTATCCGTCCGGCGCGCTGCTGGCGGCGAATTTCGATGCGTTCATGGCCGGCAAGCCGCAGTTCACGGTCTTGTTCAAACCCGATGCGCACACCTCGCTGGCCTCGTACGACTGGACCCAGCACCACCTGATCCTCGACATCCTGGATGACGTGAAGAGCCGGCTCGAAGTATTGACGCCGCAGGCGGGCGACTGGAAACGCGAAAACCTGCCCGGCGCGCCGGCCATGAGCACCATCAGCGTGGTCAGCACCGACCCCGACCACAGCGACGAATACTGGCTCGACGTCACCGGCTTCCTGGCGCCCACCGCGCTGCAACGTGGCGTGCTGGGCAGCGAGCCGGCCACCACGATCAAGCAGGACCCGGCGTTCTTCGACGCCTCGGCGTTCACCGTGAGCCAGCATTTCGTGACCTCGAAGGACGGCACCCGCGTGCCGTATTTCGAGATCGCCCCGAAAAACATCAAGCTCGACGGCAGCAATCGCACGCTGCTGTATGGCTACGGCGGTTTCGAAGTCTCGCTGCAGCCGCACTACAGCGGCAGCATCGGCCGCGCCTGGCTGGAACGCGGCGGCGTCTATGTGATCGCCAACATCCGCGGCGGCGGCGAATACGGCCCGCAGTGGCACCAGGCCGCCTTGAAGGCGAACCGCCCGCGCGCCTACGAGGATTTCGCGGCGGTGGCCGAGGACCTGATCAAGCGCGGTGTCACCTCGCCCAAGCACCTGGGCGCCGAGGGCGGCAGCAACGGCGGCCTGCTGATGGGCAACATGCTCACCGTGTATCCGCAGCTGTTTGGCGCCATCGCCTGCGAAGTGCCGCTGCTGGACATGAAGCGCTACTCGCACCTCTCCGCCGGCGCGTCGTGGATGGCCGAGTACGGTGACCCGGACACCGCGGACTGGGACTTCATCAAGACCTTCTCGCCGTACCAGAACGTGAAAAAAGCGGTCGACTACCCGCCGGTGCTGTTCTACACGGCTACCAGCGACGACCGCGTGGGTCCGGTGCAGGCGCGCAAGATGGCCGCGCGCATGCAGGCGCAAGGTCACCCGAACGTGTGGTTCTACGAGAACCTCGAAGGCGGCCACGGCGCCGGTGCGGACAACCGGCAATCCGCACACATGCACGCCATGGCCTACGATTTCCTGTGGGATCAGTTGAAGTAGCGGAAGGCCAGCGCCGGGGTATCGCGACCTGCCGGCGGTCTGGCGGGTAAGCTTTGCGCCTCCTCGATCAGCCCGACTGCCATCCCATGTACCCACGCGTCACCATCACCCCTGAACTGCGCGAATGGATTCTCGCGACCACCCGGGCCGGCCATGGCGTCGACGACGTCCTGCGCCTGATGAAGGAGAACGGCTACGACCCGCGGCAGAGCCGCAGCATCGTGGCCGAGGTGATGAAACTGCCGCTGGCCGCCCTGCACGCCAGCACCGGCAAGCCGGGCGGCTTGCGCACGACGCACCCGGAGGCACCGGAAGTCGTCGTCGACGGACGCACCATCGGCATCCCGCTCAGCGTCGACGCGCCGGCGTTGCGCGTGCTCGACGGCCTGCTGTCGGAACGGGAATGCGCCGACCTGATCGAGCTGGCACGGCCGCGCCTGCAGCGCGCGCTGACCGTGGACAGCGACGGCAAACAGCAGATCGATCAACGGCGCACCAGCGAGGGCATGTTCTTTCGCGCGGGCGAAACGCCTCTGGTCGCCGCCATCGAGCAGCGCCTGGCGCAGTTGCTTGGCGTGCCCGCCAGCCACGGCGAGGGCCTGCAGATCCTGCATTACGGCCCCGGGCAGGAATACGAGCCGCATTACGACTGGTTCGATCCGGCCCTGCCCGGCTACGACAAGCTCACCGCCCGCGCGGGGCAGCGCATCGCCAGCGTGGTGATGTACCTCAACACGCCCGAACGTGGCGGCGGCACGGCATTCCCCGAGATCGGGCTCACCGTGACGGCGCGGCGCGGGGCGGCGGTCTATTTCGCTTACGAAGGTGGCGATCAAAGCTCGCTGCACGCCGGCTTGCCGGTGCTCCAGGGCGAGAAATGGATCGCCACCCACTGGCTGCGCGAACGGCCCTTCGGGCAGGGTTCGAAGCGCTGATGCGGCGCCCGCCACGCCCCCTGCGGCAGCCTCGGTCGCTGCGATGCAGCAAGGTTTGGCGTATCCTAGGCGGCTGACTTTCCCCTCTCTTGCCTAGGACACCCCATGGGTCTGCATCTCGTCCCCGCCGGTCGCAACGTGCCGGAAGAAATCAACGTCATCATCGAAATCCCCAAGGATGCGGAGCCGGTGAAGTACGAGGTGGACAAGGAAAGCGGCGCGATCTTCGTCGACCGCATCCTGTCCACGCCGATGCGCTACCCGTGCAACTACGGCTACGTGCCCGGTACCCTGGGCGGCGACGGCGACCCGCTGGACGCGGTGGTGATCCTGCCGATGCCGCTGACCGTGGGCTCGGTGATCCGCTGCCATCCGGTCGGCATGCTGAAGATGACCGACGAGGCCGGTGCCGACGAAAAGCTGGTGGTGATCCCCTCGCCCAAGGTGTTCCCGGGCTACGCGCACATCAACGACATGAAAGGCGTCTCGCCGCATTGGCTGGAGCGCATCGGCCACTTCTTCGAGCACTACAAGGATCTGGAAAAGGGCAAGTGGGTCAAGGTCGAAGGATGGGCCGGTGCCGAGGAAGCGAAGGCCGAAATCGTGGCCGGCATTCAGCGCTACAAGGCCAGCCAGCCCAACAAGGCCTGATCAGCTGACACATCGACGGCGCGTCGCCTTGCGGTGACGCGCCGTTTTCATGTCCGCGCCATGCGCAATGGTTCAGCCGCGCTTGAGCAACTCGCGCAAGTCGATCAGCGCCGCATTCGCGCGCGACACGTAGTTCGCCATTACCAGTGAATGGTTGGCGAAGAAGCCGAACGGCGAACCATTGAGAACCATCGGGCTGTGCAGCGGACGCTGGGCATCTTCCAGCTCGCGAATCACCTGTTGCAGGCTCACATCCGCATGCTTGCTGCGCAGGATGGGACCGAAATCGTGCTGCATGGCCTTGAGCTGCTCCAGCAGCGTCCAGGTGTAGCCGCGCGCCTCGTAGAAGTTGTCGTCGATCTTCGTCCAGGGCGTTTTCACCAGCTGGCTGCGGGCGGGCGCACGCGTGGCGCTGCTGCTGGCGCTGGCCGGCTGGTCCGCGCCCGCCTCACCGATGCGCATCTGGCCCACGCTGGCCGACAACCGCTGCGACAACGAGCCCAGTCGCGACGACACCAGCTGCAGGTAATCAGCCAGGTTGTCGGCGCGGGCGTAGAAATGCGCCGACGCCCCCTCGTCGTCGCCCAGGCGCGACAGATAGCCGTCCAGATGGCCAATCGCCTTGCTGTACTGGCTCTCGGAACCGGGCAGCAGCCAGCGGTCGTTCGGGCTGTTGAGCAGCGGATCGGCTTCGGCCAGGTCCTTGTCTTCGGTGGACTGCGCCTGTGAGCGGCTGAAGTCGTTGCGCAGTGCGCGCACCAGGTCACGCGAGGCGGTGAGCGAGCCGAATTCCCAGTTTGGCACGTTGTCCATCCACGCGCCCGGCGGCAGCTTGTCGTTGCTGAGATAGCCGCCGCGCTTGTCCAGCAGGGTGCGCACCGATTCGATCAGGGTGGCGGTGGTGGTGGCGCCGACGCTGGCGGGCCGCTTCAGATCCCGCAACTGGGCCTGGGTGACGGCGGGTGGATCGAACAGCGGCGGCTCGGCGTCCCACCACCACATCAGCGCCAGCACCAGCAGCAACACCAGCGCAATGGCGGCGGCGATACCGCGCAACAGGCCGCGGCGCGGCGGATTCGTTGTGTCCGGAGTGGGCATCGGGATTCCTGTGGCTGGGCGGGGATACCGCAAGCTTACAACGCCGCTCAACACTCCCACGGCGGATGGTCGCCGAACCGTCCGGCCAGGAAATCGATGAAGGCCCGCACCCGCGGCGGCACCAGCCGGCGCTGCGGCATCACCGCGTAGATGCCGGTGGCATGGATGGGATAGTCCGGCAACAGCAGCTGCAACCGGCCACTGCGCAGTTGCTCGTGCACATGCCACAGTGAATGCATCGCGATGCCCAGCCCGGCTACCACCGCATCGCGCAACAGCGCGCCCTGGTTGCTCTCGAAACGGCCTTGCACCCGTTGCGCGATGTCGCGCCCCTTGCGGTCGGTGAAGTGCCACACATCCTGCCGGCCCTGGCTGCCGACCAGCAGCAGGCAATCGTGCCTGGCCAGATCCGCGGGCGTGCGTGGCAACCCATGCGTCTGCAGGTACGCCGGCGAGGCGCACAGCACGCGCCGATTGCTGGCCAGCCGGCGCGCCACCAGCGACGAGTCGCCCATTTCGCCGACGCGGATGCCCAGGTCGAAACCGGAGCCGACCAGATCCACGATCTGGTCATCGAGGTTCACGCTCAGCTTCACCCGCGGATGCAGGCCAAGAAACTCCGGCAGCAGCGGCGAAACGTATTGGCTGCCGAACGCAGCAGACATGGTGACCCGCAGCGTTCCGCTGACTTCGGTGGCGCTCTGGCGCAGTCCGCCGGTGAGCGATTCCAGATCCTCCACCAGCGCACGGCCCTGCTCGGCCAGTTGCATGCCCTCGGGCGTGGCATGCAGCTGGCGCGTGGTCCGGTGCAAAAGGCGCACCCCCAGTTCGCGCTCCAGCCGCTTCAGACGTTGGCTGGCCACCGCCACCGAAAGATCCAGGCTGCGCGCGGCGGCGCTGATCGAACCCAGGTCGAGCACGCGCAGAAACAGGCTGAGGTCGCCGATGCGGTCCATGACTATCAATTATTTGTTGAAAATGATTAGCCATCTTGATGGTTACGGAATAAAACGCAACTGCCTAAGCTGCCGCATCGTTTCTTCAGGACTGTCGCCATGCGCTCCCTTTCCACCCGGCCACGCACGCCGCTGGCGCTGTACGCGCTGACCGCCGGCGCGTTCGGTATCGGCACCACCGAGTTCGTGATCATGGGCCTGCTGTTGCAGGTGTCCGCCGACCTGCACGTGAGCATCGCCACGGCCGGCTTGCTGATCTCCGGTTATGCGCTGGGCGTGTTCGTGGGCGCGCCGCTGCTGACGGCGGCAACCAGCCGGCTGCCGCACAAGACCGCGCTGATCGCCTTGATGATCATCTTCACCCTCGGCAACCTGGCCAGCGCACTGGCGCCGAGCTACGTGATGCTGATGATCGCGCGGGTAATTACCTCGCTGGCCCACGGCACCTTTTTCGGCGTCGGCGCCGTGGTGGCGACCGGGCTGGTGGCGGAGGATCGCAAGGCGTCGGCGATCTCGATCATGTTCACCGGGCTGACCGTGGCGACCCTGCTCGGCGTGCCGGCCGGCGCGTGGCTTGGCCTGCACTTCGGTTGGCGCAGCACGTTCTGGGCGGTCAGCGCGATCGGCGTGCTGGCCACGGTCATCATCGCCACGCTGGTGCCCGCCGACCGCGGCGAGCACGCGCCGATGAAATTCGTCGAGGAACTGAAGGGCATCGCGCATCCGCAAGTCCTGCTCGGCCTGCTGATCACCGTGCTGGGCTTTGCCGGGGTGTTTGCGATGTTCACCTATATCCAGCCCATCCTCACCCGGGTCACCGGCTTCGCCGACAGTGCGGTGTCGCCGATCCTGCTGGTGTTCGGCGGCGGCATGGTGGTGGGCAACCTGCTCGGCGGCAAGCTGGCGGACAAGCATCTGGTGATGACGCTGCTGGGTTCGCTGGTCGCGCTGGCGATCGTGCTGGGCGCAATGACGTTCGCGCTGCACAGCAAGCCGGCGATGATCGCGTTCAGTGCGTTGTTCGGCATCGTGGGGTTTGCCACCGTGGCGCCGCTGCAGTTGCGCGTGCTGCAGAAGGCCACCGGCGGCCAGGTGCTGGCGTCGAGCTTCAACATCGCCGCGTTCAATCTCGGCAACGCGATCGGCGCCTGGCTGGGTGGCGTGGTGATCAGCCACGGTCCCGGTCTGGGCGCCGTGACCTGGGCCGCCGCGTTGCTACCTTTGCTCGGACTGGCCGTGGCGGTTTACAGCGTGCGGCTGGACGCAAGGCCATCGCGACGGATGGCCACCGCGGCGTGCGTGGAAGTTGCGCCCTGACTTTCCAGAGGACATCACCGTGGAATACCGCTATCTGGGCAACTCCGGCTTCAAGGTGCCCGCACTCGGTTTCGGCACCGGCACATTCGGCGGCACGGGCCCGCTGTTCGGCGCCTGGGGTCGAACCGACGTGGCCGAGGCGACCCGGCTGGTCGACATCTGCCTCGACGCCGGCGTCAACCTGTTCGACAGTGCGGGCGTCTATTCCGCCGGCGCTTCGGAATCGATCCTGGGCGCGGCGCTGAAAGGCCGGCGCGATCGCGCCATCATCTCGACCAAAATCAGCCTGCGCGCAGGCGATGGCGCCAATGATGTCGGCGCCTCGCGCCACCACCTGATCGGCGGCGTCGAGCGCGCGCTGAAGCGGCTGGACACCGACTACATCGACCTGCTGCAACTGCACCATTTCGATGCGATGACGCCGGTGGAACAGGTGATGTCGACGCTGGATGATCTGGTGCGCGCGGGCAAGGTGCGCTACCTGGGCGCTTCGAATTTCTCCGGCTGGCAGCTCATGAAATCGCAGGCAATCGCCGACCGCCATGGCTATGCGCGCTTCGTGGCGAACCAGGCCTACTACTCGCTGATCGGCCGCGACTACGAGTGGGAACTGATGCCATTGGGGCTCGACCAGGGCGTCGGCGCCGTGGTGTGGAGCCCGCTGGGTTGGGGACGTCTCACCGGCAGGATCCGCCGCGGCCAGCCCTGGCCCGAAGGCAGCCGCCTGCACGACACCGCGGGTTTTGCGCCACCGGTGGAAGAGGAACGGTTGTACCGCGTCGTCGATGCGCTCGACGCCGTGGCCGCGGAGACCGGCCGCAGCGTGCCGCAGATCGCGTTGAACTGGCTGCTGCAGCGGCCCACGGTGTCCAGTGTGCTGATCGGCGCCCGCAACGAAACCCAACTGCGGCAGAACCTCGATGCGGTCAGCTGGCAACTTGCGCCCGAGCAGATCGCCGCGCTCGACGCGGCCAGCGCCGTCACGCCACCTTACCCTTATTACCCCTATTGGAATGGTCCGTTCGCCGAACGCAATCCGCCGCCGGTGTGAACCGCGCGCCGCACGCCGAATCCTCACACCCGAATCACTGGAGCCCCGCATGAAAGCCGTTGCCCTCACCCGCTACCTGCCCATCGACGACCCCGCCTCCCTGGTCGACGTGGAGTTGCCCATGCCCGAACCGGGCGAACACGACCTGCTGGTGCGGGTGGAGGCGGTGTCGGTGAATCCAGTCGATACCAAGGTGCGCTCGCCCAAGCCACAGGTGGAGGCGCAGCCGAAAGTGCTGGGTTATGACGCGGCCGGTGTGGTCGAGTCGGTGGGCGCCAGCGTGGAAGGGTTCCGCCCCGGCGACCGCGTCTACTACGCCGGCGACGTCACCCGCGCCGGCAGCAATGCGCAATACCAGGCGGTGGACGCACGGCTGGTCGGGCACGCCCCGACATCGATCGAGCTGGCGGACGCAGCGGCGCTGCCACTGACCACGCTTACCGCGTGGGAGTTGCTGTTCCAGCGCATGCCGTTCGACAGTGAGCGCGGCGGCGAAGGCAAGACCCTGCTGATCATCGGCGGCGCCGGTGGCGTGGGTTCGATGGCGATCCAGCTGGCGCGGCGCGCGGGCTTCTCCGTGATCGCCACCGCATCGCGCGACGAAACCGCGGCGTGGTGCCAGACGATGGGCGCGCAGCATGTGATCAACCATCGCGAACCACTGGCGCCGCAGTTGAAGGCGCTGGGGATGAGCCAGGTCGATGCGGTGTTGAACCTCGCCGATACGGATCGCTACTGGGAAACCGTAGGCGAGCTCATCGCCCCGCTGGGCCATGTCGGCCTGATCGTGGAGCCTGCCGGCGCGCTGCGAATCGGCGACCCGTACAAGGCCAAGGCCGTCGGCATCCATTGGGAAATGATGTTCACCCGGTCGCGTTTCAAAACCGCCGACCAGGCCGAGCAGGGCCGTATCCTCGACCGCGTGGCCGCCCTGATCGATGCCGGGGAATTGCGCGGCACCCGCACCGAAACGCTGACGCCCATCCATGCGGCCAACCTGCGCGAGGCACACCGCCGCCTCGAATCGGGCACCACGGTAGGGAAGCTGGTGCTGGCCGGCTGGTGAACGAATGAGGGGTGGCAAGCGCCACCCCTCGAAGCTCAGCCACGCTTGCCGGCGGATTTCCCGGGCGACGGCTTGGCCGGCTCGCCTTTCTTGCCGAAATCCTCCATCAGCGTCTTCATGTCCTCGGCATGCTCCTCTTCCACCGCCAGGATGCCCTCGAGCATGCGCTTGGTGGTGGTGTCCCGATCGCCCACGTAGTTGATGATTTCGCGGTAGCTGTCGATCGCGATGCGCTCGGCGACGAGGTTTTCCTCGATCATGCCGGCGAGGTCGTCCGGCACCACGAACTCGGCGTGGCTGCGGGTGGACAGGCCGTCGGGCTCGAAGTTGGGCGTGCCGTCGAGCTGGGTGATGCGCTCGGCAATCTGGTCCGCATGGCCCTGCTCCTCGTTGGCATGTTCGAGGAACTCGGCCGCCACGCTTTTGGCATTGATGCCCGACGCCAGGTAAAAGTGCGCCTTGTAACGCAGCACGCAGACGATCTCGGTTGCCAGCGCCTCGTTCAGCAGCTTCAGCACTACATCGCGATCAAGCGTGTAGCTGTCGGTGACCGCGCCCCGCTGCATGTGCTCGCGCGCACGCCTGCGGATGGTCTGGATATCGGAAAGAAAGGGTTGGTTCTTGGCGGCCATGCAGGTTTCCTCGTTGCGTCGAAACGCGTATCCGGGGAGATTACGCCCCGCCTGCGTGGTGATCGTGTAAACGCGGCCGGACGCATGCCGCGATGCGCCCAACCAGTGACTGACCACGCCCGGTCCAAAAACAGGGCGCGCCAGGGGCAGCGCACTCAGCGCGGAACGTACGCGCGCAGGAAGGTATTGACCCCGGTGCGCGCCATCGCCTCGATCTCGGCGGCGGCGGTCTCCGGGCATTCGTCGCAGCCGAACAGCCGGCGCAGCAGCATGTCGCCCTTGATCAGCGAGAAGAACTGCACGCTGGCGGTTTTCACCACCGGAATATCCAGCGCGCCGTGGTCGACCGCCTGTTGCAGCAGGTTTTCCATCAAGCGGTGCATGCGGGCCGGACCCTCTTCCCACAGCAGCTTGCCGTAGCGCGGATTGCCCTGGCGGCAGTCGCTGAGGATCGCGCGGAAGGTGCCCACGTGCTCGGCCTGGCAATCGATGTGCATGTGCGCCTGGGCGATGGCGTGCAGGGTCTGTTCGATACCCACATGGGGGTCGAACTGGTAGATGTCCTCGGGCAGCAGGTCCTCGATGCGGGAGCGGATCACTTCGCGAAAGAGGTTGTCCTTGTCACCGAAATGGCTGTACACGGTCAGCTTGGAAACCTTCGCCTCGGCGGCGATGGCATCCATGCTGGTACCGGCAAACGCATTGCGTATGAACAATGCCTTCGCCGCAGCGAGGATCGCCGCCCGTTTTTCCATGTCCTTGGGGCGGCCCGGTCCCTGTGGCTTTATTTGCGCGCCGCTAATCATGCCCGCACCTTCACAAATGAGAGTCTGCCCTTTATTATACGCGGCGGTACAATTATTTTCCAGACGCCATTCTCCCGCGTATGTCATATGCGCTCAATGACGTGCGTCAACCATTCGCGATGACTTCCGGCACTACGTGGCGGCGGGCGACGCCGTCACGCTGTGATTGTCGGAATGCGGCCAGACGCTTATTCTTCCTCACCTTTTCCGACTCACGGGACACCAGTTGAAATGGCAATGAACTTCGAGCAGGCACGACTGAACATGGTCGAGAACCAGGTCCGCCCGTGGGAGGTGCTGGATGGCCGCGTGCTGGACGTCATCGGCCGCGTGCGGCGCGAGGATTTCGTGGCTGCCGAACACCGCCAGCTGGCGTTTGCCGACCTGTGCCTGCCGCTGGGCCATGGCGAAGTGATGATGAAACCCGTGGTCGAGGGCCGCGTACTGCAGGCGCTGGAATTGCTGCCCACCGACCGTGTGCTGGAAATCGGCACCGGCTCGGGCTTTCTCGCCGCCTGCCTGGCCGGGCTTTCGGCGCATGTCACCAGCGTGGATATCCATGCCGATTTCACCGCGGCCGCCACCCGGCGGCTGCAGGCGGCGAACGTGACCAATGTCAACCTGGCCACGGGCGAGGCCGTTGTCGACTGGCAGCCCGATGAGCAGTTCGACGCACTGGTCGTCACCGGTGCGGTCGCCACCATCCCGCCGCGCTGGCTGGGCTGGCTCAAGCCCGGCGGCCGCGCGGTGATCGTGCGGGGCAAGTCGCCGGTGCAACAAGTCGTATTGCTGACGCTCGAGGGCGAAGGTCGTTTTCGCGAGGAAATCCTGTTCGAGACCGACCTGCCCTACCTGAAGCACGCCGAGCCGCTGCAACCTTTCGTTCTCTGAATTTCCGCCCCCGACTTCCCCTACGAGGCAACCCATGCGTTTGAAGCTGCTCACACTGGCCCTGGCGATGGCCGCCGTTTCACTGCCCAGTCATGGCGAAGACCTGCTGGATGCCTACCGTGAAGCCCGCGCCAACGACCCGGTGCTGATGCAGGCAGACGCCCAGCGGCTGTCCATCGGCGAGAATGTCGACCAGGCGCGCGCGTTACTGCTGCCGCAGATCTCGGCGGGGCTGACGCTGCAGCAGACCAACGGCGGCAACCACGAGGTGGTGCAGGATCCATCGAATCCCAACCAGACGATCAACACCAGCCAGTTCGGCCACACCCGCACGCGCAGCGTGAACGCCCAGCTCAGCCAGACGGTGCTGGACTTCAGTGAATACGCCAACCTCAAGGCCGCGCATTCCGCCGCCCAGGCGCAGGACGAGCTGTACCAGTCCGCGCTTCAGCAGCTGTACGTGCGCGTCACCGAGGCTTATTTCGGCGTGCTCACCGGCGAGGACCAGCTGGCCTACGCCAAGGCCAACGAAGACGCCTACCGCCAGCAGTACGAGCAATCCAACCAGCGCTTCAAGGTCGGCCTTTCGGCGATCACCGACGTGTACCAGGCCAAGTCGTATTACGAGGCAGCCAAGGCCAACACGATCGCCACGGAAAACGCGCTCAACGATGCCCGCGAGGCGCTGACCGAGATCACCGGCAAGCCCACCGGCGAGCTGAAGAAGCTGCGTGAAGACCTGCCGATGCAGCCACCCACCCCGAACGACCCGGACACCTGGGTCAAGCAGGCACTGGAAACCAACCCCGACCTGCTGGCCCAGCGCAGCAACGTGGAAACCACCGAGCACAACATCAGCGCGGCGCGTGCCGGCCACCTGCCCACCATCACCGCCAACGTCAGCTACGGCAAGAACACCAGCTGGTACCAGAACATCGGCAGCGGTCGCCAGGACAACCGCGGCGCCACCACCATCGGGCTGACCTTGAACGTGCCGATCTTCTCCGGCGGCGCCACCCAGTCGCGGGTGCGGCAGTCCATCTACCAGCGTGACTCGGCCCAGGACGCGCTCGAGTCGCAGCGCCGCCAGGTGGTGCGCACCACGCTCAACAACTATCGCTCGGTGATCGCCGGCATCTCGCAGGTCGAGTCGACCCGCGCGGCGGTGGATTCGGGCAAGAAGGCGCTGGAAGCGACTCGCGCGGGTTTCGACGTGGGCACGCAGACGATGACCAACGTGCTGATCCAGATCCAGAACCTCACCCAGGCCGAAAGCGAGTACTCGCAGGCGCGCCACCAGTTTGTGCTGAACAAGCTGATGCTGAAGCAGTCCTCGGGCACGGCGGACATCAAGGACATGGAAGCGATCAACACGTTGCTGCAGTAAGCCGCGGCAAGGTCACGCAAAAAAACGGCCGCATGCACGGCCGTTTTTTTGTGTCCGCCGCCGTCGGATGCGCGACGCAATTCACTCCTGCAGCAAGGCGTCCACCATCTGCGTGACGCGCCGCACGGCGCCACGCTCGCGATCGAATACCTGGTGCGCGACGCGCCCCATCTGGGCGCGCTTCTCGTCATCGAGCAACAGCCGCAGCACATCGGCGCCAAGCTGGTCGCTGCTGTCCACGCATTCGGCGCCGCCCTCGCGAATCAGGGTGAGCGTGATCTCGGCGAAATTGAACGTGTGCGGCCCGACCAGGACCGGCCGGGCCAGCGCGGCCGGCTCCAGCACATTGTGGCCGCCGATGGGTACCAGGCTGCCACCCACGAAAGCCAGGTCGGCCGCCGCGTAGAACGGCATCAGCAAGCCCATGGCGTCGATCAGGAACACCTGGTGCGACGCCGCCGGCAGCCCGTCGGCACTGTGCGTGGCCATCGAAAAACCCAGCGTGTGCACGGCATGCTCCACCAGCTTGAACCGTTCCGGATGGCGCGGTGCGATCAGCAGCAGCGCGTCGGGAAACTGCTTGAGCACCTGCAGATGCGCATCCAGTACCGCCAGCTCCTCGCCCTCGTGCGTGCTCGCGGCCATCCACACCGGTCGTTCGCAGCCCCATTGCCGGCGCATGCTGGCGCCTGCAGCGGCGGCATCGGGTGGTATGCGCATGTCGAACTTCATGTTGCCGCTGACCACGATCTGCTGCGGCTCGGCACCCAGCAGGCGATAACGCGCTGCATCGGCCACCGACTGCGCCGCGATCACCTGCACGCAGCGCAACGCCGAGCGCACGGTGCCGCGCAGGAACCGGTACCCCCGCAGCGAGCGATCGGACAGGCGCGCGTTGACGATCATCATCGGCACCCCGCGCTTGTGGCAGGCGTGATACAGGTTCGGCCAGATCTCGGTTTCCACGATCAATGCCAGCTGCGGCCGGATCCTCTGCAGGAACCGGTTCACCGCGAACGGCAGGTCGTAGGGCAGATAGACGTGAAACACCGCGTCGCCAAACAGCTGGTGCACGCGCGCCATGCCCGTCGGGGTGACGGTGCTGATGACGAGGGGCGCGTTGGGGTAATCCTTGCGCAGCGCCTTGATCAGGGGCTCGGCCGCATTGACCTCGCCCACCGACACGGCGTGCACCCACAGGCTGCCGTTGAAACCCGGCGCATCGAAAAAGCCGAACCGCTCCGACCAGCGTCGATGGTAGGGCGGCGAGCGCACCCCGCGCAGCAACAGGCGCAGCACGATCAACGGCATCGCCAGGTACATCGCGAAGGTGTAGAGATAACGCACGCGCAACTCCGTGGTAGCGCCGCAGTATACGAGAGCGCGGAAGGGCGCGAAGGCGAAAGCGACCATCAGCCGTTCGGGCTGGGCGTGGCCGGCCAGCGGCGAAGTCGAAGCCGCGCCGTGTACACCCTTCGACTCCGCCGCTGCGCGGCTACGCTCAGGGCGATCGGTGGAAGTGCGCGATGCCTTCCCGATTCCCGATTCCCGATTCCCGATTCCCGATTCCCGCTTCCCCTTTCCCGGCCAATTACACTAGCGCCAATGCCTGGTGCTTCCCGACCTCCCTTTACCCGCTCCCTGCTGTCGCCGCGTCACTGGCCGGCATGGCTCGGTGTGGGGGTGATCCGGCTGATCGCGCGCCTGCCCTATCCCGCGCTGCTGTGGCTGGGCCGGCGCCTGGGCGCGCTGGTGCAGTGGCTGCCCTCGCCGCGGCGGCACATCGTGCAGGTCAATATCGGGCTGTGCTTCCCCGAACTGGGTGCGGCCGAGCAGGCGGCATTGATCGACGCCAACCTGCGCGACGTGGGTCTGATGCTGGTGGAATTCGCACTGGGCTGGATGGGCAGCGACCGCCAGATCGCGCGGATTCCGCTGCAGGTCGAAGGACTGGAGCATCTCGCAGCGGCACGCGCCCAGGGCAAGGGCGTGCTGCTGGTGGGCGGCCACTTCTCGCATCTGGAACTATGTGCGCGGCTGGTATCGCAGCGTATCCGCATTGCCGGCATGTATCGGCGCATGGATTCGGACGTGTTCGAGTGGAACGTGCTGCGCGCGCGGCTGGATTATGCCGATGCGATGTTCGAGAAGGAGGACCTCCGCGGCACGGTGAAATATCTGCGCAACGGCGGCACGCTGTGGTACGCGCCCGACCAGGACATGCGCAGCAAGGACAGCGTGTTCGTGCCGTTCTTCGGCGTGCCCGCGGCCACCATCACTGCCACCCATCACCTGGCGCGGATGTCCGGCGCGCTGGTAATTCCCTTCTTCCACCGTCGCCTGCCGGGCAGCGAGGGCTACGTGCTGCGGCTGGGTGCACCGCTGCGGGATTTCCCCGGCGCCGACGTGCACCACGACACCGCCCGCATCAACGGTTGCATCGAACAGATGGTGCGCGAGGCGCCGGCGCAATACCTGTGGGCGCACAAGCGCTTCAAGACGCGCCCGCCGGGGCAGCCACCGGTCTACTGATTGGGGCGCTGGCGCCGCGACTCGTACAGCTTGGCGTATTTCAGAAACGCATAGAAAGCGTGGATGCGCGCGGCAATGAAACCGGCCCAGCCCGAGCGCCAGTGCCCGCGCAAAAGATAAAAGCGCAGAAAGGCCACCGTGGGATACGCCACCATGCGCAGGTGCAACCAGCGCACCCGCCGTCGGGCGAGGTCGCCCAGTTGCAAGCTCGAATAGCGATCCGCCTTGGCCACGCGCCCCGCGATATCGCGCTCGCCATGGTGATCGATGGTGACGTCGAGCACGCCGACGGAGCCGTCGACACACACTTCCTCATGCACCGCGTGACCGCTCATGCGCGCGTGTTGCCGATCGAACAAACGCACGTAGTGGTTGAGCCGCGCACGGCCCGACTGCCAGCGCCAGAACTGCCACTCCCGCCGCCACAACTGGTACGCCACGTGCGTCGGCGCACGCAGCGCCTGCTGCAGCGGCGCGGCAGCGGCCTCGTCCAGCGACTCGTCCGAATCGAGCAGCAGCACCCAGCGGTGGCTGGCCAGGTCGATCGCCGCCTGCTTCTGCGCGCTGTAGCCGGCAAACGGCTGCACGTGCACACGCGCGCCGTAATGCGCGGCGATCGCCGTCGTGGCGTCGGTGGAGCCGGAATCCAGCACCACGATCTCGTCCGCCCAGCGCACGCCGCGCAGACAGGCATCCAGCGTGGCGGCGCTGTTGAAGCTGGTCACCACCACCGACAGCGGTTCGCGCGCGGCCGTCATCGACGGCTCGCCCCGTCGACGTCCGCCACCACGTACAGCGCCGCGCACCAAAGCCCCAGCAACCAGGCAAACAGCAGCCCCCACCAGGCCGAATAGAAGGCCAGACTGGTGTTCAGCGGAAACAGCATCACGCCCAGCGCCAGCGTGACGGGGAAGGCCCGCGAGCGCGCCGCCGCACCCACGCTGCGCCATGCACGCCACGCCAGGGCCACCGCCGCCAGCCACAGCAGCAGGCCCAACGCGCCGGTTTCGGTGAGGATCTCCAGCACGATCTGATGCGCATGGCAGGCGCCCATGCCGGCGCCACAGGGTTCGGCCACCAGGAAGTGGTCGTCGGGTGGTGCGTAATGCGGGTAGGCGTAGCGAAACGCACGCACGCCCACGCCATTGATCGGATGATCCGCGATCATGCGCGCGCTGGTTTCCCAGATATCCAGCCGGCCGCTGAGTGCGGCATCCAGCGAACTGTCGGTGCCGTGCAATGCGAGCAAGGTGCGATCCATCCGCACCTGGAACCGCGGTGAGGTTTTCCACGCCACCCCACCGGCCAGCGCCAACAACGCCGCGCCCAGCAGGCAGAACAGCGCAAACCGCCGCAGCGAGCGCGCCTCATGCCAGGCAAAGCCCAGCGCCACCAGCGCATAGCTCAACCACGCGGCACGCGAACCGGCCAGCAGCACCGGGCCGAGCACCAGCGCGAAGGCGATCAACAGCCCGCGCAAGCCCCAGCGCCGCCGCGCCGCCCACAGCGCAAACGGCGACAGCACCGCCAGGGTCGGGCCCAGCTTGAGATTGTCCGCACCGAAGATGCCCGACACCCGTTCGGCCTCGGCACGGCCGCCCAGACTCCAGCCGGTCAGCGCCTGCACCCAGGCATCCAGCACCCACAGCGCCAGCACCAGCGCCACGGCGACAAACAGCGATTGCAGCTTGCTGTCCCGCCGGATCGCGAAACAGGCGTACAAGACCAGCGGAACATAGCGCAGCTGGCCCGCCACCGTGCCCCAGCTTTTCCCCGGCGCGTACGAATCGAACGCCGACAACAGCGCCGCGGTGATGAACGCCCCCAGCAGCCACAGCGACATCCGGGCACCCGCATGTTCGCGCAACGCATCGCGCTGGCGCGCGAACAGCAGCACCACGCCGAGCAGGCACAGGAACGTCCCCAATTCCGCGCTGCGGCCAAACGGCAGCAGCGCGATCACCAGCCAGAACGGCAGCAAGGGCGAGCGCAGCGCGGCACCCAGCGTGGTTCCAAGGGAGGTCATGCGCCAGCCTGTGCGAGAGGGAAAACGCATTGTAGGCGAGCGCGTCGCGGCGGTGGCGTGCGCGCACCCTCCGTGGGAGCGGCTTCAGCCGCGATGCTCCTGGCTTTGAGGTGATTCGGGGGGAAAAGCATCGCGGCTGAAGCCGCCCCCACAAGAACACAGGCCGCTTAGCCGGCCACCTCGTGGTACAGCGCCAGCGTGGTTTGCTGCATGTCCACCAGGCGGTAGCTGTGCAGCAAGGGGATGGGCGGGGCCACCCGCAGCAGTTCGGCGGCGCGTTCGACCAGGCGTTCACGGTCACCCGGCGGCACGCGGCCGGCGGGGTACAGCTCGGCCAGCAGCTCGCCCACGCCGCCGTGCGCATAGCCGAGCACCGGCCGGCACAGCGACAAGGCCTCGACCACGGTGCGACCGAACGATTCGGGCTGGTTCGACAACTGCAGGATCAGGGTGGACACCGCGTAGATGTCACGCACGTCGTCACGCTGCGGGGTCAGCACCACCTGGGCGCCGACGCCGCGCGCGCGGATCAGCTCGTTCAACTCCGCCACATAGGCTTCGCGGCCCGGCTCGATCACGCCCAGCAACAGCAGGCGGGTGTCGATGCCGCGACCTTTCAGGTCGGCGACCAGCTCGATCGCATCGTGATGCCCCTTCAGGCGCGTGCCGCGGGCGGGCAGCGTCAGCAGCGGCGCACCCATCAACGAGGGGTATTCGGAGAAGAACGAGGTCTTCCAGCCGTCGTCGGCGCGATGGCCGTAGGGGAATGCCTCCGGGTCGATACCGCGCGGGATCACCCGCACCCGGCCCGGCTCCAGCCAGCGATAGTGGCTGAGCACGTAATCGCGCAGCGTCTGCGAAACCGCCACCACGCGTTCGCCGCGCAGCAGGATGGCGCTGTAGCGCGAGGGCGAGTTGAGCCCGTGCACGGTGGTAATGAAATGCGGGCGCGGCGACAGCCCCTTCATCGCCCACCAGCCCAGCCACGCGGGCAGGCGCGAGCGCGCGTGCACGATGTCGGGGCGAAGCTGGCGCAGCACGCGCCGCAGCTTGCCCAGCCGCAGCAGGGTGAGCAGCGATTTGCGGCCGATATCCAGGGTGATGTGCTCGCCGCCCTCGGCCAGCAACTGCGCCACCAGCCGGCCGCCGGCGGAAATCACCACCGAGCGGTGCCCGGCCTGTACCAGGGCACGGCTGATCTCCAACGCCGACCGCTCCGCGCCACCCGCGTGCATGGCGGGAATCAGCTGGACAACGGTCAGCAGCTTGTCGGGCGCGGCGGTGCTGGACATGGGCTCATGTTTCGGGGCGTTGATCGCAGGAGACAAGCAGAAACCATGCCGCCGATCGCATCACGCCGCGCCCGTGGTCAGTCGCGCAACACGTAATGGGCCGCGCAGTAGGCGCAGGTTGACTCGCCGCCGTCATCGACGATCGGCAGGTACACCTTGGGATGCGAATTCCACAACGCCATGCCGGGCATCGGGCAGGACAACGGCAGGTCCGCGCGCGTCACTTCGTAACGATTTTCGGCATTTGCCGGTATCAGCGGGACGGCCGCGGAAAGGGGGCGCGACATGGACGAAACTCCAGACAGACCATCAAGCCGCAAATGGTAGCAGGCACGGCCAACCACAGGCTGACCGGCATGCATTTGGGGCGGCCATGCGACAAGGGCGGCCGAAGCCGCCCCGTCACTGGCCCATCGCTGCCGGCTTATTTCGCCTTCGGCACCGAGCCTTCGGTAGTGATGCGGATGGTGATCTCGTCGCTGACGCTGGGCACGTAGGCGCCCACCCCGAAATCGGAGCGCTTCAGGCTGGCAGTGGCGTCGAAACCGATCGACTGCGCCTTGCTCATCGGATGCACGCCGACCTTGTTCAGAGTGGCGTCCAGCACGATCGGGTGGGTCACGCCATGCACGGTGAGATCACCGGTGACCTTGAACTTGTTGCCGCCCAGCGGCTGCACCGCCGTGCTCTTGAAGGTCACCGTCGGGTATTTCCCCGCGTCGAGGAAGTCCGGCTTCTTCAGGTGCTCGTCCAGCGCCGGCACGAACGTGTCGAGCCGATCCAGCGGCAGGGTCACCTGCACGCTCGATTGCGCCGGGTGCTGCTCGTCGTACACCAGGGTGCCCTCGCCCAGGCCCAAATTGGCGGAGGGGTCGGAGAACCCGAAATGACTCCAGGTGAACAACACCATCGTGTGGTCAGGATCGAGCTTGTAGGTCACCGGGGCAGCCTGTGCCGACACGGCGGCGCCGAGCAGGCAGGCCACAACGAGATAACGAAATGCGCGCATGGTGAATCTCCAGGTAGGTATCAGATGCAAGGGAAAGGATCAGGCGATCCGGCAGGCCTCGTCGAACGACAGCCGCGGGCTGCGCGGAAACAGGTTGCGGCTGCCATCGCCGTAGCCGATGGCGATCAGGAAGTTGGATTTGACCGCGGTGCCCGCAAAGAAAGCCGCGTCCACGCCGGCCTGGTCAAACCCCGACATCGGGCCGCAATCCAGCCCCAGCGCCCGCGCCGCCATCAGCACGTAGGCACCCTGCAGGCTGGCATTGCGAAAGGCGGTGGTATCGATCAGCGGCTGGTTGCCGACGAACCAGCTGCGCGCGTCGGCGTGCGGAAAGAGTTGCGGCAGACGCTCATAGAATTCGTGGTCGGTGCCGATGATGGCGGTGACCGGCGCCTCCATCGTCTTGGCGCGGTTGCCGTCGGACAGGTGCGGCGCCAGCCTCGCCTTGGCTTCCTCGGATTTCACGAAGACCACCCGCATCGGCGAGGCGTTGGCGCTGGTGGGGCCGAACTTGGCCAGCGCGTAGAGCTGATGCAGTTGTTCGTCGGTCACTTCCTGCGGCGACCAGGCGTTGAACGTGCGCGCCTCGCGAAACAATTGATCCAGCGCCATCTCCGAAACCGAATCACTCATGGGTATCCTCCAAGGCATGCGCACGCCAACGGGGCGGCGCGATCGCGAATAAAGAGTGTAATGGTGGCCTGGCGCGATCGGACCACGGCCGAGGGGAACGCACTGTGTACGCCAGCGAAACAATCTCCCACAAAACGCCGCCATGCTGACGCCAGGCGAATGCTGGGTGATCACGGACAACGCCGCCGGCAACCAGCGCCAGGCGCTTGCGCTGGCCGAACACATGCAGCGGCCGGTGCGCCACCTGCGCCTGCGGCTGCGGGCGCCGTGGTCGTGGCTGTCGCCGCGTTTCACGCTGGGAAACACGCGGGCCTTGCCGGCGGCACAGCGATCGCTGTTCGCGCCACCGTGGCCCGAGCTGGCAATCGGCTGCGGCCGCTCCGCGGCGCTGCTCACGCGGATATTGCGGCCGCTTTCCGCGGGGCGCTGCTACACGGTGCAGATCCTGGACCCGCGCATCGACCCGCGCCATTGGGATGCGGTAATTGCGCCACGGCATGACGGCCTCGACGGCGCCAACGTGCTGCGCCCGCTGGGTTCGCTCAACACGGTGGACGCGCGCTGGCTGGCCGACGGACGCGACGCCTGCCCCCTGCTGGGCGAGCTGCCGCAGCCACGGGTCGGCGTGTTGCTGGGCGGGCCACGTCGCGGCATCGATCTGGATGATGACTACGCCGGCCGCTTGCTGGGCCATCTGCTGGCCCGCCACCGGCGCGAGGGCGGCAGCCTGCTGGTGCTCGCCTCGCGCCGTACGCCTGCGGAACTCATCGAGCTTTTCCGCGCGGCGTTGCGCGACGTGCCCGGCATCGTCTGGGCCGGCGCCGACGATGGCCGCAACCCGTTCCCCGGCGTGCTCGGCTGGGCCGATCGGCTGGTGGTAACCCCCGATTCGGTAAACATGCTGTCCGAGGCCTGCGCCGTGGGCTGCCCGGTGCACACCCTCGCCACGGCGCCCTTGCCGGCCAGGATCGCCCGCTTCCATCAGGCATTGCGCGCGGCGAACCTGCTGCACGACATCGACGACACCACCGCATCGACGCAACCACCACTACGCGAAACGGCCGCCCTCGCCGGGCAGTTGCTGGCGCGCATGGCGCAACGCCGGGGCGACTGAGCCCTACTTCGGACGACTGGCGCCGCGGATGGCGCTGCCCAACTGGATCGCCGTGACACCCGCCACCTCGCGCAGCGCGTCGGTCAAAGCGGTCATCCGGGTACTGTCCACGCCATGTTCGAAGATCAGGATGAGCTGGTCGTCGGCATCTTTGCGGCAATTCAGGATCAGCTTGAACAGCGGCAGCTGTTGCGCCGCCACCACGGCTTCCACGCCGGCCACCGCACCATCGTCAGCCAGGCTGAGCAGCACCCGCGGACGCAGGTTGTGGCGCGCAAACAAGCGTCGCTGCAACGGTTTGAGCAGTACCAGGATCACCCAGATCAACGCGGTGGTCATGGCTGCCGCCGCATACAGGCCGGCACCCGCGGCCAGGCCGATCGACGCCACCGCCCACAACCCGGCGGCGGTGGTCAGGCCACGCACCACCTGTTCGCGCTGCATGAACAGGATGGTGCCGGCGCCGAGGAAGCCGATGCCGCTGACTACCTGCGCCGCCACGCGCGACGGGTCCAGCACCACGCGCGGGTTTTTCAGCGCATCGCCGAAACCGTAGGCCGACACGATGATCGCCAGCGCCGCGCCCACGCACACCAGCATGTGCGTACGCAGGCCGGCGGCCCATTCACGCCGCTCGCGGTCGGCGCCGATGACCGCGCCGAGCACGGCCGCCAGCACCAGTCGCTGCAGTATTTCCCACGTATCAAGCATGCCCGCCTCCCGTGATCCATCGGACGTCGCGACCCGCACCGATCCCACCCAGGTCGGCGGTCATTCGTCGAAGCTGAAACCCAGCGCCGCGGTGACCTCGCGCACGCTGGCGCAAAGCGTCGCCAGCGCCTCGTCACGCGGCGCGATGCGCGAGCGCAGGTCCATCGTGCAACGCAGCGCGCGATGCAGCAGCTCGGCATGGGCGGCACCGAGCACGGCGGCCTGGTTGGCATTCACCAGGCCGGCGTCGTGGCAGGCGCCGATCACCGAGGCATTGGCGGTGATCTCAAGCAGGCCCGGCCGCTGGGCGTGCGCCAGCACCAGTCCCTGCAGCGCGAACTCGATGTCCAGCAGGCCGCCGTGGCCCTGCTTCAGGTCGAATTGCGCCGCATCGGAGCGGTCGCGTTCGGCACGCCAGCGCTGGCGCATGCTGCTGACCTCGGCCAGTACGGCGACCGGATCGCGCGGCACGGCAAGGATTTCGCGACGGACTTCGGCGAGCTGAGCGGTGAGCGCGCGGTCGCCGGCCACGGGGCGCGCACGCAGCAAGGCCTGGTGCTCCCAGGTCCAGGCGCGGCCGCGCTGGTAGGCCACAAAGCCGTCGAGGCTGCTGACCAGCAAGCCCTTGGAGCCGTCCGGCCGCAGGCGCGTATCGACCTCGTACATGCGCCCGCCGCGGGTCAGCACGGTCAGCCAGTTCATCACCCGCTGCGCCAGGCGCTGGTACCAGCGCGCGCCTTCCAGCGGGCGCGCGCCGTCGCTCATCGCCTGCGCGCGGCGACCGTCATAGACGAAGACCAGGTCCAGATCCGAGGCGAAGCCCAGCTCCTCGCCGCCCAGGCTGCCATAGCCCAGCACGGCAAAGCCGGAGCCCTCGCCCGGCAGCCGGCCGTGCTGCACGGCCAGTTCGCGCTCGGCCAGCGAGGTGACCGTGGCGACCACCGATTCGGCCAGCGCGGCCAGCCGGCGCGCGGTGGCCACCGCGTCGGCGCGGCCATCGTTGAACGCCAGCCCCAGCCGGAAGGCGGTGCTGGCCTTGAACTCGTTGATGCGCTCCAGCTCCGCCTCGGCCTCGCGCTCGTCCAGCGTACCCAGCACGCGGGTGATCTCGGCGCTGATGTCGGCGCGCTTCAGCGGCAGCTGATCGATACGCGGATCGAGCACGTCGTCCAGCAGCAGCGGCTGCATGATGACCCGCTCGGCCAGGAACGCGCTGTCGCCGAACAGCCGGGCCAGCCGCTTGCGCGCCAGCGGTTGTTCTTCCAGCAACGCAAGATAGGCGGAGCGGCGCGCCACCGCCTGCACCAGGCGACACAGCCGCAGCATGCACGCCACCGGCGCGGCGCTCTCGCGCGCCACACCGAACAGCTGCGGCATCAGCCGATCCAGCCGTTCGCGCGAGCGCGCCGACATCGCACGCACCGGCGAGGCTTGCGGCAGTTTCAGCAGCGCGTCGGCCAGCTCGGCGCCGGGCACGAAACCCGATGCCTCCAGCGTGCCCGCCTCCAGCGACTCGTCGCAGGCGCGCTGCCACAGCACGTTGTCGGCCGCGGGCACCTTGGCGGCGCGCCCGCCCTGCGGCATCAGCACGGCGGCAAACTCCTCGCTGACATGGGCGCGGTGGTGCGCCAACGTGGCGTTCAGGGTGTCCCAGTCGGGATGGCCCAGACCCAGCGCGATGCGCTCGCGGCTCAGCGCGTCGTCGGGGATGTCGTGGGTCTGCGCGTCGCGCAACATCTGTACCCGGTTTTCCAGCCGGCGCAGGAACAGGTAAGCCTCGCGCAGCATGCGCGCCCGCGAGGCGCCGATATGCCCGCGCGCCTCGCAGGCGGTCAGCGCCGGCAACAGGCCGCGCACCCGCATCGAGGGTTCCCGGCCGCCGCGGATCAGTTGGGTCAGCTGCACGATGAATTCGATTTCGCGGATGCCGCCGGGGCCCAGCTTCAGGTTGTCGGCCAGGTCCTTGCGCGCCACCTCGGCGTCGATCAGTGCCTTCATCTCGCGCAGTCCGGCGAAGGCGGTGTAGTCGAGGTACTTGCGATAGATGAACGGCCGCAACAGCTCCTGCAACTGCTTGCCGGCCTGGCGATCGCCGGCCACCGGGCGCGCCTTGATCCAGGCGTAGCGCTCCCAGTCGCGGCCCTCGTTCTGGTAGTACTGCTCCATCGCCGCGAACGACAGCGCCAGGCGCCCGGCATTGCCGAACGGGCGCAGGCGCAGGTCGACGCGGGCGCAGATGCCATCCATGGTCGGCTCGTGCAGCAGCCGCACCAGTTGGCGTCCCAGCCGCACGAAATACTCGCTGTTGTCGAGCGTGCGCGCACCGTCGCTTTCACCGCCGTGCGGATAGGCCAGCACCAGGTCGATGTCGGACGAGAAATTCAGCTCGCTGCCGCCGAGCTTGCCAAAGCCCACCACCACCAGCCGCTGCACGGCGCCGTCGCCATCGCGCGCCTGGCCGTAGCGCGCCGCCATCCACCGTTCCGACCAGCCCAGCGCGGCACTCAGCAAGGCCTCGTACAACACGCTGGTGGCCGACAGGGTTTCGGGCAGTTCGTCCAGGTCGTTGACGTCGCGGAACACCAGCCGCAAGGCCTCGGCGTGACGAAAGCGCCGCAGCGTTTCCATGCAGGCCGCTTCGTCGTCGGGCAACTTCAACGCGGCAATGCGCGTGGACGCATCGCCGCCTGCACGCAGCCGTTGCAGGCCCGGCGCCAGCAGTTCCGGCTGGTGGCACCACACATCGAAGGCGAAATCGCTGGCCAGCAAAGTGTTGCGGATGCGCTCGGCCACACCGGCATCGTCGTGCAACGGGATGCCGGCGGCGCGGCAACGGGCCGCCAGGTCGCCATAGCGGTCGTCGATCAGCGCGCGCAGCGCGGGGGAAGGTTGGACAGGCATGCCCGCATTGTGCCGCAGTGCGGCGTGCAGCCGACACCGTTCCGGGCGAACGTGGTGAACCCATTGAAGCGCGCCCGTGCAGGCCCGAAACTGCGCGATCCGACCAACGTGCGGTTCATGTTGGCTTGATTACATTCGCTGCCCCCGCGATGACAGCAACAGGACTGCCATGTCGTTGAAACCCACCCGCCCTCCGCGCCGCTGGCATGCCCCGGTCTGGCGCACGCTTGCGCTGCTGGCCGTGGTGCTGGGTTTCGTGCTGCTGACCGGACTGATCGACGGCGGCGTCGGCGTGGTGCCCAGGCGCCTGCTCGACCAGGCCCGCTTCCCGTTCGCCAATGCCCTGCCCGGCCTGCTGCTGGCGGGCGTGCTGCTGCTGCTCACCCGCCGGCTGCTGCTGTCGTTCGGCATGGTGCTGCTGGTCGAAGGCGTGGTCTACGGGGTCAACGCGCTGAAGGTGGCGAACCTGGGCACGCCGCTGCTGCCGGCCGATTTCCAGATGGTGGGCCAGTTGCGCAAGGGCGGCATGCACCTGCTGTCCGGCTACCTGCCGCACAGCCCGTGGCCGTACCTGGGCTTGCTGGCCGCTCTGGCGCTGGTGATCGCGATGTGGCGTTTCGAGCCGCCGCTGCTGCCGCGGCGCACGGGCGGCAAACGCCTGCTTGCCGGCAGCGTGCTGGCGGCGGCGCTGCTCAGCCTGCTGCTGGGCGTGACCGCGTGGGAGCGTCTCTACAACGGTCGCGTGCTGTGGCTGGAGCCGTGGTCGGCGATGTCCACCGCCAACCACTCGGGGCTGATCAGCGGGCTGATCATGTTCGACCTGCACTACGGCCACGGCAAGAAGAAACCCGACCTCGCCCTGGCCAGGCAGCTGATTGCCGATTACGACCACCCGCTGCGGCAGCGCCTGCTGCAGCCCTCGGCGGGCGGCGCGCTGCCCGACATCGTGGTGGTGCAGAGCGAATCGTTCTTCGACCCAACCATCATGAAGGGTTACGAGCACAGCCACTTCACCCCCAACCTGCGCCGGCTGGCGCGGCAGGGGACCAGCGGCGAGCTGCACGTGCCGACCTTCGGCGGCGGCACCATCCGCACCGAATTCGAGATGCTGACCGGCCTGTCGTTGCGCTATTTCGACAACCTGCAATTTCCCTACCTGCAGCTGAGCCACGCCACCGTGCCCAGCCTGGTTCGCGTGCTGAACCAGCATGGCTACGACACGATTGCGCTGCACGGCAACGACCCCGCGTTCTGGAACCGCAGCGCGGCATTCAAGGCGCTGGGCTTCGACAGCTTCGTGTCGCAGGCGTCGTTCCCCGCCGATGCGCCAATGGATGGCAAATACATGGCCGACAGCGCCATGACCGACGAAATCCTGCGCCAGCTGAAGGACAGCGGCCCGCCGCAGTTCATCTTCGCCATCAGCATCGAGGCGCACGGGCCCTACGACATCGAGCCGGCCCACACTGCCGAGCGCGACGCCATCGCCGTACCGCAAGGCATCGAAGGGCGCGACAAGCTGGAGCTGCAGACCTACCTCTATCACATCGGCCACGCCGACGCCGAGCTGGGTCGGCTGGTGAAACAGCTGGCCACGCGCCGCCGCCCGAGCCTGGTGCTGTTCTACGGCGACCACCTGCCGGCGCTCAGCAACAGCTACCAGATCGCCGGCTTCGTCGACGGCAAGGACATGCTGAGCCAGGCCGGTACCTGGCTGTTGATCGAGCCGCAACATCCGATCAAGCCGGTGCACCTGGACACCGCCTCCTGGCTGCTTCCCGGCCTGCTGCTGGAACAGGTGGGCATCCACGATGACGCGTACTTCGCACTGACCCAATTGGTAGGCCCGGAACTGGCGGCGCTCACCGAGGCGCCCGGTGCACCGCCACCGACGGAAGGCACCGAGCAGCGCAAGCTGGACCAGGCCATGTCCAGCATCGACCAGCTGCGCATGGACGGGACACTCGACAGCCTGCTGCCGAAAGTCCTCGCGCCGATCAGCGGTGTTGCCCACGATGTCGCCCCGGCGCCGCCGCAGGCCGCCGCCGTCGGGTTTTAAGGTCCAGCCCACGGGCGGCCACCTCGCCGCGCCGCGCCGCCGGCTGGCGACGCGCCGGGCGGCTGAACACGGCTGGAATCCCGCCCACGACGTGCTTGCGCGAAGCTGCAAAACCGGGGATGGCGTTGTATCATCGCGCCTTTCTTTATCTTTCTATCCGTACAAAGGGATATAGCCGCGATGTCCAACTACCTGTTCACCTCCGAATCGGTCTCCGAAGGCCATCCGGACAAGGTCGCCGACCAGATCTCCGATGCCGTGCTCGACGCCATCATCGCGCAGGACCCGCGCGCCCGCGTCGCCTGCGAAACGATGGTCAAGACCGGCGTGGCGATCGTCGCCGGCGAAGTCACCACCAACGCCTGGATCGACCTCGAGGCGCTGACCCGCAAGGTGATCCTGGACATCGGCTACGACTCCTCCGACGTCGGTTTCGACGGCGCCACCTGCGGCGTGCTGAACCTGATCGGCAAGCAGTCGCCCGACATCAACCAGGGTGTGGATCGCAAGAAGCCCGAAGAACAGGGCGCCGGCGACCAGGGCCTGATGTTCGGCTACGCCACCAACGAAACCAAGACCTTCATGCCCGCCGCCATCCACTTCTCGCACCGCCTGGTCGAGCAGCAGGCCAAGGTGCGCAAGAAGAAGAACTCGCCGCTGCCGTGGCTGCGCCCGGACGCCAAGAGCCAGGTCACGCTGCGCTACGAGAATGGCGTGGCGGTGGCGATCGACGCGGTGGTGCTGTCCACCCAGCACGATCCGGGCGTCAAGCAGAAAGACCTCATCGAAGGCGTGCGCGAGCTGATCCTGAAGCCCGTGCTGCCGGAGAAGTGGCTGCACAAGGGCACCAAGTTCCACATCAACCCGACCGGCAAGTTTGTCATCGGCGGACCGGTGGGCGACTGCGGCCTCACCGGCCGCAAGATCATCGTGGACACCTACGGCGGCTGGGCGCGCCACGGTGGCGGTGCGTTCTCGGGCAAGGACCCGTCGAAGGTCGACCGCTCGGCTGCCTACGCCGCGCGCTACGTGGCCAAGAACATCGTGGCCGCCGGCATCGCCGACCGTTGCGAAGTGCAGGTGAGCTACGCCATCGGCGTGGCCCATCCCACCTCGATCTCGGTCACCACCTTCGGCACCGGCAAGATCAGCGACGAGCAGATCGAGAAGCTGATCCGCAAGCATTTCGACCTGCGCCCGTTCGGCATTCTGAAGATGCTCGACCTGATCCACCCGATGTACCAGCAGACCGCCAGCTACGGCCACTTCGGCCGCACGCCGCAGGAGCTGACCGACGCGAACGGCAACAAGTTCACCTCGTTCTCGTGGGAAAAGACCGACCGCGCCGAGGCGCTGCGCAAGGACGCGAAGCTGAAGTAAGCGTCTGCGCAGACTTGCCACTTCGACGAAAGGCCCCGCACATGCGGGGCCTTTTGCGTTTCGTGTTCGCGACAGCCGAGCCGCATGTCTCCTTCCCACCTGCGGGGGAAGCGCCCGAAACTCAGGGCGTGAGCATGCGGATGGCCTCGTCGCGCACGCTGCGCATGCTGGCGTTGAGGTTGGCCGGGTTCATGGCGATGACGGGATCCAGATACTCCTGGCGGACATTTTCGGCGGCATGTTGTGCGCCCAGTTCGGCAAGCGCGTAATGCAGGCGCGACGCACTCTCGATCGTATGCGCATCGCGCGGCCCAAGCAGCTTCTCGCGCCCGGTCAACGCCTGCCGGTAGGCCACGCGCGCCGCCTTCCAGTCGCCCGCATCGCTGTTGATATCGCCGATCAGTGTCAGCGTGCCGAAGATGATCGGATGATCGTCACCCAGCGCACGGCGCTGCCCCGCCAGCGTGAGCTCGGCCTCGGCCAGCGCCTTCCGGTGCTGACCGGCGGCGTTCAGCAGGCTGGCCAGGCTGCCGTGGGCCATCAGCGTGTGAGGGTGGTTCGGCCCCAGCATGCGTTCATGCGACGCCAGAATCCTGCGCTCCAGCGCAATGGCTTTCGCGTAATACCCCTGCGCGATCGCCGGGTCATCGGCAAAATGCCCCTGTTTGGCCACCAGCCGCACCATCACCGTGAGTGACGCCATCGTGTCCGGATGATCCGGGCCGAGCAGTCGCTCGCGCGTGGCCACCACCCGATCCAGCAGCGCATGCGCCTGCTTGAACGCGGCCGGATCCTGCGCCAGGTAGACCTCGTCGGTGGCGACCATGTTCTGCGCGCGCAGCGTCTCGGGGTGATCCGCGCCCAGCTTGCGCTCGCGGATGGTCGCCACTTCGCGCGCCAGCTCCAGTGATTTCTCGTACTCGTGGCGGTAGTGCAGCAATTTGGCCAGCACCACCATGGCCTTGAGTGTTTCGGGGTGCTCCGCGCCCAGCTTGCCGCGGTCCAGCGCCACCAGCGCCTCGGCCTGCTTGCGCGCTTCGTCACGCATGCCCAGGCCGATGAGGGTGGTCACCAAGTCCTGCCGCAGTTCCATCACACCGCTGTCGGTGGCCGGCAACGGCAGCTGCAGTTGCGCATACAGCTTCTGCTGCAGCGCCAACGCCTGCTGCAGATGGCCTTGCGCCGCCAGCACCCGACCGCGCCCGGCTTCCGCCGCAACGCGCAACGGCGCGGTCACCGGCAGCGAGGACGATTCCCTGCCCGATTGCTTGAACAGTTGCGCCGCGGCATCCAGGTCGCCCTTGCGATACAGGGCCTGCGCCAGGTCGATCTGCGTCGAAAGCCGCGCCTGGTCATCGGCGGGCGCGTCGTGGTCGCGGGTCGCCAGCACCTTGCGCAATTCGGTGACGGCGTGCGGGTAACTGCCGATGTTCACCAGCACGCGGGCCAGGGACTGGCGCATGTCGGCGGCGAGTGTCGGTGCATCGGCAAACGCCGCGTCCAGGCTGTCCAGCGCGTGCGTCACCACGTAGGTATCCAGCACGTTGCGGGCGGTGTCGGTCGCCGAGATGCCGGCGAAGGCGCGCTGCAATTCCTCGACCGCGCCCTTGTCCGGCGCGGGCCCGTCCTTGCCGCTCGAGAGCATGGCGGTCAGTTGCCGCTCCTGATCGCGCTTGATCGCATGACCCATCGCGTCGATGTCCACGCTGTCGAACATCGACTGCTGGAAGTGCACGATGCGCTCCAGTTGCTGTTGCCGATGTTCGGCCAGCTGCTGCTGGGTGCGCGCCTGGCCAAGCGCATACAGCGATGAGCCCAGGCCGGACAGCACCGCGATCAGCAGCACCGACGCGGCCGCCAGCGGCCAGCGGTTGCGCTGCACGAAGCGGCGTACGCGATACAGCCGCACGCCGCGCCGCGCGTGCACCGGGTGGCGCGCCAGAAAACGCCGCAGGTCCGCCACCATTTCGCCCACGGTGGCGTAGCGTTCAGCCGCATGCCGACGCAGTGCTTTCAGCACGATCGCATCGATATCGGCCGGCACCGAGAACCCGGGCGTCTTCTCGCCGTTGAACTCTCTTGCCGCCGCCTTCGCGACACGGCTTGGCGCCACCACGGCGCCGCTGATGATGGCGTTGGTCAACAGGTGCGGCGTCACCAGATGCTGGAACGGCCGCCGCCCGGACACCAGCTGGTAAAGCACCACGCCCAGCGAATAGACGTCCGCGGCGGTGGTCAGCGGCTGGCGTTCGATCTGTTCCGGGCTGGCGTAGGCCAGGGTCAGCGCGTGGGCGCCGGTGGCGGTGTCGGCGACCTCAACGTGCTCGTCGATGATCCGCGCGATGCCGAAATCCAGCAGTTTCGGCTCGCCATATTCCGTTACCAGGATATTCGCCGGCTTGATGTCGCGATGGATGATGAGGTTGCGATGGGCGTATTCCACCGCCGCGCATACCTTCAGGAACAGCAACACGCGCTCGCGCAGGTCGGCCCCATGGTGTTCGCACCAGGCATCGATGCGCTCGCCCTCGACGTACTCCATCGCCAGGAACTGCTTGCCATCTGTCAGCACGCCGCCATCGAGCAGATGCGCAATGCCCGGATGCTCCAGCCGCGCCAGCACCTGCCGCTCGCGGGTGAAGCGCTCCAGCAGCACCGGCGAGCCTTCCGCCGACGCCTGCAGGAATTTCAGCGCCACCTGCTGCACGAAATCACCGTCGGTGCGCTCGGCCAGGTAGACCGTACCCATGCCGCCTTCACCCAGGCGGCGCAGCAAGCGGTATTGCCGCGGCGCCGAGGCCTGCGCGTCGTGGCCGCTGAGGTCGGCCGTCTGCATCTGGTCGCCCGGCATCGGCGCGGTGTGGCTGCTTTCGATGGCGCTGATCATCCAGCGCACTTCGCGGCCGAGCTCCTCGTCGCCGGCCACCGCCGACGCGATCATTTCCTCGCGCGCATCCATGCCAAGCTCGATCGCCGCCATGGCGATAAGCTTCGCCTCGCGATAGCGATCCGTCAGTTGCCTGGTCATCCCCCACCCCCGTGTTGGCCAGTCAGTATAGACGCCTGGCGGTCGACAGCGCTTAGCGGGTGCGGAGGGGAACGGCCCAGCCAGCGCCTGCGATCAAACGGGCCCGACGAAACCCGGCCAGTGGCACATCACGTCGCGACAGGACTTTCGCGACCAGGGGATTTGCCGCCATCGCTATCGCGCCGCGCCCTTATCCACCGATGGCCTTGCGCAACTGCGCCGCAACCGATATCCCGGCGGTTGCCGCATCCGTCGCCATCACGAACACGCAGCGTCCTTCGCTGGCGGCGGCCCAAACGGCGCCGATGTCGCGCTTTTCCTTCGAGTCATCGTTGCTGTAACGATCGCCGCCCTTGTACTCCAGCGCGAACAGACGGCCGTCGGTGAGCTCGGCGACAAAGTCGGGGTAGAAGCGGTCGGTGGACGTCGGCAGCCAGAACGAGGCATCGGGCTGGCGTTCCAGGTTGCGTACCCAGTGCTTCACGATTCCCGCCTTCGCAGGAATGACGAGACGGGTTGTTCTTCAGCGCTGCTCATCGCGTTCCTCGGATGGGCTCTCGATCGCCTTCAGCACGCCGCGCGCAAGGTACTGGCGACCCCACTGACGGCCGCTGGTCTCGGCGATCAGGCCCGCGCGTTCCAGCTCGGCCAACGCCGCGCGGGCGGTGGGGTCGGAGACGCCCAGCAACCCTTTCACCCGCGCCGCATTGATATGCGGGTTGGCGAACAGTTCGTCGACCAGCGCCAGCGCCTTGGGTGACTCGGCCACGTTGCGGCGCATGCTTTCGCGCAGATCCATCAGTTCGCGCGCCTGCCGCGCAGCGCGGCGGGCGCTCCATTGAACGCCCGCCAGGAAGTAATGCAGCCAGCCGCTCCAATCGCCGTGGGTGCGGATGCGCTGCAGGCTTTCGTAGTAGCCGCGCCGCTCGCGCTCGATGTACTCGGATAGGTACAGCAACGGCTGGGTCAATCGTTCGCGCTCGATCAGGAACAAGGTGATCAGCAACCGGCCGACACGGCCATTGCCATCGAGAAACGGATGGATCGCCTCGAAGTGTTCGTGCACCAGCGCGCACTGGATCAGATCGGGCAACTCGTCGCGCCGGTGCATGAAACGCTCCCAATCACTGAGTGCCTGCTTCATCTCCTCCACGGGAGGCGGCACGTAAAAGGCGCTGGCAAGCGTGCTACCTGGCGGACCGATCCAGTTCTGGCTGCGGCGAAAACGGCCTGGCGTGGCGGTTTCGCCGCGCACCCCGTGCAGCAGCTTTTCGTGCAGCTCGCGCACCAGCCGCAGCGACAACGGCAACGAATCCAGCCGTTGCACGCCGTACTCCAGTGCGGTGACGTAATTGCGTACTTCCAGCACATCGTCGGCTGGTGCCTGCGGCGATTGTCCGGCTTCGTCAGCCAGCAGATCGGTGATGCTGGCTTGGGTGCCTTCGATGCGCGACGACAACACGGCTTCGCGGCGCAGATAAGGCGCGATCAGCAGATGCGGGTTGGGCAGTTGTCGACCAAGCCCGGAAAGTTCGCTGAGCGCGGCATCAGCGCGCGACAGCGCCAACACCAGGGCATGGTCGAAGATCACCGATGGCGGCAATGCCGCCGGCACGAACGCCAGAGGTCCCTGTGGTGTACGCACCAGCCGACCAGCTTCGGTGGATAAAAAGTCTGCGGTGTCCACGATCTCCATCCCTTGGACAGGCGTTAGCCGAGCCTCGACTTTAGTTAGCTTTGAAAGAAATCGCAATAAACTTTCAAAAAAAGAAGAACTCCGAAAGGCGGCTTTCAAAGCACCGCCCGCTACAATGGGCGGATGTCTCTTATCCAATTGCAACGCGTCGACTTCAGCATCGGCGGCCCCCTCCTGCTCGAACATGTCGATCTGTCGATCGAGGCGAACGAGCGTGTCTGCATCGTCGGTCGCAACGGCGAAGGCAAATCCACCCTGATGAAGCTGATCGCCGGCGAGCTGCAGGCCGACGACGGCGAGGTGCGCATTCAGAACGGCATCGTGGTGGCGCGGATGGCGCAGGAGGTGCCGCAGGGCACCGAGGGCAGCGTGTTCGACGTGGTCGCCGAGGGGCTCGGCGACCTGGGCCGGCTGCTGGCGCGCTATCACCACCTGCTCGACACCGGCGACTTCGACGCACTGGGCGACGTGCAGCACCAGATCGAGGCGCAGCACGGCTGGGACCTGGACCGCCGCGTCAGCGAGGTGATCACCCAGCTGGAACTGCCCGGCGAGACCGATTTCGCGGCGCTGTCCGGCGGCATGAAGCGGCGCGTGCTGCTGGCGCAGGCGCTGGTGCGCAAACCCGACGTGCTGCTGCTGGACGAGCCGACCAACCATCTGGATATCGAAGCCATCGGCTGGCTGGAAACCTTCCTCAAGCAGTTTGCCGGCAGCATCATCTTCGTCACCCATGACCGCAGCTTCCTGCGCGCGCTGGCCACCCGCATCGTGGAAATCGACCGCGGCGCGCTCACCGACTGGCCCGGCGATTACGACAACTACCTGCGCCGCCGCGAAGAGCGCCTGCACGCCGAAGCGCAGGCGAACGCGCTGTTCGACAAGAAGCTGGCGCAGGAAGAGGTGTGGATCCGCCAGGGCATCAAGGCCCGGCGTACCCGCAACGAAGGCCGCGTGCGCGCGCTGAAGGCGCTGCGCAACGAACGCGCCGAACGGCGCAACCTCAGCGGCAACGTGAGGATGACCGCCGCCAACGCGCAGTCTTCCGGCAAGAAGGTGATCGACCTCAAGCACGTGCACCAGGCCTACGGCGGCCGCGTGCTGATCGACGACCTCAGCACCACCATCCTGCGCGGCGACCGCATCGGCATCATCGGTCCCAATGGCGCCGGCAAGAGCACCCTGCTGAAGATCATGCTGGGCGAGCTGATTCCACAGCGAGGCACGGCGGAGCTGGGCACGTCCATCCAGATCGCCTACTTCGACCAGCACCGGCTGCAGCTCAACGACAAGCTCAACGCGCTGGACAACGTGGCCGAGGGCCGCGAGTACATCGAGCTCAACGGCCAGCGCAAGCACATCATCGGCTACCTGCAGGATTTCCTGTTCTCACCCGAGCGCGCGCGCGCGCCGATCACCCGCCTCTCCGGCGGCGAGCGCAACCGCCTGCTGCTGGCCAAGCTGTTCGCGCAGCCGTCCAACCTGCTGGTGATGGATGAACCGACCAACGACCTCGACGTCGAGACGCTGGAGCTGCTGGAAGAACTGCTGACCGACTACCAGGGCACCCTGCTGCTGGTCTCGCATGACCGCGCCTTTCTCGACAACGTGGTCTCCAGCACCCTGGTGCTGGAGGGCAACGGCCAGATCGGCGAGTACGTGGGCGGCTACAGCGACTGGCTGCGGCAGAAACCCGGCCCGCGCACGGCCGGCCACGCGGCGAAGCCGGCCGCCGCCCCCGCGCCGGCAGCGCCGGTTGCGGCGAAGCGCAAGCGCAGTTTCAAGGAGCAGCACGAGCTGGATCAGCTGCCCAGGCGCATCGAGCAACTGGAAAGCGACATCGCCACGCGCAGCGCCGCGATGAACGAGCCAGCATTTTTCCAGCAGGACAGCGCGGCGATCGTCAAGGCGAACGAGGCCCTGGTGGCCGTGCAGGCTGAGCTTGATGCGGCGTATGCGCGGTGGGCGGAGCTGGATGGCTGATTCGCGGGGCGGCGGAAAAGCTGCCCCCATCCGCCCTGCCGGGCACCTTCCCCCGCAAGCGGGGGAAGGGAGCTGGCTGTTTCGAGGAGCCCGTCCGCTTCCTTCCCCCGCCTGCGGGGACAAGATGGCAGGATTGCCATCTTGAGCAGCGAAGCTGCCCGCAGGGTGGATGCCATGGATAGCATCCGTTCAAGGTGCCCGAAGGGCGGAAGGGGGCGCTCTTCCGCCGTATCATCTCCTGACCTCATTCGCGGACACGCCCATGTACACGCTCTACTACGCCCCCGGCTCGGCCAACCTGCTAGTGCATCTGGCGCTGCTGGAAATCGGCGCGCCACACGAGCTCAAGCGCATTGATCTCGACAAGGGCGAGCAGCGCAGTGCGGCGTATCTGGCGATCAATCCGAATGGTGTGGTGCCGACGCTGGTGATCGACGGTGTGCCACACAGCGAAGCGGCGGCGCTGGCGATGCTGCTGACCGAACGCCATCCCGAAGCCGCGCTGGCGCCGGCGACTGGCAGCGTCGAACGCGCGGACTACCTGCAGTGGATGCTGTACCTCGCCAACAACCTGCAGCCGCTGTTCCGCCAATGGTTCTATCCCGGCGACCATCTGCCCGAAGGCGCCGACACGATCAAGCAGGCCGCCCGCGCCGGCATCGAGAAGTGCTGGACGAAGATCGATGCCCACCTCGCCGCACACGGCCCATACATGCTCGGCGGCACCTTCGGCATGGTCGACCTGTACGCGCTGATGCTGATGCGCTGGTCGCGCAACATGCCAAAGCCGGCGACGGAATGGCCGCAGCTGGCGGCCCTGGCCACGCGTCTCAAGGCACGCCCGTCATGGAAACAGGTCTGCGAGGCCGAGGGCCTGGTCGAATGGGCCTGATCGAGTGGGCCTGATCGGGTGGAATTGAGCCCATGAGCGACGCCCCCGGCGCCACCGCCTGGGCCGTCTACCTGCTGGAATGCGCCGACGGCCGTGTCTACACCGGCATCGCCCGCGATCCCGGGCAACGCTACGCGAAACACCTGGCCGGCAAGGGTGCGCGCTTCACACGCTCCAACCCGCCGAAGCAGATGCTGGGTTGGGTCTGGGTCGCCAGCCACGGCGAAGCGTTGCGGCTGGAGATCGCCTGGAAGCGCCTGCCGCGGGCGCAGCGCATCGCCGCGTTGCATGAACGCATGTCGCTGGCGAACGGGTGCGGCGCGCGTGCTAGCATCGTCCACGAAGGGGAGTAGCTCCCAGTCGCTGTCGCCGTCAATACGGGCTTTTGTCCCGGTGCAGCAGCAAGCCGGCAAACGGTTTGCGAGCAAGACCTTCGCCGATCCACGGCGAAGGTGCGTCCATCACAGATGCCCCGCAGCCGTGGCCCATGAGCCTCGCCGGAGCAGCCGTACGCCCATGAAACTTGCTTCCCCGTAGCACCGCGCCGCATTCGCCGGCGACGGTCGAACCGCTGTCAACCTCTTCACCGCCGCCATTCGCTGACGGCGGCATGCTTTACCCCGGTGGCGAACCCTTCGCCGCCTTCATCCACCCGAGAGATTCCCATGGAAGCACTGGCCAATCCCGAAATCTGGATCGCCCTCGCCACGCTGACCGCCCTGGAGCTGGTCCTTGGCATCGACAACATCATTTTCATCTCGATCCTGGCCGGCAAATTGCCGATCGAGCAGCGCGACAAGGCGCGCCGCCTCGGCATCATGCTGGCGGCGATCACGCGGTTGGGCCTGCTGCTGGCGATCGCCTGGATCGTGGGGCTGACCGCGCCGCTGTTTTCGCTGTTCGGCCACGCGTTTTCGTGGCGCGACCTGATCCTGGTCGGCGGCGGCCTGTTCCTGATCGCCAAGGCCACCCACGAAATCCACCAGAAGCTGGAAGGCGCCACCGAGCAGGTGACGGCGGGCACGGCAGCGGCGACGTTCGGCGGGGTGATCGTGCAGATCATGCTGCTGGACGTGGTGTTCTCGCTGGACTCCATCATCACCGCGGTGGGCATGGTCGATCAGCGCTGGGTGATGGTCACCGCCATCCTGGCCTCGATCGGTTTCATGCTGGCGTTCGCGCGGCCGCTGGGCGAGTTCGTGGAGCGCCACCCCACCGTCAAGGTACTGGCGCTGAGCTTCCTGATCATGATCGGGCTGGTGCTGATGGCGGACGGCTTCGGCCAGCACATTCCCAAGGGCTACATCTACGCCGCGATGGCCTTCTCGGTATTCGTGGAGCTGATCAACCTGTGGATCCGCCGACGCGCCGCCAACCCGACCGCACCGGTGGCGCTGCATGAGAAATACCGCGGCGAGCCGGGCTGACCCGGCGGAACGGTGGCGCGCCGCGTGTGCACGCCGCCGTCCCGGCCATCAGCCCGTGTTCTGCAGACCCTGCGACACGCCGTTGACGCAGGCGACCAGTGCCTGCAGCAACGCGTCGTCGGTGCCGTTGCCCGCGCGCCAGCGGCGCAACAGGTCGACCTGCATCAGGCTCATGGGATCGACGTACGGGTTGCGCAGTCGGATCGAGACGGCCAGCCGCGGCGAGTCGTTCAACAGCGTGCCGGTGCTCTTCAGGCGCAGCAGCCAGCGCCGGGTGCGTTCGAACTCGTCGCGGATCAGGCTGAAGAACTCCTCGTGCAGCGGCCCGGACAAGGTGGAGAACGCCTCGGCGATGTCGAGATCGCACTTGGCCAGCACCATCTCGACGTCGTCGAGCATGTTGCTGAAGAACGGCCAGTGCCGCGCCATTTCCGCCAGGGTGTCCTCGCCGAACTGCTCGACGCCCTGCTCCAGCGCGCTGCCCAGACCGTACCAGCCGGGCAGGATCGAGCGGCACTGGGTCCAGGCGAACACCCACGGGATGGCGCGCAGATCCTGCACGCCGCGCATGCTGCGGCGGCTGGCCGGGCGCGAGCCCAGGGTCATCTTCTCGATCACGTCGACCGGCGTGGCGGTGCGGAAATATTCCACGAAATGCTCGCGGTCCACGAAGGCGCGATAGGTCTTGCGGCTGGCGGCCGACAGCGCCGTCATCACCTCGGACCAGCGCACTTCGCGCGGGTCGGTCTGCCGGGGGCGCAGCGAGGCGCGCAACACCGCGCCCACGGTCTGCTCCAGCCCGCGCAGGGCCAGCGCGCGGATGCCGTACTTGCGATGGATCACCTCGCCCTGCTCGGTGACGCGCAGCACGCCGGCCACCGCGCCACGCGGCGAGGACATCAGCGCTGGGGTGATGCGGGCGCCACCACGGCTGGCCGAACCGCCGCGGCCATGGAAGAACGCCAACTGGATGTCCGCTTCGCGCGCCACTTCCAGCAATTCGCCCTGTGCCCGTTGCAGGGCCCATTTCGAGGCCAGCGTACCGGCGTCCTTGCCGCTGTCGGAGTAGCCCAGCATCACCCACTGCTGATCGCCGCGCGCCGCCAGGTGCTGGCGATACACCGGATCATCCAGCAGCGCCCGCAGCGAGGCCGGCGCGTTCTGCAGGTCGTCGACTGTCTCGAACAGCGGCGCGATGTCCAGCGGCACGTCGTGCGGCTGTTCCGGCGACACCAGTCCGCCGCGCCGCGCCAGCGCCAGCACCGCCAGCACGTCGGCGGCCGAGCGCGCCATGCTGATGATGTACAAGCCGGTGGCATCGAGGCCGTAGCGCTGGCGGCTCTCGCGCAGGGTGATGAAAACCGACTGCAGGTTTTTCGCTGCGTCGTCGTCGCAGTCGCCAAACGCCTGCGCGCCGCTGGCATACGGGCGCAGCCGATCGCCACGCTCCAGCTTCGGCCGGCTGGCCCAGTCGGGGTCGTTCAGCAGGGCGCCGAGCGCGTCGTCGTGCACCCGCGAATCCTGGCGCAGGTCGAGCCGGGCCAGGTGGAAGCCGAAGCTGCGCACGCGGCAAATCAGTCGTTCCACCGCATAGGCGCCGGCATGCAGGCCCAGGTTGTCGAACAGGCTGTCGGCGATCAGTTGCAGGTCGTCGGTCAGTTCCGCGGCGGACGTATAGCCGTCTTTCTGGTCATCGCGCGTGGCTTCCAGCCGCGCGCCGATCAGCACCAGGAAACAGCGATACGGCATATCCAGGTGGCGCGGCCGGATCTTCGCCGCCGCATCCGGAAAGCGTTCGCGGTAATCAGCGAGCCGGGTGCGCAGGCCGCGCGCCACGCCCACCCGGCCTTCGGTCTGGCTGAGCTGATGGGCCAACGCGTTGATGTCTTCAAGATAGCGCTCCAACACCTGGGCACGCTGCGAGGCCAGGCTGGAGGCGATGGTGTCGGAGCCCACGTTGGGGTTGCCGTCCATGTCGCCACCCACCCAGCTGGCGAAGCTCAGCAGCCGCGGCAGCTTCACCGCTACGCCGTAGACTTCCTGCAGCGAGCGGGCCAGCGACTCGTACAGCGCCGGCACGATGCGGTAGAGCGGATTGGCCAGGTAGTAACCGACGTGCTCGTATTCGTCCTGCACGCTGGGCCGCACCGGCGACGCCTCGGCGGTTTGCCAGCCGGCGGAGAGCGCCATGTAGATGCGGTCGTCGTCCTCGATGCGCTCCTGCGGGGTGCGGTTGTGGTTGAAGTTGTCCACCAGCGACTTCACGATCGCCTGCTCTTTTTCCAGCAGCGAACGACGCACCGCCTCGGTGGGATGGGCAGTGAACACCGGCTCGATCCACAGCCGCTCCATCCAGCCCAGCAACTCGTCGGCCTGTACGCCATCGGCCTTCAGCTGGCCCAGCACGTCGAGCAGGGATTCCGGCTGCGGGGTGCCGCCCTCGCGCTGGTAATCGCGTCGACGGCGGATGCGATGGACTCGCTCGGCGGTGTTCACCGCCTGGAAGTAGGTGGCGAAGGCACGGGCCAGCGTCTCGGCGTCGGCCGCGTCCAGACCTGCCAGCGAGTCGGCCAGCTCGTCCACCGACGCGCCTTCGCGCCGACGTCGGATCGCCGCGGTGCGCACCTGTTCGACACGCTCGAAAAAGGCCGGGCCTTCCTGCTCGGCCAACATCAAACCCACCATCGCACCCAAGCGACTGACGTCCTCGCGCAGCGGGCCGTCATGCGGCAAAAACTCGAGTTCGCGGTTGTCTTGCATGGGTACGCTCCAGCCGAATCAGTGGGCCAGTTTAGCGAATTGTGCAGCGCAGCGGAAAATTTTCGTTTTGGACGTCTTTACCGCCTTTCGCCATGAACACGGCGGCGCCGCAACCATCGGCCGGCTCGCTGCGCCGCGTGTCGGCCCTCGTGGTCGGGTCGAACATGGAACGGGCTTGCGCCCCTGACAACGCCGGCGTGAAGGCTGCCGTTCCGCACGCCGATGGGTGCGATTCGCTGATTCGCCCAGGCTGCCGACGCTCCCAAGGCAGCAGAAACGCTTCCCGCCCCGACGGATTCATGCCGGCGGGGCTTCCGGTTACAATGGCCGCTTCGCTTGCCCGCCGAGGGGCGCTGCGACCGTTTGTGAGCGCGAATGCGGATGCCTCCGCGTCTCACGGAAAACGGCCAGGCTCGGCGCGGCACGTTCCACAACGGCGCCCGGTTGTTTTACGCGAGTCCCTTCGCGAAAGACCGGCCATCCATGGCCGGACTCTTCACAAGAACCTCGCACTAACCGGAGATATCCATGAACGCCGCACTCAAAGAAAACACGCACGATTACAAGGTCGCCGACCTGTCGCTGGCCGACTGGGGCCGCAAGGAGCTGGACATCGCCGAGCACGAGATGCCGGGCCTGATGTCGATCCGCAAGAAGCACGCCGCCGCGCAGCCGCTGAAGGGCGTGCGCGTGACCGGCTCGCTGCACATGACCATCCAGACCGCGGTACTGATCGAGACGCTCAAGGACATCGGCGCCGACGTGCGCTGGGCCTCGTGCAACATCTTCAGCACCCAGGATCACGCCGCCGCCGCCATCGCCGTCACCGGCACGCCGGTGTTCGCCTGGAAGGGTGAAACGCTGGAAGAATATTGGGACTGCACGCTGGACGCGCTGTCGTTCCCCGACGGCAAGGGCGGCTTCCTCGGCCCGCAGCTGGTGGTCGATGACGGCGGCGACGTGACGCTCTTGATCCACAAGGGCTACGAGCTGGAGAACGGCAGCAAGTGGGTCGACGAGAAGGCCTCCTCGCACGAGGAGCAGGTGATCAAGAACCTGCTCAAGCGCGTGGCCGTCGAGCGTCCGGGTTACTGGCACACCGTGGTCAAGGACTGGAAGGGCGTCTCCGAGGAGACCACCACCGGCGTGCATCGCCTGTACCAACTGGCCGAGGCGAAGTCGCTGCTGATCCCGGCGATCAACGTCAACGACTCGGTGACGAAATCCAAGTTCGACAACCTGTACGGCTGCCGCGAGTCGCTGGCCGACGGCCTGAAGCGCGCGATGGACGTGATGCTGGCGGGCAAGGTGGCCGTGGTCTGCGGCTACGGCGACGTCGGCAAGGGCTGCGCGCATTCGCTGCGCGCGTACGGCTCGCGCGTTGTCGTCACCGAGATCGACCCGATCAACGCGCTGCAGGCGGCGATGGAAGGCTTCGAGGTCAACACGGTCGAATCCACCCTGGGCCGCGGCGACATCTACGTCACCACCACCGGCAACAAGGACGTGCTGACGCTGGATCACCTGAAGGCCATGAAGGATCAGGCCATCGTCTGCAACATCGGCCACTTCGACAACGAGATCCAGGTCGATGCGCTGAACACGATGGCCGGCGTCGAGAAGATCAACATCAAGCCGCAGGTGGACAAGTACGTGTTCGCCGACGGCCACGCGCTGTTCCTGCTGGCCGAAGGCCGCCTGGTGAACCTGGGCTGCGCCACCGGCCACCCGAGCTTCGTGATGTCCAACTCGTTCGCCAACCAGACCCTGGCCCAGATCGAGCTGTGGGCGAACAAGGACAAGTACGAGAACAAGGTCTACATCCTGCCCAAGAAGCTGGACGAGGAAGTGGCCCGCCTGCACCTGGAAAAGATCGGCGTGAAGCTGACCACGCTCAGCGACGAGCAAGCGAAATACCTGGGCGTGCCGGTGGAAGGCCCGTACAAGCCGGATCACTACCGGTACTGATGTAGCCGGGATTCGGGATTCGGGATTCGGGATTCGGAAGATTACAGAACGGGGCGCAGCGATGCGCCCCGTTTTTTTTTGTGGGAGCGACTTCAGTCGCGATGCTCTTGCTCCAGCTCCAAAGCCATCGCGGCTGAAGCCGCTCCCACAAGCGACGGACCCTGCCGCTCTGCTCCCTCCCCTGCTCGCAGGGGAGGGCTGGGGAGGGGTTGCTCTTGATCCATCGCTTCATCGCGAAACAAAGATATACTTGCCCGTACCACGACAGGGAGCCATGCGATGCCGGCCGTCAGTTTCGAATTTTTTCCGCCCAAGACCGATGAGCAGCGGGCGCAGTTGGACCGCACCGTCGCGGCGCTGAAGGCGTACCAGCCTGACTACGTGTCGGTGACTTTCGGTGCCGGTGGCTCCACGCTGAGCTATACCGGTGAAACCGCGCGGCACCTGCATGAACAGCACGGCCTGCCCGCCGCGCCGCATCTGTCGTGCGTGGGCGGCAACCGCGCCGAGCTGGCCGCCTTGCTGGACGATTACCGCGCCGCCGGCTATCGCCGCATCGTGGCGTTGCGCGGCGACCTGCCCTCGGGCATGGCCACGCCGGGCGACTTCCGTTACGCCGCCGAGCTGGTGCGTTTCATCCGCGAGCACAGCGGCGACCATTTCCACATCGAAGTGGCGGCCTATCCGGAAACCCACCCGCAGGCCGACGACGCCCTGCGCGACCTGCAGCACTTCAAGGCCAAGATCGATGCCGGCGCCAACGGCGCGATCACCCAGTATTTCTTCAACGCCGATGCCTATTTCCGTTTCGTCGACGACGTGCAGCGCCTGGGCGTGAACGTGCCAATCGTGCCGGGCATCATGCCGATCACCAACTACAGCCAGCTGCAGCGCTTTTCCGACATGTGCGGCGCGGAAATCCCGCGCTGGATCACCCAGCGCATGCGCGCCCACGGCGACGACGCCGACGCCGTGCGCAAACTGGGCACCGAGGTGGTGACGACGCTGTGCCGGCGCCTGCTCGATGGCGGCGCGCCGGGGCTGCATTTCTATACGCTGAACCGGGCCAAAGCCACCGAGGCGGTGCTGAAGCAACTGGCGTAGGGGAAGCCTCAGGCAAGCCGTCATCCCGACGAACGCTGGAATGACGGCAACGAACGGATCGGACCATCTCTGGCGGCAAGCTATGCTGGCTGCCATGCGCTTGCCTTTCGCCCTGCTGGCCGTTGCCCTGCCCGTCGTGGCGGGGGCGCAGACGGCCATCCATCACTGCATCGGCAGCAGCGGAAATCCCGTCTTCACCGACCAGCCCTGCGCCAGCATGCAGGCCTCGCCGGTGCGCGCATCGCCCATCCCGGAAGGCGCACCGTCATCCGCGCCCATGATGTTGTGCGCCGCCACCCGCGACGACTTGCGCCAGGGCGTGATCGAGGCGTTCGCGCAACAGGACGCCAACCGGCTGGCCGGACTGATGCTGTGGAACGGCTACGGCAAGGGCGCCGCCATCGCCGACATCGAAATGCTGGCCGGCCTGGTACGGCAACCGCTGCTGGGTATCGATTTCCCCGGCACCCCGGCGCCAGCGCGCAGTGCGGCAGCCCCCTATCCCGCGACGGTATCGGCCGCACCTCCCGCGCCCATGCTGGTGCTGGACGTCGCCGACCGCACGGGTACCGGCGCACGCCAATGGCACTTCGACCTGGTGCACCGCGCCGGTTGCCTGTGGCTGCGCAACGCGGACTGATGCCGCCCGGGCCATCGCGGCGGCCTTGAGCAGGCGGCGTTATGATGGTTGTTCCCCACGGAGGAACGACCATGGCGCAGCAGCAATACCCCGACTGGATCTGGCAGAACGGCAGCATCAAGCGCTGGCAGGACGCAACCGCCCATGTGATGTCGCACGCGCTGCATTACGGCTCCTCGGTTTTCGAGGGCATCCGCAGTTACGCGACGCCCGACGGCGCGGCGATCTTCCGGCTCACCGACCATCTGAACCGGCTGTACCAGTCGGCCCGCGTCTATGACATGACGATCCCGTACAGCGTCGACGAGCTGGCCGCAGCCTGTCGCGACGTCATCGGCAAGAACGGCCTCGACGCCGCCTACCTGCGCCCCGTGGCCTATCGCGGGCTGGGCGGTTTCGGCCTGTCCGCCGAAACACCGATCGACGTGGCCGTGGCCGCCTGGCCGATGGGCCCGTACCTGGGCGCCGAAGCGCTCGAGAACGGCATCGACGCTTGCGTGTCCAGCTGGCAGCGCTTCGCGCCCAACACCATCCCGGCCGGCGCCAAGGCCGGCGGCAACTACCTCTCCGGCCAGCTGATCGCACGCGAGGCGCGCCGGCTGGGTTTCGGCGAGGGCATCGCGCTGGCCTCCACCGGCCTGCTCAGCGAGGGCGCGGGCGAGAACCTGTTCCTGGTATTCGACGGCGTGCTGCACACGCCACCGGCCAGCGCCTCGCTGCTGGCGGGCATTACCCGTCACACGTTGATAACGCTGGCCCGCGAGGACGGCATCGAGGTGATCGAACGCGACCTGCCGCGCGAATACCTCTACCTCGCCGATGAAATCCTGATGTGCGGCACTGCCGCCGAAATCACCCCGATCCGCTCCGTCGACGGCAAGCAGATCGGCACCGGCAAGGCCGGCCGCGTCACCCTGCGCCTGCAGGAACTGTTCTTCGGCCTGTTCGACGGCCGCACCCACGACAAGTGGGGCTGGCTGGAGCAGGTGTAATCGCCATGCTCCCTCCCCTGCTCGCAGGGGGAGGAGCCGAGCACGTCAGCTGAACTTGATGCAGGCCACCGCGCCGTTGCCGTCGTCGCGCGGGCGCATCGAAACATCCCAGCCGTACAGCTCGCACAGCCGGCGCACGATCGCCAGGCCCAGGCCCGCGCCGCTGCCGCCGGCGCCTTCGCCGCGCACGCCGCGCTGGAACAGGCGCTCGGCGTCCTCGGGCTTGATGCCGGGGCCGGTGTCGATCACCTCGATGCGGCCATCGCCCACCTCGACCCGCACGGTGCCTTCCAGGGTGTACTTGATGGCGTTGCCGATCAGGTTGGTCAGCGCCACCGCCAGCACGGACGCGGGCGCGTTCACGCTGACCGCCTGGTCCTGCACGGCCAGCTCGATCGTCAACGGTTTGCCGCGCACCTGCGGGCGCTGGCTTTCGATGACGTCGGCGGCCACCTTGCCCACCTCGGTGGTTTCGCCGCGGGTGGGGCCGCGCCGCTCGGCGCGCGACAACAGCAGCAGCGCCTCGATCAGTTCGGTGGCCTGGCGTGAGGCGCGCTCGATCCGCTTCAGCCGTTCGCTCAGTTTTTCGGTGAGATCGGGCGATCCCTGCAGCAATTCCGTGGTGCTGGCGATCACCGCCAGCGGCGTGCGCAACTCATGGCTGACATCGGAGTTGAACTCGCGGTCGCGCTCCACCATCGCGGTAAGCCGCACCGAATATTCATCCAGCGCGTGCGCCAACTCGCCCACCTCGTCGTCGGCGAAATACGGCGCCAACGGTTCGGCCTTGCCCACCTTGCGGAAGTCGCGCAAACGATTGGCCAGCTCGGTCACCGGCTTGAGCACCTTGCGCGAAAGCCAAAGGCCCAGCACCAGCGACAGCAGGCCGAACAGAAACACGGCGCCGATCACGCTGATCAACAGTTGCTGCTTGCCCAGGTCGTCGCGGCTGACGTCGTATTTGACGAACGCGATCAGACCATACTTCCGGCTGACCGCGAGCTTGTAGTGCCGCGTTTCACCATCCTGATCGGTTTCGTAAATGTCGTGCACGCCGCTGGGCAAGGCCTGCCACGACAAGGGCGCTTTGTAGAGCGTACGGTCGCTCCAGCCCCAACCCGTCATCAACTTGGAATAGAAGGGCTGCCCCGGGGACTCGTGCATCTGCTGGACGTAGCTGTCCGCATCCCGCTGCAACGAGGAGACCACCAACTGATCCTCGACCTTGGCCCGCACGTACAACGCCGCCACGGCAAACAGCGCGCTGAGGCCAAAGCCGAACAGCGCGAAGGAGACGATCAATCGAAAGCGAAGCTTACGCCTGGATCGCATCCGGCTCGACCATCCGATAGCCAATGCCGTGACGGGTGTGGATCAGCGGCTTCTCGAACGGCTTGTCGATGGCCGCGCGCAGACCGTGGATATGCACGCGCAGCGAATCGCTGTCCGGCAACTCCTCGCCCCACACTTTCTGCTCCAGATCCTGGCGGGTGACCACCGAGGGGCTGGCCTCCATCAGCGCCTGCAGCAGCTTCAGGCCGATCGGGTTCAGCTGGATCGACTTGCCTTCGCGGTTCACCGTGAGCGTGTCCAGGTTGAAGGTGAGGTCGGCCACTTTCAGCACGCGGCTTTGCGGGCCCTTGCCGCGGCGGGCCAGCACTTCCAGCCGCGCGGACAACTCCTGCAGCGCGAACGGCTTGGTCATGTAGTCGTCGGCGCCGGACTCGAAACCGGTCAGCTTCTGCTCCAGCGCATCGCGCGCGGTGAGCATCAGGATCGGCGTCTGCTTGTGCGCCTCGTGGCGCAGCTTGCGTGCCACGTCGAGGCCGTCCATGCCCGGCAGGGTGAGGTCGAGCACGATCACGTCGAAGTCGTGCACCACCGCCAGATGCAGCCCGGTGACGCCGTCGCCGGCGAAATCCACCACGTGGCCGCGGTCTTCCAGGTAATCGCCGATATTGGTGGCGATATCGGTGTTGTCTTCAATCACCAGAACGCGCATGCGTCACTCCGCTACGCAGCCGGCGACAGGGGCCGGACTGAGGGTTGCAAGCTTAACAAAGCTTGGATGAAGGGCGCTTGCACTCCCGGCTGAAGGCAAGGCTCCAGGCAAGAAAAAGGCCCAAGTGAAACGACTCGCCGTCGCCGCACCTGGGCCCAAGCTACTGCCCCGATACCGTCATCTGTCGCCACCGCCTCGCGGTTGAGGTGCCAGACAAAAACAGTGGGATCGTTATAGAGGTTCGAAAGTTACAGAGCGGTTAATCCGGCGTGTTTTCGCGTCACCGAACAGAAAATCACTTGCCCGCGTGCTGCTCCAGGTGCTGGATGATGTGGCCGGAAACATTCACGCCGGTGGCCGCTTCGATGCCCTCCAGCCCGGGCGAGGCGTTCACCTCCAGCAACAGCGGGCCACGGTTGGAACGCAGCAGGTCGACCCCTGCGATGCCCAGCCCCAGGGTGCAGGCGGCGCGCACCGCGATGCGTTTCTCGTCGGCGCTGAGCGTGGCCGCCACCGCGCTGCCGCCGCGATGCAGGTTGGCGCGGAATTCACCGGGGCTGGCCACGCGCTGCATCGCCGCCACCACTTTCTTGCCCACCACGAAGCAGCGCAGGTCGCTGCCGTTGGCCTCGGCGACGAACTCCTGCACCAGGAAGTTGGCGTACAGGCCGCGGAAGGCCTCGATCACGCTTTGCGAGGCGCTGCGCTTTTCCGCCAGCACCACGCCGGTGCCCTGGCTGCCCTCGTTGAGCTTGATCACGTGCGGCGGCTCGCCCAGCATCGCCAGCACGTCGGCGGTGTCGTCGGGGTTGTCGCCGAACACCGTCACCGGCATGTCGATGCCCTGCGCCGCCAGCATCTGCAGGCAGCGCAGCTTGTCGCGCGCGCGCAGCACCGCGTCCGAGGGATTGGGCGTGTACACGCCCATCATCTCCAGCTGGCGCAGCACGGCGGTGCCGTAGAACGTGCTGGAGGTGCCGATGCGCGGAATCACGCAATCGATATCGCGCACCGCCTTGCCCTGGTAGCGGATCGCCACCGCACCCGGCGCGATGCGCACGTAGCAGCGCAGCGGGTCGAGCACGCGCACCACGTGGCCGCGCTCGCGCGCCGCCTCGACCAGCCGCTTGGTGGAATACAGACGGGTATTGCGCGACAGGATCGCGATCTTCATGCAAAGGTCATCGGGAAAGGTCCGCTGCCGGCAGCGTCGGCCGCGGCTGGGTATAGGAACGGGCCGGATCGACCACAAAACGCCCCACCAGGGCGCTGCGGCCGAGCAGCATGGGAAACAGCATGTGTCGGCGATCCACGAGGTTGATATCGATACTGAATTGCTGGCCGGCCAGTTGTACTGCGCTGCGGATGAACCAGCGCTCAGTGCGCCGTCCGCCGGTGTCGGTCACCACGCGCCGGTCCAGCGCCGGCGCCTCGCAAAGGACTTCGTGTGGTTGCCGGCGCCCCACATGCATGCCGAAACGCAGCCACGTCGTGCCGTCGCGATCGAAGGTTTCCAGCGTATCCACGTGCAGCGCGCTGCTGCGCGCACCGGTGTCGAGCTTGGCCTTGAGCAGGCCGATGCCCAGCTGCGGCAGGCAAACCCGCTCGCGCCATCCCAGCACCAAGAGATCCGCGGTGATCATGCAGGTTCGAAGACGTCGACAAGGACCACGGGGATGGAGCGGGTGAAGGGAATCGAACCCTCGTCAGTTGCTTGGGAAGCAACAGCTCTACCATTGAGCTACACCCGCATGGGTCGAGGGATGGTAACCCGGGATTCGCGCGGTTGGAACTGCCGGCGCCATCGCCGGCTCGGCAAACGGCGGCACTCGCTACAATGGCCGGCCATCACCCGGGGTTTCCGATGGGATGCCGCGCCACGTCGCGTCATCGGCTGAAACCCTCTCCATGCCGCACCCAACGACCCGCATGACCGACACGCCTCACGACAACGCCCATTACATGCGCCGCATCCGCAGCTTCGTGCTGCGCGAGGGACGCATGACGCCCGCGCAACAGCGCGCGTTCGACACGCTGTGGTCGCGCTTCGGCATCGACTACCGCGGCGCGCCGCATGATTTTTCGGCCAGTTTCGGGCGCGCGGCGCCGCTGGTGATGGAGATCGGCTTCGGCAACGGCGAAGCGCTGGCCTGGGCCAGCGAGCATGACGCCGGGCGCGATTTCATCGGCGTGGAAGTGCACGGCCCCGGCGTGGGCCGGTTGATGAATGCACTGGCCCAGCGCGATGCCACCAACGTGCGCCTGTACAAGCACGACGCGGTGGAGGTGCTGGAACACGAGATCGCCCCCGGCACGCTGGCCGAGGTGCGCATCTGGTTCCCCGACCCATGGCACAAGGCGCGTCACAACAAGCGGCGCCTGATCCAGCCCGAATTCGTGGCCCTGCTGGCGTCGCGGATGGCACCGGGCGGTCTGCTGCACCTGGCCACCGACTGGCAGGCGTATGCCGAACACATGCTGGCGGTGATGGAGTCGGCGTTGGACTGGCGCAACGACCTGGCGCCCGGCCAATACGCGGAAAAGCCCGCCTGGCGCATCGAAACGCATTTCGAGCGGCGTGGGTTGAAGCTGGGGCACGGGGTCTGGGATTTGTTGTATCGGAAGGTTTGAGAACAAGAGCTTTACCCCTCCCCAACCCTCCCCTGCAAGCAGGGGAGCGAGAACCGCCGGCTTTGCTCCTCCCCCTGCTGGCAGGGGGAGGTTGGGAGGGGGTCAAGCTTCTGACTTTTCCTCCAGCACCCGAAAAATCTCCCTCATCACATCGTCCGTGCGCAACAGCACATCGTCGTTCCAGAACCGCAGCACGCGATAGCCTTCGCGTTGCAAAGCCGCACTGCGCCGTTCGTCGTATTCGATGGCGTCCAAATGCTGGCCACCATCCAGCTCGATCACCAACCGTGCCGGCACACAGATGAAATCCACGATGTAGCCGGCCAGCGGATACTGCCGGCGGAACCTGTGGCCAGCCAATTGACGGCGACGCAGGAAGTACCAAAGGCGGCGCTCGGCGTCGGTGCTGGCGTTGCGCAGTTGGCGGGCGCGGGTCCATTGGCGCTGCATGGCGAATCCTTTCGCTGTTTGTCGTGCGGAAAAGCGTAACCCCCTCCCAACCTCCCCCTGCAAGCAGGGGGAGGAGCAAAGCGCCGTGCTCCCTGGCACCTGCAGACTGCGCGCCTTGCTCCCGTCCCCTGCTTGTCCCAAAGAGACTTCCTTCGGTCGCAGGGGGAGGGCTGGGGAGGGGTCGCTCTTGGCCTCCAGTTCACCAGCAACCGCTCCGCGCCGCTTATACTCACGCGATCCATCCAGGGACGAATCGTCGCAGCGTGAAGCTTCCACTGCCATCGCCTAGCCACTTGCGCGCAACGCCAACGCGGGACGCACGCTGATGGGTCTGTCGCTCACCCCCGACATGATCCTGGTGCTGGGTCTGGTGGGCTTCACCATGATCATGCTGGTGCTGGAGTGGATCCGCGCCGACATGGTGGCGCTGCTGGTGGTGGTGGTGATCGGGTTGACCGGGCTGATCCCGGCCGACCGCGTGTTCAACGGCTTCGCCGGCAACGCGGTGATTGCGATCATCGCGATCATGATCATGGGCGAGGGGCTGGACCGCGCCGGCGTGCTCAACCTCACCGCCAACTTCGTGATGCGCATGGCGCGCGGGGCGGAGTCGCGCCTGGGCGTGGTGATCAATCTGGTGGCCAGCCTGTTCAGCGCGGTGATCCCCAGCCAGGCGCTGGCGGCGATCATGATCCCGGTCAGCAGCCGGTTGTCGGCGCGCACCGGCGTGCCGTTGTCGCGGTTGTTGCTGCCGATGGCGTTCTGCATCCTCACCGCCACCAACACCACGCTGATCGCGAACTCGCCGCTGATCGTGCTGAACGACCTGATCGCCAGCGCCAACGCCAACCTGCCGCCGGGCGCGCACACGATCCCCAAATTCGGCCTGTTCAGCGTGACCCCGATCGGCCTGGCGCTGGCGTTCGTGGGCGTGGGCTACTTCTATTTCTTCGGCCGCAAGCTGCTGCCCGGGCACGAGGACGAGCGGCTGAAGGTGACGCCCGGGCGCACCGAGAGCTACTTCGCCGAGACTTACGGCATCGGCGGCGAGACGGCCGAGCTCACCGTTACCGCGGAAAGCCCGCTGGTGGGCATGAGCATCGGCGAGGCCGAGCAACTGCACGAGGCGCCGCTGATCCTGGCGATCAAGAGCGGCAATGACGCGCGCATGGCGCCGCCGGCCGACCACGTGATCTGGGTGGGCTCGGTGCTGGGCGTGCTGGGCCCGCGCGAACAGCTCAACCAGTTCGCCAACAACCAGCTGTGCCGGCTGTCGCCGCGCATGCGCCAGTTGGGCGAGCTGTTCAACCCGACCCGCGCCGGCATTTCCGAAGTGGTGATTCCGCCGGTGTCGCGCTTCATCAAGCAGACCATCGGCGACCTGCGGCTGCGCAAGCGCTTCGGCATTTCGGTGCTGGCGGTGAACCGCGGCGACCAGGTATTTCGTGACGACGTGCGCGCGGTCACGCTGCGCGCCGGCGACACCGTGGTGCTGCACAGCAACTGGCGCGACCTGTCGCTGGCGGCCGAGGACAAGGACCTGGTCGTGGTCACCGACATCCCCAAGGATGAGCAGCGGCCCGGCAAGATCTGGCAGGCGGTCGGTTTTTTCGTGATGGCCAAGTGCCTGGCCCTGTTCACCAACCTCGACCTCTCCGTGGCGATGATGACCGGCGCCATCGCGATGCTGTTGTCGGGCGTGCTGAACATGGACGAGGCGTACAAGGCGATCAACTGGAAGACGATCTTCGTCACCGCCTGCCTGATCCCGCTGGGCTGGTCGATGGATTCCACCGGCACCGCCGCGTGGCTGGCGCAGCAGGTGCTGCATTACCTGGGCAGCGCCTCGCCGTATGTGCTGCAGATCGTGCTGGGCGTGTTGACGCTGCTGTTTTCGCAGGTGATGTCGAACGTGGGCGCCACCGTGATGATGGTGCCGATCGCCATCAGCGTGGCGGTGGCCACCGGCGGCAACCCGTCGGCGTATGCGTTGATCGTGGCGGTGTCGTCATCCAACACCTTCCTGCTCAGCTCGGGCCATCCGGCGCTGATGATGGTGACCGGCCCGGGCGGCTATCGCAGCAAGGATTTCCTGCGCGTGGGCCTGCCGCTGACGGCGCTGGTGCTGCTGGTGACCATCGTGGCGATCAACCTGGTTTTCCGCTGAGCGGTCTCAGGCCAGCCACACCTCGTCGCCCTCGACCCGCAACGTCACCGCACGCAGGCTTTCACCGCGGCAGGGGCCGGCCATGCACAGCCCGACCTGGCGCTGGAAGGTGGCACCATGGACGGCGCAGATCAGGGTGTCGTCCTTGAGCAGGAATTTGCCCGGCGCGTAGTCGAGGCGACGGCCGGCATGGGGGCACACATTGCGATAGCCGCGCACCTCTTCACCATCACGCAACAGGATCAGGCTTTGCTCGCCATCGGCCAGCAGCGCATCGACGGCGGTCGCCCCGCCGTCGGGAATATCCTGCAGCCGGCACAGCGGCAAAACGGTGGTGATTGTGTCCATCGGCACTTGCCTCGGAGGCCGGTTGGCCCCATGGTTACGCCCGCAAGTCATTGATTTTACCACACGGATTTTTAACACATGCACTTTTCACTCCCCTCCATGCGTCGCTCCCGCCACCCGCTGGCCCGCGCCCTGTCGCTGTTGCTGGGCGTGGCGTTGATCGGTTTGCTGCTGGTGTTCGGCTTGGTGGTGGCAGGGGTGCTGATGGTGGGCGGCATGGTGTTGCTGGCGTGGCGTTACTGGACGAACGGCCGCAAGCTGGCGCCGGGTTCAACCCCGCGCGCGCACCAGCCGGAAGTGCTGGAAGGCGAATTCGTGGTGCTGCACCACCACCGGCCGGTGGCTCACTGAGCCCACCCGCAAACGCGCAAAAGGGTGGCGAGAAGCGGATAATCCAGCGCCGTCTCCGGATAACCCCACCCCACCATGTCCGACCTTTCGACCTGCGCCGCGGCTGAATCGCCGCGCTCCCTGGCCGATCCCCGCGTACTGATCCCGCTGGCGCTGTTCGCGCTGTTCGTGATCTGGGGGTCGACCTACCTGGGCATCCACTTCGCGCTGGAAAGCTACCCGCCGTTCCTGCTGGCCGGCGTGCGCTTCCTGTGTGCCGGCGTGGTCATGTACGGCTTCCTGCGACTGCGCGGCATGGCCGCACCCACGCTCCCGCAATGGCGCAACGCGGCGTTCACCGGCCTGTTGCTGCTGGGTATGGGCAACGGGCTGGTGTGCTTTGCCGAAGAACGGGTCAGCTCGGGCATCGCCGCCGTCTCGGTGGCCAGCATGCCGTTGTTTGCGGCGCTGTTTTCCGGCATGTACGGGCAGTGGCCCAACCGGCGCGAAACCATTGGCCTGGCGATCGGTTTCGCCGGCGTGATCGTGCTGAACCTGGGCAGCAGCCTGTCGGGCTCGCCGGTGGGCGCGCTGGCCTTGCTGGTGGCGGCCGCCTGCTGGGCGTTCGGCTCGGTCTGGAGCCGTGGTCGCGACATGCCGCCGGGCCCGATGAACACCGCCGCGCAGATGCTCTGCGCCAGCGTTGCGCTGCTGGTGGTCGGCTACGCCAGCGGCGAGCACCTGCCCGCGAACCCCACCCTGCACGCGACACTGGCGCTGGCGTATCTGGCGGTGTTCGGTTCGATCATCGCGTTCAGTGCCTACCTCTACGTGCTCAAGCACGCGCGCCCTGCCCTGGCCACCAGCTACGCCTACGTGAACCCGCCGGTGGCGGTGTTGTTCGGCGTGCTGCTGGCCGGCGAGCATGTGGGGCCGTACGACCTGGCCGGCATGGCGATCATCCTGGTCGGCGTGGTGGCGATCACGCTGGCGAAGCAGAAGCGGTAGCCTCGCTGCTTGCTCCCTCCCCTGCAAAGCAGGGGAGGGTTGGGGAGGGGGCGCTCTTGATCTTCACGTCAAAAGCGTTCCCCCCTCCCAACCTCCCCCTGCAAGCAGGGGGAGGGGCGAACGGAACGCCGCCGTTGGCGGCGTTGGCGCTGTTTCATTAGAGCGGGGGGTGCGCAGCATGAACACACGGCAAGAAGGATGGATGGCCCGCGCGGCCCTGCGCAGCGCCGCGTGGGCGGAACGCTGGTTTCCCGATGCCTGGGTGTTTGCCGCATTGGGCGTGGTCGTGGTGGCGCTGGCGGCTTTCGCCTTCGGTGCCACGCCGACGGCTACCGTCAACGCATTCGGCAGCGGCTTCTGGAGCCTGATCCCGTTCACCATGCAGATGGCCTTCGTGGTGATCGGCGGTTACGTGCTGGCCACCGCGCCGGTGGTAGCGCGCTTCATCGACGTGCTGGCGCGGGCGCCGCGCAGCGGGCGCGGCGCGATCGTCTACATCGCCCTGGTCAGCATGCTGGCGTCACTGCTTTCCTGGGGCTTCTCGCTGGTGTTCGGCGGGCTGCTGGTACGTGCGCTGGCACGTCGCACCGATCTGCACATGGATTACCGTGCCGCCGGCGCGGCGGCATATCTGGGCCTGGGCGCGATCTGGGCGATGGGTCTTTCGTCGTCGGCGGCGCAATTGCAGGCAAACCCGGCCAGCATGCCGCCGGGGCTGCTGGCGATCACCGGCGTGCTGCCTTTCAGCCAGACGATTTTCCTGTGGCAGTCGATCGTGCTGACCGCGGTGCTGATCGTGGTGTCGCTGCTGGTGTGCTGGTTCACCGCGCCGTCGGATGCGAACGCACGCACCTCGAACGACTTCGACATCGGCGAAAGCTCCACCCCGCCGCTGCCACCGCGCACACGCCCCGGCGAATGGCTGGAATACAGCCCGCTGCTTTCGCTGGCGATCGGTCTGCTGGGGTTGGGCTGGCTGGGCCACGAGTTCGCCAGCAAGCCGGCCGTCACCGCGATCGCCAACCTCAACACCTACAACTTCCTGTTCCTCACCCTGGGCATCCTGCTGCACTGGCGGCCGCGCAGTTTTCTCGACGCCGTGCATCGCGCCGTGCCCAGCACCGCCGGCGTGCTGATCCAGTTTCCGCTGTACGGCGGCATCGCCGCCCTGCTCACCCACGTGCCCGGCGCCGATGGCGCGACGCTGGCGCACCGGTTGTCGAACCTGTTCGTGCACATCGCCGGGCAGGAAAGCTTTCCCGCGGTGATGGGTGCGTACTCGGCGATCCTGGGCTTCTTCGTGCCGTCCGGCGGCGGCAAGTGGCTGGTCGAGGCGCCGTACGTGATGCAGGCGGCGAATGACCTGCACGTGCACCTGGGCTGGGCGGTGCAGGTGTACAACGCGGCCGAGGCGCTGCCCAACCTGATCAACCCGTTCTGGATGCTGCCGCTGCTGGGCGTGCTGGGGCTGAAGGCGCGCGACGTGGTCGGCTACACCTTCGTGCAGCTGGTGGTGCACGTGCCGCTGGTGCTGGGCATGCTGTGGCTGCTGGGCATGACACTGGACTACGTGCCGCCGGTGATGCCCTGAAACACGCACGGGAACGCACAGCGTGCGTTCCCGTGGATCGTTCTACAGCTCCCGCAACGCCGTGGTCACCGGCAGCCGGGCGGCGCGAACGGCGGGGAACAGGCCGCCGACGAAACCGATCGCCATCGCCCACTTGATGCCCAGCCACAGCAGCTCCGGCGACACCTTGAACTGGAACACCACCTGGCTGAAGTTGGCGCCCAGGGTGGAGGCGGTGTAGCCGTTGAAGATCAGCCAGCTGATCAACCCGCCGAGCACACCGCCGAGCAGCGCCAGCAACATGGTTTCCATCAGCACCGAGACCACCACCGGCAGGCCGCGGAAACCGATCGCGCGCAGCGTGGCGATTTCGCGCGCACGCGAGGCGATCGCGGCGAACATGGTGTTGAGCGCGCCGAAGATCGCGCCGATCGCCATGATCACGCCCACGGTGATGCCGACGATGCGGATCACCTTGGTGAGGCTCTCGGACTGCTTGCTGAAGTACTCGCGAGTGGTGCTGACATCGACCTTCAGGCGCGGGTCGCTGGACAGCGCGGCCTTGAACGTGTCGAACGCCTGCGGCGAGGTCAGCCGCACGGTCACCGATTGCGCGCTGCTGCCGCGGCGATAGGCCGAGGCCACCGTCTGCGCGTCGCCCCACAGCTCCGAGTCGTGCGAATCGCCCGACGCGAACTCGCCCACGATGGACCACTCCTGCCCGGCCAGCCGCAGCCGGCTGCCCACGTCCAGCCCGGCGAACTGGCGCATCGCGCCCTGGCCCACCACCAGCTCGCGCAGGCCGGGCTTGAAGCGGCGGCCCTGCACGATCTTCACGTTGGGCCGCAAGGTCCACGCTTCGTCGCCCACGCCGCGGATCGGCACGTTCGCCTCGACGCTGGCGTCGCTGCGCTTGGGCAGGTTGGCGACTACCGACTGTTCGGCCGATGCCACCGGCTTGCCGTCGGCGCTGCGCGCCACGCCCGGCGCCTGGAGAATGACGTTGATGCTGTCGCGGTCGAGCACGGAGTTCAGCTCCGCGTTGGAGCCGCCGCGCAACACGATCGCGGTGTCGTCCGAGCCGGTCTGCTGCAAGGTGCTCTGGAAACCCTCGCCCATCGCCAACATCGCCACCAGCACGCCGACCACGCCGGCGATGCCGACCACCACCACCAGCGAGGCGCCGATGCGCTGGCGCAGGCTGCTGATGCCCACGCTTGTGATCGATAGCGTTTGCCGACCACGCCGGGTCAGCACCAGCCACAGCGCCAGCACCACCACCAGCGCCAGCACGGCGGTCCACGGCAGGCGCGACCAGATGAGCAGGCCCGCGATCACGATGACGACCAGGCCCAGGCCGCGCAGGAACGACTTGAATGTGCGCATATCCGATTCTCCTCAGCGACCGGCCAGTGCATCGACGATGTTCAACCGCATCGCGCGCCACGCCGGCAACGCGCCCACCACCAGCCCGATCAGCACCATCAGCCCCACGCCCATCGCCCAGCTGCCGGCACCCACCGGCGGCAGGTTGATCATGCCGCCGCTGCCCTTGCCGATGGCAGGCGCCAGCACGGCGGCCAGACCCAGCCCGATCACGCCGCCGATCAGCAACAGCAGCACCGATTCGGCCAGCACCAGCGCCAGCACGCTGCGGCTGGAGAAACCGATCGTCTTCAGCACCGCCAGCTCCGACGTGCGTTCGCGCACCGCCTGCGCCATGGTGTTGGCGGTCAGCAGGATCAGGGTGAAGAACACCGCGCCCATGATCGAGCCCACGATCAGGCCGATGTCGCCCAGCTGCTTGGCGAACGAGGCGCTGAAGGCCTGCTCGGTCTGGGTCTTGGTTTCATGGTCGGAGTTGGCCGACAGCGCGTCGATCGCATGCGCCACGCGGTCGCCCAGCGCCGGGTCGGTGAGCCGGTCGACGTACCAGCCGACCGTGCCGTTGCCGAACGCATTGGCTTCGTCGAAATATTTCCAGTGCAGCATGAACAACTGGTCGAGCCCGTTGGCCGCATCCTTGTCCACCGTGTAGATGCCCTCGATGTCGAAGGTCCAGGTCTTGGAGCCGTTTTTCAGCGGGAAGATGGTCGACTGCAGCGGGATCTTGTCGCCCACCTTCCAGCCGTATTTCTGCGCCAGCTTGTCGCCGATCACCGCACCGGTGCGGTTGCCGTCGAAGGCCTTGCGCTGCTCGGCCGACAGGTGGATCTCCGGATACAGGTCGAGGTAGTTCGGGCTCACCGCGTAGCTGAAAACGAAGTTCTTCGGATCCTGGTAGATGCCGCCGAACCAGTTCGCGTGGCCCACGTCGCGCACGCCCGGGATCGTGGCGATGCGCGCGCCCAGCGATTCGGGCAAGGGCTGGATGATCGAATACCGCGACGAGGTGACCAGCCGGTCCACGCCGACGATGCCCTGGCTGCCCGAGTCGAACGCGGTGCGTACCGCGTCGAGCATGCCGAACAGCAGGAACGCGGCGATGATCGACACCAGGGTCAGCACGGTGCGGGTCTTGCGCCGGAACAGCGCCGCCCAGATGAGGTGCAGGTATTTCATGAGAGGACCCTCTGCGAATCAAGGGATGCTGTGCTCCCTCCCCTGCTTGCGGGGGAGGGCTGGGGAGGGGTCGGCTCTTGATCTTGTTCGCCCGCCCAAGCCACCCCCTCCCAGCCTCCCCCTGCGCGCAGGGGGAGGAACAGAGCGCGATGTTGGCGGGACAACGCAGCGGCACCCATCACGCAAACGCGCCTTGCTCGACCAGCGCGCCCTTGTCCAGATGCAGCGTGTGGCTGGCGTATTCCGCCGCCTTGGGATCGTGGGTGACCATCACGATGGTCTTGCCGTGGTCGCGATTGAGCTGCTGCAGCAGGCCCAGCACATCCTCGGCGGACTGGCGGTCCAGGTCGCCGGTGGGCTCGTCGCAGACCAGCAGCGCCGGGTCGGAGACGATGGCGCGGGCGATCGCCACGCGCTGCTGCTGGCCGCCTGAAAGCTCGCTGGGCTTGTGGCTGGCGCGATCGGCCAGGCCCACCAGTTGCAGCGCGATGGACGCGTTTTTCTTGCGCTGCGCCGCTGACAGTTTCGTCAGCAGCAGTGGCAGCTCCACGTTGCGCTGTGCCGACAGCATCGGCATCAGGTTGTAGAACTGGAAGATGAAACCGACATTCGACGCGCGCCATTTCGCCAGCGCGCCGCCACCGAGCTGGTCGATGCGCTGGCCACCCACGCTGATACTGCCGGCGCTGGGTGCGTCGAGGCCGCCGATCAGGTTGAGCAAGGTGGTCTTGCCCGAGCCGGAGGGGCCCATCAGCGCCAGGAAATCGCCTTCGGCGATGGTCAGGTCGACGTGGTGCAGCACTTCGACTTTCTGTTTGCCGCGGGTGTAGCTCTTGGCGAGATTCTGGATATCGATCAGTGTGGCCATGGCTTTCTCCGACGATGTGCTGGCGTTTGTGGGAGCGACTTCAGTCGCGATGCTTCTGCTTCTGGAAGCCCCGGGGAAGAGCATCGCGGCTGAAGCCGCTCCCACCGGGATATGAAATCTAGGGTTTCGCTGTCTGGACGTCCAAACCATCCTTCAATGCCGGTGGCGGCGACACCACCACGCTTTCGCCCGCGCTCACCGCGGTGGGCAGCAGGCGCAGGTCGCCGTAGGTCTGGGTGGCCGGCGTCACCGTGCGTTGATGCACCTGCTCGCCATCGAGCACGAACACCACGCTGTGGCCGTCGCGCTGCACGATCGCCGTGGCCGGCACCAATACGCCTTGCGGCGCGGCGGCGCCCGCTTTCGCCTTTTCTTCCAGGAACGACACCCGCGCGCCCATGTCCGGCACCACGCGCGCGTCTTTCTGCTCCAGCGCCACGCGCACCTTGATGGTGGCCTTGCCGCGGTCGGCGGTGGGCACGATGGCGACCACGTGGGCGGGAATCTTCCAGTCCGGGTACGCGTCCAGCACCGCGTCGGCCGGCATGCCCGGCTTGATCCGGCCGATGTAGGCCTCGTTGACGTCGACGTCGATCTCCAGCGAATCCATGTCCACGATGGTGCCCACGCCGGTGCGGGTGAAGCCGCCGCCGGCGGACAGCGGCGAGATGATTTCGCCCACCTGCGCGTCCTTGGTGGTGACCACGCCGCTGAACGGCGCGCGCACCACGGTGTAGTCGAAATTCACCTTCGCCACCGCCGCCTGGGCGTCGGCGGCATGCGCCTGCTGGCGCTGCGCGGCGAGCTGGGCGCGCAGGCTGGCCACCTGGGTTTGTGCCTGCTCGGCACTTTGCCGCGACACCAGCCCGCGCTCGACCAACTGCTGCTGGCGCTTCGCGTCGTGTTCGGACTGGTTCAATTGCGACTGGTACTGCGTCACCAGCGCATGCGCCGCATCGGCCTGCGCCTTCACCGCGGCAAGCGTGGCCTTGTAGCCGCTGTCGTCCAACCGCGCCAGCACCTGGCCCTTGCTGACGCGGTCGCCCTCCTCGATCAGCACCGCGGTGAGCGTGCCGGTGATCTGCGCCGACACGGTGGCCTGGCGGCGCGCGGTGACGTAGCCGGTGGCCTGCAGCACCGCGCCGGATTCGCCCGCGGCGGCGGGCGCCACGGCGATGGCGGTTTTCACCGGCAGCGGCCGCAGGCCCAGCCACAGCCAGCCCGCGCCGCCAAGCAAGGCGAGCAGCACCAGCACGCCGGCGACGATCCACGGCCAGCGGCCCGGGCCGCTGTCGTGCGCCTCGCGCTGGGCGCGATCGATGCGCAGTTCCTTCAATAGCTCGGCGTTGTCCACCCTCACTCCCCGACCGGTTTGCCCGGTGTGCGATGCATGCAAGATTGATCGATCGACCGCGGCGTGGTCAGGGTGCGGCATCAGCCATCGTCGATGACAGCTGTCACCCGGTTCCGAACGTCGCGTTGCACTGCGGTTTGCTACGCTTGGCGGATGACCTACATCATCGATCCGCCCGCCATTCCCAGCCTCCCCGTCATCGGCAGCGACCAGCGTTTCGCCGTCCGCCGCATATTCTGCATCGGCCGCAATTATGCCGACCATGCCGCTGAAATGGGCGGCACGGTGGATCTGGAACAGCCGATGTTCTTCTGCAAGCCGGCCGACGCCGTGGTCAGCGACGGCGCCGACGTGCCGTATCCGTCGGCCACGACATCATTGCACCACGAGGTGGAGATGGTGGTGGCGCTGGCTGCCGGCGGTACCGACATCGAAGCCGACAAAGCGACGGCGCTGATCTTCGGCTACGGCGTCGGGCTGGACCTGACCCGCCGCGACCTGCAGGCGCAAGCCAAGAAAAAGGGCCACCCGTGGGACGTGGCCAAGGGGTTCGACCATTCCGCCCCGGTGTCCGCCTTGCGCCGCGCGGCGGAAGCCACGCCGGGGGCGGGCACCGTGCTGCGGCTGGAGGTCAACGGCGAGCCGCGCCAGCAGACCACGCTGGAGCACATGCTGCATGGCGTGCCGCAGATCATCGCCGCGCTGTCCCGGCTGTTCGAGCTGAAGGCCGGCGACCTGATCTTCACCGGCACGCCGGCTGGCGTGGCCGCGTTGCAACGCGGCGACCGCTTTCACGCCGAGCTGGTTGGCGTGGCCGAACTGGATGGTCGGATCATCTGATTCCACCGGGCCAAGGCCGCGGGGTTTTCCTGTCCGTACACGCGACGAGGGGTTAAAGTCGCCATGCCATCCGGCTCGACAAGGGAGTATCCGCAGCATGAGCATGCTTAGTGAGTTCAAGACGTTCGCCATGCGTGGCAACGTCATCGACCTGGCGGTCGGTGTGGTGATCGGTGGTGCCTTCGGCAAGATCGTCACCTCGCTGGTGGATCAGATCATCATGCCGCCGATTGGCTGGCTGACCGGCGGCGTCGATTTCAGCAACCTGAAATGGGTGCTGCGGCCGGCCGACGCCACCGACCCTGCGCACAAGGTGGCGGAAGTGGCTATCCAGTACGGCGCGTTCATCAACACGCTGATCCAGTTCCTGATCATCGCGTTCGCGATCTTCCTGGTGATCAAAGGCATCAACAAGCTCAGCCGCAAGCAGGAAGAAGCCCCCGCCGCACCGCCGGCCGATGTGGCGCTGTTGACCGAAATCCGCGATCTGCTGAAGAACCGCCAGTAAGGTAGCCCACTCTGAGGGAGCTACTTCTGTGGGAGCGACTTCCGTCGCGATGCTTCTGCTCTGGAATTCCAACAAAAGCATCGCGGCTGAAGCCGCTCCTACAGTGACTTTTGGCCCAAGCGTGGCCAGTTCACCACGCCATAATCGGGGTTTCATCCGCGGAGTTCCCCGATGCGCCGTCTTCCCTTCACCTTGCTCGCCGCCAGCCTGCTGCTGGCCAGCGGCATCGCCAGCGCCGCCACCACCATTCCCGCAACAGCCGTAAAGACGGCCGAACAGTTGCGCGACCGCGCCCTGCACGACGACACCGGCTACCGCATCGTCGCGTCGCTGACCACCGAGGTCGGCGCACGCATGGCGGGCAGCGAAGCCGACCGGCGCGCCCGCGACTGGGCCGTCGCCAAGTTCAGGGCGCTCGGCTACGACAAGGTCTATACCGAAGCGGTGACGTATCCGAAGTGGGTACGCCGCAGCGAACGCGCCGCGATCGTGGCGCCGTTTCCGCAGCCATTGGTGGTAACCGCGCTGGGCTATTCGCCGGGCACATCCGCGGGCGGGCTCAGCGCGCAAGTGGTGAAGTTCGACAGCCTGGACGCCTTGAAGGCCGCCGACCCGGCCAGTGTGAAAGGCCGCATCGTCTACGTCGGCTATCGCATGCAGCGGGCGAAGGACGGCCATGGTTACGGCATGGGCTCGGCGGTTCGCACCGCCGGGCCGGTGATCGCCGCGGCCAAGGGTGCGGCCGGCTACCTGCTGCGCTCGGCCGGCACCGATGCGCACCAGCGGATCGCGCACACCGGCGTCACCGGCTTCCGCGACCCGGCCAAGGCGATTCCCGCCGCCGCCCTTTCCAACCCCGACGCCGACCAGCTGGAGCGCGCGCTGGCCTACGGCAAGCCGGTGACGGTGAAGCTGGATCTGGACTGCGGCCTCGACGGCGAATACACCGGCGCCAACGTGATCGGCGAGATCACCGGCGGCAAACATCCCGAGCAGGTGGTGGCCATCGGTGGTCACCTGGATTCGTGGGACCTGGGCACCGGCGCGATCGACGACGGCGCCGGCGTGGCCATCGCGATGGCGGCCGGCAAGCTGATCGGCGACCTGCCGCAGCGTCCCGACCGCACCATCCGCGTCATCGCGTTCGCCAACGAGGAGATGGGCCTGTGGGGCAGCCGCGCCTACGCCGACAAGCATGCCGCCGAGGTCAGCCAGTTCCAACTGGGCACGGATTCCGATTTCGGCGCCGGCCCGATCTGGCGCATGAGCGCCAGCGTGAAGCCCGATGCGCGCGCCGCCATGGCGCAGATCGCCAAGGTGCTGGCGCCGCTTGGCGTGGCCTACGACGCCAAGCGCCCCGGCGGCGGCGGTTCGGACCTGTCGCAGATGCACGCCAAGGGCATGGCCGCGCTGTCGCTGACCCAGGACGGCACGAAGTATTTCGACTGGCACCACACCGCCAACGACACGCTGGACAAGGTCGACCCGCAGGAACTGGCGCAGAACGTGGCCGTGTACGCCGCGTTCTCCTATATGGCCGCGCAGGCGGATGGCGATTTCGGCTCGGCGCCCGGCGCCTTTGCCAAAGACGATGCGGACGAGTGACGGCCGCTGCCTTGACGTAGCGGTCAAAGCCCCCCTCTCACCAACCCTCTCCCCCGGCGTTGCCGGAGGAGAGGGGGCCAAAAGCGACCAGTTGCGCGCTGTTGCTCCCTCTCCCCCGAGCGCAGCTTGGGGGAGAGGGTTGGGGAGAGGGGGGGCTCTTGACCTTCACTGCAACCAGGGAAAGTCTCAAGTGCGCCACACGCATGCCGCGACGCTTGCGACAGGGTGGGTCGCTACCGCGCCCTCGCGCACAACTCAGTCACCGCCTTCCGGAAGCGCATCGCGGGCGTGAGGCTGCTGCACGAAACGCAGCCGCAACCGGTCCATGTAGATATAGATCACCGGCGTCAGGTACAGCGTCAGCACCTGCGAGAAGATCAAGCCGCCGACTACCGCCAGGCCCAGCGAGCGACGTACTTCGGCGCCGGCACCGATGCTCAGTGCGATCGGCAAGGTGCCGGCCATTGCGGCCATGCTGGTCATCATGATCGGCCGGAAACGCACGCGGCAGGCCTCGAAGATCGCCTGTGCCGGTGGCATGCCTTCCTCGCGTTGCCGCTCCAGCGCGAAGTCGATCAGCATGATCGCGTTCTTCTTCACGATGCCGATCAGCATCACGATGCCCACGAACGCGAACAGGTCCAGCGAGGCCTGGAAGATCACCAACGTCAGCAGCGCGCCGACCGCCGCGGCGGGCAGGCCGGACAGGATCGTCAGCGGGTGGATGAAGCTCTCGTACAGGATGCCCAGCACCAGGTAGATCACGAACACCGCCAGCAGCAACAGCATGCCCATGCCCTGCATGGATTGCTGAAACGCCTGCGCGGTGCCCTGCACGCTGCCGGTGATGGTGGCCGGCAGGCCCATCGTCTGCATCGCGCCGTCGATGCTGGCCACCGCATCGCCGAGGCTGTAGCCCGGCGCCAGGTTGAACGACACCGTCACCGCGGGCAGCTGGCCCTGATGGTTCACGGTGAGCGCCTGCGGCTCGCGCTTGAAACTGGCCACTGCATTCAGCGGTACCAGGGCGCCGCTGCGGGAGGTGACGTACAGCCGCGACAGCACCGCCGGATCATTCTGCAGCTTGCGATCCACCTGCAGGATCACCCAGTACTGCGTGGCTGAACCGTAGATGGTGGAGATCTGGTTTTCGCCGAAGCCGATGCCCAGCGCGGTCTGCACCTGCGCCATGGTGAGCCCCAGCGGCGCCAGCTTGCTGCGATCCACATTCACCACGATCGAGGGGCTGTTGAGATCGAGGTCGTTGGTGACGTCCTCGAACCCCGGCAGCGCCGCGAACGCGCGCGTGACCTTGCCGCTCCAGTCGTACAGCGCCGGCATGTCGATCGACTGCAGCGTGTACTGGTATTGCGACTTGGACTGGCGGCCGCCGATGCGGATCGCCGGCGTGTTCTGGATATACGCGCGGATGCCGGGAACCTCGGCCAGCTTCGGCCGCAGCTCCTGGATGATCTGCTCCGGATCGAGCTTGCGCTCGCTGGCCGGCTTCAGCATCAGCAGGATCGAGCCGTTGTTGACCGTGCTGCGCGAGCCACCGGCGCCGATGCTGGACATGTAGCCGGCGATGTTCGGGTCCTTCGACACGATGTCGACCAACTGCTGCTGGCGCGCGCCCATGCCCTCGAAGGAAATATCCTCCGGACCCTCGGTGTTGACGCGCAGCTGGCCGTTGTCGCCGGCGGGAATGAAATCCTTCGGCGCCACGTAGAACAGCAACGCGGTGGCCAGCAGGCTCAGCCCGAACGCGGCCAGCACGATGCGCGGGCGATCCATGCACCAGCGCAGGCTGTCCGAATAGCCGCGCTGCACGGCGTTGAAGCCACGGTCGAAACCGCCTACCAGCCAGTTTTTCCGCGTCTGGTCGTGGCCTTTGACGAAGCGGCTGCACAGCATCGGCGTCAGCGTGATCGCCACGATGCCGGAGATCAGGATCGCCACGCTGATCACCACCGCGAACTCGTGGAACAGCCGCCCCACGATGCCGCCCATGAACATCACCGGGATGAACACGGCGATCAGCGACAGCGTCATCGAGAAGATGGTGAAGCCGATTTCTCTGGCGCCCTGCAGCGCCGCCTCGTACGGCGGCACACCCGCTTCCATGTGGCGCACGATGTTTTCCAGCATCACGATCGCGTCGTCCACCACGAAACCCACCGCCAGGGTCAGCGCCAGCAGCGAGAGGTTGTCGAGGCTGTAACCCAGCGCGTACATCACGCCGAACGTGCCCAGCACCGAGATCGGCAGCGCCACCGCCGGAATCAGCGTGGCTGACAGGCTGCCCAGGAACAGGTAGATCACGAACACCACCAGCACGCCGGCCAGCAGCAGGGTGAACTGCACATCATCCACCGAGGCGCGAATCGATTGAGAGCGGTCGTACAGGGTGGCCAGTTTCACCGACGGCGGCAGGCCGGCGCGGAAGCTGGGCAGCACCTCCTTTATGCGATCCACCGTGGCCACGGTGTTGGCGCCGGGCTGGCGCTGGATCGCCAGCACGATCGCGCGGGTGCCGTTGTACGAACTGGCCTTCTGGTCGTCCTGCACGCTGTCGCGCGCCACGCCGATATCGCGCACATGCACCGGCGCGCCGTTGCGGTACGCCACCACCACGTCGTTGTACGCCGCCGCGCGCTGCAGCTGGCCATCGCTGCGGATCGGCAACTGCTGGCGCGAGCCATACAGCGAGCCGGTGGACTGGTTGACGTTGGCGTCGGCGATCGCGTTCTGCACCTGATCGATGCCGATACCCGCGGCAGCGAGGCGATCGGGATTCACGCTGATGCGCACGGCATATTTCTGCGAGCCGTACACGTTCACCTGGGCCACGCCATCGATCATCGACAACTGCTGCGCCAGTTCGGTCTCGGCGTATTCGTCGACCTGGGTCAGCGGCATCGTCGAGGAGCTCATCGCCAGGTACAGGATCGCCGCGTCGGCCGGATTGACCTTGCGGAACGTGGGCGGCGTGGTCATTTCCTTCGGCAGCTGGCGCAGGGCGGAGGAGATGGCCGACTGCACGTCCTGCGCCGCCGCATCGATGTTGCGGTCCAGCTCGAAGGTCAGCGTGATCGAGGTGGAGCCCAGCGCGCTGGTGGAGCTCATCGAGCTGATGCCGGCGATGGTGGAGAGCTTGCCCTCCAGCGGCGTGGCCACCGCCGATGCCATCGTTTCCGGTGAGGCGCCCGGCAGCTTGGCGCTGATGCTGATGGTGGGGAAATCCACGTTCGGCAGTTCGTTCACCGGCAACTGCGGATACGCCACCAGGCCGAACACCAGTAGCGCCGTCATCAGCAGCGTGGTCATCACCGGGCGGCGGATGCAGAGCTGGGGGATGTTCATCGCGCGGCCCCGGGCAATCCGGCGCCAGCCGTATGGACGGCCATACCGACCTCAGCGCGCGGCGACATGCGCGCTCGCCCCGTCGACCAGCAGCATCTGTCCCTCGGTCACCACGTTCTCGCCGCCTTGCAGGCCCTTGTCGATCACGGTGCGTCCGGCACTGGTGGGGCCGGCGCTGACCGGACGCTGCTGCACTTTGCCGTCGGCGCCCAGCACGAACACGAAGCTGCCGTTGGTGGAACTCTGCAACGCGTGGACCGGCACGCTGACCACGTTGGTCAGCCGCGTGGTGGGCAGGCTCACCTGCACGAACTGGCCGGGCGTGAGGCGGTAGTCGGCGTTGTCGAAACGCGCCTTCAGCACGATGGTGCCGGTGCTGGCGTCCACCGCGTTGTCGACGAATTGCAGCGTGCCGGCCAGCGGCGCACCGTGGTCGCCGGACACCGTCACCTGCACCGGCACGTCGCCGCGCGCCAGCGCATCGCGCACGGCGCTCAGCGTGTCCTCGGGAATGTTGAATGCCACGCGCACCGGTTCGACCTGGTTGAGCACCACGATGTCGGTGCTGTCGGCGCTGATCTGCGCGCCCGGATACACCAGCGGCGCGCCGGTGACGCCGTCGAACGGGGCCACGATGCGCGCGTAATCGAGCTGCGCCTGGGCCAGCTCCTGCGCCGCCTGGTCGCTCTGCAGCGCAGCCTTGGCCACGGCCAGGTTGGCCTGGTACAGGTCGTAATCGGCGCGGGAGACGAAGCCCTTGCCCAGCATGTCGGCATAACGCTGCTGGTCGGCCTGCGCCTTCTGCAGTTGCGCGCGGTCGCGCGCCACGTTGCCGCGCGCCTGATCCAGCTGCGCCTGCAGCAAGCGTGGATCGATCTGCGCCAGCACGCTGCCCTTGCGCACGTGGGTGCCCGGCGTGAACGACAGCGACTCCAGCTGACCCGACACCCGCGCCCGCACGGTCACCGTGGACCACGCTTCCACCCGACCCACCAGTTGCAACGAAAGCTCGATATCGCCGCGCCGCGCGCTGGCCACCTCGACCGGTACCGACGCGGCGGCATGCTCCGCCGTCTTCCCGGCGCTGCCGACCGATTTCCCGAAATGCAGCGCCAACGCGATCACCAGCAAGACAGCGGCAATGAGGGCGACTTTTTTCCAGGACATGTGCGGTGGATTCTCGATCGGCACACCGCGGGGCGCGGCGGGGGAATGGCGGGACGACAGCGGTCGCCACAGCGGGGAAAGCGAACAACAGCACTACAACGCGGGCCCCCGTGCAACGGTTGACCGGGTATTCGCACGAATCCCCATTATGTCGTCGATCCGCCGCTGCCGGGCCACGACGGTTGGCACTGGCCGTCGGCGCGACCGGCGTCAGTTGCTGTCGTCGGCCTGTTCCAGCGCCAGCAGGTTGTCCTTGATGCGGCCGATCACCGCCAGCGCCTGCTCCAGCTCGCTGTGCGCGATGCCCTGGGTGGCATCCTTGCGCAGGCCGCGGGCGATCAGCTCCATGCCGCCGATGACTTCGCGCGATTGCTCGGTGACGTACAGCCGCCAGGCGCGGCGATCCTTCGGATCGGGGCGGCGTTCGACGAACCCGGCGGCCTGCAGACGGTCGATGACGCGGCCCACGGCGATCGGCTCCATCTCCAGGAATTCGGCCAGCTCGGTCTGCCGCAAACCCTCGCGGTGATACAACACCTTGGTGGCACGCCACTGCGCCCGGGTCAGCCCGAACGCTACCGCGCGCCGGTCGAAATGCTTGCGGAACAGCAAGGTCACGTCGCTGAGCAGGTAGCCGAAGGAGACGTCTTCTGTTTTTGCCATGATTTGCTGACCCTTCTTCACCCGACACGTACTTCGTTTGCAGCATACGTCGGGGCCATCCGCCAAACCAAGCCTTATGCCCATCCACGTCATCACCACCGATATCACCCGCCTGAGCGTCGACGCCATCGTCAACGCGGCCAACCCGGATCTGCTCGGTGGCGGCGGCGTGGACGGCGCCATCCACCGTGCCGCCGGGCCGCAATTACTGGCCGCCTGCCGCGCCCTGCCGGAGACGGCGCCCGGCGTTCGCTGCCCCACCGGCGAGGCGCGTATCACGCCGGGCTTCGACCTGCCGGCGCGCCACGTGATCCATACCGTGGGGCCGGTATGGCATGGCGGCCAACACGGCGAGCCGGCGTTGCTCGCGGATTGCTATCACCACGCGCTGCAATTGCTGCGCGAGCATCGGTTGCGCACGATCGCGTTTCCAGCGATCAGCTGCGGCGTGTACGGCTATCCCGCCGAGGCCGCCGCCCGCATCGCCGTGGCCAGCGTGCGCGCGGAACTGGCCGGCGATCCGGCCATCGAGGTGCAGTTGTGTGCCTTCAGCGCGGCGATGGCCGCCATCCTGCAGCGGGCGCTCAGTGAAGATTGAACGGATACAGCGGTGGCAGATCCTGATCGGTGGACGTCGGGCCTGACGACTGCCAGGCGAAGCCGCGCTTGAACACGGCCGCCAGATCGTCTGCGCCCGCCGCCGCACCGGCGTAGTGGCGTTGCTGCAGATGATCGATCGCACGGCGCTGCACATCGTCGGCCAGCGCGGCGGATAGATCGCCAAGATTCCGCAACAAGGGCCGCTCGGCACGCGCCCATGCCAGCAGGCTGTGCACCTGCGCCGCGGTGTCACTGCCACGGGCCGCCGCGAGAAACGCCAGCCGCAACTGCCGCGTCGTATCCGGGGCAGCGGCGGTCGTCGAAGCTGTCGTCGGTGTACGGCGCCAGCGCCACAGCAGCCAGCCCGACACACTCAGCAGCCACAGGCCGATGCTGGCCAGCGCCAGCCAGCGCCACCATGGCGCGGCACCTGCGGCGGTCGTGGACACCGGCGGCGATGCCGTTTCGGCACCTGCCGTGGTTGCCGATGGCGGCACCGCAGCCGCGCCCGCGGCCGGCAGCACGGTCACGCTGTGCGCGGGGATGCGCGCCACCGCCTCCGAGTGGGTCTGCACGTTCCACCATTTCAGCGTGGTGGCGGGCAAGGTCAGGGGGCCGGCGCGAGTGGGCACCACGGCGAACGCCTGCTCGCGATGTCCTTTCAGCCAGCGCCCGTCGTTGTCGGTGCCCGTCACCGGCTTGTCCGGATACACCGTGGCGCCGTCGATCCGGGGCAGGCTGAGCGCAGGCAAGGCTTCGAAGGGAATGCCGGTAGCCTGCAGTTTCATGCGCAGGTTGAGCGGTTGCCCCACTCGCACCTGATCGCTGCTGTCGGGCCACCCGCTCAGGGTCAGGGTCAATTCGCGCGCCGGCAGCCACGCGCTCTTGCCCCAGTCCGCCGGCGCGGCCTTGACCTCGACCGACGCGGCCGGCGCGCTCGCACTTACCGGTGTGCTGGCACCGAAAAAGCTGTTCGGGTCGCGCGGGTCGACCATCTCGCCCTGGAAACCCAGCGGCGGAATCTCGATGTGGCCGGCACGCTGCGGGGTCAAGGCAAAGCGGCGCTCCAGCACGCTGTAGGAGCGGCCACCACGCTGGGTGCTGTACTTCAGATCGTCACCCATGCGGCTGACCTGCACGCCGTCGATCTGCGGGCTGTCGAGCGAACCGCCACTGAGATCCACCGCGTAATACAGCCGCACCACGTAGCTCAACTGCTGCCCCACATAAGCCTGGCCCGGCTCGACCTGCGCCTCCATGAACACGTCACCCTGCGCACCACCGGCCGCATTCGGATCGGCGGGGTCCACCTGCAATTGCAACGGTGAGGTCTGCATGCCGGCCAGCGTCAGCGCGGGGATCTCCAGCGTGCCGGTGTGGCGCGGCCGCAGCGCCACGCCCAGAGTCAGCTCGGATGTGCGGCGGCCATTGATGATGCTGAGGCTGCGATTTTGCGACGTACCCAGGATGCTGAAATCCCGGTTCAGCGCACCGAGATCCGGTGTGGGCAGGTTGCCGTCGTAATCGTTGATGCGCAGGTTGAGCGTGACGGTTTCGCCCAGTTGCACGGTGTTTCGATTGAGCGTGGCCTGCACGCTGGCGGCGTGGCTCAACGCGGGCATCAGCAACCACGGCAGCAAGGCCAGCAGGTGACGGAATTTCACGGTTGGCCATCCTCGTTCGATGCGCCGCCATGGCGCTGCTGATATTCCAGTTCGAATTTCCGCCGCAGCAAGGCACCCGGGTCATCCGGTACCCGCTGCAACGCCTGGCGCAGATCGGCCGGCAACTTCGAGCTGGCATCCTCGTCGCCGACCGCGCCCAGCTGATGCGTCGGCGGCGAATCGTCTTTCTTCGAACCGGCCAGCGCGTCGTCCATCTGCTGTTTCAGCGCCTGTTGCGCCTGTTCCGCGCGCGCCTTCTGTTCGGCTGAGGGCGGCGATGCGGGCTTGTCCGGCGAGTTGTTGCCGGCATCCTTGCCCGCATCCTTCGTCTTGTCCTGCTGGTCCGATTTGCCTGCATCCGAATTGGCAGCCTGGCTGTCTTTTCCGGCTGACTTGGCGTCTTCCGGCTTCGACTTGTCTTGGTCTGCCGAACTCTTTTCCGACGACTTCGGCGACGGCTTTCCATCCGACCCTTGCGAGGAATCCGGGTGCTCCTGCTTGTTCTTGTCCCGACCGTCCTGGCCCTGCCCATTCTGGTTTTGGGAGGGCGAGTTCTTGTCACCCTGTTTGCCAGCCTGGGGCTGTGATTCGTCCGGTGGCGGCTTCTTCTGCTGTTGGCGCAGCCAGTCTTCCACCGCCTTGCGATTGGCCTCGGCATCGGCGTTGGCCGAATCGATTTTCAATGCCCGGTCGTAGGCCGCGATGGCCTGCGGATACTGACCCTGGCGCGCCAGCGCGTTGCCGAGGTTGTACGCCGCATCGCTGCCCGGCGCTTTTTCCAGCGCCTTGGCGGCAGCGGCGTAATCGCCGGAACGGTACGCGGCGGCACCGCGCCACTGCGGATCGCGGGCCAGTTGCTGCGCCTGTTTCGGCTTGCCTTGCTGCAGCGCCTGCGCCGCCTGCTGATCCGGTCGCTGCCACCAGTCCTGCCAGGTGCCGGCTTGCGCCGTGGTGGGCAGGCACGGCAGCAGGATCAACGGCAGCAGCAACAACCAGCCGCGACGGAACGCCAGCGCCGCGATCAACAGCAACGGCAACAACAGCCACGCGCCCTGATCCTGCCACTGGTCGCCCTTCTGGCTGGTCGGCACGGCGCCGGACGCGGTACGCAACAACCCCTGCAAGGCCCGCACATCGGCACCGTCGGCACTCATCGGTACATAGCTGCCACCGCCGGCGGCGGCCAGCGCGGCCAGCGCGCTGTCGTCGCGTTTGGCCAGCAGCAGATGACCCTGGGCGTCGTGCAGGAAACCATCGGCCAGCGGCACCGGGCCACCCTGCGTGGTGCCCACGCCCAGCACCGACACCCGCACGCCGGCCGCCCGCGCGGCGCGCGCCGCGGTTTGTGCAGCATCGTCGGCCTGATCGGTGACCAGCACCAGCGAGGCGTTCGCCACCTTCGCGCCCTGGACCAGGGCCACGCCGCGTTCGATGGCGCGCGCCGCATCATTGCCGTCGACCGGCATGGTGTCGGGCGCCATCGCGTCCAGCAGATCGTCCAGGCTGTGCACGTCGGTGGTCAGCGGGGCAACCACGAAAGCCTCGCCGGCGTAGCCGATCAGCGCGTTCAGCCCGTCGCGGTTGCTGGACAGCAGGTCGTGCACCTTGAAACGCGCCCGCGCGATGCGGCTGGGCGCAACGTCGTGTGCCAGCATGCGCTGGGACAGCGAGATCGCCACCACCTGCGCCGCACGCTTGGCATACAGCGGTTGCTCCACCTGGCTCCAGCTCGGGCCGGCCATGGCCAGCGCCGCCAGTGTCCAGCCCGCGGCAAACAGCCATAACGGCAGGCGCGACGAACCCGCGCGCCCCTGCAGCAGATGTGGCAACAGTTCGGCGTCGACCAGCCGCGCCAGCTCGCGCGACGCCGAACCGCGCCGCGCGCCCAGCCACCACCACAACGGCAGCAACAGCAACGCGGCCAACCACCACGGCTGCAGGAAATGGAAATGCTGCACGATCTGGTTCATGCGGCTGGCTCCAGCGGCCGCACGCTTCGCCGCGACGCCAGCGCCAGCAGCAGCAGGATCACTGCCGCGCCCAGCGGCCAGCGGAACCATTCGTGGCGTGGCCGTAGTGCGGGGCCGTGCTGGGGCATCGGTTCCAGTGCATCGATCGCCCGGTACGCGTCGGCCAGTTCGTCACTGTCGGTAGCGCGAAAGAAGCGGCCGCCGGTCTGTTTCGCCATCGCGGTGAGCATGTCGGCATCCAGATCGGCCGACGGATTCACCAGCTGGCTGCCGAAGAAACCGGGCACGCGCATCCGCGTGGCGCCGATGCCGATGGTGTAGATGCGCACGCCGGCAGCCTTGGCGGCGCGCGCCGCGTCGCGCGGTTCGATGCTGCCGGCGTTGTTGACGCCGTCGGTGAGCAGTACCAGCACGCGTGCCGGTTCGGGCAGCGCGGCCAATCGCTTCACCGCCACCGCGATCGCGTCGCCGATGGCGGTCTCGGTGCCGGCCAGGCCGACCGCGGCACCCTGCAACTGCGCGCGCACGGCACCGAGATCGTAGGTCAGCGGCGTCACCAGAAACGCCTGGCTGCCGAACAGGATCAAGCCCAGTTCGTCGCCGCTGCGACGGCTGATGAAATCACCCGCGATCGCCTCCACCGCGCCGAAGCGGCTGACCCGCTGACCGGCCAGTTCCATGTCATCGGTCTGCATGCTGCCGGACAGATCCACCGCCATCATCAGCGCGCGCCCGCTGCGCTGCTGCGCCTGCGGCGGGCCGATCCACTGCGGCCGCGCCGCCGCCGCCAGCAGGCACAGCCAGGCCAGCGCCAGCAGCCACGGCATCACCCCGCGTGTCGCCTGACCCGCGGCGCGCGACAGTTGCACACCCGGCTGCGGCAGATGCAGCGCCTGCACCGGCGCCGCCGCGCGCACGACGCGATGCAGCAGCCACGGCAACGGCAGTAGCACGGCGATCCACGGCCAGGCGAACTCAAACATGGCTCGACTCCGGCACAGGATCAGCCACCGCGCGCTTGCGGCGCTTCCAATATTTGTCGCGCAACGCCAGCCGCAACCATTCCCGGGCGGCATTCAGCGCTGCAGTGTGATCGAACGGGCCCGGCTGATAGATGTGCCGATCCAGCGTCACCAGCGTGTCCAATGCACCGGCATCCAGCGGCATCCGCGCCAGCGTCTGGCGCCACGCCTCACCGCGTTGTTGTGCGGCCATCGGTACGTGCAGACGCGCTACCCGTCGCAGCAATTGCTGGATGCCGCCGGCCAGTGCGGCGGCGTTGCCATCCTGCCCGTATCGCGTCGCCACCTGCTCCAGTTCGCGCAGAATGCGTTGACGTCGACGCGCCGTTTGCCGATGCCGACGCCAGCCCCATACCGCCAGCAACACGCCCACGAGGGCCAACGCGGCGAGCACCCACCATCCCGGCGCGGGTGGCCACCAGGAAGGCTCCGGCGGCAGGTGGATATCGCGCAGCGCGGGACCTTGCGTTGACGCCGCCGACGCGGGCGTGGCGATCAAGGCCATCATCTCGCCCCCTTCGCCGAACCCAGCACGGCGGACACGGCCGTCAACGGATCGGTCTGTGTATCCACGTTCCGCCAGCGCGTATTGGTGGATTGGGCCAGTTGCCCGAGCCGCGCACTGCCGGCGCCCAGCGTCTGCTGGAAGGCGCGGCGCTGGCGTTCGCCATGCAACACCACGTCGTAGCGTTCACCCGCGTGCTCAAGCGGGTAACGGCCCGACGGCGGCAGCGATTGCTCCAGGGCGTCGGCCACGACCAGCGCGCTGGCGCCGACGTGCTGGCGCAAGGCCAGCCATCGCTGGCGTGCGTCGGCATCGCAGCTGAAGCCGTCGCTGATCAGCAACACGCGGTTCGCGCCGTGCAGCAGCCGACTGATTCGCAACAGTGCATCGGACAAGGGTTCGGCACGCTCCGGCTGCTGTTCACCATGAACGTCCCATTCGGCCAGCGCGCCGCAGACTGCCAGCGCGCCGCGCGCGCCAGATCTCGGCCGCAGCAGTGCATCGACCTGGCCGAACGCCATGATCCCGACCCGTTCGCCCGCACGAGCCGCAACCCACGCGGCACACGCGGCCAGCCGCGCCGCCTGCACCGACTTGAAGCGCCGGCGGGTACCGAAACGCATGCTGGCATGGGTATCCAGCAGGATCATCAAGCAGCCTTCGCGATCCTCCTGGAACAGCTTGGTATGCAGTTTTCCGCTGCGCGCGGTCAGCCGCCAGTCCAGCCGCCGCACGTCGTCGCCGGCCTGGTAGACACGCGATTCGGCGTAATCCATGCCACGGCCGTATAGACGGCTGGACTGCTGTCCGCTGCGTGCCGCGTGGCTGGGCGTGGGCGCCATGCGTGCACGCCCGACCCGCGCCCGCAGCGCAATCAACTCGGCCAGCGACACGCTGCTGCGGCCGTCGCCATCGGGACGGTGTGCGGCGACGGCGTTCACGGCAGCGGCACGAGATCCAGCAGGCGGGCGATCACCTGGTCGGGCCGGATGCCCTCGGCCTCGGCCTCGTAGCTCAACAGTACCCGGTGGCGCAGTACTTCATGCGCGATGCCGTGCACGTCCTCCGGCAACGCGTAGTCGCGTCCGGCCAGCCAGGCACGGGCGCGGGCGCAGCGATCCAGCGCGATGGTGGCGCGCGGGCTGGCGCCCCAGGCGATCCAGCGTTTCAGTTCGGCGCCATAGCGGCCGGCATCGCGCGTGGCCAGCACCAGCTGGGTGAGGTATTCCTCCAGCGCCGCACTCATGTGCACGGCCATCGCCGCGTCGCGCGCGGCGAACACGTCGGCCTGGCTCAGCAACGCGGGCGTGGTGGCGACGGGATGCGCATGGCGGACGGCCTGCTCGCGCGCCAGCTTGAGGATGGCCAGCTCGGCAGCGGCATCCGGATAGCCGATGGTGACGTGCATCAGGAAGCGATCGAGCTGCGCTTCCGGCAGCGCAAACGTGCCTTCCTGCTCGATCGGATTCTGCGTCGCCATCACCATGAACAAGTCCGGCAGATGCCAGGTGGCGCGGCCCACCGTGATCTGCTGTTCGGCCATCGCTTCCAGCAGCGCCGACTGCACCTTGGCCGGCGCGCGGTTGATCTCGTCGGCGAGCACGATGTTGTGGAACAGCGGCCCGCGTTCGAATTCGAAGCTGCCCGTTTGCGGCCGGAAAACGTCGGTGCCGGTGAGGTCGGCCGGCAGCAGGTCGGGCGTGAACTGCACCCGATGGAAGTCCGCCTCGATCCGCGACGCCAGCGCCTTCACCGCGGTGGTCTTGGCCAGGCCCGGCGCACCTTCCACCAGCAGATGCCCATCCGCCAGCAAGGTGACCAACAGGCAGTCGATCAAATGCGGCTGACCGATGATGCAGCGCTGCAGGTCTTCGCGCAGTTGCGCAAAAGATTGCTGCAAGGGGTTCAGTGCGGGCGTTTCGGGCATATCCATCATCGATTCCGTTTTTTGCTGGCTTGGATGCCTGCGGCAGGCGGGAGCAGGGCCGATGGCCTCGTATCTGCACGATTGAACCGCGTTGCCGTTCAAGAGGCGCGAACGGCGTTGCCTTTGCCGGTGGGGTTCGGTACGCGGCGGGGAATGCAACGCCTGCAGGCGCAGGCGTGCAACTGACCACGAGGATGGCCGGAAGTTTAATCGACACGGACAACCGGCAAGAAAAAGGCGGCCGAAGCCGCCTTTTTCCATGCGTGGGCAAGCCCGCTTTACTGCAAGGTCTCGCTGAGGATGCGCGGCGTCACGAAGATCAGCAGCTCGGCCTTGCTCTCGTTGCGCGACGTCTTGCGGAACAGTACGCCAAGACCAGGAATATCACCCAGGCCCGGAACCTTGGACGTGGAGTTGGCCTTGTTGATCTCGTAGATGCCACCCAGCACCACGGTCTGCCCGTTGTCCACCAGCACCGAGGTGTTGATCTCGCGGGTGTCGATGGTCGGGATCTGGCCGCCGCCCGGTACCGGCACGTAACCGGCGATGGCGTCCTTCTTCACGTTGATCATCAGGTAGACGCGGTTGTCGGCGGTGATCGTGGGCGTCACCTTCAACTCCAGCACCGCATCCTTGAACTGCACCGTCGCGGTGCCGCTACCCGAACCGGCGCCGGCGCCACCGCTGTTCTGGAAGGTCACGTAGCCTACTTCCTGACCCTGGCGGATCACCGCTTCCTGCTGGTTGGCGGTAATTACGCGGGGACTGGAGATGACTTCGCTGCGACCTTCGGTCTGTGCGGCCGACAACTCCAGGTCCAGCGCATAGTTGGCACCCAGGATGGCCAGACCGAAGCCACTGGTGGCGCCGCCCGCAGGCAGGTTCACGTTCATGCCACCGGCCGGCAACGTGACCGAGCCCATATGCGGAGGCGCGCCATTACGACCGTTCGCTATCCAGTCGTTGACGGCATTGTTGTAGTTGACGTTGCGGTTGTTGATATCGACGCCGTACTTCTGCGCCTGGGCACCCGAGCCGCCCAGCGTGATCAGGTTGTTGCTGTTGGACTGCGAGCCGGATACGCCCCACTTGGCACCCAGTTCGCGAGTGAAGTCGTCGTTGGCCACCACGATGCGCGATTCGATCAGCACCTGCTGTACCGGACGATCCAGCTTCGCGATCAGCACGTGCAACTGCTCGAGCTTCTCGGGCGTGTCGTTGAGCAGCAAGGTATTGGTGCGTTCGTCGTACGACACGCTGCCGCGGCGCGAGAGGAAACCTCGCGAGTTGCTGGCGCCGCCGCTGCTGCCGCCGCCACCCTGCATGCTGCCGGTGGTGAGCAGCTTGGCGATGTCGGCCGCCTTGCCGTAGCTGATCGGGATGTAGGTGGTGACCAGTTCGGCGTTGTCCTGCGCCTTCAGGCGCGCCTGGGCCACGTCGTCCTCGTATTTGGCCAGCTCCTGCTGCGGCGCGATCCAGACCACGTTGCCATCACGGCGCTTGTCCAGGCTCTTGGCCCGCAGGATGACGTCCAACGCCTGATCCCAGGGCACGTTGACCAGCCGCAGCGTGACGCTGCCGCCCACGCTGTCGGATGCGACCAGGTTGAGGCCCGAGATGTCGGCGATCAACTGCAGCGCCGAACGCACCGGGATGTCCTGGAAATTGAAGGTGACGCGCTTGCCGTTGTACACCGGCGGCGCGCCCGCCTTGCCCAAGGCATCGGGTTTGGTTTCGGCACGGCGCGGAGCGACCTGGACGACGAACTGGTTGCCACTCTGGTAGGACGATGTCTCCACTTCACCCTTGACCGCGATCTCCATGTGGACACCGCCCACCTTGCCGCCCCGGGTGACGATGGACTGCACCGGCGTGGCGAAGTCCAGCGTATCCAGCCGCTGGGCCAGGTTGGAGGGCAAGGTGGCGTGGTCGATGTCGACCAGCACCTTGTCACCCTTGCGCACCATTTCGGCGTTGGCGCCGCTGCCGCTGAAGGTGATCAGCACCTTGCCCTCACCGTCGGGGCCGCGGCGGAAATCGATGTTGCTGACCGCCGGACCGTTCATCGACGATGGCAACGCCTTCGACGGATCGATGGTGGCCGCAGTGGTGATGGACTGGTCGGCGGTACCGTTGTTGATGGTCAACAGCAGGCTGTTGCCCTTGACGCTCGACCGATAGGTGGATGCCTGCATCAACTCGACCACCACCCGCGTGCGGCCACCGGCCGACACGGCGGTGACGCCCGAGGTGGATCCCTTGCCGATGGCCAGATGCCGCTGCGCCGCGTTGTCGGTATCGGCAAAATCCACGGCGATGCGCGGTGGCGTATCGGTGGTGAAGAACTTCGGCTGCGGCACGGCGCCGTTGGCAAAGTTGAGGTGAAGCTCAACCGCACCGCCCGGCAGGGTGTCGTAGCTGATGTCCTTCAACGTGTTGCTGGCCGCCATGGCCGTGCCGGCCCAGGTCGTGCCGGCTAGCAGAAGGCCGGTCAGCAGGTAGCGAGTGGCATGGCGCATTACACGGCCCCGGACGGATTGGATTTCGTTGGTCATTGGCATCAGCCCCTGTATTCCTATTGCTCGCCGAGCGCGATGCTGGCAGGACGTTCCATCCAGCCACCATTGCCATTCGAAATCAGCTCGACCAGTTCGATGTGGTCCTCGCTGATGGCGGTCACGCGTCCGTAGTTCTGGCCCATGTACTCGTTGCGGTGCACCTGATGGATCACCCGACTCGGATCCTTCACCAGTGCGATGGCGCCCGGCCCGGTACCGATCGTGCCGACCATCTTCAGGCTATCCAGGGCGAACGCTTCCAGCGGCTCCTTCGCACGGTCGGCATCCGGCCGCGGACCACTGCTGGCGGTGGCGCCGTTGCTTTCCATTTCGGTGGCGCTGGGACTGAAGGGGTCGCGCCGATCCTGGTCGTTGTACTTGAACGTCTCGAATGTCTTGATCACCGGCAACGGCTGGATCGGCTGACCCTTGCGCGCCTTTTCCTGGGCGACCCAGTCGCGCAGGTCGGACATGCCGCGGGTGCATCCGCTCAACACCAGCGCAGCGGCCAGCATCAGCAACACCCCTGCGGCCCGGCCCGGCTTGATGGCAGCAAACTTGGTCATTTCCGCCCCCCGGCCTTCTTCTTGTGCGTCGACTTGGCCTCGGCGCTTTCGTCATCGTCGAGATAACGATAGGTCTTTACCGTCCCCTGCAACACCAACTGGCCATCGGAGGCACCACCCGCCTTGGACGGGCTCTTCGGGGTAAGCGACACATCGTGCAGGGTGAGGATGACTACCCGTGGCAGCGAAGCCACACCGCTGATGAAGGCGCCGAACTGGTGGTAGGTACCGCTCATGCGCAAGGTGATGGGCTTCTCGGCGTAGAAGTCCTTCTTGGTTTCATTGCCTGGCTGGAACAACTCGGTCTGCAGGCCGGTCGACAGCGCGGTTTGCGAAATGTCGACCAGCAGTTCAGGCATCTCGGTCTTGCTGGGCAACTGGCGCAGCAGCTGCCGCAGCATGTCCTGCATCTCGTCGAGCTGCTGCTGCAGCGCCTCCAGATTGACGGCCTTGGCCTGCTTGGAAGCGAAGTCCTTCTTGAGCTGGACTTCCTTGGTGGCCAGTGCGGCCAGTTCGTCCTGCTGGTTGCTGACGGATACGTACCAACCGATGAACACGATGGCCACGAACAGCAAGCCGGTGAAGAAGATCTTTACCGAGGATGGCCAGCCGCCAACGTTGTTGCGGTCGAGATTGCGGATGTCGTTGAAGAACTTCATCAGTGAGTTCCTCCGGTCGCCGCTTTCTTGCCGGCTGGCGCGGGGGCGCTGGCGGCGTCGGCCGGCGCATTGTCACCGGCGGCAACCTCGTCGGTCTTTGGCCTGTTCAAGGCCACGGTCAGGCCGAAGTTGTAGGGCATGCGCGTGGCGTTGTGGCTGTTTTCGGTCTTGCTGAGGTCGGCGTGCCCCATCCAGGGGGATGCTTCGATGTTGCGCATGTACTCGGCGACGCTGGCATTGGATTGGGCCGCGCCATTGAGCGTCATCGACTGGCCACCCTGCTTGAGGCTGGTCAGGCGCACGCTGGCAGGGATGGTTTTCACCAGTTCGTCGAACAGGTGCACCATCTGCGAGCGATCGGCCTGCAGCTGCTCGATGATCTCCTTGCGCGCCAGCAGGCGCTGACGCACTTTTTCCAGATCCTTGATCTTGGCGATCCGTACATCCAGTTGCTTGATTTCCGTCTGCAGATAACCGTTGCGCTCGTTCTGGTTGTCGATGCGCTGGCCCATCCAGAACATCCACAACAGCACCACCAGCACGGCGGCCACGGCGGCGGCGCCCAGCTGCATGTAGAACTCGCGCTCGCGCTGCTTGCGACGTTCGGCGCGCCACGGAAGTAGGTTGACGTGTGCCATCAGTCGAAGCTCCTCAGTGCGAGGCCGACGGCGATCATCAGCGAAGGCGCGTCCTGGGCCAGCGATTGCGATTGCGACTGCACCCGCGGCGCCAGCGACATGCGGGCCAGCGGGTTGGCAACCACGCACGGCACGCCCAGCTGCTCCTGCAGCATCGGCGCCAGCCCCTCGATGGAGGCGCAGCCGCCAGCCAGCATCACCTGGTCGACCTTGCTGTACTCGCTGCCGGCAAAGAAGAACTGCATGAGCCGGCCAACCTGCTGCACCAGCGATTCCTTGAACGGGTCCAGTGCTTCGCTGGCGTACGACTCGGGCAGACCGCCCTTGCGCTTGGCGCGGCCGGCCTCCTCGTAGGAGAGGCCGTAGCGGCGCATGATTTCATCGGTCAACTGCTTGCCGCCGAAGACCTGTTCGCGCGAGTAGATGGTGCGCTGGTTGCGCAGCACCGACAGCGTGGTCATGGTGGCGCCGATATCGACCACGGCCACCAGTGCCTCGCGGCCCACATTCATCTGGTCGGCGACCATGGCGAACGCGTTTTCCATCGCGAACGCCTCGACGTCGATCACATTGGCGGTGAGTCCGCCCAGATCCAGCGCCGCCACCCGCATGTCGACGTTCTCGGTACGCGAGGCGGCCAGCAGGATGTTGTTCATGTCGGCGTTGTCGCGCACCGGACCGATGACTTCGAAGTCGAGGCTGACTTCCTCGATCGGGTAAGGGATGTACTGGTTGGCCTCGACCTGGATCTGCCCTTCCAGGTCGTCATCGGACAGTTCGGCCGCCATCGGGATGATGCGGGTGATGACCGCCGACCCCGCTACTGCCGCTGCCGCGTGCTTCACCTTGCTGCCGGAGCGGGCCATGGCGCGGCGGATGGCGTCGCCGACTGCCTCGACCTCGACGATGTTCTTCTCGACCACCGCATTGGGTGGCAACGGCTCGACCGCGTAATGCTCCACGCGGAAACGCCCGCCTGCCTGACTGAGCTGCAGCAGCTTGACGGCCGTCGAGCTGATGTCGACACCAATCAATGCCGGCTTCTTGGGTGTAAAGAGACCCACGGTGTTTCCCCCCTGCCCCTGACGCCCGGACCGGAATCCCGGTCGGTACGCCACGGCATTAAATCGAAAAATTTACGTAATGGCAACGGCCTACGCGAACTTTCTCAAGCAATTCTCGTGATAGGCGCCACAGTTGAGCCATCCCCCGGCAACCCCGGCTCTGCTTTGCGCCCCCGTGCCATCCTGCGGATCCCCCGGCCTGCCCGGCGCCGGAACGCCTTCAATACTGCAACATCTATACTCTGGCATGTTTTGACTCAAGTCTCGCTAACTGCATCCATGCATATTTTGAAGCGTCTGTTGCGCTGGGCACTGGTCCTGGCTTTCTCCGGTTTTCTGCTGGCCATCCTCGCCGTCGGCGTGACGTACTGGTTGATCGCGCCGCGGTTGCCCTCCGTCGAGGTGCTCAAGGACTACCACATGCAGGTGCCGCTGCGCGTGCTCAGCGCCGACGGCAAACTGATTGCCAGCTTCGGTGAAACGCGACGCATACCGGTGGATATCGGCAAGGTGCCCGACCGGCTGAAGCACGCCGTGCTGTCGGCCGAGGATGCCGATTTCTACCATCACCCCGGCGTGGACTGGCACGGCATCGTGCGCGCCGCCTGGCACGTGATCGAGACGGGCGGCGACAAGGGCTCGGGCGGATCGACCATCACCCAGCAGGTCGCCCGCAACTTCTTCCTCAGCCCCGAGAAGCTGTATTCGCGCAAGATCACCGAAATCTTCATCGCGCTGCGGATGGAGCAGGAGCTCAGCAAGGACCAGATCCTCGACCTGTACCTCAACAAGATGTTTCTCGGCCACCGCTCGTACGGCGTGGCCGCGGCCGCTTCGTACTATTACGGCAAGACGCTCGATCAGCTGACGGTGGCCGAATCGGCGGCGATCGCGTCCAGCTTCCAGTTGCCGTCGGCGGTCAACCCGATCAACAACCCCAAGCGCCTGCTGGCGCGACGCAACTGGGTGCTGAGCGAAATGCGGCGGCACGGCTACATCACCGAGGCGCAATACGAGCAGGCGCGCACCGAGCCGAACCACGGCGCGCCGCACGAGCAGCCGATCGAACTGGATGCGCCGTACCTCGCCGAGATGGTCCGGCGCCAGGTGCTGGACCGGCTGGGCAATGACGCGCTGACCGAAGGCTACGTGGTGAAGACCACCCTGCGCAGCGATCGCCAGCAAGCGGCGGTGGACGCGCTGCGCCGCGGCCTGGTGGCTTACGACCATCGTCACGGCTGGCGTGGCGCGGAGGCCCATCAGGACCTGCCCGCCAATGCAGGCCCCTCCGATTACAAGCAGGCGCTGTCGGGCTACACCGATATCTCCACCCTGGAACCGGGCCTGGTGACCGCCAGCAGCGCCCACGGCGCCACGGTTTACCTGCGCAATGGCGAACAGGTCGAGTTGTCGCTGGGCGCCGTCAGCTGGGCCAGACCACATCTGAGCGACAGCGGGGTCGGCGCCACGCCGACAGCGGTGGACAGCGTCATCAAGCGCGGCGACATCGTGCGGCTGTCCCACGATGACAACGGCGCATGGCAACTGGCGCAGATTCCTGCAGTGCAAGGCGCACTGGCGTCGGTGAGCCCCGAGGACGGCTCGATCCAGGCGCTGGTCGGCGGCTTCAATTTCATGCGCAGCAAGTTCAACCGCGCGGTGATGGCCGCGCGCCAGCCGGGTTCCAGCTTCAAGCCGTATCTCTACTCGGCGGCGCTCGACCACGGCTTCACGCCGGCATCAATCATCAACGACGCCCCGCTGGCCCTGCCCGATCCGTCCCGCCCCGGCGGCCTGTGGACGCCCAACAACGACGACGGCAAGTTCGCCGGCCCGATGCGGCTGCGCGAGGCGCTGGTGCAATCGAAGAACCTGGTCTCGATCCGGCTGCTGGCGGCCATCGGCGTGCGCTACACGCGCGAATACCTGACCCGCTTCGGCTTCGCGCTCGACGCCATCCCCGCCAACCTGTCGATGGCGTTGGGCACCGCGTCGGTGTCGCCGATGGGCATGGCGCGCGGCTACGCGGTATTCGCCAACGGCGGCTACCTGGTGACGCCGTACTTCATCAGCGAGATCGATGACCGCAGCGGCACGGCCATCTACGTGGCCAACCCGGCGCGCGCCTGCCGCGATTGCCAGGAGCGGCTGCTGGACACCAGCGTCGCCGGACCGCCGCCGGCCAACATGACCGCAACCCCGGCCAACGACGTGGCCCACGCCGCCTCGGCATCCGCCGCCAGCGAGGACGGCATCGATGCGGTAGGCGATGCCATCCTGCCGCCGGACGCACACGGCGACAGCAACCACCCGCCCATCCTGGCGCCGCGCGTGCTGGACCCGCGCAACGATTTTCTGATCACCTCGTTGATGAAGGACGTGATCCTGCGCGGCACCGGCTCCGCCGCGCGCGCACTCGAACGCGACGACCTGGCCGGCAAGACCGGTTCCACCAACGATCATCACGACGCCTGGTTCGTGGGCTTCAACGGCGATGTTTCCACCGCCGTATGGGTGGGCTTCGACAACTACGATTCGCTGGGCCGGGGCGAGTTCGGCGCCAAGGCCGCGCTGCCCATCTGGATGGATTACATGGGCAGCGTGCTCAAGGGCCTGCCATCGAATGCGCTGCCGATGCCGCCGGGCATCACGACGATCACGATCAACCGCGACAACGGGCTACCGACCGCGTCCGACGACCCCAACGGCGTCAGCGAGATCTTCAAGGTGGAGGATGTCGATCGCCTGCGCGCGCAAGCGCAGCAGCAGAAGGAACAGGAGCAGCAACGCGCCTACGACATCTTCTGACGGCGGGTGGTCGAAGCCGATGTCGCGCCGCGGTCGCGTATCGAGGCGCATACCCTCGCCCACGATTCAACCCGACACGCGGCGGTGGTACGGTAGTTTCGCCAGCGAGCGCGGCGGCGCACCACCGGCGCACGCGGCACGAACGAGCAGCGCGAACGAGCGGATGGAGCCGTCCACCACGCAACGGAGATGAGCATGACCCGAGGCGACCATCACCGCATTCATGCGCATGACCGCCTGCAGCGCAGCCGCCTGCTGGTTGCCCAGGAAGCAGCGCGGTTGATGAGCGAGCACGGCATCCGGGATTTCCATCGCGCCAAGACCAAGGCGGCCGAGCGACTGGGCATCCTGGAAACCCAGGCGCTGCCGCGCAACCAGGAAATCGAGCAGGCGCTGCGCGAACGCCAGCGGCTGTTTCTGGCCGACAGTCAGCCGCAGTCGTTGCAACAGCGGCGCGAGGCGGCGGTCGAGGCGATGCGGTTCCTGGCGGCTTTCGAACCGCGGCTGGTAGGCGCCGTGCTGGAAGGCAGCGCCGACGAGCACTCGGCGGTTTGCCTGCACGTGTTCAGCGACGATCCCGACGCGGTGGCCCTGTTCCTGCACGACCACGGCGTCCCGGCCGAAACCCAGACCCGGCGGTTGCGCGTGACCCGAATCGACCAGGCCGAGTACCCGGTGTTGCTGTTCGCCGCCGACGGCTTGCCGTTCGACCTCACCGTATTGCCGCGCAACGCGCTGCGCCAGGCGCCGCTGGACCGCATCGACGAAAAGCCGATGCGCCGCGCCTCGCTGGCGGCAGTGGAAGCCTTGCTGTCCGGGGACGACGACGGCGACCCGTTGGAGCGCATGCTGACCAACGCCAGCCAGCGCCGGTAGGAGCGCGCCTCCTCACCGCCCAAACACAAACGCCCCGGCAAGCCGGGGCGTTTGCTCATGCGATGACGCAGTTACTCAGCGCTTGTCGACGCTCACGTAATCGCGCACGTCGGCGCCGGTGTAGATCTGGCGCGGACGACCGATACGCGATCCCGGGGTTTCGTGCTGCTCGATCCAGTGCGCGATCCAGCCGGCGGTGCGCGCGATGGCGAACATCACGGTGAACATCTCGGTGGGGATACCCAGCGCCTTGTAGATCAGGCCGGAGTAGAAATCCACGTTCGGGTACAGCTTGCGCTCGACGAAGTAGTCGTCCTTCAGCGCGGCTTCTTCCAGCTTCAGCGCCACATCCAGCAGCGGATCCTTGACGCCCAGTTCGGCCAGCACCTTGTGGCACATCTCGCGGATGATCTTGGCGCGCGGGTCGAAGTTCTTGTAGACGCGGTGGCCGAAACCCATCAGGCGGAAGCTGTCGTTCTTGTCCTTGGCGCGCAGGATCGCCGACTCGACGTTGTCCGGCGTGCCGATTTCCTCCAACTGCTTGAGTACCGCCTCGTTGGCGCCGCCATGCGCCGGACCCCACAGCGCGGTGATGCCGGCGGCGATCGACGCGTACGGATTGGCGCCGGTGGAACCGACCAGGCGCACAGTCGAGGTGGAGGCGTTCTGTTCGTGGTCGGCATGCAGGATGAACAGCAGGTCCAGCGCCTTGGCGGCGACCGGGCTCATCTGCAGCGGCTCGCTGGGCACCTCGAACATCATGTGCAGGAAGCGGTCGACGTACTCCAGGTTGTTGCGCGGATAGCGCAACGGCCAGCCGATCGAGTAGCGATAACAGGCGGCCGCGATGGTCGGCATTTTCGCGATCAGGCGGATCGCCGCCATCTTGCGGTCGACCGGGTCATCGACATTCAGATCGTCGTGGTAGAACGCCGACAGCGACGCTATCGACGCGGCCAGCATCGCCATCGGATGGGCGTCGTGATGGAAGCCCTGGAAAAAATTCTTCAGCGACTCGTGCATCATCGTGTGATGCGAGACGTCGTGCTCGAACTTGTCGAAATCGGCCGCGTTGGGCAGTTCGCCATTGAGCAGCAGGTAGGCCACCTCGAGGAAGCTGGAGTTCGCCGCCAGCTGTTCGATCGGGTAGCCGCGATACAGCAGCACGCCCTGGTCGCCGTCGATGTAGGTGATCGCACTCTTGGTGCTGGCGGTGCTGGCGAAGCCCGGATCGAACGTGAAGTGCCCGGTGTCCTTGTACAGCGTGCCGATGTCGATGCAAGCGGGACCCAGCGTGCCATTGATCAACGGCAACTCGCTGCTGCGCTGATTCGATTCATCCAGCAGTTTGACGATCTTGGGAGTGGACACGGAAACCTCCTTCACAAACGTTCATCGCGAGGGCGAGCCGCAAAGCGACGCCTTTCAGCGGGGGAATGGTGGGCATCGCCTGGGATACGCATGCGATGCGGCAGACGCGGGGGCGTCAGGAAAAGCGCCATTATCGCACAACGATCCACGCACATCCGCAGGCGAACGGGGGAACGACGCGCACAAAAAAACACGGGGCGAGTCGATGCTCGCCCCGTGCCCGGCCTGACGAGTTGCCCATGTCGGCAACTCCGGCGGCATTACTCTTTGACGGTGCCCGCGTAGCGGCGACGGAACTTGTCGACGCGGCCGCCAACGTCCAGCGACTTCTGCTTGCCGGTGTAGAACGGGTGCGAGTGGCTGGAGATATCCACTTTGACGAGCGGATACTCGTTGCCGTCCTCCCACTTGATGGTTTCCTTGCTGGAAATGGTCGACTTGGTCAGGAAGGCAAAGTCGGACGACAGATCCTGGAACACCACCGGGGTGTAGTTCGGATGGATATCGGGCTTCATGGCGTGCTCAAAGCGGCGGAAGAAAAGAGCGGCATTGTAATAGGAAATCCGATATGGACGCAAGTAAGCGGCTCTGGAAACCGGATTGATCCGGCCTCGCCCATGGCCATCTATTTGGGAAACACCACTTTGCACACTGGAGCTGGCATTGCGCTTCAGCGCGAGACAACGCGATAGGGCGAGCCGTTGTAATCGACGACGAGTTGCAGCTGCTCACCACTTTGCGCAGCCACTTGGCCGTTGACCAGCAGTTCGGTACGCACGTTGTAGATGCCTTGCGATACGCCCTTCGGGAAGGCGAACGCAAAACTGTTCTCGTAACCGCCACCGGCCGTCGATTGCACGTCCTTGCGCACGCGCTGGAATTCCTTGCCGTTGGTGTCGAGCAACACGAGCTCTTCGCGCACGGAAGAAACGTGTTGTTGCGTGCCGTCGACGATCTTGAGGTTCGAACGGATTTCGACATTTTCCCCGGCCATCACCCGTGTGCCCGGTTCAATGCTGGTTTCGTAAGCGGTGACCGTGGGTACGGCCGGCAATGTATCGGCGTGCTGGCGACGGTACTCGGCTTCGACCGTGGCCGCGTCATGAGTCTGTCGCGAGCGGGCATTGACCGCCATGCAGGCCAGCGCGCCGACAGCCGCTCCAGCCATCGCTCCCTTGACTGCCATCGCGCTGTTCTTCGTGGCACCGAGCGCGCCTCCCACGAGGGCTCCGATAGCGGCACTCATTCCGGGGTTGCACTTGACCACGCCATGCGAGCCAGCAGCTCCACCGGTGGTGGCGCAGCCCGACATCGCCGTCGCCACAGCGAGGGTCAATGCGAGCGAGCAAACAGACGAAGACTTCATGACGGGATCCTGATTGGGTTCTGGGAAAAGACTGTGATGGAAATCAACGGATATTCATGCCCTGCAAGGCCTCGCGTTCACCGTCCTCGGCCTCGCGCAACAGGGCTTGCGCCGACCGGTTCCCTGGCGAAAGACGCAACGCGCTCTTGGCTGCACTCTTGGCCTCGGCGTAATTCTTGCGCTGCAATGCACGGCGTCCATCGCCAACGAGATCATCAAAAACGCTGTCAACTCGCACGGGGGCTTGCACAGGGGCTCGCGGCGTCCGCGTGACCGGCGGCTGCGTGACGACAACCGAGGTGACTGCGGGAGTGGAGTGGCTGACAGCCAGTGCTAGTCGAGCCTTGGCAAGGCTGCTGCGCAGCCCCTCTGCGCCGCTCACTTGTGCGTCGCTGCGCAGGGCGCGGGCGAGCATCGCATCGGCACCGTCCAGGTCGCCCGCATTTAGCCGGCCAAACCCGTCATTGACTGCCGTAGTCGCCAGCTCTATCTGGCGGGCACCGCGCTCGACAAGTCTGGTAATGGCCGGCTGGCTCGCACAGCCTCTCGGCGCCTTGACTACCCGGCCAGACACGTCACGTGGATGGCCGCTGCTGAGTGCCTTGAGCAGATTCTTCTCGAGCGCAACGCAGGCGGCAACTTGTGCCTTCAGGTGGCCCAACTGGGTTTCCAGTACTTCGACCGCCCCGCTTTGCTCTACGCCGCATACGCTCCGCACCCGGTCAATGCCGGACTCGGCCGCCACCGCGTCGCCGGCGGCAAGAGCAAGACGAGCCTCCGTCATGAGTGCATGGCACTGCGCGATAGCAACTGGCGATTCGTCGCGGCCATGTGGACGCAACCAGAAGAACGCGCCAGCCAATACCAACAGGCCGACAAGTATCGGCGACCAACGGCGGCGACTCTGCGCACCGACTGCCACGGGCGGAGACAAGTGCTGTTCCGCGGCGATCGGTGATTCCATGGATGGTGCCGGCGGCATGACCGGCGACGCCTCCGGAGGCGTGACGACAGGCACGATCGGGGGAGGCTCAGGCAGTTCTGCGGGCGCTGGCGCCACGGTCGGTGTAACCGCTACGGATACATGGGAAGCAGCAGCATCCGCCTTGCGCTCGCGCATGGCATCCGCTCCAGCTGCGGCGGTTGTCTGCACCATTCCGCAGAACGGGCAACAAGCCACCGGCGCTTGTAGCTGGCGGCCACAAGCGGGTTCCGCGCACGCATGGGGCTGCCAGCCCGGGTCGTCGGCCTTGCTACTTGCCATCGATCAATCCAGCGGCGGTGGAACAGCAACAGCGGCCGGAACAAGTTCCGTGCACTGCGCAAGCACCAGCCAGGCGGGGAACCCCTCACGCCAGACCTTCGTGACAGTCGGGTTGAGCTGCCCCGCCTGCAGCATGGATTGCACTTGCGAAGCAGGGTAAGGACCGTAGGTTTGACCATTTACTCCCACGTGGTACTGATGTTCCGTCAGCAGCGGCGGCATGCCGGGAATGCCGGGCAACGGCGGCGTGCCAGGAATACCTGGTGCCAGCGTGGCCGGCGATGCTGCTGTCGCTGTCCGGCCCAAGAGCTGCTGGATCAACGCCGACGTGTCCGCACCGCGGCGCATGGCGAACTTGAGCCGCGGATGCGTCGGATCCATCGGGCCGCGGACTTCCCATGCATAAGCGTCGCTGTCGGACTCGGGGATCGGTTCGGCCCACTGACGCAAGACATCGTCGTCGACCAGGCGCTCCGTGGCACGTTCCAGCTCAGCCCGCACGGCGCCCTTTCGCAACGCAAGTTCCTCGAGCTTGCGTTGCGCTTCGGTTGCGATCGCGCTTGCGAAACCCACGCGCACATCTTCGGCACCGGTGTCGAGCGCGATGAGCTGCGCGGTGTACACGGCCGATGCGTAGTAACCCGCCAGTGCCATCAGCGCGGTGCATTGTGCGGCATCGAGCTCGTCCAACGCCTGATTCACGCGCTCGACGATGGCCTCGCGGTAGTTCGCAGGGAGGCCGTTCAGGCGGATCGCGCGCTCGTTGCCGATACGGCGCACGTCACCCCGCGCCACGGCGAACTGGTACTGGCCTGAGGGTGTGGCGCGCTGCTTGCTGCGCTCCAGGACACCGAGCATGACAGCGAGCAGGAAGTGGCGGAAATCGTCTGCCAGTCGGTTCAGTTCGTCCATGCTCGGCGCGAGCGGGTGCGAGAACAGCGTGACATCAAGATGGGTGTGCGCAGGAATGCGCTCACTCTCCTTGCGGTAACTCGTGCGCCATGCCTCGAGCCCTCGCAACACGGTGAGTGGGATGCCCGAAAGCTCGGTGTAGCACACCGCCCGCCCTGGCACGCCGGTCTCGACGATACCGATCTGTGCCGCGGTGATGCCGATCCCTGCCGGCAAGGCACTTACCAGCTCGGGCTCGAAACGACGCCGGAAATCATCCGCGTGCCCCACGCCAATGAAGCATTTGTACTGGTCGGCGGCCGGCGTGAACTCGCGGGCGAGGTTCGCATCAATCCACGGCATGGCACGCTGCAGCAGCTCGGAGAACAGACGCGCCCGCTCAACCGGCGTTCGCTGCTCGAGTGCCTCGATCAAAGGCTCCTGGTCGTCGACCTCCCCGCTTCCCGTCAGGGCGATTTGGCGCTCGGCCATGCGCACGACCTTGCGCAACAGTTTCGGCTGTTCGTCGGGATCGGAAAGCATCGGGAACAACGTGCTCGAGCCGCCCAGATCCTTGAATGCCTCATCGGCCCATTCGCGCAGCGTGGTGGCCGGGGGCATGGTGAAGGGCGCTTCCGTGGCTTCGAGCGGAATCAGAGTCGCGTGTTCGCCACGCAAATCGTTCCGCAAGATCGTCACATGCCTGTCGAGGTTGAACAGCATCGTCTTCACCGCCTCGCGGCCGGCTTGGAATTCTCCCACCAGGCCGCTCCAGACTGACTGACCGTTGGCGTCCACCGTGCTCCTTTCACCGAGCCAGCGCGACAGCTCGCGCATGAGCAGCGCCGCCTCGCGCGCCGCCTTTGCGCGCAGGTGGAACTTCAGGCCGTTCGCGATCTCGGTCGTGAGTTGCTCCATCACCAATCGCGCCTGGCGCTCGCCGCCGCCGAACAGACCCCCAAGCACGCCGCCGTTCGTCTCCTCGAGATTGTGCATGAGACGCTCGTACTCGTGCGTCCGCACAGCTTCCTTGATCTCCTCGTAACGCGCGGCGTTCTGGTCGAGCACGGCACAGATGCCGGTCTCGGGATTCTCCAACCGGTCCTTGATCTGCTCGACCAGCGAAAGCACGTATCCGAGGCCGCCGTAATCCCGATTGTCGAGGTAGGCGAAGAGCTGATCGCGAACGACCTTGCGGACTTGGCCGAGGATCTCCCGTCTGCGACGGGCGATACGATCCTCGGTGGTATCGGCAGCAGAATCCTGGTCACGCATCACGTCGCGCTCGAGTTGCTGCACGCGCTCGCGAATCTGGACCGGCCACTCCTCACGATTGAAACTGGATTTGATCTCCTCGAGCCGCGTGCTGACGCGTTGTTGCACGCCGGCAACGAGCGCACCCTGGCGATCCTGCAGCAGATCCTCGACCACGAAGTACTCAAGGAACTCGCCACGCGAGCGCTTCAGTTCCACCTGACGGGAGGAGAATTCCGGAAAATCGCTGAAAGGTACAGGCTTGAGATACAAGTGCGCCGCCATGAATTCGTCGCGCTTCTTGTCAGTTGCGCGGTTGGCATCTGCATTACCTCCGGCGACACCGAAGAACGCCTTGAGCATGGCGCCAGCCAACGTGTGCGCGCGCTCATCGCGGCGGAATGCAAGCCGGGTATCGAGCACGGCCTGACCGAACGCGGAGAACGAGCGGGAAAAGTTGAGCTTCATGTCGCCGAAACGCCCTGCCGGTACCGGCGGGCTGAACGGGAGGATCTTGTGTTGCTGTTGGTTGACCGCGATCGAACGCTTGCGGTTGGCAAAGTCAGCCGAAGCGAAATCCTCGAACAGAGCGTCAGCCACCATGTGGTAGACGTCGTTCATCTCGCTGGTGTTTTGCCGCGCGAGGTTGCCCGAATCGACGAGATAAACCTCGCTGTAGGGCTTTTTCGACAGTGCCGGGCGGTCGTAGGCGTCCCAGCGTTCGACATAATGCGAATCGCCGAGCATCGCGGTTTCCAGTTCCATCAGCGCGGCATATCCGTTCGCTTCAGTGCGATCCTTGTTGGCCTTCGCGAAACCGCTGGGAAGAAACAGCATGAGTTCGACGTCGGCGCTGCCGAATTCTTCGCGCGCCAGCCAGCTCGCGAGCCAACCCATGTCGAGGAACGAACCCGAACCGGTACCGCCGGCAACCGAGCCCACCACCACCACTCGCACCTTGCTCTGATCGAGTTCGAGGCCGAGCTGTTTCAACTGGGCATCACGCGTCAACCCGGCCTTGAGCGCCTTGATCTTGAGCCGAACCTTGTCGCGGATCTTCGGGTACTTGTCGAAGAAGTACAGGCGCGACAGGGCGCGAATCTGGCCGGCACCCTTGGAAGGGTCAATCTTGAGGTCGCGGATCTTCGCCGGGTTGAGCGGCAGCCAGCTCTGGATATGCGGATAGCGCGAGAGTGTATCGTCGTCACGACTGTATTTTTCGATATCGAAGCTCTCGATGAGTTTTTCATCATCGGTGAACTTCAACAGGTCGTGCTGCAAGTCGCCCTTCTGCGACTTGCCCGACTCGATCAACGCACCCTGGTCGAGGTCGAACTGGATGAACTGTGCCACGGGGAAATCGGCAAGGCTCTCCACCCGGACGCCATCGCGCCAGAGCGTGTTGAGAATGCGTCGGCGCACGCGCAGCAGCACTTCCATGCCGGTGCCGCCAACGGCAACAAATAACGTCGGCCGCAACTTGACCGTTTTTTCGCTCTTCTTCGCTGCGCTGGGAGCGGAAAGGTTCTCGGATTGCGTATCAGCCATCACAAAACTCCATGGGACAAGGGTTGGCGCTCAGCGCCGGCTGGATACGACCATGAGAATGAGCGCCACCACGGCAACGCCCCCCAGGGGCGCGATGGTCAGTGGAGCGAGAAACTTGATCGGGTTGATCGCGGCCAGCACCACGGCCGTCGCGAGACTGCCGAGAAACACGAACAACCACCAGCCGGCCGCGTTGGCCTTCGCCGGCGCGACGCGCTTGCGCACCAGCATGTTCGCGTAGCCGGCACGGGCAAAAAAGAAGCCGATCAAGAGCGCAAGCAGGATCACCCCGCCAACCAGCATATCGCGCGGTGACGTCGATGAAATACCGAGATTTGGCGGCAACGAGATAGCCGCTTGCTGGGTCGTGGCCGCGCCAGCCGCTGGCGCCGCCGTGGCATTTGGCGCTTGGTTGCTACCGGGTGGAGGCAGAACAAAGCCGCCATCATTCTTTTCCTGCTTCTGGTCACTCATCGCGTACTCCGATCTGAAACGGAAGAAATGTGAAGTTGAGGGAAAACCATCATTCAAGGCTTGCGCACAGACACCGCGTGGCCCGGGACGGTGTCGATCACCCGCGGCGCACCCAGACCGCGCTTGATACGTCCCGCATAGACGCCATCCGGATCATTCAAATTCAACGTCGCAAAGGCTTTCAGCCCCACCTTGCGCGAGTAGCCATCGATCATGATCTCGAACCGCGCCGTACGCCCGGCCAACCAGGTGAGGCATGCAATTGCAACGATGAGCAAAAGGATCGCGCTCATCAGCAAGACGACCGGCAAGAGCGGGTACCGCACGCGGAACAAGACGGGCACCTCGGCAGTGGATGCCTCGATCGCTTGCGGTGGCACGAACACATCCGCCAGCGGGTCACCGGGGAAAAGCCGTGCGAGGTTGCTTCGAAATGCATCGGCAATACGCAATTGCTGGTGATCGAGCGTGATCTCTACTCGTGCGGGGACGAGAACCTCCTTGCCCATTGCCTTGATCGCGGCGAATGACCACGGCGAGGGAATGTGTTCCTGCGGTACTGGCAAATCCAATGTGACTTCGGCTTCCGCGCCCGGCGCCAGGCTGGTAATGGCCTGAGGAAGAACTGTCACAGCAAATTTGTTGTCGCCGGCGATGAGCCTCGCGCCGACGTCGGCACTGGTGATCTGGTAGGGATAGAAGAGGTTCTCGAGCGCGGCCGTAAGCCCGATCCGGGTCACCTCGTCCGAGGCGCCGATGTCGAACACCAGCGTGCGCCCGTCGGTGGCGAGCATAGCCGTCACGTTTGCCGAATTGCTCACTCCGCGCGGCACGATGCGCACGGCATCGCGATCCAGCGGTTTCAATCGCGCGGGTGCTGTAGTGAACACGCGGCGCAGCGTGCCGTCGTTCACCATTTGCTCCAACCGCGCAGCGGCCGGCTCGCCATAGGCAAGCGCGTAAACCATCATGCCGCTCGCACTGTAGTGCGCCCCCCTGACCCGCATCCGCAACGGAAACGCCAAGCTACGCGTGATGGAAGGATCCAGGTGAACGAGCTGATAGAACTCGAGGTTGCGCTTGGCGGTGTCCGGGTCATTGCCCGGGCTGTTGCGGTTGTTGGTGAAAATCCACAGGATGCCGGGCTTGGCCTGGAATGGACCCGTGATGGTGGCCAGGATCGCCTCGCGAAAATCGGTATCGGCTAGCGCTCCGGAAGCCTTCCGCGCGGGCTGGAGCGGGCCGAGAACACGGGCAACCTGCGCAGGATCGCCGCCGTTGTAGAGCAATTTCGGCGACACATTGCCTTGCCCTCCCTGGTTGAAGGCAGCGACTGTCAGGCGGTCGCCGGGGCGGCTTACGGTGGCCACCACTGCGCTGACCAATGGCTTGAACTGCGAACCTGGATCCGCGTAGAACGGCTCCATCCAACCCGAATTTTGCACCAGAAAAGCCTGCTGCATCGGTTCCGCACGAGCAATGAAGGGGGCGATGCCAAGAACCAGTGCGAACACCAGGGCAACCAGAAAATGCCTTGTCACGCGACAAGCTCCCAACCGACGATCTGCTTGAGTTCCGGATGCCAGAACCAGAGTTTGTGGTCATGCACGAATACGCGGCCAGTCCAGGGTTTGGGTACGTTCATTACGAACAGCCGTTGCTCAGCGACCCGGTCGCTCTGGATTTCCAGAACGGCACGCTGGCGTTCCTGGGAAAGAAGCACGGTTTCGAGGCCATCAGTGGTTTCCATGCGCAGGCCGATCGCGGCAGCGTCGACAACCGACTCGAGCAGAGGCACAAACAGAAACCGCGAATTTGCATCGCTTCCGTGCTCGGGGTCATCCCATGGCGCAAGTTTCATGCGCATCGAAAGCCGGTAATTGATCTGGCCGGTACACGCCCGCGGTGCCGAGGCGAGGCGAGGCTCGACTTCGCGGCCATCAAGCCGCAGGTAAGCGTAGGACCCATCCCCCTCGCTCCAGCACGTCTGCCAGAGCTGGCCATCACGCGAAAGATAGGGCGAGCCGAAATCAAACCTTGGCTCGATCCCCGCTGGCCAGAGCCGATACTCGGCAGAGAGTGAGCCATCGGCAGCAACTTCGAGCACAAGCTTGCCATGCACACCGGGCCAGATGATCTGGCGGGCTACGCATGTTGGTGCCGCGAAGGATTCCTCGCCAACCGTGCCGTCAACGGCGACCACCTGCCCAGCGCTACCACTCGAAGGGTCGGCCTCTTGCAGGTGCAACTGCCCGGACGGGCTACGCAGAACCGCCCAGATCCCGTTGCGCCAACGGATCGGAGCACCGCAGCAGGCGCCGCCGCCCGCGTAACCGACGCGGTAACCAAGCCGGAGCAGGTCCAGTTGCACACATGCAAGGCCGTGACTGGTGGGAAGGAATAGCCGCGACGTGGTGTCCCCGTCATGCGCTTTTTCACAGCGCCAGGCAGTGGGCGGCAAAGTGGATCCGGCAAGTAACCCGGCGTTGAGCTGTTCGAGTAACGCCCACTGGCCGCTCGTTGGCTGCCACCACTTGAGCATACTTTGCCCGGGATCAAGCGCGATGAGCTCCATCGAACCGCTCGCCGAGGGCAGGACAAGAAATTCATATTGCCCGGCTGACGGCGACAGCAAGCCGGAATCCGGATCGGAGGTTTCATCACGTTCGCCTCGATCTGCCAGAGCGAGGGCCACGGTGGTGCACTGCAGACCGCGAACGGTGCGATCGTCATCTCCACCAAACGGAGGCACCCACGGTGCGGCATGCGACGGCGTGAACGCCGCCAACGCTTGGCCGTTGTCCGGATCAAATGCGAATTCGGGAGGGTAATCCAAACCATCGAGATGACGGGCACCAGCGAGGCGCGAGGATTCAGCCACCCCAAGCTGCGGTGGGACAGGCCCACCATCAGGGCCATTCACGAGATGATATGAGGCACCTGGCGCGGCTCGCGTCCACCGCCCTGATGGCAAATCCCACGTGCCCCCTGTCTTGCGCGCCGATTCTTCCACACGTACACCTTCTCAACCGCTCTATCCATCCGTGGTGACGTGCCCTGCCACCCTGTCGTTATTCAATCGCGTGCGGTCCAGATATCAGCACTCACTTCTGTGACGTGCCCCTCAACATCATAGTCTGATACTACCGTCGTGACGCTGCGGCATCGCGGCCTGTTGGCGCCGTTCTTGATGTTACTGGATTGGCTTATCGGCCAGGAAACCCAAAACTTGAGGCGCCGTCGGGCACGCCGCAATCGTCAGGCAGCAAGGCCCAGCGCACGTCGAACCATGGCGGAAAAACGGACCTGATCCACTTCCAGCACGATCCGGGCATTGGCCAGCCCGCCTAGTCGTCCGGTCCAGTCCACCACGGTGGCGCCGCGGGTGAGCCGGCCATCGAGTTCCACCGCGACGGTGCGCTTTTCGCTGCGAATGACGATCGTGGGATCGATCGCCACCGCCATCGCCAGTGCATCGGCGACGATGATGCCGCGTCGATCGTGCTTGCGATTGAACGCTCGCGCGGTACCTGCGATACGGCCGTAGAAATCGGCGCGGTGATCGCCCGCCCGCAACCATGCGTCGAATGTCTCTTCGTCAAAGGCGTGGCGCAAGGTCGCCTCCCAGTCGACCAGGTCGAACGACGGAAACGCCTCGAACACCACATGCGCCGCCTCCGGATCGAAACCGATATTGAACTCGGCCGGGATGTTGCCGGTATTGCCGTGGCCGGTGACCGCGCCGCCCATCACCACCAGCCGCGCCACACGTTGCGGCAGCGTGGGATCGAGTCGCAAGGCCAGCGCCAGGTTGGTCAGCGGCGCCAGCGCCACCAGGGTCAGTTCGCCGGGCCGCTCGCGGGTAAGCCGAAGCAGGGCCTGCGCGGCGGGCTCATCGGCCACGACGGCCTTCGGTGCGGGAAAACCGATGTCGCCGAAACCATCCTCGCCGTGCACGAAGGCGGCATCCTCCGCCGGCGCGCGCACCAGCGGCGTGGCGCAGCCGGCAAACACCGGCGTGGCGCTGCCCAGCAGATCGACCAGAGTGCACGCATTGCGTACGGTATGCGCCAGGCCGACATTGCCGGCGGCGATGCTGAGCCCGGCGATGTCGGCATCGGCGTGCGCCATCAGGATCGCCAGCGCATCGTCCACGCCAGGGTCGGTATCGATCAGCAGTTGCGGTCGGGTCATGGGTGGCTTCATGAGGGGATTTCACAGTGTAGTGGGTGGTGATTTGGGGTGGATCAAGAGCGCCCCCATCCGCCTTCGGCACCTTCCCCCGCAAGCGGGGGAAGGAGCAAGTCGTGGCGTAGCTGGAAGGTGGGGCAGAGCGTCGTACCGCTTTCCTTCCCCCGCCTGCGGGG
>NZ_AJXU01000030.1 GCF_000264315.1 Rhodanobacter fulvus Jip2
GTGCCGAAGGCGGATGGGGGGACGCTTTTCGCCATGGCATCCACTTCTCCACCGCCCGTTCCCCGCTCACGCATGCGCATACCGCGCCGCGCCGCCGATCCAGCGTTCGATCAGCTGGCTGGCCTGGCGGGGATGGTCGGTCAGCATGTTCTGGCCGACCTGCTGCACGGCAGGCAGCAGGTGGGCATCGCGCGCCAGGTCGGCAATGCGAAAACTGAGCTGGCCGGTTTGGCGGGTGCCCAGCACTTCACCGGGGCCGCGCAATTCCAGATCCTTCTCGGCGATGCGGAAGCCGTCGTTGCTGTCGCGCATCACCTGCAGGCGCTCGCGCGCCAGTTGCCCCAGCGGCGGTTGATAAAGCAGCACGCAGTTGGAGGCGACGGCGCCGCGACCCACGCGTCCGCGCAACTGGTGCAGTTGCGCCAGGCCCAGGCGCTCGCTGTTCTCGATCACCATGACGCTGGCGTTGGGCACGTCCACACCCACTTCGATCACGGTGGTGGCGACCAGCACGGCGAGCCGGCCGGTCTTGAACGCGTCCATCACCTGCTGTTTTTCCGCCGGCTTCATGCGGCCGTGGATCAGGCCAACGCGGGTTTCACCGATAGCCGCGGAGAGCTCCGCGTGCGCTACTTCCGCCGCCTGCGCGCGCAGTTGTTCGGATTCCTCGATCAGGGTGCAAACCCAGTACACCTGCCGACCTTCGGCGCAGGCGGCCTGGACCCGCTCGATCACGTCGAAACGTCTCGCGTTGGAGATGGCGATGGTTTGCACCGGCGTGCGTCCGGGCGGCAGTTCGTCGATCGACGATACGTCGAGATCGGCGTAGGCGCTCATCGCCAAAGTGCGCGGTATCGGCGTGGCGGTGAGCACGAGCTGGTGCGGCACCTGCTCGGTCCCGGGATCGCCCGCGTCGGTCATGCCCTTGTCGCGCAACGCCAGCCGCTGCTGTACGCCGAAGCGGTGCTGCTCGTCGACGATGACCAGACCGAGCCGCGCAAAACTCACGCCCTCCTGCATCAGCGCGTGCGTACCGACCAGTACCGGGGCGCCCTGCGCCACGCGTTCCAATGCTTGCCGCCGCGCCTTGCCGGCAACCTTGCCGGCCAGCCATTCCACCTCGATGCCCAGCGGCTGCAGCCATTGCCGGAAATTGCGCAGATGCTGTTCGGCCAGCAGTTCGGTCGGCGCCATCAAGGCCACCTGGTGACCCGACGCCACCGCGGCCAGCGCCGCCAGCGCCGCCACCACCGTCTTGCCGCTGCCGACGTCACCCTGGACCAGTCGCAGCATCGGCCTGGTCTGCGCTAGATCCTGCGCCACCTCGGCACTGACGCGTTGCTGCGCCCGTGTCAGCTTGAACGCCAGCGTGGCCAGAAAGCGGCGCTGCAGCGAGCGGTCCACGACCAGCGCCGGCGCATGCCGCAGGCGCACCGCTTCGCGCATGCGACGCAGGCTCAGATGCTGAGTCAGCAATTCCTCGAACGCCAACCGCTGCTGCGCCGGATGCCGACCCAACATGAGCTGCGCCAGCGGCGCATCCGGCGGCGGTCGATGCACGTAGAGCAGCGCTTCACGCAGCGAAGTGAGGCCATGCTCGGCGCACAGTGCGGGCGGGATCAGTTCCAGTTGCGATGCCGGCGGCAGCAGCGCCAGCGCCTTGCCGATCACGCCCGCCAGGCGCTTCTGACCGAGCCCTTCGGTGGTGGGATAGATCGGACTGAGTACGTCGTCGACGGCAACCGCGTCGTTGCCGTCCAGCCGGCGATATTGCGGATGCACCATTTCCAGCGCGTGGGCGCCGTGACGTATCTCGCCATAGCAAAGCAGCCGCGTGCCCGGCACCATTTGCTCGGCCTGGGCACGATTGAAATGGAAAAACCGCAGCAACAGCGTGTGTCCGCTGTCGTCGCCGATCGCCACCTTCAGCTGCGGGCGATAGCGGAAGCCACGCTCGACCGCCTCCACCACCCCTTCGACCTGCGCCCGCTCGCCGGCACGCAGGTCGGCCATCGCGGTGACGCGGGTCTTGTCTTCATAGCGCAGTGGCAGGTGGAACCAGAGATCCTGCACCCGCTCCAGCCCCAACCGCGCCAGCACTTTCACCAGCGCGGGGCCAACACCGGGCACGGTCGATACCGGCGCAAGACCAGGTTCGGCGGGGGCGGTACGTTGACGGGGAGCCATCTGGCAAGCCTAGCCGAGGCGGCACATCGCGCGTGGGCGGCCTGCCGGTGCCACGCGTCAGCGCAGGCCCTGGCCGGCGATCAGCCCAGCACCATCACCGCGTCGACTTCCACCTGCGCCGCCTTGGGCAGCGCCGAAACCTCGATGGTGGAACGTGCCGGATACGGCTGCTGGAAATACTCGGCCATCACCGCGTTGACGGCAGCGAAATTCGCCAGGTCGGTGACGTAGATGCCCACCCGCACGATCTGCGACAGGGAACCGCCAGCGGCCTTCGCCACCGCGACCAGGTTGTCGAACACGCGTCGCGTCTGCGCGGTAATGTCGCCCTCGACCAGCGCGCCGGTAGCCGGATCGAGCGGAATCTGGCCGGAAAAATACACGGTGCTGCCGGCACGCACGGCCTGCGAATACGGGCCGATGGCGGCGGGCGCGTCGGTGGTGGCGATGACGTTGGGCATGAGAAACCTCGAAGGGGGAAACGCTTGATTGTAGGAGCGCACCCTGTGCGCGAAAAGGCCGGACGTGATCGCCCGCGGGTTTTCGCGCACAAGGTGCGCTGCTACAGGGGATACCGGTAAACGCCGCTGACCACGCCGGTGCGACGCACGCGACGGATCACGTCGGCCAGATGCTTGCGGCTTCTCACTTCGATCGCGAACACCAGGGTGGCGGCGGCGGCATCGCGCTCGACGTATTCCACGTTTTCGATATTGGAATCGGCCGCAGCGATGGCTGCCGCGATGGTGGCCAGCACGCCGGTGCGGTTGATCACCTCGATGCGAAGTTCGGCGCGGTAATCCCCCTGCACGTCGCGGTCCCACTCGATCGCCACGCAACGCTCGGGCGACTTGCGCAACTCGACCACGTTCGGGCATTCCTCGCGATGCACCACGATGCCCTTGCCGGAGGAGAGGTAACCGATGATGTCATCGCCAGGCAGCGGGTGGCAGCAATTGGCGAAGCTCAGCACGCCACGTTCGGCGCCGGTGATGCGGATGTTCTCGTGCGCGTGCAGCACCGTGGGCAGTGCCTCGCCCTTGCGCTTGCCGCGCAACTTCAGCAGCTGGCCGGCCACCACGTCGGGCATGCGGTTGCCCAGCGCGATATCCGACAGCAACTCCTCCAAGCGCTTCAGCTTGGACGTTTCCAGGAAGCGGTCGAGCACGGTGGCGGTGATGTCGTCCAGGCTGCTGCCGCGCGCATCGAGCGCACGGTCGAGCATGCGGTGGCCGAAATCCACCGCGTCCTCGTGCTGCAGGTGCTTCAGGTACTGGCGGATCGCGGTGCGCGCCTTGCCGGTCACCACCGACTCCAGCCAGGCCGGATTGGGCAAGGCCGATGGCGCGGTGATGATTTCCACCAGCTGGCCGGACTCCAGCCGCGCGCGCAGCGGCAGCAGTTTCTTGTCCACCCGCGCGGCCACGGCGTGATCGCCCACATCGGTATGTACGGCGTAGGCGAAATCCAGCGCGGTGGCGTTGCGCGGCAGCGACAGGATGTCGCCGCGCGGCGTGAACAGATACACCTCGTCGGGGAACAGGTCGATCTTGACGTTCTCGATGAACTCCGACGACGAGGTGGTGTTCATCTGGCTGTCGGCCAGCGACGAAAGCCACTCGCGCGCCCGCGCCTGCGCACTGTTGGCGGGGCTGCTTTCGGTCTTGTAGGCCCAGTGCGCGGCCACGCCGCTTTCGGCGAACGAGTCCATCTCGGCGGTGCGCAACTGCACTTCGATCGGCGCACCGAACGGTCCCAACAGCACGGTGTGCAGCGACTGGTAGCCGTTGGCCTTGGGGATCGCGATGAAATCCTTGAAGCGCCGGTCGACCGGCTTGTACAGCGCGTGCACCACGCCCAGCGCCATGTAACAGCTCATCACGCTGTCGGTGATGACGCGGAAGCCGTAGACGTCCATCAGCTGCGCGAAGCTCTTGTGCTCGTTGCGCATCTTCGAATAGATGCTCCAAGGCGACTTGATCCGCCCCACCACGCGCACGGTGAGGTGATCGGAAGCCAGCCGCGCGGCCAGTGCCGATTCGATCTTGCCCATCGCTTCGCGGCGGTTGCCCAGCGCGGCGCGGATGCGCTCGCGGATCACCCGGTAGCGGTCGGGATACAGCGTGCGGAAACCCAGGTCCTGCAGTTCGGCCTTGAACTTGTTCATGCCCAGCCGTTGGGCAATGGGCGCGTAGATCTCCAGCGTTTCGCGCGCGATGCGGCGGCGCGAAGCGGAGTCCTTGGCGCCCAGCGTGCGCATGTTGTGCAGGCGGTCGGCCAGCTTGATCAGGATCACGCGCAGGTCTCGCGCCATCGCCAGCAGCATCTTGCGGAAGCTTTCCGCATCGGCTTCCTGGCGGCTGCCGAAACGCATCTTGTCGAGCTTGGTGACGCCGTCGACCAGCTCGGCCACTTCCTCGCCGAATTCACCGGCCAGCGCTTCGCGGCTGAGCTCGGTGTCCTCCAGCGTGTCGTGCAGGATCGCCGCGATGATGGTTTCGGTGTCCAGCCCCAGCTCGGCCAGGATGCCGGCTACCGCCACCGGATGGGTGATATAGGGCTCGCCGCTCTTGCGTGACTGGCCCTCGTGCGCCTTGGCGCCGATGCGGAACGCCTGCAGCACACGCTCGACTTGCGCCTCTGGCAGGTAGGCAATGCGCTCCTTCAGCGCCAGTACGTAAGGCGGCAACGTGGACACATCCACATTGTCGCGATCGCCCAGCGCGGTCATTGCCTGTGGCGCCGGATCAGGCGCCAGCCTCGCACGGGCGCGAGGCCATGTCGGTGGCCATGCCACGCGCGGCCTTCAACGAACCAGCGATGCTGGTCCGGCAGGCTGCCTTCGCGTGATGGCCATCGAGGATCATCAGTCTTCCCCGCCCTTGGAAAGGTCGTCGTCCACCTCGGCCGCGGCCCACTCCAGCGCTTCGCGCTCGGCGCGCTCGCGCTCGCTCTTGTCGATCTCGTCGATCGTGGCCTGGTCGATGCGGCGGTCGGCGATCTCGCGCAGCGCCAGCACGGTCGGCTTGTCGTGACCGGGGTTGACCGCCGGTTCGGCGCCCTTTTCCAGCTGACGGGCGCGCTTGGTCGCCATCAACACCAGCTCGAATCGGTTGTCGACTACCTCAAGGCAGTCTTCCACGGTAATGCGTGCCATTGCTAAATCCTTAGAGAAAAAAATGACTTATCTGACCGAGCAGTGTAGGGCAGCACGGGCGTGACTGGCAATGCGCGCACCATGTATCCTGTCGGGCGCTATCGCCGCGCGCGACCCTACGCACCGCCGCCCGGAAAACCGCGCAAAATACAAGACTCTGCAGTACACTTATGCGCTCTCCTACCCCGTGAGCCCGGGCTCCCTCATGCCTTCCCTGCTTCAATCCCCTCGATTGCGCTGGTTCGCGACGCTGATTGCCGTGGCGTTGCTGACCGGCTGCACGATTGCCAAGCCACGTACCGACGATCCGCTGGAAAAGTACAACCGCAAGGCCTACCAGTTCAACGATGCGGTGGACCAGGCCGTGATCCGCCCGGTTGCCGCGGGCTACCGCAAGATCACCAACCCGCCCGTCCGCCGCTCGGTCAGCGATTTCTTCACCAATATCCGCATGCCGATCACGGTGGCCAACGACTTGTTGCAGGCGCGTCCGAAGCAGGCGCTGCAGAGCACCGGCCGGTTCCTGGTCAACCTGACCCTGGGCATGGGCGGCTTCCTGGACCCGGCCAGCAAGTTCGGCATTCCGCTGGAAGACAACGATTTTGGCGTGACGCTGGCGCGCTGGGGCTTGCCCGATGGCGATTACCTGGTGCTGCCGTTGCTGGGGCCGTCGACGGTGCGTGACATGTGGCGCATGCCGGTGGACAGCTATTTCTTCGATCCACTGAGCCTGTACGCCGACAACCACCATTACAACGGACTGCAGTACCTGCCGCAGGCGATTTACCTGATCACGCTGCGCTCGCGGGCGATCGACGCGGAAAATTTCCTGAAGTCGGCCTACGACCCCTACGTTTTCATGCGCGACGCCTACCGCCAGCAGCGCTTGTACCGGATCTACGACGGCAGCCCGCCCGCCGCGGTCATCCAGCAGATGCAGGGCCTGGACGACGACAATTTCGACCCCGAGGAATTGCTCGACCAGCAGCATCAGTGGGAAAAAGCACACCCGAAGCAGGCCACGCAGCAGTAGCGTGCGTCACCGCAGAACGACGAAGGGGCCCTGCGGCCCCTTCGTCGTTTCAGTCTTTGCGCATCGCCAATCAGGCGATCAACTGATCCACTTCGCACACCGTTGCCAGCGCCTGCATGCCCGGCGGCATGCGCACGACGCGCAGCGTTTTACCGGGCAAGGCCGCAACCGCCAGCACGCAAGCCAGGCCCGCGCTGTCGCTGTGCTGCACCTCACCCAGATCGAGCCGGTCGAAGCTGCCGGCGGCCAAAGCCGCCTTGATGGCCTGCATTGCCGCCGCGGCGGTGCTGAAGCTCAGCACGCCGCTCACGCCCAGCGTGCCCGGCTCCGTCGTGGCGACTTGAAACGCTGGCGCAGCGGGCTCGGTCACGAGGCGTCCTTGTTGTCCTTGGCCATCGTGTCCAGCGCTTTCTCGCCCTGGCTTTCCAGGTTGCTGATCAACTGCTCGATGCCGACCTTGCGGATTTCCGCATCGACCTGGTTGCGGTAATTGGTGACATAGGAAATGCCTTCGATGATCACGTCGTACGCTTTCCAGTCGCCACTGCGGCCCTTGCGGAAGGCGTAGTCGATCGACACCAGCTTGCCGTCGTCCAGCACCACCTGCGTGCGCACCACGGTGCGCTTGTCGTTGAGCGAGCCGTTGAACGGCAGCACCTTGACCCGGCCGCGGGTGTAGTTCAGCAGGCCTTCGGCGTAGCGATGGGTGATCGAGTTGTAGAACGCCTTGGCGAAGCGCTCGCGCTGCTGCGGCGTCGCCTCCCGCGCGTGCCGGCCCAGCACCAGGATCGATGCGTAGTCCAGGTCGAAGTGCGGCAGGAAGACTTCATCGATGACGCTGATGAGTTTTTCCTGGTTCTGCTTCAGCTCGTCGCGGTGGCCTTCGATGGCGCTGGCCAACTGATCGGCGATCGTCTGCACGACCTGCACCGGGGTCTGCTGGGTGGCGGCCGCCGCCGGGGCGTCCTGGGCAAAGGCCGGCGCGGTGACGACGACACCGAAGGTGATGGCAGTGGCTAGAGCCAGTTTGCGCAACATGGGGTTTCCTTGTTGGGGGCCGGCCGGATCGGCAGGCGGGGAGACGGGATCACTTTTCGCTGGCTGGCTTCTTGTCGCTGGAGCCGTTCACCAGGAACTTCCCGATCAGATCCTCCAGTTGCATCGCGGACTGGGTCAGGATCATCTCGTCCCCATCCTTGAGCGTGTCGGGCGAGCCGCCGGGCTGGATCGCAACATACTGTGTGCCGATCAAACCGCTGGTGAATACCGCGGCGGCCGAATCGTCCGGAATCGCGTTGTAGCGCTTGTCGATCGCCAGCACCACGCGGGCGTTCAACTGCACCGGGTCGGCGTTCACCGATTGCACGCTGCCGATCACCACACCGGCCATCTTCACCGGTGCGCCGGCGGACAGCGTGCCGACGTTGGTGAAGTTCGCCTTCACCGTATAGCTGCCGCCCACGTTGTCGACCACGCCGCCGGCGCCGAAGAACTTGCCCAGCATCTCTTCCAGCGGCTGGGTGGACTTGGTTCGCGCCAGCGAGCCGCCGTCGGCCACGATCTGTTTGGCGCTGCCGTATTCAATGCCGACGTACTGGTCGCCGAGCAGGCCGCTGGTGAAGATGGTGGCCACCGAATCCTGCGGGATGTGGTCGTAGTGCTTGTCGATCGAAAGCGTCACATCGGCCACGTCGTGGTCGGGTTTCAGGGTGATCGACTGCACTTGGCCGACCCGCACGCCGGCGATCTTCACCGGGGCGCGCTCCTTCAGCTGGCCGATGTTGGTGAACTGCGCCTGCAGCGTGTAGCTGTCGCCCTGGCGGACATTGGCCACCGAGCTGGTTTGGGTGGCCAGGTAGGCCAGCGCCGCAAAGCCGAGCACGATGAACAGGCCGGTGCCGACGGCATAGGAACTTCTCGGTTGGCTCACGGCAGAATCCTCGGAAAACGATAAGTCATGGCAGTCACATCAGGAAGGCGGTAAGCACGAAATCCAGCGCCAGAATCGCGATGGACGAAGCGACCACGGTGCGCGTGGTGGCATACGCCACGCCCTCGCTGGTCGGTGGCGTGGTGAAGCCCTGGAACACCGCGATCAGCGACACCACCGCGCCGAACGCCAGGCTCTTCAGCAGCACGCCATTGACGATGTCGGTGCGCACGTCGACCACCGCGGTCATGTTGGACCAGAACGTGCCGTTGTCGATGCCCAGCCAGGTCACGCCGACCAGGTGACCGCCAAACACCGCCATCGCGCAGAACACGCAGCACAGCAGCGGCATCGCGATCAGCCCGGCCAGGAAGCGCGGCGTGGCGACGTAGGCGATCGGGTCCACCGCCATCATCTCCATCGCGGAGATCTGGTCGGTGGCGCGCATCAGGCCGATCTCGGCGGTGATCGCGGTGCCGGCGCGACCGGCAAACAGCAGCGCGGTGACCACCGGACCGAGTTCACGGTAAACGGAAAGCGCCACCACCATGCCGCTGGCCGAGGTGCCGCCGAAGATCGACAGCACGTGATACAGCTGCAGCATCAGCACCATGCCGACAAACAGACCGCAGACCATGATGATGGTCAGGCTCATCGCGCCGACGAACCACAACTGGCGCGTGGTCTCGCGCAGGTAGCGGAAACTGCGCGGGATCGCCGCCAGCAGGGTCAGCAGGAATAGGCCGCAAAGACCGATCTGCGCCAGCGACTGGGTTACCACGTTGGTGCGTAGCGGCTCGCGCGCGCTCATTTCGGTGCTCCGACAAAACCGAGCTCGGTCGCGTAGTCGCCGGCCGGGTAGCGGAACGGGATCGGTCCGTCCGCCTCGCCGCCGAAGAACTGCCGCGTCCACGGCGAGCCGTCGTCGGCGATGGTCTTTGGATCACCCTGCGCCACCACCTTGCCGTTGGACAGCAGCATCACGTGATCGGCGATCTGCTGCACCGCGGCCAGTTCGTGCGACACCAGCACGCTGGTGATGCCGAGGGTCTTGTTCAACGTGCGGATCAATTTCAATACCTGGTTCAGCGCCACCGGATCGAGGCCCACGAACGGCTCGTCGTACAGGATCAGCTGCGGGTCGAACACGATCGCCCGCGCCAGCGCCACCCGTCGCGCCATGCCGCCGGACAGCTCGTTCGGCATCAGTCGCGCTGCGCCACGCAGGCCCACCGCCTGCAGTTTCATCAGCACCAGATTGCGGATCAGCACCTCCGGCAATTTCGTGTGCTGGCGCAGCGGGAACGCCACGTTCTCGAACACATCGAAGTCGGTCAGCAAGGCGGAATTCTGGAACAGGTAACCCACGCCCTCGCGCAGCTTGTACAGCTCTTCTCGCGACAAGCCGGCCACGTTGCGGCCGTCGACATGGATGCTGCCGGCGTCGGCGTGCATCTGCCCGGTGATGTGCTTGAGCAGAGTGGTTTTGCCGGTGCCGCTGGGGCCCATGATCGCGGTGACCTTGCCGCGCGGGATGTCCATGTCCAGCGCGTCGAAGATGGACTTGCCGTTGAGCACCGTGGTCAGCCCGCGGATCCTGACCAGGGTGCCGTCGTCAGCTGGCGGGCGAGCAGGTTGGGTCATGGATGCATCGGCCGGAAAAGAGAACAAGGTAATGGAAGCACATCCACAACGCCATGCAACGACGGCGCTGGATCCCGCTTCGTTGCGGCGAACCTCTACGGAGCAACCAACTCCGCGATCAGCGTTTCATGGCGGCGCCACTGCAGCGCACTGCGCTGGCGCACCGCGCGCACGATGGCCTGCAGGTCGTCCAGCGCGTCACTGAAGACGTCGTTGATCAGGATGAAATCGAACTCGTGCGCATGCCCGATTTCCTCGCGCGAATTGCGCAGCCGCCGCTCGATCACCGCGGCGCTGTCCGAACCACGACCGCGCAGGCGCCGCTCAAGTTCCGCCCGCGACGGCGGCAGGATGAACACGCTGACGCAATCGGGCTTGCTGCGACGGATCTGCTGCGCGCCCTGCCAGTCGATCTCCAGCAACACGTCGCGCCCCTGTGCCAGCAACGCCTGCACCGTGGTGCCCGACGTGCCGTAAAGGTTGCCGTGCACCTCGGCGTGCTCAAGGAAAATGCCCTCTGCGACCTGCTTCTCGAACGCGTCACGGTCGACAAAATAGTAGTGCCGCCCGTACAACTCGCCGACGCGCGGCGGCCGCGTGGTGTGCGATATCGACAACGAAATCGTCGGCTCGCGCTCCAGCAGCGCATTGACCAGGCTGGACTTGCCCGCACCCGAAGGCGCAGCAACGACAAACAGGGTGCCCGCTTCAATCGACATAAAGATGCGAAGCTCCTTGGCACCCTCTTCCCTGCGGGGAGAGGGTTGGGGAGAGGGCCCGGTGCTCGCGGCGAACCATCAACCGCGTCGGCACGGCAGAAACCGGCAAGCCTTGCTCATTCAATGTTCTGCACCTGCTCGCGCATCTGCTCGATCAGCACCTTCAGCTCCACCGCCGCATTGGTGCTGCGCGCATCGACCGACTTGGAGCCCAGCGTGTTCGCCTCGCGGTTGAACTCCTGCATCAGGAAATCCAGCCGGCGCCCCACCGGCTCCTTCAAGCCCAGCACGCGGCGCGTCTCGACGATATGCGTACTGAGGCGGTCCAGCTCCTCGTCCACGTCGGTGCGGGTGATCTGCAGCACCAGCTCCTGCTCCAGCCGGCCCGGCTCGACCGGTTGCTTCAGGTCGGCCAGCCGCGTTTCCAGCCGGGTGCGCAGGCCGGCGCGGATCTGCGGCATCCATCCGCGCACATCGGCCACCACACGTTCGATGGCATCGAGTTTTTCGCCAAGGATCTCGCCCAGCTTCGCGCCCTCGCGCTCGCGGGTGGCGGTGAGCGCATCCAGCGCGCGATCGAGCACGTCGAACAGCGCCGCCTGCTGCGCGGCCGGGTCCACCTCGGCCTGCTGCATCACGCCGGGGAAACGCAGCAGCTCGGTGAACTGCACCTGCAAACCGGGGAACAGCGCGGCCATGTCCAGATTCAGTTCGGACAAGCGAGTCAGCAGCACATGGTTGATCTGCAACGATTCACTGCGTGCATCGCTGCCGGTGCGGCGCACGGTGAGATCCAGCTTGCCGCGCGACAGCTTCGCCGCCACCCGCTCGCGCAGTTGCGATTCAAAGCTGCGCAGGTCGTCCGGCAGGCGCGGGCTCAATTCCAGGTAACGGTGGTTGACCGTGCGCAGCTCACAGCTGAGCGTGCCCGCGGGGCCGGTGGTTTCGGCACTGGCGTAGGCCGTCATGCTGCGGATCATTCGGTTTTTCCGGGCGTGGGTAAAGGACGCAATGGTAAACTCTCCGGTCCCGCCTTGCCCAATCCGGCCAAGCGACGCGAAGGAATCCCCATGAATGCCCTCACCCGCCCCAGCGGCCGCGCCAGCGACCAGCTGCGCACGGTCACCATTGAACGCCACTACACCCGCCACGCCGAAGGCTCGGTGCTGGTGAGCTTCGGCGACACCCGCGTGCTGTGCACTGCCAGCATCGAGGACCGCGCGCCGGCATGGTTGCGCGGCAAGGGCGAGGGCTGGATCACCGCCGAATACGGCATGCTGCCGCGCGCCACCAACACCCGCATGCAGCGCGAAGCCGCGCGCGGCGGCCAGGGCGGCCGCACCATGGAAATCCAGCGCCTGATCGGCCGCAGCCTGCGCGCCTGCGTCAACCGGCAGGCCCTGGGCGAGCGCGTGATCACGCTGGACTGCGATGTGCTGCAGGCCGACGGCGGCACCCGCACCGCCGCCATCACCGGCGCCTACGTGGCGCTGGTCGATGCGGTCGCCGTGCTGATGAAGCGCGAAAACCTGAAACGCAACCCGATCGTGGGCGCGATCGCCGCCGTTTCCGTCGGCATCTACAAAGGCACGCCGGTGCTGGACCTGGACTACGCCGAGGATTCCAACTGCGACACCGACATGAACGTGGTGATGAACGACGGCGGCGGTTTTATCGAAATCCAGGGCACCGCCGAAGGCCATGCCTTCCGCCGCGACGAAATGGACGCGATGCTGGCGCTGGCCGAAAAAGGCATCGCCGAACTGGTCGCCGCGCAACGCGCTGCGCTGCAATCCGATAACGCGGTCGCGCGCTGACGCAACAACTCTCGCTTCAATCAAATACCGTGGTCGCGCAAAGCGCGACGGTCACTCCCCCTCTCCCGCTTGCGGGAGAGGGCAAGGGGAGAGGGTAACGCCCCGCGACGCGCTAACACCATGGTCTACTCCCCGAGCACGGGAGGATCAACCAGCTCAGGAACCCACCCATGCACCGCATCGTTCTGGCCAGCAGCAACCCCGGCAAACTGCGCGAGTTCAACGCGCTGTTCGCCGACAGCGGTTGCGAGGTGGTCACCCAGGCCAGCCTGGGCATCGACGATGTCGAGGAAACCGGCCTCACCTTCGTGGAGAACGCCTTGCTCAAGGCGCGCCACGCGGCACAGCTCAGCGGCCTGCCCGCGCTGGCCGACGACTCGGGCCTGTGCGTGGAAGCACTCAACGGCGCGCCCGGCCTGTACTCGGCCCGCTACGCCGGCGGCCACGGCGACAGCGCCGCCAACAACGCGAAACTGCTGCAGACGCTGGATGGCATGCCGTCCGATCAACGCCGCGCCTTCTTCATGTGCGCGCTGGTGTTGCTGCGCCACGCGGCCGACCCCACGCCGCTGATCGTCGAGGGTCGCTGGCACGGTCGCGTGCTGGAAGCGGCACGCGGCCCGGGCGGCTTCGGCTACGACCCGCTGTTCCTGCCCGATGGCCAGACCCAAAGTGCTGCCGAACTCGACCCCGCACTGAAAAACCGCCTCAGCCACCGCGGCCAGGCGATGGCCCAACTGCAGTCGCGGTTGAAAGAGCTGACATGAGCCTGCTGGCGCCGCCGCTGTCGCTGTACATCCACATGCCGTGGTGCGTGAAGAAGTGCCCGTACTGCGACTTCAACTCGCACGGCCTGCGCAACACGCCGCCGCCGTACGCCGAGTACATCGATCACCTGCTGGCCGATCTGGGCGCCGACCGCGCGGATTTCGGCGCGGCGCTGGCCGGACGGCCGGTGGTCAGTATCTTCTTTGGTGGCGGCACACCCAGCTTGTTTTCGCCCGAACTGATCGAACGCCTGCTCGACGGCGTACGCGAACGGCTGCCGCTGGCGGCGGATGCCGAGATCACGCTGGAGACCAATCCCGGCACGGTCGAGCACGGCCGTTTCGACGGCTACCTGAAGGCCGGCGTCAACCGCATCTCGTTCGGCGTGCAGAGCTTCGACGATGACAAGCTGCGCCGGCTGGGCCGCATCCATTCGGCCGCGGAGGCCGAGCGCGCGGTGAAATCGGCACAGGACGCCGGCTACGCCAACATCAACCTCGACCTGATGTACGCCCTGCCGCAGCAGATGCTGGAGGGCGCGCTGGCCGACGTGGATCGCGCCGTGGCGTTGCAGCCCACGCATATTTCGCACTACCAGCTGACGCTGGAGCCGAACACCGTATTCGCCGCCAATCCCCCGCCGCTGCCCGATGACGACCACGCCTGGGCCATGCAGGAGGCCTGCGAGGCGCGCCTGGCCGCCGCGGGTTACGGCCAGTACGAAATCTCCGCCTATGCCCAGCCCGGCCGCCGCTGCGCGCACAACCTCAATTACTGGCGCTTCGGCGACTACCTGGGCATCGGCGCCGGCGCCCACGGCAAGCTCAGCGACGCGGCCAGCGGGCAGGTGCGGCGGCGCTGGAAATCGCGCAATCCGCGCCCCTACATGGATACCGCGGGTACGCCCGCGCGTATCGGCGGCGACCAGATCGTCACGGCCGGCGAGCTGCCGTTCGAGTACATGTTGAACGCGCTGCGGCTGATCGATGGCGTGCCGCTGCAGGATTTCAGCGAGCGCACCGGCCTGCCGCTGAGCGTGATCGCACCGCAACTGCAGGACGCGCAACAGCGCGGCTGGCTGCACCGCGACACGCAGCGGTTGCGCACCACCGCGTTGGGCCAGCGCTTTCTCAACGACGTGATCGCCAGCTTCCTGGCTTGAGTGGCAGTGACAAAACGCTCATGGTTACATCACCACATCGGGCCTAGACTCGGCCTATCGCGTTGTCCGGGATCACTTTGAAGATCGAGCTCACCGAAGACGCGCCGTCCCCTGAAAAGCCTGGCTGGCCGGCGCGCACACAACGACTGGTGGATGAAGTGCGCGGCCTGTGCGCCACCTGGCTGCACGAGCCGCTGCGCGCGTGCCTGGGCGATTTCGACCGCCGCCTGCACGACAAATCCGATCGCACACGCAGCCACGTGGACCAGCAGCGCTACCTGGCCACGCGGCAAACCCTGCTGCAGGGGCGACAGGTTTTCGAAGAGCGCTTCGTGGCCAGCATCGACCGTGCGTTTGCGCAGATCGGCACCGCCACGCCGCCCACCGCGAAGAAACCGGGACTCACGCTGAGCCTGCTCGATGCGGTCGAGCACGAACTGACCGCCGCACTCGACCAGCTGGTGGCGCGCAATGAGGCGCGCAACGGCCCGTTGCTGGTGGAACTGAGCTATCGCCTCGCCGTATTGGTGGCGGCGCCGCCGCTGGAGGGCGAACGGCTGCCGCTGGGGCCGCAAGCCATGGCGGCCGCATTCCGCGACGCCAGCGCCGCGCTCAACCTGCCCAGCGAACACGACGTGCTGCTGTTGCAAAGCCTGGAAAGCACCCTGGTGCCCGGGCTGGCCGGGCTGTATGAAATCATCAACCGCCACCTGCTCGCCGAAGGCCTGCTGCCGCGCCTGCGCGCGTTTCCCATGGCGCGCACGCCGGTGCGCAAGCAACCGCCCTTGTCGCTGGAAACCGCGATGCCGCCGGCGCCGGCCGCGCCACCGGGCAAAACCACCGCGTCCAGCGCACTGGATCTGCTGCGCGAGCCATTGATCCGTCGCCGGCGTGCCGGCCCGGCTCACAACGATGCCGGCCTGGTGGCCACGGAAGAGGAATGGCGCGCCGCGCTGACCGCGCTGCAACAGCGCCCCAGCCTGATCCCCGGCCACGTCGGCGGCGCACCCGCCAGCGCGACGCAACTGCGGCGTGCGCTGCTTGATTGCCTCAACGTGGCCGGTGCCGGCATTGCCGATGCCGCCAACGTGCGTCTTGGCGACGAGCAGGACGACATCCTGGAGCTGGTGGCGCGGCTGCTGCAGTCGCTGGCCGGCGCCATGCGCCCGGTCGGCAAGGCCCGCGCCCTGCTCGGTGATCTGCAACTGCCGCTGCTGCGCCTGGCGCTCGCCGACCCGGGTTTCTTCGAGGCGGGGCACCCGGCCCAGTCGCTGCTGGGCACGTTTGCCGACGCGGCGCGCGACTGGATCGAGGACAGCGACAGCGAGGCCGATCGCGGCGTCATCGGCGCACTGCACCAGTTGGTGGACCGCGCCATCTGGGAGCCACCCGCCGCCGCGCTCTACACCGCGTTGCAGGGCCAGCTCGAGGCCTATCTGGCGCAACTGGAACGCAAATCGCAGCTGGCCGAGCGGCGTCATGTGGAAGCCATGCAAGGGCACGACCGGCTGGAGCAGGCGCGCCAGCGCGCGGCGCAGCTGATGGCCGAGCGCAAGGACCCGGCCCGCCCGGACGGTGGCCTGCGCGGGCTGATCGACCGCGCCTGGACCGACGTGCTGGCGCTCACCCTGTTGCGCCACGGTGAACAGAGCGAGGCGTTTTCCAGCCGGCTGATCATCACCGACCAGCTCTGCGGCAAGCGCCCCGTCAGCAACCAGCACGCCCTGCGCCATGGGTTGGAAACCGGCCTGCAACAGATCGGCATGCCGGTGGAAGAAAGCGCGGAACTGGCCCAGTGGCTGTTCGCCAGCGACGCTGATCCGGCCTCGCGCGGCCCCAGCACCACCAGCCTGGCGATGCGGCTGAAACATCGCCTCGGTGAAGCGCCGGCGGCGGACGCGGCAAGCGATCGTGGCGATGGCGAAACCGACCCGCGCGTGCGCGAGGCGCTGCAGCAATTGCGGCAGAAACCCGCGGGCGACTGGTTCGAATTCGCCGCCACGCAAAGCGCGCCCGTCCGCGCACGCAAGCTCGCCTGGTACGCCCCGCATGGCGCGCGTTGCCTGCTGCTCAACCGGCGCGGCCAGCCGTGGGAAAACATCACCTTGCCGCAACTGGCGCAAAAACTGGTCACCGGCGAGGCACGGCCCTGCGCCGCCCGGAAACCGCCGACGCTACCGTCCGCCTGGCGCGCCATGACCGACGCCCTGCAGCAACCGTGATGGCTGGTACCACGGTGCCCGTCGCGCGCGCCCCACAGCCGCTGAAACAGCATGACACGCCGACGACAACCGGCATAAACTCGTCGTTCCGGAAAACGACGGGATCTGCCATGGACGCGGAGCAGCTTCGACGCGGTTCACTTGTGTCCGACCCAGCGCCAGATACCAGTCGCGGCCGCTGGCCGGCCCGGGCCCAGCGTTTGCTGGAAGACATCTGCGCCCGCTGCGTGGCCGAGCTGCACCAGCCCCTGCAACGAAGCCTTGCCGCGTTCGACCAGCACATCTTCATGCGCGCCGAAAAAGCGCATCAGGCCAGCGAGCAACAGGAATACTTCGCCACCCGCCAACAGGTGCAGCAGGATCGCGCGGCCCTGGGCCAGCGCTTCGCGAACCGGCTGGTGGTGTCGTTCGACCGCATCGGCCATCACACGCCGGCGCCGACAAATCGCCTGGGCACCTGGGGCCAGCTCGAATTGCTCGACCCGGTCGAACACGAGCTGAGCATGACGCTGGAGCAATTGTCGGCCCGCGCCGAGGCGCGCCACGGCACCGTGCTGCATGAGCTTGGCTACCGTCTCGGCGTGCTGGTCGCCGCCTCGCCGCTGGAGGGCGAGGCGCTGCCGAACGGCCCGCGTGCGCTCATCCACGCGTTCCACCACGTCAGCAGTTCGCTCGCCCTGTCGCTGCCGCAGCAGCAGACCTTGCTGCATTGTTTCGACCAGTCCGTGCTGCGCACGCTGGGGCCACTGCTGGCTGCGGTGAACACGCGGCTGCTGGACGACGGCATCCTGCCGCGCTTGCGCGGCACGCAGCTGCCGCGCCACGTCGCCAGCCGGCCGCATGCCGTGCCCACGCCCGACGCCGACACCACGCCAGCGGCTGCCGCGCGAAACACCCCGGCGGCGCACGAGCCGATCGCCGTGCTCGAATCGCTGCGCGACCTGCTGGCGCAACAGCGTGGCATCGACGGCGCCGGTGGCGGCCAGCCCGTCGGTCGCGCCGCCAGCCCGGAAGAACTTCAAACCGCGCTCGCCGCGTTGCAGGCGCACCTGGTCGCCGTCACCGACCACGCCAGCCGCGAGTTGCGCAGCGCGCAGCGGCTGCGCGACGAGCTTCTGGTCCACCTCAACAGCGGCAAGCCCGCCGACGCGCCGCGCACCGAACTGAGCGGCGAACAGGGCGACACGGTGGAGCTGGTGGCCATGTTGTTCGAGCAGCTGGGCGAGCAGTTGCAGCGCAACGGCAATGCCAAGGCGCTGCTCGGTGGCCTGCAGCTGCCGCTGCTGCGCATGGCGATGACCGACCACGACTTCTTCGAACGACCCGAACACCCGGCGCGGCAGTTGCTGGATACCGTCACCACCACCGCCAACGACTGGTTCGACGGCGGCGACGAAGAAAGCAACCGGCCGCTGGCGGCCAAACTGGAACAACTGGTGTCGCGTGCCCGGCAGGAGCCGCCCAGCGCGGACTTGTATGCCAGCCTGCTGGCCGACATCAAGCGCCACGTCGAAGTACTCAGCCGCAAGGCGCAGGCCGCCGAACATCGTCATCTGGAAGCTGCGCAAGGTCGCGAGCGGCTCGACCAGGCCCGCCAGCGCGCCACCGAACTGATGGCCGAACGCTTCGCGCAGTCGCCACCGCGCGGCCTGCTGCGCGCGCTGCTGGATCGCGCCTGGTCCGACGTGCTGGCGCTGACCCTGCTTCGCCATGGCGAGGACAGCGAGGCGTTCACGGCGCAGCTGCAGGTCACCGACCAGTTGCTGGGCCGGGTGCCGACCACCGACCGGCAACAGCTGCGCCAGGATGTGGAAACCGGCCTGCAGCAGATCGGCATGCATGCGGAGGAGGCCGAGCAGGTCGCCCAACGCCTGCTGGGCATCGACAGCGTCGACCCGGCGGTGGACCTGCCCAGCGCCACCGACCTCGCCCTGCGCCTGAAGCATCACCAGCGCCTCGGCGAGCAGTCCGATCACGCCGAACCAACGGCACAGGTCCAGCCACCCGTCGACGCGCGCGAGCGCGAAATCCAGCTGCGGCTGCGGCAGATGCCGTTCGGCAGCTGGTTCGAGTTCGATGACCCCGCCACCGGCCAGATCGTCCGGCGCAAGCTCAGCTGGTACTCGCCCATGTCCGGCCGCTGCCTGATGGTGACCCGGCGCGGCCAGCGCGGCGAGGAAATGACCCTGGCCCAACTGGCTCATGACATCGCACGCGGCCACGCGCGCGAAATGCCCACGCCGCGCGAAAGCCTGCTCGATCGCGCCTGGCACGGCCTGACCGGCGCCTTGCGCCAATCCCCCACCCCGAGCGCCGTGGCGCAGGGATACCGTCGCCCATGAATTCACCGGACAACCCCGCCAACCAGCGCCGCAGCGAGCGCAAACCGATCAACTTCACCGCCGTGGTGACCGACGTGATCAGCGGCCAGCCGCTGGGCCATCTGGGCAACCTGTCGGTGGGCGGCATGATGCTGATCAGCTCCAAGGCGCCACGCAACGAGGCGCTGTACCAGGTCAGCCTGACCCTGCCGGCGCAGCCCGGCCTGCAACCGTCGCAGCCGATCGAAGTGGGCATCCAGGAACAATGGCAGGCCCCCGCCGCCAGCCCGGGACAGATCTGGGCCGGCTATCGCATCGTGGCGATCAGCGATGCCGACGCCGGCCACCTGGACCGCTGGCTGGCGCAAGCCTGACCTTCTTCACTGGCCGGCCACCCGCCACCGTCGCATCATCGGTAAACCGCTTATCGCGGCCGTACCCGCGCGACGCCGTGATGAAACCCTTCGCGCCGCCTCTGCAGCGGCCGCCTCGACGAAGGGACAAACCATGCACGATCAGCTCGCCACCCTGTATCCCCAACACCTGGCCACGCTGCGCGAACGCGCCGACAAGGCGCTGGCGCCGGGCGGTTTCGACCACCTGCTGATCGCCGCCGGCATGCCCACCGAGAAATTCCTGGATGACCAGGATTTCCCGTTCGCCGTCAATCCGCATTTCAAGCATTGGCTGCCGCTGACCGACGCGCCGGGCAGCTGGATCGTCCACTCGCCCGGCCGCAAACCGAAGCTGGTGTTCCTGCAGCCGCGCGATTACTGGCATGTGGTGCCGCAGGCGCCGCAGGGCTATTGGGTCGAGCATTTCGAGATCGTGATCGTGCGCAATGCGGCCGAAGCGCTGGCCGCCCTGCCCGCCGGCAACCGCGCGGTGATCGCGCCGGCGGCGGTGGATGGCGTCGAGGTGAACAACCCCGCGGCGGTGCTCGACTACCTGCACTGGCATCGCAGCTTCAAGACGCCGTATGAGCTGGCGCTGATGCGCGAAGCCAGCCGCATCGGCACGCGCGCCCATCGCGCCGCCGCCGAGGCGTTCCGCGCCGGCGCCAGCGAGTTCGACATCCACATGGCGTATCTCGACGCCGCGCGCCAGATCGACGCGGAGCTTCCCTACGCCAGCATCGTGGGCCTCAACGAACACGGCGCCGTTTTGCATTACAGCAAGTTCGACCGCACGCCGCCGTCGTCCAGCCGCTCGCTGCTGATCGACGCCGGCGCCAGCGCCGCGGGTTATGCCAGCGACATCACGCGCACCTACGCCGCGGCGGACGCGGGGGAGTTCCAGGCCCTGATCGACAGCGTCGACGTGGCCCAGCAGGGCTTCGTGTCGATGGTGCGCGCCGGCCAGAGCTACCCCGACCTGCACGTCCACGCCCATCACGTGCTGGCCGGCGTGCTGCGCGAGCACGGCATCATCCGCATGAGCGCGGAAAGCGCGGTGGAGTCCGGCGTCAGCAGCGCGTTTTTCCCGCACGGCCTGGGCCACTCGATCGGCCTGCAGGTACACGACGTGGCCGGCTTCCAGCAGGGCGAACGCGGCGGCACGATCAGCCGTCCAGACGGCCATCCCTTCCTGCGCATGACCCGCGTACTGGAACCGGGCATGGTGGTGACGATCGAACCGGGCCTGTACTTCATCGACATGCTTCTGGCCGAACTGCGCGACAAACCGGTGGCGAAGGATATCGATTGGAACAAGGTCGAAACCTTCAAACCCTACGGCGGCATCCGCATCGAGGATGATGTCGCCTGCACCGACGACGCCCCGGAAAACCTCACCCGCGATGCGTGGGTTCGGGATTAGAGATTCCGCATTCGGGATTCGGGATTCGCAAAAGCCGCCGACGGACGGCGCTCTTACGAATCCCGAATCCCGAATCCCAAATCCCGGCTCCAGTCAGTGATACCCCTCCTCCGCCCTTACCTTGCCGCGAAACACGCGGTACGAGTACGCGGTGTAGAACAGCACCACCGGGATCATGATCGCCGCACCGACCAGCACAAAACCCTGGCTGGACGGCGGCGATGCGGCGTTCCAGATGCTCATGGTCGGCGGCACGATGTTGGGCCACATGCCGACCACCAGGCCCAGGAAACCCAGCGCGAAGAAGCCCAGCGCCAGCACGAACGGCGCCACCTCGCGATTGGCCAGCACGGCACGCCACAGCCATGCGGCCACCACCACGGTGAGGATCGGCAGCGGCGACAGGTACAGGAAGTTGGGCCAGGCGAACCAGCGGTCCATCAGCCGTGAATCCAGGAACGGCAGCCACGCGCTGACCATGACCATGAACGCGATCACCGCCAGCATCAGCGGCCGGGTCAGGTCGCGCGCGATGCGTTGCGGGCGACCTTCCGTCTTCAGCACCAGCCAGGTCGCGCCGAGCAGGCCGTAGCCGAACACCAGCGCCATGCCGGTGAGCACCGAGAACGGGCTGAACCAGGCGAACGCGCCGTGCAGGTACTTGCCGCCTTCCAGCGGCATGCCCTCGACGATCGCGCCCAGCATCAGGCCCTGCGCGAACGCGGCGACGACCGAGCCCAGGTGGAACCCCACGCCCCAGATGCGCCGCGAACGATGCGCGCGAAAGCGAAACTCGAACGCCACGCCGCGGAAGATCAGCGCAATCAGCATCGCCAGCACCGGCAGGTACAGGCTGGACAGGATCACCGCATAGGCGCGCGGAAACGCGGCCATCAAGCCGGCGCCGCCCATCACCAGCCAGGTCTCGTTGCCGTCCCAGATCGGCGCGGCAGTGTTCATCATCAGCTCCTGCTGCGCCTCGTCGTCGGCGAACGGCGTGAGGATGCCGATGCCGAGCACGAAGCCGTCCAGCAGCACGTACATCATGATCGCGAAACCGATGATGAGGAACCAGACCACCGGCAATGTCGTGGCAAGATCCATGCTCAATCCTCCCTGCGATCGTCGACCACGGCCAGCGGCCGCGACGCGGTGGCCTCGAAGCCGAACCGCGGCGGCGCGGTCTCCGGGCCGGTACGCAATACCTTGAACAGGTACCAGCTGCCGAAGCCGAAAAGAATCATGTAGGTCACGAAGTAGACGATCAGCGAGCTCAGCACGCTGGACGCATGCACCGGGCTGGCCGCATCGACCGTGCGCAGCACGCCGTAAACCACCCAGGGCTGGCGCCCGATCTCCGCGGTATACCAGCCGGTAAGCAGGGCGATGAAACCGGCCGGCATCATCGCCATCCAGCAACGCAGGTACCAGCGGCTGTCAAACAACCGTCGCCGCCACCACAGCAGCAGGCCGACCACCGCCAGCGCCAGCATCAGCAGGCCGAGGCCCACCATGATGCGGAAGCTGAAAAAGGGCGCCGCCACCGGTGGCCGATCTTCTGGCGCGAAGTCCTTCAGCCCCTGCACTTCGCCATCCCAGCTGTGGGTGAGGATCAGGCTGCCCAGGTGCGGCACGTCGACGGCGTAATCGTTGCGCTCGGCCTTTTCGTCCGGCCATGCAAACAAGGTCAGCGGCACGCTTTTCTCGGTGGTCCAGCGCGCCTCTATCGCCGCCAGCTTGGCCGGCTGGTACTCGCGCACCACCAGCCCCGACATGTCGCCAACCAGGATCTGCAGCGGTATCACGATGGCCACGAAGGCGAGCGCACAGCGCAGCATCAGCTGCGCCTTGTCCTGCCACACCCCGCGCAGCAGGTACCACGCCGACACGCCGCCGACCACCAGGCCGGTACTCAGGAAGCAGGCCAGCACCATGTGCACCAGCCGGGTCGGGAAGGACGGATTGAAGATCGCCGCCCACCAGTCGGTGGCCTGGATCACCCCGTCGACCATCGTGTAACCCTGCGGCGTCTGCATCCAGCTGTTCGCCGAAAGGATCCAGAAGCTGGAGATCAGCGTGCCCAGCGCCACCATGCAGGTGGCGATGAAATGGGTGCGATGACTGACCCGGTTCCAGCCGAACAGCATCACCCCGAGGAAGGTGGCCTCGAGGAAGAACGCGGTCATCACCTCGTAGTTGAGCAGCGGCCCCAGCACGTTGCCGGCCACCGTCGACAGCCCGGCCCAGTTGGTGCCGAACTGGAAACTCATCACGATGCCGGAGACCACACCCAGGCCAAACGAGCCGGCGAACACCTTCATCCAGAAGAAATACAGGTCGCGCAACATCGCGCTGCGCTGGCGCAGCCAGAGCGCCTCAAGAAACACCAGCCAGCTCGCCAGGCCGATGGTGAATGCGGGAAACAGGATGTGGAACGACATCACGAAACCAAACTGGATTCGCGACAGGAATTCGGCGGTCGGCACGGCGATCTCCCGCAGGACGAATCCGCGGACTATAGGCTTGGCGATGTGAAAGGCTCACCATCGCGACGATTCGCCACGCTCGTGATCTGCTCCCTTCTCCCTCTGGGAGAAGGTGGCCCGCAGGGCCGGATGAGGGTTCGGCCGCAGCGGAATGCCTCGCTCTGGCCGAACCCTCTCCCCAACCCCTCTCCCGTCGGGAGAGGGGCTTCCAAGCCCGACCGCAATGGAAGGTCATCCGAAAACACAGATTCCCCAAGCCCGCTGATGCTCAGCGCGCGGCCAACAGCGCCTCGATCTCCTCGGCCTCGCGCGGCAGCGCGGCACTGAGTACTTCGTGGCCCTCGCGCGTCACCGCCACGTCGTCCTCGATGCGGATGCCGATGCCGCGCCAACGCTCCGCCACCGAGAGATCGTCCGGTGCCACGTACAGGCCCGGCTCCACCGTCAGCACCATGCCCGGTTCCAGCAGGCGCGAGTCGCCGCCCACGCGGTAGTCGCCCACGTCGTGCACGTCCAGCCCCAGCCAATGACCGGTTTTTGCCGGGAAAAAACGCCGGTAGCTGCCGCTGGCCACCGCTGCCTCGGCGTCGCCTTTCAGCAGGCCCAGCCGGCACAAGCCTTCGGTCAGCACCTGCACCGCCGCCGCGTGCGCCGCATTGAACGGCTGGCCTGGCCGCACGGTGGCGATGGCCGCGTGCTGCGCCGCCAGCACCACGTCGTACAGCGCGCGCTGCTCGGTGCTGTAGCGGCCATCCAGCGGAAACGTGCGGCTGATGTCGGACGCATAGCCGTCCATTTCGGCGCCGGCATCGATCAGCAATAAATCGCCATTGCACAACGGCGCGCGGTTGGCGCGGTAGTGCATCACGCAGGCGTTGACGCCGGCGGCCACGGTGGGAGCGAACGAGGCGACCGCACCGTGGTGGCGGATCGTCCGCAGCAGCTCGGCCTCCACCTCGTATTCGTGCGCGCCGCCGCGGGCCACCTGCCACGCCGCGCGGTGCGCCTCGACCGCGATGGCGGCGGCGGTGCGCATCAATTTCAGTTCGCCGCGCGACTTGTACAGGCGCAGGTCGTGCAGCAGATGGCCCAGCGCGGCGAATTCCTTGGGCACCACGCCACCACCGCGCAGCTGACGCAGGCGGCGCATCCAGCCCAGCAGTTGGGCGTCGAATTCCGGCTCGCGGCCGAAGTGGCAATACACGCGGGCACGCCCTTCCATCATGCCGGGCAGGATGTCGTCGATGTCCTCGATCGGGAACGCGTCGTCCATGCCGTAATCGGCGACGGCGCGTTCGGTGCCCACCGATTCGCCGTGCCAGCGCTCGTGTTCGGGATCGCGTTCACGGCAGAACATCACCGCTTCGCCATGCTGGCGACCGGGCAACAAGGCCAGCACCGCAGCGGGTTCGGGCCAGCCGCACAGATAATGGAAATCGGAATCCTGCCGGTACGGCCAGGCGGCATCGGCGTTGCGCATGCGTTCGGGCGCGGCCGCCAGCAGCAGCACCGCGTCGTCGCCGGCCATGTCCATCAGCTGCCGGCGGCGGCCGGCGAACTCGGCAGGGCTCAGCGCCAGCGACGCGTCGCGCCCGCTCGCGGCCATGCCCGTGGGCGCCAGGTTCAATGCAGCGTGCCGCTGGCCGGATCGCTGCCGGCGGTGCATTCGGTGTGCAGCAGCATGGCGCCCACGCGCACGAATTCCTGCACTTCGATCAGCGCATCCTCGTCTTCTTCCTCGTTCTGGAAATCGAACGCCGACCCGGCAATCGTGCCCAGATCACGCAGGATTTCCTGCGCCTCGTCCGACAGCGTGGCGTGGGCCGGCGCACCGACCAGGCCGAAGCCGCCCAGGAATCCGCGACACCATTCCACCAGCGCCTCGGCGCGCTCGACCAGCGGGCGGTCGTCCTCCGGCAGCAGCGGCTCGAAGCCCAGCTCGGGATCGGCCAGTTCGGTTTCGCTTTGCCGCGCCAGTTGCCGCAGCAAAGCCACATCGGCCGCTTCGGGCGTCTCCACCTCGGCATCCAGGTGCAGCGCAGCCAGCACCGAGGTGCCGCGCAGCGAACCGCCACCGGCCAGGTAACCGCACAGCGAGCCGTGCAATTCGCTGGCGTCGGTGCCCAGTTGCAGGCGCATGATCACTGCGTCCAGTTGGTCATGACTGACCAGTTCGGTGTCTGCCATGGCGTACTCCTCGAAAGATTGCCGGCCAGTTTAGTGCAGGGCGCCGCGGCCGCTTCATTCGCGCCCGCGGGCCGCTGATTTCGCACGGCGTACTGCTATAGTTTCGCGCATGAATACGCCTGATGCCGTTCAACAGGAGATTGCCGCCCTGGCCCAGCAGCTCGATCGCCTGCTGGAAACCGTGCGGCGCCTGACCGAGGAAAACCGCAGCCTGCGCCATAGCCAGGAGCAGCTCACCGGCGAGCGCGCGGGCCTGATGGCACGCAACGAACTGGCCCGCAGCCGCGTCGAGGCGATGATCCAGCGGCTGAAATCCCTCGAGAGCAACGGTTGATGAACACATCTGTCAGTGATCCGGTCGCGCTGCGGCTGATCGATCGGGAATTCCTGATCGCCTGTTCGCCGGAGGAGCGCGAAGGGCTGCTGGAAGCGGCGACATTCCTCGACCGCAAGATGCGCGAATTGCGCGCCAACGCACGCGCGCCCAGCTTCGAGCGCCTGGCCGTGCTGGCCGCCATCAGCGTCACCCACGAGCTGATGGCCCTGCGCAAACAGCATGAGACGCAGGAGCAGCGCCTCAGCGAAGGGCTGGCCACGCTGCGCCACAAGCTGGATGCCGCGTTCGAGGAAAATCTGGTCAAGCGCTGAACCGCAGGCGCGCCGACCGCTCGCTTTCCGGCGGCCAGCCTTCTAGAATCGACCTCGGCGTTTTCTGTGATGTGCGCCAGCACACTCTTACATTTGCCTTGTTCCTAAATACGGCCCCGGGTCGGCTCCACATCGGTTGTTGTGCATGTCCGCCACGTGCGGAAAGCCTTGAGACCATGTAGCCCTCCCACCTGATCCTCGTGGATCAAGGTCGTTTGGTGGGCAGCGGCATCGCGGTTGACGCCACCCCTTTCGCGCCCCGTTCGTCAGCCGACGAACGGGGCGCATTTCGATCGGAGACACGCGACCCGTGGACGCCCCCGCCCAACGCCGCGAACTTCGCCAGCAACTGGCCGAGCGCCGCCGCGCACTCACACCGCTGGAACGCATCACCGCCGCGCAAGGCCTGCGGCGCACGCTGGAACAACTGCCCGAATACTTCACCGATGCCCGCGTGGCCGGCTACTGGGCCAGCAACGGCGAGTTGCCGCTGAACGTGGTGATCCCGCCGCTGGCCGCGCGAGAGCAGCAATTCCTGTTGCCGGTGATCGGCGCCGACCGGCAGTTGCGATTTGCGCCGTGGCAGGCTGGCGACGCGGTGCAACCCAACCGCCACGGCATCCCCGAGCCGGTGGCGCCGTCGACCTGGTTCGCGCCGTTCCAGCTCGACCTGGTGCTGGTACCGCTGCTGGGCTTCGACCGTCGCGGCCATCGACTCGGCTACGGCGGCGGCTACTACGACCGCAGCTTCGCCTTCCTCAAGGACCAGATCCGGCCCACCGAACCGTTGCTGGTCGGCATCGGCTACGCGTTCCAGGAGCTGGACGCGATCGACGCCGAGCCGTGGGACGTGGCGCTGGATTTCATCGCCACCGAGCGCGAGCTGATCGACTGCAATGGCGAACCCGACAGCAAGGTGAGCGCATGAATTACTGGTTGATGAAATCCGAGCCCGATGCCTTTTCCATCGACGACCTGAAACGCAAGAAACAGGAAGCCTGGGACGGCGTGCGCAACTACCAGGCGCGCAACTTCATGCGCGACGGCATGCGCCCGGGCGACCGCGTGTTCTTCTACCACTCCAACTGCGCCGTGCCCGGCATCGTGGGCATCGCCGAGGTAGCCACCGACGCCTACCCCGACCCCAGCCAGTTCGATCCGAAAAGCCACTACTTCGACCCCGCCAGCACCCGCGACAAACCGCGCTGGATGCTGGTCGAGGTGAAGTTCGTGAAGAAGCTCAAGCGCACGATCAGCCTGTACGAGCTGAAAAGCGATCCCGCACTGGAAGGCATGCCGCTGGTGCGCAAAGGCAACCGGCTGTCGGTGATGCCGGTGGAAGCGGCCGACTGGAAATACATCCTCGCGATGGAATGAGAGGCCTGCGAATGCGGTGATACTCGCCGCGCCGCCGACCCGTCGTCATAATGGGGCTTTCACCGAGACGACATGCCCATGAGCAACGCCAACGAAAAGCGCCAGGCCGGTGAGGCTGCCATCCGCTATGTGGAGGATGGCGCCATCGTGGGCGTCGGCACCGGTTCGACCGTGGCGTTTTTCATCGACGCGCTGGCCGATCTGCGCGACCGCATCCAGGGCGCCGTCTCCAGTTCGGAACAATCCACGGCGCACCTGAAGAAGCTGGGCATCCCCGTACTCGACCTCAACGCCGCCGGGCCGTTGTCGCTGTACATCGACGGCGCCGACGAATGCGACCCGCACAAGCGGTTGATCAAGGGCGGCGGGGCCGCGTTGACGCGCGAGAAGATCATCGCGGCGGCGGCGCAGAAGTTCGTCTGCATCATCGATTCCAGCAAGCAGGTGGATCTGCTGGGCCGGTTTCCGCTGCCGATCGAGGTGATCCCGATGGCGCGCAGCCTGGTCGGCCGCGAGATCGTGAAGCTGGACGGCCAGCCGGTGTGGCGCGATGGCGTGGTCACCGACAACGGCAACTGGATCATCGACGTGCACGGCTGGCGCATCACCGATCCGGTCGAGCTGGAAGGCAAGCTCAACCAGCTGGCCGGCGTGGTTACGGTAGGGCTGTTCGCGCGACGTCCGGCGGACGTGGTGCTGGTGGGCGACCGGGAAATCTGAGGCGACGCCCACCTGTCACCACCGGCGCGCCGTGGCACGCCGGTGGTCACCTCTCAGGCCGGCGACGCCGGGTGACGATGTTTGCCGAGCTTGATGTGGCGATCCTTCAGGCGTGCCTCGCGCAGGCGCCGCGCGTGCGCGGACAGGATGTCACCGCGGGTGAGGATGCCCACCAGCCGGTGCGGCGCCGTCTGGCTCACCACGACCAGACGACCCACCTGTTCGGCCACCATGTGGTCGGCCGCTTCGCGCAGGGAGTGGCTCTCCTTCACCATTACCGGCGGGCGTGTGACCAGCTCGCCCACGGTCAACGTGTAGTGCCACTGCGGGTCGAGCAGCGAGCGGCGCGTGAGCACGCCACACACCTTGCCGCCGGCATCCACCACCGGGAAACCCTGGTGCTGCGCCTCGGGTGCGCCCTCGCTCAGCCAGCGCCGCACTTCGGCCAGGGTCTGGTCCGCGCGCAGCGAGAACACGTCGCGGGCGCAAGCCGTGCCGACCGTCACCTGGTCCAGATAATCGGCCGCGTATTCCGACGGCACGCGCACGCCGCGACGGGCGATCTTCTCGGTCATGATGGTGTTGCGCATCATCACCGCCGAAATCAGGTAAGCCGCCGTGCAGCCGCCCAGCAGCGGCAGCAGCGCCGCGGGCTGGCGCGTGGTTTCGAAGGCGAACACCACGGCGGTCAGCAGCGCCCGCGACGAGCCGGCAAAGATCGCCGCCATGCCCACCAGCGCGGCGATGCCCATGTTCACGTGGATCCCCGGCAACCAGTGATTGATGCCGATGCCGACCACGGCGCCGAGCGAGCCGCCGATCATGAACAGTGGCGCCAGCGTGCCGCCCGACGTACCACTGCCCAGCGCGATCACCCACGAGATGAATTTCAATGCGCCAAAGCTGAGCAGCACGGTGAGGCCGAAATGCCCCTGCACCAGCGCATCGATGTTGTCGTAACCCACGCCGAGCGTGCGCGGCTCGATCCAGCCGATGAAACCGGCGATCAGCGCGCCGATCGCCGGCCACCACATCCAGTGGATGGGCAGCTTGGCGAACAGATCCTCGACACCATAGACGGCCTTGGTGACCCACACGGAGGCAAAACCCACCACGGCACCGATCAGCACGAAACTGATCAGCGCCATGCCGCCCGGCTCGGCCACGTTCGGCATCGGGAACACCGGAGCGGCGCCGTAGGTGGCGTAGCGGATGCCGACCGCGGTAACCGTGGCCAGCGCCACCGGGATCAGCGAGCGCGGACGCAGCTCGAACAACAGCAACTCGACCGCCAGCACCAGCGAGGCCACCGGCGCGCCAAACACCGCTGCCATGCCTGCGGCCGCACCCGCGGCCAGCAACACCTTGCGCTCGTTGGCGGTCACATGCAGCAGCTGACCCAGCAGCGAACCCAGCGCGCCACCGGTGGAAATGATCGGACCCTCCGCACCGAACGGGCCACCCGTGCCAATCGCGAATGCCGACGACACCGGCTTCAGCCAGGTCATCCGCGCGGGAATGTTCGACTCATTGGTGAGGATCTGCTCCATCGCCTCGGGAATGCCATGGCCCTGGATCGCGCGCGAGCCCCAGCGCGCCATGATGCCCGCCAGCAGACCGCCGATCGCCGGAATCAGGATCACCCAGGCACCCAACTGGTTGCCCGCCGGCGACAGCACGAACGAACCCTCGCGCGCCGTGGGGCCGATCACGTCGGACACGCGTCCGTAAAACGCCAGATCGGTGATCACGTTGATCATGAACATCAGCAGCTGCGCCGCCCAGGCCGCCAGGGCGCCGAGGGCGATGGCGAGCACGCTGATCAACAGGATGCGGTGCGTGACCAGGGTGGACTTGCGTGGCATCTGCGCCGCATCCAGCGACAAACCCAGCGCCGGCGCCACCGGCAGTGCGTCGGTGCTGCCAACGGTACGTACATCGGCTTGACCCGGTGGCTTGCTTGTATCTGGGTTGGTCATGGTTTTCGGCGAGGCAAAGGAGTGAATGTTACTTTGTTACGGGAGGGGAGCAAAGGTGAAATGGTTTTCAGAGCCGGGCGCGGGAGGGATGACACGTACGAAAAATGGATTGGATGAAGGTGGAGATGGCTTTATTGGGAGCGGCCGTCGGGCCATCCTATGGAGCAATCTTGCTGCGCGGTGCCAGCTGCGGCTGTCTAGTAAATTCCAGACAAATTTGTCGACTGCGGAGGCAGGATGCCGAAGCGAACATCGGTGCAGCCGATGGCCCGCAGGGCGAGGCACGGGAGCCGAGGGAAGTGTTCGCTCCGCGTGTCCCAGCCAAAAACTCGCCACGGAAAGAAATCCTGGTTGGCGTGGCGGCCTAGGATTGTTGGTCCCATCCGTGGGACCAACCCCGCTTCGCGGGGCCAGCCTTCGGCTGTCCGAATTTGTTCCAGACAAATTCGTCGACTGCGAAGGCAGGATGCCGAAGCGAACATCGGCGCAGCCGATGGCCCGAAGGGCGAGGCACGGAACGTGCCGAGTAACGTGGTTCGCCTCCTGTTTCCGCAGACCAAAACAAAAAACCCCGCCATGGGCGGGGTTTTTTGTTTTGGCTGGGAGACTAGGATTCGAACCTAGATAGACAGCGTCAGAGGCTGTTGTCCTACCGTTAGACGATCTCCCAATGACACGCGGTTCGGTGGGCTCTGACTGGTGGCACCGGACCGTGAAGCGTGGGCCTTTCGGCTTAGCGCTTCGAGAACTGGGTAGCGCGGCGGGCTTTGTGCAGGCCGACCTTCTTGCGTTCAACTTCGCGGGCATCGCGGGTCACGAAACCGGCTTTGCGCAGCGGCGACTTCAGGCTCTCATCGTACTCGATCAGGGCGCGGGCGATGCCCAGGCGGATCGCGCCGGCCTGGCCGGTGATGCCGCCACCAGCGACGGTGACCGTGATGTCAAACTTGCCGGTGTTCTCGGTCAGTTCGAGCGGCTGGCGCACGATCATGCACGAGGTTTCACGACCGAAGAACTGCTCAAGCGCCTTGCCGTTGACGACGATGTCGCCCTTGCCCTTGCGCAGGAACACGCGGGCGGCGGAGGTCTTGCGGCGGCCGGTGCCGTAATTCTGCTGGATTGCCATAGTGATTCCTTAGATTTCCAGCGCCTGCGGCTGCTGTGCGGTATGCGGATGCTCGGCGCCGCCATAGACCTTGAGCTTGCGGTACATCTCGCGGCCCAGCGGGTTCTTCGGCAGCATGCCCTTGACGGCGATTTCGATCACGCGCTCCGGGTAGGTCGCCAGCAGGTCTTTCAGGCTGGTGGTCTTCAGGTTGCCGACGTAACCGGTGAAGCGGTGGTACTTCTTGTCGTCCAGCTTGGCACCGGTGACGTGCACCTTCTGCGCGTTGATCACCACGATATAATCGCCGGTGTCGCAATGCGGGGTGTATTCCGGCTTGTGCTTGCCGCGCAGACGACGAGCGATTTCAGTCGACAGGCGACCGAGCGTCTTGCCCGCGGCATCAACCACGAACCAGTCGCGCTTGACGTTGTCTGCATTGGCGCTAAACGTTTTCATTTCAAATACCTGGTATGCCGCCATGGAGGCGGTACGCGTCATCGGTGGATCAAAGGCGCGAGATGATAGCGGAGCCATCACTCGTGGCGCAAGCCCACCGACCGGCGGGCTGTGAGCTGGCAATGATAGCATGATGGGCATGCCGCTTGAAAAGTCCCCCACTCTCGGTTCCGCCAGACGCATCGTCGAACTGGCCGACCAATGCGTGCAGTGCGGACTTTGTCTGCCGGTTTGCCCCACCTACCAGATGGATCGCAACGAGGCCGAATCGCCGCGCGGCCGCATCGCGATCGCCGCCGCGCTGGCGCGTGGCGAGGTCGAGCCCACGGCGGCGTTGCGCCTGCACCTGGATCACTGCCTGGGCTGCCTCGATTGCGAAAAGGTTTGCCCGGCCCACGTGCAGTACGACGAGTTGCTGATCGAAGCCCGCGCCCTGCTGGGCCCTTCCACGCGGCGGCCGCGCTGGTTGCTGAAGCTGCTCCAGCGCCCGGCATGGATGCGCGCACTGCGTCGCCTCGGCCACGTACTGGCGATGGATCGCTGGAAAGGCTGGCTGGCGCGACGCCTGCCGCGCGACTCGACCACGCGCGCCGCCCTGCTCACCTTGCCGACCGGCGCGGTCGCTGCGCCGATGGTTGCGAAAACGGGCGAAGCCCGTGCGGGAAAGCCGACGCTGGCGCTGTTCCCCGGCTGCGTGGCCAGCGTCGAGGACGCCGACGCGCAGGCCGCCGCCGTCGTGCTGTTGCGAGCGGCCGGCTTTCAGGTGAGCGTGCTGCCGGCGTTCTGCTGTGGCGCGATGGATCTGCACGGCGGCGAAGCGCCAGCCGCGGAAAAAGCGGCACAGCGCGTGCGCGAGGCATGGCAATCCAGCGGCGCCAGCGGGCTGGTTTCGGTGACGCCCGGCTGTCTCGGCAGCTTGCGCCGCGCGTTGCCCGGCATACACGTGGCCGATCCATTCGAGCTGCTGGCTGCGCGCGCCGACACGCTGCGGTTTCGCCCGCTGGCGCGGCGGCTCGCGGTGCATCTGGCGTGCACGCAGGTCAACGTGGCGCGCAGCGAGTCGGCGATGCTGGCCCTGCTGCGACAGGTTCCGTTGCTCGACGTGCAGCCGTTGCCGCGCCCGCCGTATTGCTGCGGCGCGGCCGGTAGCCACATGCTGGAGTTCCCCGCCCGCGCCGCCGAATTGCGCGACGACACGCTGCAACAAGTCGCCCTGCTGGAGCCACAGGTCTTGCTGTCATCCAATATCGGCTGCCGCCTGCACCTGGCCACCGGGGCCGAGGGGCGGTGGCCGATGCAGCATCCGCTCACCCTGCTGGCGCAGCAGCTCGATACCGGCCATCCCGCTACCAATACCCCGGATAATCAACCTCATGAACGTTCGCACCCTGAGCCCCTTCGATCGCCTGCTTGACCGTTGCGAGCGCGCGCTGGAAGCGATCGCCGGCATGCCGATGGCCGAGCGCGCCTCACCGGCCAGCGGCATCGCCGAGGCCGATCTCGATGACGCCGAGCGCCGTCACAGCGCGGGGTTGATGCGCGTCAACCATACCGGCGAGGTCTGCGCGCAGGCGCTGTATTTCGGCCAGGCCGCGCTGGCCCGCGACGCCGACAACCGCGCCCATCTGCTGCACGCGGCGGCGGAGGAAACCGATCACCTGGCTTGGTGCGCGCAGCGGCTGCAACAACTGGACAGCCGCCCCAGCCTGCTCAATCCGCTGTGGTATGCGGGCAGCTACGCGATCGGCGCGGCGGCGGCCCTGGTCGGCGATCCGGTCAGCCTGGGCTTCGTGGTGGAAACCGAGCATCAGGTGGAAGCCCACCTGGCCGAGCACCTGGAAAAACTGCCCGCCGCGGACGAACGCTCGCGCGCCGTGCTGACCCGGATGCAGGCCGACGAAATCCGCCATGCCGATGCCGCGCAGGAACGTGGCGGCATCGCCTTGCCCTTCCCGCTGCCGCAACTGATGCATGCCAGCTCGATGGTGATGAAAACCGTGGCCTACCGCATCTGAGCGGCGCCGCCTCCAGGGCAAAAGCCCCAGCCCGAGGCCTCGATGTGGAAATGCGTGCGGTGGGCGACGTTGTAATCCGGCCCCAGCAGCATGCCGGTGACCGCGCAGCCTCGATCATGCAGCTGGTGCAGAAATCGGCCCGCGGCCCCTGAATCGTTCCAGCCTTTGCCGATCTCGACACGCCGGCCATCGGCCAGCCGAAACCCGGTGATATCGACAGCCTGCGCGCGGGCATGCTGGCTGAGCGGCGCCTCGTTGCGGTGATAGACATTGCGGCAGGCATAGCTGCCCACGTGGTCGATGCGCACCACCGGTTGATGAAACGACGCGCGTGCCGCCGGCTGCAAGGCATCGCGGTCGAACAGCACCAGCGTGGCGGCCAGCGGGCACGACATCACCGCCGGGCTCGACAGCATGGTCACGCCGGTACCGCGCAAGCGCACCGCGTCGTGCCAGCCGCAGCCTCCCTGACCCGCGCGATCGGCCACCGGCGCGAATCGCGCGCCGGCCTGGCGCAACGCGGCCAGGCAACGCGGTGGATCGGCCGCGAGGCGGTGCATCTTGTAACGCAGGAAGCGGTCCGGTTCGGCGCGCAGGTCCAGCGGCGCCCAGGGGTTGTAGCGATCCGGCGGACGCCAGCCGCGAATCCAGACCAGGGCGACCAGCGAACCGAGAAGCATCAGGAGCAGCCACGCACGCATGGCGAAAGCCTAGGGCGGCCTGCGTGAAGGTACCGGTCGCCCACCCCGACAACGTCAACCCGCCTTCGCCACGGCATCCAGCTCGCTTCGCACTTCGGCGCTCAACACCAGATCGGCCGCCGCCAGGTTCTCGCGCAGGTGGTCGACCGACGACGTGCCGGGGATCGCCAGGATGTTCGGCGCGCGGGCCAGCAGCCACGCCAGCGCCACCTGCGTCGGTGTGGCGCCGAGGCGGGCAGCCACGGCGGACAGCGTCGCGGATTGCAGCGGGTTGAACCCGCCCAGCGGGAAAAACGACACATAGGCGATGCCGGCGCGGGCCAGGTCGTCGATCAGGGCGTCGTCGTCGCGGTGCACGAGGTTGTAGAGGTTCTGCACGCAGACGATCTCGCAGATGCCGCGGCCCTCCGTGACTTGCGTGGGCGTGACGTTGCTGAGGCCGACATGGCGCACCAGGCCTTGCCGTTGCAGGTCGGCGAGCACCGAGAGGGGCTCCGCGATCGAGCCTTCGGCCGGCCCATGCGCGTCGAACATGATGCGCAGGTTGACCACGTCGAGCGCCTCCAGACCCAGGTTGCGCAGGTTGTCGTGCACGGCGGCGGTCAGCTCCTGGCGCGAAAACGCGGGCAGCCAGCCTCCCTTGTCGTCGCGCCGCGCACCGATCTTGGTGACGATGACCAGATCGTCGCGATACGGATGCAGCGCGTCGCGGATCAGCCGGTTGGTGACGTGCGGACCGTAGAAATCGCTGGTGTCGATATGGTCGACACCGCTTTCGACCGCGGCACGCAACACGGCCAGTGCGGCGTCGCGATCGCGCGGCGGACCGAACACGCCGGGGCCGGCCAGTTGCATCGCGCCGTAGCCCATGCGGTGGACGCGGCGATCGCCGAGCTGGAAGGTGCCTGACTTCGTGATGTGGGGCATGAGCTGTCTCCTGTCGAGGGAAACCAAAGCCTAGGACCTGTCGAATACGGCGATAAGCGGGGACAATCCGCACGACTTGTGCTGTTTTCCGCACAATGAAGATCCGGCGGAGAAGACGATGAAACCCAACCTGGCCGATCTGAACGCGTTCGTGACCGTGGCGACCGCCGGCGGTTTCCGTGAAGGCGCGCGTCTCAGCGGTGGCAGTGCGTCCATGCTCAGCGAGGCGGTGCGCCGGCTCGAAACGCAGCTCGGCGTGCGCCTGCTCCACCGCACCACGCGCAGCGTGGCGCCGACCGAAGCCGGCAAGGGCTTGCTGGAGCGTCTGCGCCCCGCGCTGGCCGAGGTGGACGGCGCGCTGGACGTGGTCAACCGTTTTCGCGAGCGTCCCGCGGGCACCTTGCGACTCAACGTGCCGATGAGCGCCTCGCGGCTGGTGTTGCCCGCCATCGTGCCACCGTTCCTGGCGGCCTATCCCGAGATCCGCCTGGAGGTGCTCACCGATGAGAGCTTCATCGACGTGCTGGCCGCCGGCTGCGACGCGGGCATCCGCTACGACGAGCGGCTGGAGCAGGACATGATCGCGGTGCCGATCGGGCCTCGCGTGCAGCGCTTCGCCACGGCGGCATCGCCGGCCTACCTGGACCGCCACGGCCGTCCGCAGCATCCGCGCGACCTGCTCGCCCACGCCTGCCTGCGCGGCCGTTTCGCCAGCGGCAACATGCCCGCCTGGGAGTTCGAGAAGGACGGCGAAACCGTGCTGGTGGAACCGACCGGGCCGCTGGTGGTGCGCATGGGCGGCGCCTCCGACCTGGCCGTCGACGCGGCGGTCGCCGGCTGTGGCATCGTGGCCATGTTCGAGGACTGGATCCGTCCGCAGTTGGACAGCGGCGTGCTGGAGGCGGTGCTGGAGCCGTGGTGGCTGTCCTTCCCCGGCCCCTTTCTTTATTACCCCGGACGGCGACTGGTGCCGGCACCGCTGCGCGCCTTCATCGACTTCATCAAGGCGAACGGTTGACATGAAAAACCCCGCTTTCGCGGGGTTTTCGTCACAACGTGCGGACAGTGCGGATCACTTGCCGCCCTTGTCGGTCGAGAAGCGATAGACCATGCGGTTTTCGTACACCTGCCCCGGCTTCAACACGGCGGAACCGAACTCGGGGTGGTTCGGCGTATCGGGGAACAGCTGCGGCTCCAGCACGAAGGCATCGCCCTGGCGATACGTGTGCCCGGATTTGCCCACCGTGGTGCCGTCGAGGAAGTTGCCGGAATAGAACTGCAAGCCCGGCTGATCCGAATACAGGCGCAGCACGCGGCCGCTGTCGGGCGATTCCACCTGCGCCACCAGCCGCGGCTTGGCGCTCTTCGCGTGGCTGATCACCCAGTTCATGTCATAGCCCTTGCCCGTCATCAACTGCTGCGAGCGGCCATCGCGGACGTCCTTGCCGATCGCCTTGGCCCGGCGGAAATCGTAAGGCGTGCCGGCCACGGCAAGGAAAGCACCGGTCGGGATCAACGTGTCGTTCACCGGCGTGATTTCGTCCGCCGGGATCATCAGCCGTTGATCCATCGCCGTACCCGAGCCCTCGCCGTCGAGGTTCCAGTAGGTGTGGTTGGACAGGTTGACGATGGTCGTCTTGTCCGTGGTGGCGCGGTGGTCGATGGTCAGCTGATTGTCCTCGCTCAGCGAGTACGTGACCGTGACCGTCAGGCGGCCGGGATAGCCCTGGTCGCCGTCGGGGCTGACGTCGCTCAGCGTGACGCTGGCCGTGGGGCCCTGCTTCACGGAGGTGACCTTCCACAGCCGCGTGTCGAGACCGCCGGTTCCCCCGTGCAGCGAGTTGGGGCCGTCGTTGAGGGTGAGCTGGTAGTGCACGCCATCAAGCGTGAACTGGCCCTTGTCGATGCGGTTGGCGAAGCGGCCGACGGTGGCACCGAAGAACTGGCGTTTGGACAGATAGCCGTCCATCGTGTTGTAGCCCAGCGCCACATCCGCCAGTTTCCCGTTGCGGTCAGGCGTGATGAGCGACTGCACCCGCGCGCCGTAGGCGATCACCGTGACGCTGGTGCCGTGCTCGTTCTGCAGATTGACCGCCTCGACCTTGCTGCCGTCGGGCATCGAACCAAAACTGGAACGCGTGGCGGACGTGGCCAGCGCGGCACTCGGCAGCAACAGCGCGCAGGCGAGGCTCAGCATCAGATGGCGATGGGGATTCTTCACGGACAGGCTCCTCGCAGTGGAATGGAACGGCATCGTGCGCGCCTCGCGAGCCAGCCGGCCGCGAGGCGCACGCCGTCAGATGCCGATATCGCGCAGGCGTACACCGGACATCAGCTTGCGTTCGATGTTCTCCAGGGTCACGCCCTTGGTCTCCGGCAACAGCTGCCAGACCAGGCCGATGAACAGGAAGTTGAGCACCGCATAGAGGGCGAACGTGGGCCCGGTACCCAGCGCCGTCAGCAGCGACAGGAAGGTGGCGCCGACGACAAAGTTGCTGACCCAGTTGGTCACCGTCGAGCAGGACACGCCGAAGTCGCGACCGTTCAGCGGCTGGATCTCCGAACACAGGATCCACACCACCGGTGCGGCGGACATCGCATAGGCGATCACGAACGCGACCAGCAGCGCGATGGCGATGGCGGCGGAATGCCCGGACCCCAGCCCCACATGGAACAGCGCCGCCATGCCCAGCATGCACAGCCCCATGACCGAGTAGCCGATGTACAGCAACGGCTTGCGGCCCAGGCGATCGACCTGGTTGATGGCGATGAAGGTGGCCAGCACCATCAGCGCGCCGATGGCGACCGTGCCCCACATGCGGTTGGCCCCGGTGGCGATGCCGGCCAGGCCCAGGATCTTCGGCGCGTAATACAGGATCACGTTGGCGCCGGTGAACTGCTGCATGAACTGCAGCAGCATGCCAAGGAAGGTGGAGCGGCGGAAATTCGGATTCGTGCGGAACAACTTGAAGCCGTTGCCCTCCACCTGCAGGCTCACGCTGATGGCCGCCATCTCCGCCTCCGCCACGCCGACATCGTTTTCCCTCAGTTTCAGCAGGACGGCACGCGCTTCGTCATCCCGCTTCTTGGACATCAACCAGCGCGGGCTGGTGGGCAGGAAGAACATCGTGACCACCAGGATCGCCGCCAGCGGCGCCATCGAGCCCAGCATCAGGCGCCAGTTGCCGGAATAGCTGAGTCCCGCACCGATCAGATAGGCCAGCAGGATGCCGATCATGATCGACAACTGGTAACTGGCGATCAGCGCGCCGCGATTGCGCTCGGGCGACATCTCCGACAGGTAGATCGGTGCGATGTAGGACGAGATGCCCACCGCGATACCCAGCAGGCCGCGCATGACGATCAGCGTGTTCGCCGACATCGCCACGGCGCAACCAACCGCGCCCACCACGAAGATCACGCCGCTGATCAGCAGGGTCACCCGGCGCCCGAAGCGATGCGACAGCCAGCCGCCGCCGATCGCACCCACCGCCGCGCCGGCCATCATCGCGGCGACGATCATTTCCTGGACGAGGTCGGAGGCGTGAAACGCTTCGGCGATCAGCGGCAATGCACCCGAGATCACGCCGATGTCCATGCCGAACAGCAAGCCGGCAAGGGCGGCGATGGGCCCCACGATGTAGATGATGGGCAGGGGTTTCCTGCGCTGCCCCGTGGGTACATCGAGAGGCGTCACGGCGGTTGCCTCACTGTCGGACTGATACATGTTCTTCCCCTTCGAAACCGGTTATGTGGTGCTGTCGATACAGGTGCCGCCCCGCTCCCCGCGGGATGCACACGCAACTCCGATCTGCGGTATCAGGCCACCGTGCAGGCCGCCTTCACCGCCGTGTAGAACTCCGCCGCGTACCGTCCGTGTTCCCTTGCGCCGTAAATCGATCCCTTGCCAGCGATGAAGTGCCGGCATGTCTTCAGGGCGTCCAACCTACAGCGGCTGCACGCCACCGATCGAAAAATCGTCCTCGGCGACCTGCAACGTATTGCGCAGCGGCGCGCCCATCGCCGGCAGCTCGATCTCGAACTCGTCGCCCGGCTCCACCCGGATGCCGTCGGCGAAGCTCAGCGTTGCCGTGCCCATGAAGTGCAGGTGGACGTCGCCCGGACGGCGGTGGGCGGCGTACTTGAAGTGGTGGTATTCAAGATTGTCCAGCGTGTGGCACATGTTCGCCTCGCCGGTGACGAAGGGCTTTTCCCAGATCACCTTGCCCTGGCGGCGGATGCGGCTCTGCCCGCGCAGGTCGTCCGGCAGCTCGCCGGTCCACAATTCCGGCCCCACCGCGCACTGGCGCAGTTTCGAGTGGGCGAGATAGAGGTAGTTCTGCCGCTCGGTCACGTGGTCGGAGAACTCGTTGCCCAGCGCGAAGCCCAGGCGCCGCGGCGTACCCGTGTCGTCGACCAGATAGATGCCGACCAACTCCGGTTCCTCGCCCCCATCCAGCGCGAAGCCGGGCGACGACAGCGCCGCGCCCGTGCCCACGACGATGTGGCCATTGCCCTTGTAGAACCACTCCGGCTGCACGCCGGGACGACCGTCGGTCGGGCGGCCGCCCTCCAGGCCCCAGCGGAACATGCGCATCGAATCGGTCAGCGTTTCCTCTTCGACCTTCGGCCTGGCTTCCTGATGCATGGCATCGCGGGTGGCGGCGCTGCCGGTATGGGTCAGGCCGGTGCCGGTCACCAGGCAATGGGCGGGGTCGGGGTGCTGCAGCGGCGGCAGCACGCGGCCGTTGGCAAGCAGCTCGGCGTAGTCGAACGATTCGTCGCGCGGTCGGGCGCCGATCAGCGCGGCCAGTGACTGGCCCGAAGCCAGCGCCTCCTGCGCCAGGGCGTACAGGGTCTGCGCGCCGGCCAACGCCTTCACGGTGGCGCCGCTGGCATCGACCTCGCCCACCCGGGGCGTCCGGGCATCGTCGACGAACTGGATCAATCGCATACAAACATCCTGAAGCTGGGGAACGCGCCTGGCCAAGGTCGGGCGGCGGGAGCAAGCCAGGCCTGGCTGCGGATCATTGCCCATTCTGCCGGGGCCATGTATACACAACAAATATGGCTTTTAGGTCAAGTGATACCTAAACGCGTATGTTGTTTTTCGTGCAGGAGTGTCCGTTGTGTCCCAGGAAAAACCGTGGTTTCTGCGCGCGCGACTGAAGACGCGGCAGTTGCTGCTGCTGGTCGCCATCGATGAGCAGGGCAATATCCACCGGGCGGCGGAGTCGCTGGACGTGTCGCAACCGGCGGCATCGAAACTGCTCAAGGACCTCGAAGACCTGATGGAGGTGCCGCTGTTCGAACGCATGCCGCGCGGCATGCGCGCCACCTTGTACGGCGAGGTGATGATCCGCCATGCGCGCATCGCGCTGGCCAGCCTCGGGGAAGCCGGCGACGAGATCGAATCGCTGAAGGAAGGCTACGCCGGCACTGTGCGCGTGGGCGCCATCCAGGGGCCGGCGGTCACGCTGATTCCCGAAGCCATCAAGCGCGCCTTGCAGGAGCGCCCCCTGCTGCGCGTCTCGATGCTGGTGGAGAGCAGCGACGTGCTGATGGAACGCCTGGCGCAACGCAAGCTGGACATCCTCGTTGCCCGGCTCTTTGCCCGCCACGACAAGAGCCAGCTGCACTACCAGGCGCTGGCCGAGGAAAAGATCTGCGCCATCGTCAGCCCCGACCACCCGATCCTGGCCCTGAAGAAACCCTCCCTGGCCGACATGGCGCGATACGGCTGGATCGTGCCGCCACCCGGCAGCGTGCTGCGGCACCGGTTCGAGCTGCTGTTCCACAATACCGGGCTGGCCTTGCCCGAGCGGCTGATCGAATCGACGGCGCTGGTGTTCGTGCTCAACATGTTGCGGCGCACGGATTACATCAGCGTGATCCCCACCGATGCGGCCGAGTACTACGTGGCGCACGGCGTCATAGCGCAGGTGCCGGTGGAACTGGCCTGCAAGATGGACGATTTCGGCATCATCACGCGCAAGGACTGGCTGCTGTCACCGGCGGCCCGATGCATGCTGACGGCGCTGAAGCAGGCCGCCAGCGACGTCTACGGGTTGCCGCGGCTCGATTGATCAACGCGGCGGTCAGGTCCAGCCCGCGTCGACCACGAATTCCTGCGCGGTGCAGGCGCGCGAGGCGTCCGAGGCGAGAAACAGCGCCATCGACGCGATGTCCTCGGGCATCACCTTGTCGGGAAGGCACTGGTTCTTCATCAGCTCCTGCTCGCTCTCGGCATCCAGCCACTGCGTGATCTGGCGCTCCGTCATCACCCAGCCGGGGCTGAGCACGTTGATGCGGATGCGATGCTCGCCCAGCGCCTTGGCCATGCCGCGCATCATGCCGTTCATCGACGATTTGGCGGTGGCATAGCAGGGGTAGCCCGCGTTCTTGGTCTGCCATCCGGTCGAACCCAGGTTGATGATGGAGCCGCGCCCCTGCTCGCGCATGCCCGGCACCACCGACTGGATCGCAAAAAACGCCGCGCGCTGGTTGACGCCGATGCGCTGGTCCCAATAGTCCGGCGTGACGTCCTCAAGCGCATGGCGATCGTCGCTGCCCACGTTGTTCACCAGCACGTCGAACGTGCCCAACGCCTGCGCCGCGTCGGCGATCGCCTGCTGCAACGACGGCACATCGGTCACGTCGCAGCGCCGCCACCATGGCGCGGGGCCAAGACCCTGCGCGCGCAGCCGCTCGACCAGGGCCTCGCTCACCGTGGCATTGATATCGACAAACGCCACCTGCGCACCCTGGCGCACGAACGCTTCCACCAATGCTTCACCGATGCCGCTGCCGCCGCCGGTGATGAACACCCGCCGCGAGCGCAGGTCCGGATAAAGCGTGTCGCCAAGGGTCGCGCCACTGCCCTGCTGCCGAGCGGATGATGCCTGCATGGGTAACGATCTCCACCGTTCTTTCGATACATTTATATGTATCGATAACGCTATAAATATTATTTTATTTGTATCAATATGCCCTGTAGTCTGCCGCCTGTAAAGCCGGTTTTCACAGGCGCGCCAGCGGATCCACGGATCCCCCAGCAAAGGACATCGCTAACCCCATGACTTCTCCCAAAGACACGAAAAGACGCAGCCAATCCTGGTTCGGCCACGAAGGCAAGAGCGGCTTCCTCTACCGAAGCTGGCTGAAAAACCAGGGCTATCCCAGCGACCTTTTCGATGGTCGGCCGGTGATCGGCATCTGCAATACCTGGTCGGAACTGACGCCGTGCAACGGGCATTTCCGCGAGCTGGCCGAATACGTGAAGCGCGGCATCTACGAAGCGGGCGGCTTTCCGCTGGAGTTTCCGGTGATGTCGCTGGGCGAGACCCAGATGCGCCCCACCGCCATGCTGTTCCGCAACCTCGCCAGCATGGATGTCGAGGAATCCATCCGCGCCAATCCGATCGATGGCGTGGTGCTGTTGATGGGCTGCGACAAGACCACACCGTCACTGATGATGGGCGCGGCCAGCTGCGACCTGCCCACCATCGGCGTGTCCGGCGGCCCGATGCTCACCGGCCGCTGGCGCGGGCAGAAGATCGGCTCGGGTACCGGCGTGTGGAAGATGTCGGAAATGGTCCGCGCCGGGGAAATGAGCCAGGACGATTTCGTCGAGGCCGAGTCGTGCATGCACCGCTCCAAGGGCGGCAGCTGCATGACCATGGGCACCGCCTCCACCATGGCCAACATGGTCGAGGCGCTGGGCATGTCGCTGCCCGAGAACGCCGCCATCCCCGCCGTGGATTCGCGCCGCTACCGGCTGGCGCAACTGAGCGGACGGCGCATCGTGCAGATGGTGCACGAGGATCTGCGCATGTCGAAGATCATGACGCGCAACGCCTTCGAGAATGCCATCTGCGCCAATGCCGCCATCGGCGGTTCGACCAACGCGGTCATCCACCTGCTGGCCATGGCCGGTCGCCTGGGCGTGCCGCTGACGCTGCAGGACTGGGACGACCTGGGCTCCAAACTCCCCTGCCTGGTCAACCTGCAACCGTCCGGCGAGCACCTGATGGAGGACTACTACTACGCTGGCGGCCTGCCCGCGGTGCTGCGCGAAATTTCCGCGCACCTGCACCTGGGCGCGCTGACCGTGAACGGCAAGACGCTGGGTGAAAACGTAGCCTCGGCGCCGTGCTGGAATCGCGACGTCATCATGACCACCAGCGAACCGTTCAAGCCCGAAGCCGGCATCGCCGTGCTGCGCGGCAACCTGGCGCCGGATGGCGCGGTGATCAAGCCGTCGGCGGCGTCCACGCACCTGCTGCAGCATCGCGGCCGTGCCGTGGTGTTCGAGAACATCGAGGACCTGAATGCGCGCATCGACGACGACGCGCTGGACATCGACGAGCATTGCGTGATGGTGCTGAAGAACTGCGGCCCGCGCGGTTATCCGGGCATGGCCGAAGTGGGCAACATGCCGCTGCCGCCCAAGCTGCTCAAGCGCGGCATCACCGACATGGTGCGCATCTCCGATGGCCGCATGAGCGGCACCGCCTACGGCACCGTGGTGCTGCACACCTCGCCCGAAGCGGCTGCCGGCGGACCGCTGGCACTGGTGCAGAACGGCGACATGATCGAACTCGACGTGGCCGGCCGACGCATCCATCTGGATGTCACCGACGAGGAACTGGCACGGCGGCGCGCGCTGTGGAAGGCGCCCGAGGTTCCCAAGCGCGGCTGGTACAAGCTCTACGTGGACCACGTGCAGCAGGCCAACCTCGGTGCGGACCTGGACATCCTGGTCGGCGGCAGCGGCAGCGAGGTGCCGCGCGATTCGCACTGAGCCGGCCTGACGCCGAGCGCGACCACGCCGCAAAAAAAACCCGCCTTTCGGCGGGTTTTTTGTCACATCAGGTTGCGGCCGTGGAACAGTTCCTCGATCTCGCGACTGACCAGCGATTCAATCCGCTGGCGCTCCTTGAACGAGAGGTCGTCGGCATGCGACTCGAACAGGTAGGTGTCCAGGTCGAAGTCCTTGATGTGCATCTTCGTGTGGAACATGTTTTCCTGGTACACGTTGACGTCGAACATCTCGTACTTCTGGCGGATGTGCTTGGCCAGATAGTCCTGCACCGAGTTGATCTTGTGGTCGATGAAGTGCTTCTTGCCCTTCACGTCGCGGGTGAAGCCACGCACGCGGTAGTCGCACACCACGATGTCCGACTCGAAGCTGTCGATCAGGTAGTTCAACGCCTTCAGCGGCGAGATCACGCCGCAGGTGGCCACGTCGATATCGGCGCGGAAGGTGGCGATACCGTTGTGCGGGTGCGTTTCCGGATAGGTGTGGACGGTGATGTGGCTCTTGTCCATGTGCGCCACCACGGCGCCCGCGATCGAGTCGCGGCCCAGCTTCTCCACCACCGGCTCTTCGGAAATCAGCATCGTCACCGAAGCGCCCTGCGGATCGTAATCCTGGCGTGCGATATTGAGGATGTTGGCGCCGATGATCTCGGCCACGTCGGTGAGTATCTGGGTCAGGCGGTCGGCGTCGTACTGCTCATCGATGTACTCGATGTAGCGACGGCGCTGATCCTCGGACACCGCGTAGCAGATGTCGTAGATGTTGAAGCTCAACGCCTTGGTCAGGTTGTTGAAACCCTGCAGGCGTAGGCGGGGAAGTGGTTTCACAAGCGGCTCTCCATGACCGAAAGGCTCGGTCAGCTGTAGAGGCGGGTTAGCGACAAGGGTCCCCGCTGAATCGTATTGAAGCGCAGGCTGAAACCTGACGCGACCCTCGCAATCGGCAGGCGCAGGCTCGGCGCCGCCGAAAGACCGCGAAGTATGGGGCAAAAGGCGGTAAAACAGAACCTCCGCAAGACGTTCTTGTTTGCCATAATGTTTAGCTGGCGGCAGGGGACGGAAACGGCACCGCGACAGACGCGTGAATTTACCAGTAGGGGAAAACTGAATTGGCCCAGCTCAAATATCAACTTCAGCAAGCTTTCGAAAGCTCGCAGGCGCCACTAGGTTTCGCACCCGATCCGGCCTCGATGGAGCGCTTCCTGGCGCTGTGCCATCGCCGCCGCTACCCGGGCAAGACCGCGATCATCCGCCCCGGCGACCCGGCCAACACGCTGTATTACGTGATCGAGGGTTCGCTAGCCGTCTGCACCGAGGATGAGCAGGGGCGCGAACTGATCCTGGCCTACATCAACCGTGGCCAGTTCATCGGCGAGATGGGGTTGTTCGTGGCGCAGGCGGCACGGGAATCGGTGGTGCGAACACGCACGCCCTGCGAGATGGCCGAGGTCAGCTACGAGCGGCTGTACCAGTTGATGGAAGGGCCGCTGCGCGAGGAATGCCCCAAGATCCTCTGCGCGATCGGCTCGCAGCTCACCCACCGGCTGCTGCGCACCTCGCGCCAGGTCAGCCGCATGGCATTCATGGACGTCAACAACCGCATCTCGCGCACGCTGCTGGACCTGTGCCAGGAGCCCGATGCGATGACCCACCCCGACGGCACCCAGATCCGCATTTCGCGCCAGGAAGTGAGCCGCATCGTGGGTTGTTCGCGCGAGATGGTCGGGCGCGTGCTGAAGCAGCTGGAAGAGCAGCGGATGATCGACGTGTCCGGCAAGACCATCGTGGTGCGCGGCACGCGCTGAGCGTGCCAGGCGCAATGGCTCACCGAAGCGCCTCGTCGGCAGCAGCACTTTTGTGGGAGCGGCTTCAGCCGCCCCCACTCAATACCAGGCCACCCGCGTCACCGCCCGGCCCAGCGCCTTCTCCATTTTCTTGCACAGCCGCGGCGTGCCATTGACCAGCACGGCTTCGGCGGCGGGCTTCAGCATCGGCGCATCCTGCAGCGAATCGCTGTAGGCCAGCTGCCATTCGCTGACCCCGTATTGCGCCAGCGACTTCACCTTGCGCGCGCCCACGTTGTGGCGCAGCAGGCGCATGCCGATCGCGCTGGGGCGCAACTGCGAGGCCACGATTTCGATACCGGTCAAACCCAGTTGCGAGAGCATGCTGCTGACCAGATGGTGCTCGCAGCCGGTGACCACGATCACCCGATCGCCGGCCGCCTGGTGCTGCCGCAACGCACGCACGCCGTCGCGGCAGAACTGGCGCGGGCGACGCACCAGCACGCTGGCGAACGCCTCCGCCTTGCGCTGGTAGGTGCGCTCGCTCATGCCCAGCAATGCAATGCGCGCCAGCAGGCGCAACGGCCAGTTCCGCGAAAACGGCAGCAGCAGGATCAGTCCCGGCGCGCACAGCAGCGCCATCAGCTTGCAGCCCAGCGAACGCGCATAGCGCTCGCGGGCAAACAGGGCGAAGGCATCGCCATGCATCAATACGCCGTCGAAATCGAACAGCACCACGCGCGCGAGGGCGGCGTCCGGCGGCGTCACCGGAGATGAGGTTTCATCGGGAGACATGGCGATCAGGCGGTGGCGAACAGCCGCTGCAGTTCGTTGCCGGGGTTTTCCGCCCGCATGAACGCCTCGCCGACCAGGAAGGCCTGCACGCCGCCCTCGCGCAAACGCGCCACGTCCTCCGGCGTGTGGATGCCCGACTCGGCCACCATGATGCGGTCGTACTCCATCAACGCCTGCAGCGACAGCGTGGTTTCCAGCGAGGTCTCGAAGGTGCGCAGGTTGCGGTTGTTGACGCCGATCAGCGGCACCGGCAAGGCCAGCGCGCGCTCCAGCTCGTCCTCGTCGTGCACTTCGCACAACACGTCCAAATCCAGTTCGGACGCCAGCAGGGAAAGCTCCAGCAACACGTCGTCATCCAGCGCGGACACGATCAGCAGGATGCAGTCGGCGCCGATCGCGCGGGCTTCGTGCACCTGGTACGGATCGATGATGAAATCCTTGCGCAGCAGCGGCAGCGAACAGTTGGCGCGCGCCTGCTGCAGGAAGGCCTCGCTGCCCTGGAAGAAATCCTTGTCGGTCAGCACGGACAGGCAGGCGGCGCCGGCGGCTTCATAGCTGCGCGCGATGGCAGCCGGATCGAAGTTGGCGCGGATCACGCCCTTGCTGGGGCTGGCCTTTTTCACCTCGGCGATCACCGCCGGCAGTCCGGCGTCGATCTTGGCCTCCATCGCCGCGGCGAAACCGCGGGTGGCAGGCAGGTCCGCGATGCGCGCCGTCAACTCCGCCACCGACAGCTGGGCGCTGCGCTCGGCGATTTCCTCCTGCTTGCGGGCAAGGATCCGGTTGAGGATGTCGGTCATGGCGTGCTCGCTATTGGGGTAAGGCGTAGCTAGGAGTCTGTCGGGCTTTGGTGGTCACGTCGAGAATTCGGCTGTGTGAGGACAGATTTTCGCCGATTCGCCGGTCCATAGTGGTGCTATGGACCAAGGATCGGCGGGAATATGGACCACACAGACGGATTCGCAGACCGGCCAACCAAAGTCCGACAGACTCCTAGGACAAACCGGCAAGGCGGCGGGTCGTGGCGATGAACGCGTCCATTTTCGCATGGGCGGCGCCGCTGGCAATCGCGGCCCTGGCCCGTTCGATGCCGGCGTCGATGCCGTCGGTCACACCGGCGGCGTACAGCGCCGCACCGGCATTGAGGCAGACGATGTCGTGCGGCACGCCCGGCTCGCCGGTGAGCGCCTGCAACAGCATCGCCTTCGATTCCCGCGCGTCCTCCACCTTGAGGTTGCGGCTGGAGGCCATGGCCAGGCCGAAATCCTCCGGCTCCACTTCGTACTCGCGCACCACGCCATCGCGCAGTTCGCCCACCAGCGTGCAGGCGCCCAGCGAGATCTCGTCCATGCCGTCGCGGCCCCACACCACCAGCGCCCGCTGCGCGCCCAGCGCCTGCAGCACGCGAATCTGGATACCGACCAGGTCGGGATGGAACACGCCCATCAGGATGTTGGGCGCGCCGGCCGGGTTGGTCAGCGGGCCCAGGATGTTGAACAGCGTGCGCACACCCATTTCCTTGCGCACCGGCGCCACGATTTTCATGGCCGGATGATGGTTGGGCGCGAACATGAAGCCGATGCCGGTCTCGGCCATGCACTGGGCAACCTGCGCGGGATTCAGGTCGATCACCGCACCCAGCGCCTCCAGCACATCGGCGCTGCCGGATTTCGACGACACGCTGCGTCCGCCGTGCTTGGCCACGCGAGCGCCGGCCGCCGCGGCCACGAACATCGAAGCGGTGGAGATGTTGAAGCTGGACGCGCCGTCGCCGCCGGTGCCCACGATGTCCAGCAGGTGGCGATCATTCGTGCCCGCCAGCGGCACTTTCAGCGACAGTTCGCGCATCACCCGCGCCGCGCCGGTGATCTCGCCGATGGTTTCCTTTTTCACCCGCAGGCCGGTGATGATCGCCGCCGTCATCAGGTCGCTCACCTCGCCGCGCATGATCTGGCGCATCAGCGAGATCATCTCGTCGTGGAAAATCTCGCGGTGTTCGATCGTGCGTTGCAGCGCTTCGCGTGGCGTGATCGCCATGTCCTCGGCCGGCATGCTCATGCCGCCAGCTTCAGCGGCAGGCCGAGGAAATTGCGCAACAGGTCGTGACCGTGCTGGGTCAGGATCGACTCGGGGTGGAACTGCACGCCTTCGATCGGCAGCGCCTTGTGGCGCAGGCCCATGATCTCGTCGATCGAGCCGTCCGCATTTTCCGTCCACGCGGTGACGTCCAGGCAATCGGGCAACGACGACTGCTCCACCACCAGCGAGTGGTAGCGCGTGGCTTCGAACGGATCAGGCAAGCCCGCGAACACACCCTGCCCGCGATGGCGCACCGGCGAAATCTTGCCGTGCATGATCTGCTTGGCGCGAATCACCTTGCCGCCGAACGCCTGCCCGATCGCCTGATGCCCCAGGCATACGCCGAACACCGGAATCTCGCCGGCCAGACCGCGCAGCAGATCCAGCGTCACCCCGGCATCGTCCGGCGTGCCGGGCCCCGGCGAGATCATGATGTGCTCGGGCCGCAACGCCCGGATGCCGGCCACGTCCAGCGCATCGTTGCGCACCACCTTCACCTCCTGCCCCAGCTCGCCCAGGTACTGCACGAGGTTGTAGGTAAAGCTGTCGTAGTTGTCGATCATCAGCAGCATTTCGCGCGCGTCCCAGTGATTGCCGGTTTATCTTTACCACGGTCTCGCCTCAGCCGCCGATCCAGCCGGGGCCGGCACGCCTGCTGATTGCCAAATCCGTGCAAGGCGGCCATTTTCGCATGCATCGGCCTTGCAGGCATCTGCCGCCGCCGAACCGCGCGGCAGCGGTGCCTGGTTTCACTGCACCGCCGCTGTGGGTGCGACGGGGGCGTTTGCAAACAGCACCGTGAGACCTTCGGCGATCGTCGGATGCGCGAAGATGGTGTCGCGCAACGCGGTATAAGGGAGACCGGCCAGCATCGCGGTCTGCACCACCGCGATCACTTCACCGCCGGACGCCCCCAGCGCGGTGAAGCCGAGCAGGCGATCGCTGTCGACGGCCACCAGCGCCTTGAGAAATCCGCCCGTCTCGGACAATGTGCGGGTGCGCAGCACCGCCGCCATCGGCGTTCGGGCGACCCGATAGGCGATGCCGGCACGCTGCGCCGCCACCTCGTTCAGACCGACCCGTCCGAGTTCCGGGTCGGTGAACATGCCATACGGCACCAGTCGGTCCCGTGTCGTGCGATCGCCACCGGCGAGGTTGTCCCTGACCACCCGGAAATCGTCGAACGCAACGTGGGTGAACTGCGGGCTGCCTGCGCAGTCGCCCATCGCCCACACTCCGGGCGCACTCGTCTCCAGCCGTTCGTTGACCTGCACGTAGCCCCGCTCATCCAGGTTCACACCTGCCGCGTCGAGGCCGATCGCCTGCGTATTTGGTGTGCGTCCGGCCGCCACCAGGATGTCGCTGCCCTCGATGATCCGCTCGCCCGTTGCGGTATGCACCTGAAAGCGGACGCTGTCACCCGAGCGCCCCTCGACCTTGACCGGCCTGGCATTCAGCACGACATCAATGCCCTCGTCGGCAAAGCGTCGCAGCAGCAACCGGGCCACATCGGGGTCCTCGCGGCCGGCCAGTTGCGGGCCGTGTTCCACCACCGTGACGCGACTGCCGAAGCGCCGCATCGGTTGGGCGAACTCGAGGCCGACATAACCGCCGCCCAGCACGATGAGGTGCTCCGGCACGTGATCGAGTTCGAGTGCTTCGACATGCGTGAGCGGGGAGGACTGGCGCAGGCCGGGTACATCAGGGATCGCCGCCCGCGTACCGAGATTCAGATACACGCGCTCCCCGCTCAGCAGGCGGGTGCCGCCTTGCTGCAGTTGCACCTCGATCGTCCGCGGGGCGACAAAGCGGCCCTCGCCCATGATCAGCTCCGCACCGCTGTCGGCGTAGTTCTTGCGGTGGACCGCGATCAGCTCGTCGACCATCTTGCGCTTGCGCGCGCGGACCGCCGCCATGTCGACACTGACCGGCCCCGCGGCAAGGCCAAACTCCTGGCCGCGACGAAACAGCGACGCCACGTGCCCACTGTAGATGACGTTCTTGCTCGGCAGGCAGGCGATGTTCGGGCAGGAGCCGCCGACCCAGCGGCGCTCGACCACCGCCACACGATGGCCGGCCTTGGCCATGGTCCATGCCAGATACTTGCCGGATTCGCCGCTGCCGAGGATGAGGAAATCGTAGTGCTGCGGCTTGGACACGGTGTCGCTCCCGGCGGGATCACATTCGAAAGAGCTTGCGCCATACGGTGTTCACTGAACGTCAGTTTGCACGGGCAGAAGGACGCTGCAGCGGGTCGGTCGAAGACGTCGCATCCGCCGCTGGCGGATTTCGTATTTCATGCACACGGAGGTAGCGCGAAGGCGCAAGCCGAGGCGCACCACAACCTTCAGCGCCCCTCGTCGCGGTGCCGGCGGTGCGGCGCATCCGATGCAGGCATCGACCGTGAGGTCGGCAAATGCCAGCCATGCCGGATCGCCATGAAACGCAGCGCGAAGCAGACGCCGCCGCCGGCCACGGCAGCCAGCATCGGCGAGAGGTGCAGCAGGTGTGCGCTCACCACCACACCGGCACCGGCCAGCGCCGCCAGCGCGTACAGGTCGGCGCGCAGCACGGTGGGGATGTCGGATACCAGCACGTCGCGCAGCATGCCGCCGCCGATACCTGTCACCATGCCCAGCAGGGCCGCCATCACCGGATCGATGCCGTGGGCCAGCGCCTTCTGCGCGCCGGCTACGGCAAAGAACGCCAGCCCGACCGCATCCAGCCACCGCACGTCATTGCGCAGGCGGTTGGTCATCGGGTACCAGAGGAAGGTGATCAACCCGGCCAGCGCGGACACGCCCGCATACGTCAGGCCGGCAATCGCCGCCGGCGGCACCGCGCCGATCATCAGGTCGCGCGTGATGCCGCCCGCATTGCCCGCCGCGAACGCCAGCACCAGCACGCCGAAGATGTCGAGCCGGTGCCTGACCGCGACCATCGCACCGCTGATGGCGAAGACGAAGGTGCCGCCCAGATCCAACACCTGCAGCAGGATCGGCAGCATGGCCTGGGTGGCGAAGGTCGCGTGCGCCATCGTTCAGCGTGCTGCCGACAGCCACGCCCGCGCGGCCACCATCAGCGTTTCCACGCCGACCTCCAGGGTGGGGTGAAGTACCGGCAGGAAACGCGGGTTGTGGTTGGTCGGGATTTCATTGAGCCGGTTCTCGACCTTCGCCTTCGCGTAGGCGTCCGGGTCGGTGCCGCCGACGAACCAGAATACCGACGGCACCTTCCACTCGGCGCCGAACGAGCCGAAATCCTCGCTGGCCGAGGTGGGCCCGGTCTCGCGGATGCGCCCGGCAGGGAAGTGCTTGCGGAACGCATCGACCACCCTGGTGGTGGCGTCGTCGTCGTTGGTCACCAGCGAATAGTTGTCCAGCGGCGTGATTTCCGGCGGTTTCGTCGCACCCGAGGCCGCGGCCTCGGCGTTGACGATGCGGGTGATGGCGGCCAGTACGCGCTTGCGCACGCCCTCGTCGAAGGTGCGCACGTTGAGCTTGATGACGGCCTCGTCGGGGATCACGTTCTCCTTGGTACCGGCCTGCAGCGAACCGATGGTGAGCACGGCCGCCTCGGTCGGCGCCAGCTCGCGGGAGACGATGGTCTGCAGCCGCAGCACCGTCGACGCCGCCATCACCACCGGGTCGATGCTGGCCTGCGGCATCGAGCCGTGCGCGCCGCGCCCGAACAACCGAATCTGCAGGCTGTCGGCGGCGGAGGTGATCACGCCCTTGCGCCCGCCGATGGCGCCGGCCGGGCCCACCATCACGTGCTGGCCCAGTACCACGTCGGGTTTCGGAAAGCGCTGGAACAGGCCGTCGTCGATCATTGCCTGCGCGCCTTGCGCGGTTTCCTCCGCCGGCTGGAACACCGCCATCAGCGTGCCCTTCCAGCTGTCCCGATGCTGCGCCATCAGCGTGGTGGCGCCGACCAGCCAGGCAACATGCATGTCGTGGCCGCAGGCGTGCATCACCGGCACGGTGTTGCCTTCGTGGTCGACCGCCGTGACCTTGCTGGCATACGCCGCGCCCGTCGCTTCCTGCACCGGCAGTGCATCCATGTCCGCGCGCAGCATCACCACCGGCCCGTCGCCATTGCGCAACAGGCCAACCACGCCGGTCTTGCCGACGCCGGTGCTGACTTCATAGCCGGCCGCGCGCAGGTGCTCGGCGGCCAGGCCCGCGGTGCGGGTTTCCTGCATCGACAGTTCCGGATGCGCGTGGATGTCGGTGTACAGCGCCTCCAGCCGCGGCAGCAGCGCGCGGAGGTGGTCTTGCAGCGTTTCGTCGGAAGGGGTGGGTTTGTCATTCATGCGATGGGCATTCCAGGCTCGAAAACGTGAAGAAGCATCATGCGGCGGGCGACGGCGCGGCGCCTGCCGATAGTGGTGATGATCGGTGGGCGAGTAGCCCAGCACATAAACCTGGCATGGACGCCTTCCGGATGATGCGCCCAGCCCGCGTTTCGGATGGGTGAACATCCGCCTTCGCGCCGCTGGGCAGGCGGTACGCGTTTGCAAGCGCCGGGGGCCGCGGATCGCGGATCGCCATCCATCGTCGACGAATGCGCCGCCGCTGAAACGCCCTACAACAGATCGGGCGCTGGCGCGGTGTCGTTGCGCGACTGCCGTGCCACCACGCTGGTGGCGGTGAGGTCGCCGGTGACGTTGCCCAGCGTGGCCAGCGCATCGGGGATGGTGTCGACGGCCAGCATCAGGCCCAGCGGACTCAGTGGCAGGCCCATTGCCTGCGCCACCGGAAGGTTGGTGGCGATGAACGTGACCTGGCCCGGCAGGCCCACCGAACCCAGGCTCACCACCACCGCCAGCAGCGCACCAGCGATAAGTTGGGCGGTGGACAGATCCACGCCGTAGGCCCAGGCGATGAACGCGGCGGAGGTCATGTATTGCACCGGGCTGGTGAGGCGGAACAAGGTGACTGCCATCGGCAGCACCAGGCCGGCTACCGCCTTCGGATACCCCAGCCGGCGATCGGCGCTTTCCAGCATCGCCGGCAGCGAGGCCAGCGACGACTGCGTGCTGATCGCCACCACCTGCGCGGGTACCAGCGCCAGCGCGAAACGGCGCCAGCGCTCGCCACCAAAACCCACCGCCAGCGGCAGCATCATCACGGTAACCGACAGGTACAGTAGGCACTCGACCAGCACGTACACGCCCAGCGCGCTGAGCATGCCCAGGCCCGACCGCGCGCACACCGACAGAATCAGCGCGAACACACCCAGCGGCGCCGCCCACAACACCCAGCGCACGATCACGATCATCGCGTCGGCGATCGCCTGGAAGAAATCCAGCAACAGCGCGCGGCGCTCCACCGGCAGATGGGTGAGCGCAAAACCCAGGAACAACGCGAACACCACCAGCGGCAGCATCGCGCTTTGCGCCGCGGCCATGATCGCGTTGTGCGGAACGATGGCGGTGAGCGCATCCACCCAGTCGACCGGCGCGGCTTGCGCCGCCGCGGGCAACGCGGCGTGGCCCAGCGCGGCGGTCAAGGCCGGATCGTGCGCAAACAGCGAGAACACGAACGGCGCGGCGAACGCGGCGAACAGCGCGCCGCCGGTCAGCACCACGATGAACACCACGATGGCGCGTCGCGCGATGCGGCCTGATGCCGCCGCATCGCTGGCGGTGTTGACGCCCAGCACCACCAGCGCCAGCACCAGCGGCACCACCGTCATCTGCAATGCGTTCAACCACAGCTTGCCGATCGGCTGCACCACATGGGCCACCTGGATGGCCAATGCAGGATGCCAAGCCGCCAGCCCCAGGCCGATCACCGCGCCGGCGGCGAGGCCGGTCAGCACGCGGGCAGTGGCATTCACCGCGCCTCCCCGGCGGCAAGCGCCGGCAAGCGCCAGCTTGAACGCAGACGCTGATACTCGGCCTGTGGCAGCAACACGAAGACCGGCATGTCGCGCGGCTTCAACCAGGCCAGCAACGATTGCATTACCGCCGGCGTCATCGCGGTGCAGCCGGCGGTGGACGACGTGGGCGATTTCCACAGGTGGGCGAAGATGCAGCTGCCGGCCTGCGGTATGGCATCGGGGTTGTGTTCAATCACGAAGCCGAGGCGGTAGCGCTGGTCGCCCTTGAAATGGAGGTCGCGGCGCATCGGTTCGCTGGCGCCTTTCACCGCCGCGACGCCCACCACCTTCGCGTCGACGATGCGGTTGTATTGGGGCGAACTGCTGACATCGACGCACCAATCGCTGGCGGTCAGCGCGCGGTACGGCATGGCGGTGTCGGCGTGGGCCGTGTAGCCGAAGACCTCTCCGATGCGGAACACACCGGCCGGGCTGCGGTTGTCGCCCTCGCGCTTGGATGGGCCGGCTGTTTGTTCCGGATGCAGGCCGATGCCCCAGCCCGCGCCAGCCTTGCCGATGGTCACCGGTACGCCGGTATTCACCGGTTGCCACTGGCTGCCCTTGCGTTCGAAGGTGCGCAGCGTGCCGTGGTCGGCGTTCCAGTCGGCGGTGGTCACCACGATCATCTGGCGGGCGTCATGCCAGGGAACGCGCGACGTGTCGGCATGACCCGCACCGATGAGGGCGAACGCAAGAACGACCGGCAGGGAAAAGTGGCGCATGGGCTACGGGGACCTCGCACGAAGGAACCCCTCTCCCTCTGGGAGAGGGGCAGGGGTGAGGGTTCGGTGATTCCGCGCATTCGGCTCCGCCCGAACCCTCTCCCCAACCCCTCTCCCGGAGGGAGAGGGGCTCAAGCGGAGGGTTCGCGGGGATATATGGACGGCCAAATCAAGGCTCCAGCATCAACTGGATGCGATCCAGGTTGGCCAGCAATTGCGCGTGGCGGTCATCGTGGCCTTCGCACAGCAAGACGAACAAGCCATCGAGCAGATGCTGCAGCGCCGACTGGTACAGCAGCGGCTGGATGTACGGCAGCTCGTCATGCGCCGACACCACCAGCGCGATGTCGGCCAGCGTGCGCAGCGGGTTGGCGGTGTGCCGCGTCACCGTGATTACCTGACCGCGGCGCTCACGGAAGTAGCGCGCGATCTTGCACAGTGCCGGATGGTTGCCGTGCTCGGAGAACACCAGCAGCACGTCGCCCGCGGTGGCAGCCGAAATGTTGGCGGTCATACGCGCGGTGTCGAAGTTGTGCACGGTGAGGATGCCCAGCAGCGACAATTTCAGCGCGAAGCCGCGCGCGTAGATGTCGTCCTCGCCCAGACCGATGATGAACACCTTGCCGCTCTGGCCGGCCTGGCCGATGGCGGCGGCGACGGCCTCGATGGTCTCGGCCGGATTGATCAGCCGGGTGGCCTCCTCGGCTTCCGACTTGCGCCGCCACAGGTTGCCGGCGAAGGCGCCGGGCGACCCGCCATCGGGCGATGCAGCATGTTCCGGTGCATCGCCATTGTCGGCGCGGGCGTTGGCCTCGCCCACGGAATACTTCAGGTCGGGATAGCCCTTGAAGCCCAGCTTCTGGGTGAACTTCACCACGCTGGACTGGCTGATGCCCAGGGCATTGGCCAGTTGCTGCGAGGAGTAATCGCGCAGCAGCTGCGCGTTCTCCAGGATGAAGTCGGCAATGCGCCGCTCCACCGCCGACATCCGGTCGCGTTCGGAGCGGATTTTCACCAGCGGCGACATCAGGCTTCGATCTCCTCCAATCCCCTGATCTCGCGGATACCCAGGCCGGGCGCGTCCGTCACCGAGATCTCCGATTCGTTGAAGATTACCCCACCGTCGACCGGGTTGAACTGCGACAGCGATGGCCCGTCCAGGTCGATCTTGGTGATCACGCTGGACTTGGCTACCGCCACGTGCACGGCGGCGGCCACGCTGATGCTGCTTTCCAGCATGCAGCCGATCATGCATTCCACGCCGTACATCGCGGCGATGTCGGCGATCTTCACCGCGTTGGAGATGCCGCCGGTTTTCATCAGCTTGATGTTGATGATGTCGGCCGCGCGCAGCCGGATCAGCTCGATCACTTCCATCGGGCCGAACACGCTTTCGTCGGCCATCACCGGCGTGTGCACGCGCTCGGTCACGTAGCGCATGCCGGCCAGGTCGCGCGCCTTCACCGGCTGCTCGATCAGCTCCAGCTTGATGCCGGCGTCCTCCAGCGTCTGCAGCGCGTAGACCGCCTGTTTGGCCGTCCATCCCTGATTCGCATCCAGACGCAGCAGGGCGCGCCCTTCCACCGCCGCGTAGATCGCCTTGACCCGGTCGATGTCGACGCCGATGTCCTTGCCGACCTTGATCTTCAGCGACTCGAAGCCGCGCTCCACCGCCTCCACGGAGTCGGCCACCATCTTGTCGATGTAGTCCACGCTGATGGTGATGTCGGTGGTGATCACCGGGTCGCCGCCGCCCAGCAGCTTGTACAGCGGCGCGCCGTAGAGCTGGCCCCACAGGTCGTACACGGCGATTTCCACCGCCGCCTTGGCGCTGGTGTTCTTCTCCATCGCGCCCTGGATCAGCTGGGTGAGGTGGTTGAGGTCGGCGATGTCCTGGCCGATCAGGCGCGGCGAGATGTAGTGGCGGATTGCGTCGATGATCGAGCCGTGCGTGTCGCCGGTGATCACCGCGGTGGCCGGTGCTTCGCCGTAACCGACGTTGCCGCTGTCGGTGTGCACCATCACCACGATGTCCTCGACCATGTTGACGGTGCGCAACGCGGTCTTGAACGGTGTTTTCAGCGGCACCCGCAACATGCCGAACCGGATGTCGGTGATTTTCATGGGAGAGCCTTCATGGGAATCCGTGTCCTTCTTTCTTCTTGCGGGTAGTTCAATCGCGGATACGCACGATGCTGGTCATGCGGTCGACGAAGGTCTGCTTGTCGTTGAACAGCAGCGGCAGCAGCGGCGTCACCGATACCGCGTTGAGCTTGACGCGCACCTTGCTGCCGTCGGCCTTGCGGTAGCTCATGCCGCCCACGTCGTGGATCACGTACGGCTGGCCGTTGAACTGGCCCAGCACCATCATCACGTGGCCGGGGATGTAGACCAGGTCGCCCGTCTGCAGCGCGTACGCCGCGGCGATGCGCTCCTGGCGGCTGTCCTTGTCGGTGAACACGCGATGCGCCAACGCCGGGCTGATCGCCTGCTTGCTGGTGTTGCGCGGCATCTGCACGCCCATGCTGCGATAGACGTCCGACACGAAACCGCTGCAGTCGCGGCCATCGTAGGCGTGGCCCCAGCCGTAGCGCTCGCCAAGGAATTTGAACGCCTGGCGGATCAGGTTGGCGCGGGTCAACGGCAGATAGTCGGCGGCGGTATCGGTGTTCTTCTGCAGCAGCGCGGGAGCGAATTGCAGCTTGCCGGCGGCGTCGCGCAGCGGCAGTTCCAGCACGTGCGAGGTGTACGGCGTCTGCCCGTTCACCGGCTGGTCCGGCGGCAGGTCGGTCTGCAGCGGCACGCGCGTGCCCATGTCCAGTTGCAGTTGCGACAGCGCGGGCTGTTCGCGGGTGAATACGGTGCGCACGCTGGCGCCCGTCACCACGCGATACGGTTTCTTGTCGGCATAACCGAACACTTGCGCCGCGCTGCCTTCGGCCACGTTCTCCTTCTCGGTCCACGCCGCATAGCGGGGGCTGACCACGAACAGCCACTGGCCGTCCGCGCTGGTGTGCGCGATCACCAGCGGCGTGCCGGGAAACTCCGCAGTCTCCTGGAAGCGGTCGATATCGGTGTCGTCGTCAGAACTGAACACCCGCAACGTGGTGGGGAAGCCGCGCAACGCGGCGCGGCGCACCACCAGCCCGTAGCGGGTTTTCTGTTGCGGGGGAATCGCCCCCAGCGCCGCGTTATCGGCCACCGCCTGCAGCGTGGCGGCGGACACCGGCTTGCCGTGCACGTCGTACAGCGGATGCGTGGGCAGGGTGGACAACGGCTTGATCCAGCCGAGCACGCGATCGCGATCCAGCGTGGGCGGCAGCGCACGCAGGTCGTGCATCGACGGATCGAGCTGCAGCAGCTTCGCGTTCTGCGCCGCGATCGCTGCGGGATCGAGAATCACGCGGTCCGGTTGCGCCTGCAGGCCGATCCAGAACGCGGGCGTCAGTTGCGCCTCGCCCACGTCCAGCACGCCCGAGGGCGGCACGGCGAGAGTGGCCGGCGCCTGGCGCGCCGGCGCGGGCGCAGCGGCCAAGGCAAGCGTCAGCAGCGAGGCAAAAATGAAGGTCAATCGCATGATCCGGGTCCTCTACAACGTTCAACCGAGCGCCATCATCGACATCAGGTGCGCCACCACGATGCCGAAGCCGGTGCCGAGGATATAGCCCAGCAAGGCCAGCAAAATTCCCACCGGCACCAGCGATTTCGAATAGCTGGCCGCAAGGATCGGCGTGGCCGCTACGCCGCCAATATGCGCCAGCGAGGCGATGCCGCACAGGAACAGATCGAAGCGGAACAGCTTGGCGAAACCCACCAGCAGCACCGCGTGGATCGCGATGACGGTGACGCCGCACAGCAGATACAACGGCGCGGCGCCGATGCCATGGAAATTGCTCTGCGAGGCCAGCACCGCCACCACGCTGATCAGCAGCGCGCCGGAAATCGTGCCCGCGCCGGGGTAGCGCGCCAGCGGCGTATGCGCCACCACCAGGCCTGCCGCGGTGGCCAGCAGAATCGTCCAGGTGGTGGCGCTGAGCATGCTCGACACCGGCAGTTTCGTGGCCAGCCAGCCGGCCAGCGCCGCAGCCAGCAAGGCCATGCCCAGCCACAGCAGCACGCTCTCCGGCGTGGTCGGCCCGGTCGGCTTCGCCTCGGCCACCACCAGATCGCCGCTGGATTTGGCGCGCGTCCAGCGGTTGAATGCGGGCGCCAGCCGCGCCACCGAAAACAGCACCACCACCCACATCGAGTAGCACAGCGCATCGGTCAGCAGCGACATCGCCAGCAGCGCGTCCGACATGCCGATCGCCTGCTTCACCGCGATCATGTTGGCGGTCCCGCCCACCCAACTGCCACTGAGCGCGCCCAGCGGTTGCCAGGTGTCACCCGGAAGCCAGCCGCGATAGATCAGGAAGGTGCCGATGAAGGCCACGAACAGGCTCACCGAGGTGCAGGCGAACACGGCCAGCACGCGCGGCCCCAATGCCCAGATGGCCCGCAGATCGCAATTGATCATCAGCAGAAACAGCAGCGCCGGCACCAGCCGCGACACCAGCATTGATTGCGCCGCATGGATCTGCGCGTTGACCTGCCACAGCCCCGACACCGCCAGCGCGGTCACCAACAAATAGGTCAGCACGATCGGCGGCAGCACCGAGAAAACCTTCCAGCCCGTGCGCCGTTCGATCGCCGGAAACAGGCCGGCAGCCAACAGCATCACCGCCAGGTAGGGCCAGACCGTCTGGATCACATGCGTCCCCTTGTGGACCGTTCGCCGATGCGCGGCAACGGGCCGGTTTGCGCCGCCAAGGAATAGGTGATTCTTTTCAATTGCAATCGAAGCATAAATTATTGACCAGCATTTGCAAGCGTGTTACACAGCCGCATCTGGGGTCTTCATGGCGGGGGATGGCGCGATGCACTCACGGTTACCTGTCGCAGTGAAATCACGTGGGCGGCGTCTGGCGCTGGCGCTGCTGGCGCTATTGTTCGCCGGCCCGCTGCAGGCCGGCTCGCAGGATGACAACCGCGCCGTGGCGCCCATCATCGCGCAGATCGACGCCGGGCATTTCCACGAGGCGCAGGCGGCGATCGACCGCGCGCTGGCCCAGCCGCAGCTTTCCGCCGACGCGCGGCGCGCGCTGGCGTTCCAGCGCGAACGCATGCGCCGCATCCTGCTCGATTTCACCCTCGACGCCGACGACGTCGAGGCGCGCGTGCGCAAGCAGATCCCCGACCTCACCGACGCCGAGTTCGCCAGGTGGAACGCGGCCGGACTGTTCGAGCACCAGGTCATCGACGGCCGCACGCTGTACTTCAAGCGCTCGCCGGGCAACCTGTTCCACCTCAGCGACGAGGCGGTGGCGCGGCGCGCGGTGCAGGCGCCGAGCACCGATGGCCCGATGGAATCGCTGAACGACGCGCAGCGGGCGATCTACCACGCCGCGCTGGCCGAACACCGCAGCAGCGTGCTGCCGCGCCGCGTGCGGATGACGCAAACGCTTACCGTGGATGCCGACGCCGTGCCCGCCGGTGAAACCGTGCGGGCGTGGATTCCCTACCCGCAGGCGGTGCCGGGCCAGCAGCAGGACATCCGCTACATCGCCAGCGTGCCGGCGCAGCATCGCATCGCGCCCGCGTCCGCCCTGCAGCGCACGGTGTACCTGGAGCAGCCCGCGGTGGCGGGCAAGAAGACCGAGTTCTCGGTGACCTACGAGTTGACCCTGTTTGCCCAGTACCACGCCATCGACCCGGCCAGGGTAACGCCGCTCTCCGCCGCCAGCGCGGAAGCCGTGCAGTGCCGTGATGGTCACGACGATGCGGCGCCCTGCTCCATCTTCCCCGTCCACGGCACGACCCACGCGGAGACCGAACTGGCGCCGTACCTGGCCGAGCGTCCGCCGCACATCGTGTTCACCGACGCGATGCGCGCGTTCTCGCGCAAGGTCGTTGGCGACGAGAAGAACCCGTACCACATCGCGCAGAAACTGTTCGCGGCGGTCGACAGGATTCCCTGGGCCGGCGCGCGCGAGTACTTCACCATCAGCAACATCAGCGACTACGCGCTGCACGCCGGCCACGCCGATTGCGGCCAGCAGACCCTGCTGCTGATGACCCTGCTGCGGCTCAACGGCATCCCCACGCGCTGGCAGTCGGGCATGGTGTTTTCCGACGACGGCAGCTACAGCAACATCCACGACTGGGGCTACCTGTACCTGGCGCCGTACGGCTGGGTGCCGATGGACGTGACCACCGGCCAGCTGCAGCCGGGCCCCGCCGACGACCAGGCGCTGGCGTGGTTCTACCTCGGCGGGCTCGATGCCAACCGCATCGCCTTCAACAACGATTACGGCCGCACGTTCGTGCCGCCGAAGCAGCATTTCCGTTCCGACAATGTGGATTCCCAGCGCGGCGAAGTGGAGTGGGACGGGGGCAACCTCTACTACGGCCAGTGGGATTACGGCTTCGATTGGCAGATCCAGGCAGCGACGCAGGGACGCAGAAGCAACTAACCAGCAGCTTTCATAAAGAGGCATCGACGGCGTCGATGGGGAGAAGGGGTATGAACAGCAACAACCGCAAGCTACGCAGGACCGTGCTGTGCATGGCGCTGGGCCTTGGCCTGGCGTCGCTGGCCGTGCCGGCCGCCTTTGCCGGCAGCAACGACGGTTCCGTGGTGGGCCATACCGCCGCCGGTGCCGTGATCACGGTGAACAACACCGCCACCGGCTTCACCCGCTCGGTCACCGCCGACGCCAAGGGCAACTACCGCTTCCCGTTCCTGCCGGTGGGCACCTATACGCTGGAGAGCAGCAAGGACGGCGCACCGGTGGGGCACGCGGTGAATGTCACCGTGAGCCTGGGCAATGCCACCACCGTCAACGTGGGCGGCGCGAGCGACGCGACGGCGCTGGAAGCGATCAGCGTCAGCGGCACCATCCTGCCCGGGGTGGACGTGAGTTCCACCGAATCGGCCACCAATGTCACCCGCGAGCAGTTGAGCCGTATCCCGGTGGACCAGAACATCACCTCGGTGGCGATCCTGGCGCCGGGCGTGAACCGTGGCGTGGCTGGTTTCGGCGGCATCTCCTTCGGCGGCTCGTCGGTGGCGGAGAACTCGTTCTACGTCAACGGCCTCAATGTCACCGACTTCTACAACCGCAACGGCTTCTCCTCGGCGCCGTTCGCGTTCTACCAGGAGTTCCAGGTCAAGACCGGCGGCTACTCGGTGGAGTTCGGCCGCACCACCGGCGGCGTGATCAACGCGGTGACGCGCACGGGCACCAACGACTTCCACTTCGGCACCGAGACGACGCTGGAGCCCGGCAACTGGCACTCGCGCGCCGACGACCACTACCGCGCCGACGGCACCCGCTACCTCACCGCCGGCAAGGACCGCGACTCGCTGGTCAAGCTCAACGGCTATGTGTCCGGCCCGATCGTCAAGGACAAGCTGTTCTTCTTCGCGATGTACGAGGCGCGCGGCGCCACCCCGCGCAACACCAACGACGACGGCACCGTGCTCACCAGCAACGGCTCGGACACCGGCTTCTGGGGCGCCACCATCGACTGGCACGTCAACGACAGCAACCTGCTCAGCGCCATGGCGTTCTCCGACAAGGACAAGAACGTCGGCGACGTCTACGACTACGACTACGAAAACCAGCAGCTGGGCGGCAAGACCAACGAGATCTATACCGACACCGGCGGCAAGAACTGGGCCCTCACTTGGACCAGCTACCTCACCAACGACTTGTCGATGAAGCTGATGTACGGCCGCAACAACCGCGAATCGTTCAACCGCGGCCTCAGCGATCTGGAGTGCAACCGCGTGGCCACTGACGGCGACATCCCGCTGCCGGGCATCGGCCTGGGCTGCACCACCAATTCCCTGGTGAGCAAGCGCAACGACGTGCGCAAGCAGGCGCGCGCCGATTTCGAATGGACGCTGGGTGACCACCTGCTGCGCTTCGGCTACGACAGCGAGAAGAACACCTCCGACTACGACCGCTATTACCCGGGCCCCGGCGCGCTCTACTACAACGTCTACCAGGCGGCGCCCGGCTCATCGATCTCCAACCCCAGCGGCGGCGTGGTGCCGGCCGGCTACACCGGCTACGTGCGCGCCCGCCGCTACGAAATCTCCGGCACGTTCGAAACCACCAACTCCGCCTACTACATCGAGGACAACTGGCAGGTCACGCCCAACGTGCTGTTGAACCTGGGCCTGCGCCGCGACGGCTTCGACAACAAGACCGGCGACGGCGACAGCTACATCAAGATGGACAACATGATCGCGCCGCGGCTGGGCTTTTCATGGGACATGCACGGCGACGGCACCACCAAGCTGTTCGGCAACCTGGGCCGTTACTACCTGCCGGTGGCCAACGTGATCAACATCAAGCAGGCCGGCGGCCTGCTGGACGAGCGCACGTACTACGCGTTCGACGGCTGGCAAACACTGGACCGCAACGGCTCGCCCTACGCGATGCCGATCCTGGGCCCGCAACTGGGCGGCGTGGATGTGTCGCAGGGTGACGGCAGCGTGGGCGACCTGCGCTCGGAGGTGGACCACGACATGGACCAGGTCTACCAGGACGAACTGATCCTGGGCTTCCAGCAGATGCTCAACGACAAGTGGTCGTGGGGCGTCAGCGGCACCTACCGCCGCCTGCACAACGCCATCGACGACATGGGCATCACGCAGACGCCCTGCGGCCCGCTGCTGGACAGCGACGGCGACCCGACCACGCAGTGGGTGATGGCCAACCCCGGCTCCAAGGTCTCCATCTGGGGCGACACCAATTGCGACGGCACGCCCGACGGCTACGTGGATATCGACACCGCCAAGCATGGCTGGGCGATGTACGACAGCGACGGCAACTACCTGGGCGAGCGCGGCTGGGTGAAGCCCAAGCGCACCTACACCGCGATGGAATTCCAGATCGACCGCGCGTGGGATGACAAGTGGGCGTTCAACGCGTCGTACACGCTGTCGTGGAGCCGCGGCAATGCGGAAGGCCCGGTCAACTCCGACACCAACTTCGACGACACCGGCCGCACCGAGAACTTCGACGACCCGTGGGTCAACTTCGGCGGCGACGGCTACCTGCCCAACGACCGCCGCCACCAGATCAAGCTGCGCGGCACCTATGCCATCACGCCGCAATGGCAACTCGGCGCGGACCTGCAGATCCTCTCCGGCACGCCGGTCACCGGCTTCGGCAGCGGCAATCCATACGACGCCACCTCGTACCACAGCTATTACATCTGCGTGCAGAACTGCGGCTTCATCCCGGGCGAGGTGGACGCCGACGGCGACCCGGTGCCGTATCCGTCCGAGCAGCGCGTGTACGAACGCTCGCCGCGCGGCAAGTACGGCCGCACGCCGTGGAGCTACGACCTGGGCGCCAGCATCAGCTGGCAGAAGCCGATCGGCACCGACAGCCGCATCAAGGCCAAGTTCGCGGTGTACAACCTGCTCAACTCGCAGCGCACGCTGGGCGTGAACCAGGACCTGCAGACGTCCATTTCCGACAGCACCAGCGACACCTTCGGCGAAGGCGTCCGCTTCCAGTCGCCGCGCTTCGCCCAACTCACGGTGAGCGTGGATTTCTGACGCATCTCCCCCCTTGGCGACCCGCCTGCGCTGCAGCGGGTCGCCATTTTTTCTTTCAGGGTGCGGCCATGCCAGGGCCACACCCAGCGCAAACACCATCGGGGCTATGGTCGAAGCCGGCCCGTGACCGGGAAACCGCATGAAGACGATCGCACGCCTCGCCATCCTCGCCACCCTGGCCGCGGGCGCCGCCCAGGCGCAGGACCCGCCGATCACCATCGACAGCCACGTCGACATCCCGTTCGACTACATGGGCGAACCGCGCTTCGACGTGGGCCAGCCCACGCCGCTGCTGGTCGACCTGGGCAAGATGGAACGCGGTGGATTGAATGCCGCGTTCTTCGTGGTCTGGGTGCCCCAACACCAACTCGATGATGCCGGCTACGCCAAGGCGGTGAAACAGGCCAGCCAGAAATACGACGGCATCGGCCGCATGCTGATGATGTACCCCGACCGCATCCGCCTGGCCACCACGCCCGAGCAGTTGATGGCCAACCATCACGCCGGCCTGCTCTCGGCAACCATCGAGATCGAAAACGCCTACTCACTCGGCCACGACATCCATCGCCTGGACGCCGCGTTCGATCGCGGCGCGCGCTCGGTAGGCCTGGTGCATGTGGGCAACAACGACCTGTGCACCAGCTCGCAGCCCGATACCGAACACGGCGAGCCGGCGATGAACAGCGCCGCCGATACCGGCATGAGCGACTTCGGCCGCGCCGTGGTGAAGCGGGCCAACCAGCTGGGCATGATGGTGGACGTATCGCACGCGTCCGACGCCTGCGTACACGACACGCTGAAGGTGTCGACGGCGCCGATCATCGCCTCGCACTCCGGCGCCCGCGCCGTGCTCGATCATCCGCGCAACCTGCCCGACGACCTGCTGCGCGCGATCGCCGCCAAGGGCGGCGTGATCCAGGCGGTGGCATACAAGGAGTTCCTGAAACACGACCCGGCCCGCGAAGCGGCCGAGGAAAAACTGCAGCAGGCCGTGGCGAAAGCCGCCGGCGACACGAAGTACGACAGCGACAAGCACGACTACCTGCCCGCGATGGCCGCCGGCATGGCGAAGATCCAGCAACAGCATCCGCTGCCCACGCTGGACGACTACCTGGAACAGATCCGGCACATGGTGCAGGTGGCCGGCATCGACCACGTCGGCATCGCCTCGGACTTCGACGGCGGTGGCGGCATCACCGGCTGGGCCGACGCCAGTGAAACCCGCAACCTCACCGCCGCAATGCGCCGGCACGGCTTCAGCGACGCCGACATCGCCAAGCTGTGGGGCGGCAATCTGTTGCGCGTGTGGGGCGAGGTGGAGCGTGATGCGGTCAAGCACTAGAGCCCCCCTCACCCCAACCCTCTCCCCCGGCGAAGCCGGAGGAGAGGGAGCCAGTGCGGCGCGCTCTGCTGTTGCCCCCTCTCCTCCGACGGCAAAGCCGTTGGGGGAGAGGGCTGGGGTGAGGGGGCTGCTCTTGATCTCCGCCCTGCTCTTCGCCGCAGGCACCACTCAAGCAGCAACATCCACCCCGGAAACTCAAACCCTCGACCGCATCGTCAACGCCACCATCGCCCGCTACCACCTGCCCGGCATCGCCGTCGGCGTGATCGAGAACGGCAAGGTCGTCTACACCCGCACCGCCGGCGAAACCGTGGCCGGGTCGGGCGAAAAGATCACCCCGCGAACGCTGTTCAAGATCGCCTCCAACAGCAAGGCGATGACCACCGCGCTGCTGGGCCGGCTGGTCGACCAGGGCAAGCTGCGCTGGGACGATCCGGTGACGAAATACCTGCCGCAATTCCAGATGCACGACCCGTGGGTGACGGCCAACATGCGCGTGGCCGACCTGCTCACCCATTCCAGCGGCCTGCCCGAGGGCGGCGGCGACCTGATGCTGTGGCCGGAGCCGAACGCGTTCACCCGCGCCGACATCATCCACGCGCTGCGCTATATCGAACCGGGCTACAGCTTCCGCTCGCAATACCAGTACGACAATCTGCTCTACGTGGTGGCCGGCGAAGTGGCCGCCGCGGCCGGCGGCGCGCCGTACGAGACGCTGATGCGGCGCGAGGTGTTCGAACCGCTGGGACTGGGCCGCTGCCAGGTCGGCAGCTGGAGTCGCGACAGCGTGGGCAACGTGGCGCAGCCGCATTACCGGCACGACGGCCGCAACGTGCCCATGCACGAGGACGGTGCCACCATTCCCGCGATCACCTCCGCGCCAGCCGGCGGCATCCGCTGCGATCTCGCCGACATGCTGGTCTGGGCGCGCAACTGGCTGGTGCCCACGCCGGCGCAATTGCAGTGGCTGTCGTGGCCGCAGCGCGCCACGCTGCAGGCGCCGCACATGCTGATCCCGGTATCCACCCAGCGTCGCCAGTGGGACAACACGCATGTGATGGCCTACGGCTACGGCTGGCGCATGGCCGACATCGATGGCGCCTGGGCCGTGTGGCATACCGGCACGCTGGGTGGCATGTATTCGATGCTGGCGCTGCTGCCCGATCGGCAGAGCGGCTTCGTGTTCATGATCAATGGCGAGGCGGAGGATGCGCGCACAGTGCTGGGCGAAGTGCTGATGAAACACTTCACCGCGCCGCAAGAACGCCGCGGCGTGGCGTGGTACGCGGACGCGCTGGACGAGCAGGCAAAGCAGCGCCCGGCGTCGGCTTCGGCACCGGACACCTCAACGCGCCAGCCTGCCGGGTCCGCCGAACTGGCGGCGTTCACCGGCATCTATCGCGACCCCTGGCTGGGCGAGGCCGCCGTGTGTCCGCGCGGCGGCCAGGTGCGTTTCGCCGCGAAGAAATCGCCGCGACTGGCCGGCACGGTGATGCGGCTGGGCTCACGCTATTTCGTGCACTGGGACGACAATGGCGTCGACCCCGCTGCGTGGATGGACTTCCGTACCACCGGTGACGGGCCGACCACGCTGCGCATGGCCAAGCTCGACCCGCAGGGCGACTTCAGTTCGGACTATGAAGACCTGCGCTTCGAACGCGTGAGGGATTGCCCATGAACACGATCCCAACCCTTCCCCCGCTTGCGGGGGAAGGTGCCCGAAGGGCGGATGGGGGAAACCCGGAGCGCGCGTTCCCGGGCTTGCGGTGCGTTCGCCAAAAGCACCCCCTTCCGCCTTCGGCACCTTCCCCCGCAAGCGGGGGAAGGAAAGCGGTGGCGGTGTTGGCGGTGGTGTGTTTGTGGTTCGCCAACGCCAACGCGCGTGCTGCCGATCAGGTCACGCGCTCGCCCGCCCGCACTGCCGCCGAGGCCGGCCTGGTCGATATCCGCACGCGGGTGCCCGACATCGCCGAGGACATCAAGTACGCCGGACGCGACAATTTCGTTGGCACGCGGGTGGACGGCTATCTCGCGCCCAAGTGCCTGCTGCTGCAACCGGTGGCCGATGCGCTGGCACGCGTCGAGCATGAACTGCGCGCCCGACATCTGCGCCTGAAGATCTGGGACTGCTACCGTCCCGCCCGCGCCGTGGCGCATTTCGTGCGCTGGGCGCACGACCTCGGCGACCTGCGTACCAAGCCGCAACATTATCCGGACCTGCACAAATCGCAGTTGCTGGGCGACTACATCGCACCGGTGTCCGGACACAGCCGCGGCGCCACCGTCGATCTCACGCTGCAGCGCTGTGCCACCGACGGCGTTTGCAAGGCGCTGGACATGGGTACGGATTTCGATTTCTTCGGCACGCGTGCGCATACCGACACTGCCGGCGTCACCGCGCAACAACACGCCAACCGACGATTGCTGCGCGATGCGATGACGCGCGAGGACTTCAGGAATTACCCGCTGGAATGGTGGCATTACACGCTTGAGCCGGAGCCGACGCCGCACATGATTTATGACGTGCCGGTGCAATGAGTGCCGGACCGCTATGCCGATTCACGCCCTATCCGTGCTGCCGACCGGATGATCCACCGATGCCCAGGCCTTTCGATTCCCGACGCTGGCGTGTTGCCACGCTGCTGCTCCTGATCGCGCTGCTGAGCGCTTGCGCCCATGCGCCGCCGCGCAACCCGCTGGCCACCTGGGTGCCCTCGCCCAACCACGACGTCCGCCGGCCGGTGCTGATCGTGCTGCACTACACCGACCAGGATTCGGTGCAACAGAGCTTGCACACGTTGCGCACCGCCAACAGCGGCGGTCCGGTGAGCGCGCATTACCTGATCGGCGCCGACGGGCACATCTACCAGTTGGTGGCCGACCAGCTCCGCGCCTGGCATGGCGGGCCGGGACGCTGGGGCACGATCACCGACATCAACTCCGCCTCGATCGGCATCGAGCTGGACAACGATGGCGCCACCCCGTTCGCCCAGCCGCAGATCGCCGGCCTGCTGCGCCTGCTCGCCGACCTCACCACGCGGCTGCACATCCCGTCCACGCAAATCGTGGGGCACGAGGATTTCGCGCCCACCCGCAAGGTTGATCCCGGCCCGCTGTTTCCCTGGCAACAACTGGCCGCCGCCGGCTACGGGCTGTGGCCGCGGACGCCGCTGATCGACCCGCCGGCCGGTTTCGACCCCTGGATGGCGCTGGCGTTGGTGGGTTACCCGCTGGACGATCGCGCCGCCACGGTGCGCGCGTTCCACCACCACTATCGCGGCATCGAGGGCGAGACGCTGGATGCGACCGATCTGCGCATTCTCTACAGCCTGGTGCAGACGATCGAACGCGGCGGCGGCGCGCGCTGAATCCCGCCACGGCGTCGAGCCGGATCCGGTGTGGGAATCCACAACCCTGTGGCGATTGCGTTGCGCAGGCACACCTGCGCGGACCGCGTGCGCTACCCTCGCAAGCTGGTTCGACACGACGAGTCACCCTACCTGGAGAGGACGCCATGACACCCATCATCCGCACGACCTTGCTGCGCGGCTCGGCCCTGCTGCTGGCCTTCGGCCTGCCGGCGCTGCACGCCAACACTTACGTGTACGTCTCCAACGCCACCGACGGCACCATCTCGACCTACCAGCTGGCCGAGCAGACCGGCAAGCTCACGCCCGGCGCCACCGTGACCGCCGGCGACAACGTGGCGCCCATGGCGGTCAGCCCCGACCATCGTTACCTGTATGCGAACGTGGACTCGCCCACCCACGCGGTGCAGACCTTCGCGATCGATCCGGCCAACGGCGCACTGAAGAAGATCTCGCAATCGCCGACGGGTCACCCGATGGCGTACATCTCGCTGGACAAGACCGGCAACTACCTGTTCGCCTCTTCCTACGACGACGACGTGGTGACGGTGGCCCCGATCCACCATGGCGTGGTGGCTGACCAGCCCACGCAAACGTTGAAGACCGATCGCAACACGCACTCCGTGCACGTCGACAACAGCAACCGCTTCCTGTTCGCGCAGACGCTGGGCGGCGCCAAAGTCTTCCAGTACCGCTTCGATGCGCAGACCGGCAAGATCACGCCCAACGATCCCGCCGCACTGGATGTGCCGGCCGGACTGGGTCCACGCCATATCGCGTTCTCGCCCGACAACCGCTACGTCTATGTCCTGGACGAGTTGCAGAACAAAGTGATCACCTACTCGCTGGATCCGGCCACCGGCCAGTTGACCCAACAGGCCATCACCAGCGCGTTGCCCGCCGATACCACGCTGGTACCTGGCGCCCCACGCTTCGTGCGCAATCCCACGCCGGCACAGCGGCCGCACGCGGACACCAGCAACGACATCTGGGCCGCGGACATCCACATCACGCCGGACGGCAAGTACCTCTACACCTCCGAACGCACGCACAGCACCTTGAGCGCATTGAAGGTCGACAAGGCCAGCGGCGGGCTGACCCTGGTCGGCACCTACCCCACCGAGAAGCAGCCGCGCGGCTTCGCGATCACGCCCGACGGCAAATACCTGATCTGCGCCGGTGAGAAATCGGACCGGCTCTCCGTATTCGACATTGACGCGGCCACGGGTGCGCTGAAGCTCAACGGCCGCTACCCCGTCGGCCAGGATGCCAACTGGGTGGAGGTGGTGACGTTCTGACGCCGCGGTTGAGGGGATTGTCGCTCGCGGCGCGCATTGCCGGCCCGCCGTAGAGCGCAGACGCTTGCTTCCCCCGCGGGCGGGGACAAGATGGCAGGATTGCCATCTTGAGCAGCGACGCTGCCCGAAGGGCTGATGCCATGGATGGCATCAGTTCAAGCTGCCCGAAGGGCTGAAGGGGGGCTTTTCGTTCGTGCGGAAAAGCCCGGATCAAGAGCGCCCTCTTCCGCCCTGACGGGCACCTTCTCCCGCAAGCGGGAGAAGGGAAAGCAACGTTTTCAGCCGCGCGGCGGCGCTGCCGACGACTCGCGCTTGACCAGCGAGTACTTCATCACCTGGTGATTGCCGGCCTTGGGTTTGCCGCTGCGCTTGCAGCGGATTTCATCCAGCATCAGGCGCACGGCGGTGCGGCCCATCGCCGTCACCGGCTGGTGGATGGTGGTGAGGGTGGGCCAGATGGTGGTGGCCACGGGAGTGTCGTCGAAACCGGTGACGGAGAGGTCGCCCGGCACGCGCAAGCCCATGCCGTGGGCCACCGCGACCACGGCGGCGGCCATGTCGTCATTGCTGGAAAGAATCGCGGTAGGCCGGTTTTTCAGCTTCAGCAGCGTGCTGGCGGCCGCCAGGCCGGAGCGATAGGTGAACAGCCCCGGCACGATGTGCTCGGCCGGCACGGTGAGACCCGCACGCGCCATGGTGTCGACGAAACCCTGCGCACGCAGCACCGCGGGGGTGTGCTTGGGGTCGCCCTTGATCAGCGCGATCGCGGTGTGGCCAAGATCCAGCAGGTGCTGGGTCATCGCACTGGCGCCCTGGTAGTCGTCGATGCGCACGGAGCTGACGCCCGCCACCGGCGCGCCGGTGGCCACTGCCACCACGGTGATGTTGGCCAGGTCCAGCTCGCGTTTGGTCTGGCGCGAATCGCACAGCGGCGGCGGCAGGATGACGCCGTCCACGCCGGTGTCCAGCAGCCGCTGCATCGCCGCGCGCTGGCTGCGGATGCCACTGCACTTTTCCACCAGGATCTGCGCGCCGCTGAGGCTGCCCTCTTCCAGCACGCCGATCATCAGCTGGTTCAGATAGGCCGCGCTGGGGTTGCTGTAGAGCAGGCCGATGCGCGCCGCGTTGGACGAACGCAACGAGCGCCCCGCCAGGTTGGGCCGGTAGTTGAGCTCGGTGGCGGCAGCCAGCACCCGATCGCGCATCGCCTCGCCCACGCGCGGGTTGTTGTTCATCACCCGCGAGGCGGTCATCGGTGATACGCCGGCGCGGCTGGCGACATCGAGAATGGTGACGGTTTGCGAGGTGCGACGCTTGGTCTTGGCCATGAAGCCTCCTGAGCGCCCAGTCTAGCTGGCGTGCGCCGAAACGGCGGTACCTGCGGCCCCGTGTTCGTCGAGAAAGCGGCGCACCTCGGCCATGTCCGGCATGGCGGCGAACGAACCTCGCCGACCGACCGCCAGCGCGCCACAGGCCGCGGCGAAACCCAACACCGCCTCGCGCCTGCCCTCATCGGCGATCAGATCGGCCAGCGAATCGGGTTGCGCATGATGTTCGGCAAGGCTGTACAGCAGGCCGCCCACGAACGCATCGCCGCCGCCCGTGGTATCGACGGCGGCGACCGCCGGCGGTTGCAAGCGGCCGGCATGGGTGGGCGTCATCCAGTGGATCGCCGCGGCACCGTCGGTGATGATCAGGCAGCGCGCGCGGCCCTGCCACAAACGCTGGTACACGTGCTCGCGACCGCCTGCTTCGGCGGCCACGAAATCCAGCTCCTCCGCACTCAGCTTGACCAGGTCAGCCGCTTCCAGCGTCGCCCACAGGCGTGGATGGGGGTTTTCGCCCGCCGGCCACAACGCCGGGCGCAGGTTCATGTCGAAGCTCACCAGCGCGCCGGCCGCGCGCGCCCGCGTCATGCCTTCCAGCGTCACCGCCGCGATCGTCTCCTCGGTCAGGCTGTTGGAACATACGTGGAAGATCGCCGCGTCGGCGAACGCGCGCTCGTCGAAGTGATTGGCGCGAAACAGCAGGTCGGCCGATGGCGGCCGGTAGAAACTGAAACTGCGCTCGCCGCTGGCATCCAGCGACACGAACGCCAGCGCCGTGTTCGCCTTGTCGGTGCGCTGCACGTAGCGCATGTCCACGCCTGCATCGGCCAGGCTGCGCAACAGCAGATCGCCGAACGCATCGGCACCCAGCATGCCGGCGAACGCCGCGTGCCCGCCCAGCTTCGCCACCGCCACCGCCACGTTCGCCGGCGCGCCGCCGGCATGCGGCAGGTAGGCCGGCGGCGACGAGGCATCGGCCGCGGGCTGGGCGTGGAAATCGATCAGCGCCTCGCCGAAACAGAGGATGCTCTTCATGCCAGGCGCGATCCCTTGAAGCCGTAGTACAGGATGTAGACGTAGCACAGCAGCGGGATCACGAACGCATGCTGGATGCCGATCTGGTCGGCCAGCGCGCCCTGTGCGATCGGCAGCACGGCCCCACCCACGATGCCCATGATCATCAGCCCCGACGCGCGGCCGGTCAGCGGGCCCATGTTGTCGATGCCCAGGGTGAATATGGTCGGGAACATGATCGAGTTGAACAGGCCGATCGACACCACCGCCCACACCGCCACGTTGCCGTGCGAGGCCATGGTGCCGATCACCAGCAGCCCGGCGATCAGCGCGAACACGCCCAGCAGCGTGCGCGGGTCGAGCACCTTCATCAGCAACCAGCCCACCGCACGGCCCACCACGGCGCCGCCCCAGTACAGCGCTACGTAATGGGCGGCGGCGGCCTCGCTGATGTTGCCGATGTCCGGCCGGGCTATGAAATTGATCAGGAAGCTGCCGATCGACACTTCCGCGCCCACGTAGACAAAGATCGCCACCACGCCCAGCGCCACGCGCGGATGGCGCAAGGCATCCATGAAGCGGTGCTCGCTGGTGGACGACGATTCGTCACTGGCGGCCAGCGGCGGCAGCCGGAACAACCAGATCGCCAGCGCCAGCAGCACCAGCACGACGGTCAGTACCAGATAAGGCCCCTGCACCAGCCGCGCCTGCGACATGCGGTACGCGATCTGTTCCGCCTCGGGCAGGCTGGCCAGCGCGGCGGCACCCAGTGTGGCGCCGGACAGGATCAGCGGCCCGATGATGTACGGCCCCAGCACCGTGCCCACCGAGTTGAACATCTGCGCCAGGTTCAGCCGGCTCGACGCCAGCCGCGGCTCGCCCAGCAGGCTCACGTACGGATTGGCCGCCACCTGCAGCGCGGTGATGCCGCTGGCCATGATGAAGAACGCGAACAGGAACAGCGGATACGACGACACCGCGGCCGCGGGCAGAAACAGCACGGCGCCCACCGCGGTCACCAGCAAGCCGGTGATGATGGTGGCGCGGTAGCCGATGCGCGCCAACAGCGCGCTGCACGGCACCGACATGATGAAGTACGCCCCGAAGAAGGTGAACTGCACCAGCATCACCTCGAAATAATTGAGCGTGAAGAGGCCCTTCAGATGCGGGATCAGGATGTCGTTGAGTACCGTCATCAGGCCCCACATCAGGAACACGGCATTGATCACGATCAGTGCGGTACGGGTACTGGCGTTGCTACGAGGCATGGCGCGGCTACCTTGGTGAAAAACGATGGGTGGTCAGAATCGGTGTCGATACCACGCGGAGCTTCCGCCATCCGCGCCATGGGCAGCAAGCATGGCGACGCCGACGACGCCACGTGGCCTGTTTCCCCGCTGCTAGCGCGCTGCGCGCCAACCCGTGTGATAACGTTACCCGCAAATCGCGATCAGGAAAAGCCTGCCGCCGCATGGGGCGCCGATCCATCGCCTCCGTATCGGCCCCTCTCCGGAGAAACCCGCATGAAACTCATCCGCTTCGGCCAAGCCGCACGTCGATCAAGCCAACCCTGGATTGGACTTCCATGCGGCCTTGCGCTGTTGCTGCTGTGCATCGTCGGCTCCGCACAAGCGGCGGCCGCCACCGGCACGTGGGTGGAAACCTGGGGCCAGGCGATGGTTTCCCATGTCCAGCCCTCGCCTGGTCGCGATGGCGTTTACGCCGCACCGCACCTGCGCGATGCCACGCTGCGGCAAACCGTGCTGGTCAGCGTGGGCGGCCAACAGGTGCGCGTGCGGTTGTCGAATGTGTATGGCTCGACACCACTGACCATCACCGCGGCCAGCGTGGCGCCGGCCGCCGACGCGGCGGGCGATCACACCGCCATCGATCCCACGCATAGCCACGCGCTGCATTTCGGCGGCAAGCCCACCCTGACCATTCCCGCCGGTGCCACGGCGTTGAGCGACCCGGTCGCGCTGCCCGTACCGGCGCTGTCCAGCCTGGTGGTGAGCCTTTATTTCCACAACGACAGCGCCATCGCCGATTACCACGCCGCCCAGACCACGACCACCACGGCGTTGGTGGCGGGCAACGCGCTGCGGGCGGCATCGCTGGCGTCGCGGCCGCCGCTTGCGGCACTGGACAAGGATGCGGCTTCCCATATCTATGTCCTCGAAGGCGTTGAAGTGGAGGCGGCGCAGCCCACCCGCGTCATCGTGGCGTTCGGCGATTCGATCACCGACGGTGCCTACGCCACCGGCCCCGACAAAACCTGGCCGGGCGTGCTGGCCACGCTGGCCAACCGCGCAGCGTCACCCGGCGCCGCCGTCATCAACACCGGCATCGGCGGCAATGAACTGACCAGCGATCAGAGCTATCTCCCGTTCGGTCCGGCCGCACTGAAGCGTTTCGAACGCGACGTGATCGACCGCGCCGGGGTGACCGACGTGATCGTGCTGTTGGGTACCAACGACCTCAACCGTGGCATCGATGCGGCCGGCCAGCCGCGCGGCGCTGCCGCTCACGACATCATCGACAGCTTGCGCATGCTGGCCGACGCCGCCCACGCGCATCACCTGCGCATCCATGGCGGCACCATTCCGCCGTTCGCCGGGTTTACCGGGGACGGCTGGTATTCACCGGCCACCGAAGCCACGCGCCAGAGCGTCAATCAATGGATCCGCCGCGCGGGCATGTTCGACAGCGTGGTGGATTTCTCGCCGGCATTGGCCGGCGCGTACCAGCCATCGCCGCTGGCCGCGCAACAACCGTCCTTGCCCGAAGGCATGGCTCAGGTATGCGCCGGCGACACCGGCCTGCATCCGAACGATCGCGGTTACGCGGTGATGGGCACGCTGGCCTACAACGTGTTGTTCCGCGCGCAGGAGCAGCCCGCCGCGCGCTGCCATTGAGGCACGTCACACGCCGTCGAACAGGTCGCAGATCGTCCCGCCCAGATGGGTGCCGGCGTGCACACCGGCGGCGTCCATATCGACATAGGCGCCTGTGACAGGTGTGAAGCGCGGCCACGACGGTAGGCCTGCACCATTGGGATCGCCGGTCTTGATGAAGTTGATGAAGTAAACCTGCGGGCTCACCGTCGGCCGCGCGGCGTTCAACGGCGTGCCCTCGTACAGATAGGGCAACTCGGCGCTGTGGTGCGATGGCTCGAACGAGAACTGCGCCCGCCATGCCGGCGCGCCGTGCGCCGCGTAACGCGCCAGCACATGATTGCCCGCGCAGCGGAAATCGGTATCGGTGCCGATGCGCTCGGCCAGCGTTCCCAGCTTCGCCGCATCGGCAGCGGCTTCTGCGTTCCCGTCCGCACCGTAATGCCGCGCGGCGGCGGCGTAATGCTGTCCAAATACCTGGTGCAGCCGGCGTTCGATCTTCGCGCTGCCGCCGGGCACTTGCAGTTCGATGCGGTTGGTCGAGAGCACGTAGGGAATCGCCGTCGCGGGAACGTCGGCGAGACTTGATGCCGGCGACTGGGTGACGACCCTTCCATCGACCACGGCCTGCAGCCACAGGTAGCTGTCGTCGGTGATCGCGTCGCTGTGCAGCTGCAGGTCGGCGGCCAGCAGCGCCTTCAGCGGAGCGTCGCGCAACTGCTTCAGATCGTTCACATGCAGCCGCTGTTCGAGTTGCGTGCCCAGCGCCTCGTTCTGCGCAAGGCTGCGCACGCTCTGGCCGAAAGCGGGTGTGCCGCCGGTGGCCCATGCGCCCGCGAACAGCTGCTGATCGCGCGCCTCCAACGTCAGCAAGCCCACGTCCATGCCGCCGGCCGATTGACCGGCGATGGTGACGCGCCGGGGATCGCCGCCGAAGCGACCGATCTCGCGATGCACCCACTTCAGCGCCGCCAGCTGATCCATCAAGCCGTAGTTGCCCGAGTGCCCGCCCTGCTCGGCCGACAACGCCGGCAGCGAAATGAAACCGAGCACACCGAGCCGGTACTGCACCGACACCACCACGATGCCGGCGTGCGCCAGCTTGATCCGGTCGATGTCCGCCGCCGAGCCGGCACGGTTCGAGCCGCCGTGGATCCACACCAGCACCGGCAACGGCCGCGACGGATGCAGGTTCGGCGTGTTGAGGTTGAGATAGAGGCAGTCCTCGCTGGAATGCATGGCGTCGGCCTTGTTCCAGCCGTAATCGTTTTGCGCGCAGGCCGATGGCGCATGCGTGGCATCGCGCACACCGGACCACGCCGCGGCATCCCGCGGCGCCCGCCAGCGCAGCGCGCCGGTGGGCGGCGCCGCGAACGGTATGCCGAGAAACACCGCACCGCCCTTGCCGTCCGACTGCCCGGCCAGCTTGCCGTTACTGGTGGTGACGGTGACCTTCGCCGGCACGGCCAGCGCCGACAGCGACGTCAGCAGCGCCAGCCCGAACAGCAGGCAGCGCAGCCGCCGCGGCCTGGAGCCAACGACGCGCGATGCACGATGGAATGACGGGTTCCGCATGCGTTTCTCCGGCAACGGTGCGCCTCGCGGCGATGTTCTGGTAACCTTACCACGACATCGCCGCGTGAACCCTCAGTCGCGCGCCGCGGTGCCCGTCCACCGGCCCGGTTTGTGGGGAAGACATACATGACACTCAGCGAAAGCACTGCCCGCCAGGCGCTCCCCGATTTTCGCTCGCGCGAATTTCTGCTTGGGCATGCCGCTGGCATCATGCGTTTCTATCACCCGCGGTGCATCGATCCGGCGGGCGGTTTTTTTCACTACTTCCGCGACGACGGCAGCATCTACGATCGCGGCGGGCGGCATCTCGTAAGCAGCACGCGCTTCATCTACGACTACGCCATGGCGTGGAAGGCGTTCGGCGACCCGGCGTACCAGCAGGCGTTGCAGCACGGCCTGGATTACCTGCGCCACGCGCATCGCAACCCGCAAACCGGCGGCTACGCGTGGGAGCTGCGTGATGGCGTGGTTACCGACGCCAGCCAGCATTGCTATGGCCTGGCGTTCGTGGCGCTGGCCTACGCCAAGGCGTTCCATGCCGGCGTCGCCGAGGCCGAGGACTGGCTCGACGAAACCTGGGAGCTGATGGAACAACGGTTCTGGGACGCCGACCACGGCCTCTACGCCGACGAGGCGGATGCGGACTGGAACCTCAGCGACTACCGCGGGCAGAACGCCAACATGCACGCCTGCGAGGCGTGGCTGGCCGCCTATGCGGCCACCGGCAAGCCGCGCTACCTGGCACGGGCGAAATTGCTGGCCGAGCACATGGTCAATCGCCAGGCCGCGTTGACCGGCGGACTGGTGTGGGAGCATTACCGCCCCGACTGGTCGGTCGACTGGGATTACAACTTCAACGACCGCAGCAACATCTTCAAGCCGTGGGGTTTCCAGCCCGGCCACCAGACCGAATGGGCCAAGCTGCTGCTGATCCTGGAAAGCTACGCGCCCGAGCCGTGGTACCTGCCCAAGGCGCAGCAGCTTTTCGATTACGCGCTCACGCAAGCCTGGGATCACGAGCACGGCGGCATGGTCTATGGCCTCGACCGCGACGGCGCGTTCTACGACACCGACAAGTACTACTGGGTACAGGCCGAATCGCTGGCCGCCGCCGCCATGCTGGCCACGCGCACCGGCGAGGAGCGCTATTGGCAGGCCTACCAGAAGCTGTGGCAATACAGCTGGCAGCATCTGGTCGACCACCGCTACGGCGCCTGGTACCGCATCCTGAGCCGCGACAACCAGTCCTACAGCGACGAGAAAAGCCCGGCCGGCAAGACCGATTACCACACCATGGGCGCCTGCTACGACGTGCTGGCCTGGATCAGCTGAGCCGCATCCCGCGGGCATGACGCCCGCCTGTCGTATCGCTTACGGCGTGGCCTCGAACTTCAGGTGCTTGCTGAAGAACGGCAGCGCCTCATCCTGGAAACGGAAGGCGATGTTGCTGACGTGGGTGCCTGGATAGATGGTGAAGCTGTTGTTGATGCCGTAGCTGTCGAGCACCTCGTGCAGCTTGCGCGCGTCGAAGCGCAGCCCGTCCTGGTCGCCCACATCGATGGCGATCGCGCGATAGCGACGCAGGTTGCCGATGTACTGGTCGATGAAAACCAGCGGCGCATTGGCCGTCCATTTGGCCAGCACGTCGGGTTGCAGTTCACCGTTTCTGGTGGGCAGGTCGAAATAGAACGGCGGCCTGGCCGGGTCGGGCGACCACGCCGCGGCGGTGGCCAGCGTGGCCCGTGCCATGAACGGCAGGTCGGTGGCATCGGCGGCGGATTTGAGCGACTCCAGCGACGCCAGCGCCTTGGCGTCGAGCTGGTCGCCGGTGCGCGGCGACAGGCAGCACGGGCTCATGATGTACAGCGCGCCGAACACGTCGGGGTGCTTCATGCCGATGCGGGTAGCGCCGTAGCCGCCCATGGAATGGCCGGCCAGGCCGCGGCTCAAACGATCGGGCAGCGTGCGGTAGTGGGCGTCGATGTAGGCGACGAGGTCATGCTGGATGAAGGTCTCGAAATCGCCCACGGTGGGCGAGCCCGAATACATCGAGCCGCCAAAGACCGTCTTCGAATCGGGCAGCACCACGATCATCGGGCGCGCGCCCTTGGCGAACGCGTTTTCGATGGTCTGCGGAACATGGATCTCCCTGGTCCACTGCTCGGCGCCGATCGAATAACCGTGCAGCGCATAGACCACCGGATAGTGGCGATCGGGATGGCTGGCGTAGCCGGGCGGCAGCACCACCAGCACATCGCGGTCGGCGGACTCGTGCTCCAGGTTGCCCTCCAGCGACGCGCCATGCACCTTGATGTGCTCGACCGTCACCGGCTTCGCACCGGCCACGGCCGGCGGGCTGTTGTTCAGTGCCTGCGCCTGCGCCGATGCGCCCCAACATGTCAGCGCCACCAGCGTCGCGCCTACCAGTCCGATAATTCGCATGGCCCCTCCTGTTCCTGTGGCGTCGCCATCGCGACGTTACGACGTTCGATGTTGCTGCGGCTCCCAGGGCTTGGGAGGGAGGAAAGAAGCGGTGCTACCCCGTGTGGGAGCGACTTCAGTCGCGATGCTCTCGGTTTGGTTTGTTGCCTAAGGACAAGAGCATCGCGGCTGAAGCCGCTCCCACAACGATCGCTCTTGTGTTTCGACTGCCCAGGCTCCCAGGTCAACGACCCTCATCCAGCGGAAAAACGACCCTCATCCAGCGGAAATTCGTAGATCGCGGTGGAGATGGCCGGCACCACCAGCTTCGTCCCCAGCGCAGGCACCGTCGACTGCTTGATCGTCACGCCGGGCGCCGCACCCACCTTGTTTTCCGCGCTCAGGCGGGCGCCGCTCAGCCGCCACATGGTGCCCTTGCCGCGGGTGCGGGCGCCTTCGATCGCGATCGATACCGGCTGCGGTTTATGCGTGGCATTGACCACGGCGATGGTCAGCGTGCGGCGGTCCGGTGTCAGCGCGGCGACCATGTCCAGCGGATAGGTGGGGCTGCCCGCGTTGACCTTGGGGTGGTCGAAGCCCACCGGGTATGTCGGATCGGGCGGCGGCGCGTTGCCGCTGAGGTCGAGCGGGATCATGCCGGCGCCGAAGTGCTCGCCATACAGCTTGAACACCATGCCGGTGCTGTTGAGAACCGACGCGGTGGGCGTGATGTCCATCGTGGACGAACCGGTGGTGAACGCGGCCATGCGCAGGAAATCGGAATGGCGCAACATTTCCTGCATCACCATCGCGTAGGCCAGCGACAGCTTCAGGCTCGGCTTGGCGCCGATGTACGCGTACTCGTCGATCGACAGGAAGATGTTGGCCGACTTCATCTTCGGGAAGCGCTGCTGGTAGATGCGCCACTCCTCGGCCTTCATGCGCACCTGGTTGGACGGCGCGCGGGCGAACTCCAGCAGCTCGTCGGCGGGCGGCGCGTCGGGGCGCTGTTCGGCGCGGTCGTACCAGTGCTCGCTGATGCCGTCGAAGTTGCCCCAGGCCTCGCGCAGCAGGCCGCCGGTCCAGTCTTCCTCGGTGCCGAACTTGGGCTGGATGCTGGCCAGCGAGGCGTTCTCCTTGGCCTCGCGCGGGTGCAGCTGGTCGGGCATGGCGCCCGATCCGATCAGGATGATCGACGGGTCGACCGCACGCATCGCCGCCGCGAAGCGGTTGTGCTTCTGCATGAAGTAGTCGAGCGTGGTGCGGCCGATCTGCCACCAGCCATACGGCTCGTTGCCGATGTTCCAGTAGCGCACACCGTAGGGCTCGGGGTGACCATTGGCGGCGCGTTTGGCGCCCCATTCGCTGGTTGCCGGGCCGTTGAGGTATTCCACCTCGTCGGCCGCCGAATGGGCGTCGCCCAGGCCGGCGTTTACGGTCACGTAGGGCTCGACGCCGATCAGCCGGGTGAGCGTCATCCACTCGTCCATGCCGAAGTCGTTGGCCTGCATCGCGCTCCAGGCCCGGTCATACATCGGCGGACGCTTGTCGCGCGGCCCGATCGCCTCGTGCCAATCCCAGTTCGACAGGAAATTGCCGCCGGGCAGCCGCCAGAATCCGGAATTGAGCGTTTTCAGGATCGCCACCGTATCGGCGCGCCAGCCATCGATATTGTCCGCCGGCATCAACGACACCACGCCGACACGGAAGTGGCCCGTACCGGTGCCGGTGATGGTGAGCTTCGCATCATCCGCCTGGCGACCGGCCACGTAGTGCAGCGGCACCGTCTGCCACGACGAGGTCGCCGCAGGCAGCTTCACCGTCTGCTGCTGGCGGGCGCCATCGCCCCACGCCAACGTGACCGAAACGACCGCGCCGGGCGTGCCGCTGAAAACGATACGGCCGGTGTACGCCGTGCCCCTGGCCACGCCGAGGCCGCCCTGGCCGATGCCGCGGACGTGCGCGCCATCCAGCGCCACCACCACGTCCTGCGCGCCGACATAGGGATGGTCGCTGGCCATCGTCACCGCGGCGACATCGCCGATCGGTCGCCACTTGCGCAGCGGCGGCAGCGGCGGTCCGTCGAGTCTCGGCGGTTGCACGGGATCGTGCGCGGCATCCACCACGGGGAAATAGAACTTGCGGTCGTCGAGCATCTCGGCCCATAAGGAGCGCGCCACCAGGCTGCCGATCGGCTCGATGAACATGCCGTATTCGTAGCGCGACACCGGCTGGTGCTGCCGATCGACATGGATCTGTGCCTGCACCGCCTCGGCAGCGGCAGCGGCGGCGCCGAGCGGCAGCGTGGCGACCGCACAGGCGGCCAACAGCATCCCGATTCGAAATTTCCGCATCATCCCTTCCCCTTCGATGTGTTGTCAGCGCCGCGCCGCGGCCGTTGTCAGTCGGGCATCACCACCGCCCGATCCACCGAGAAACGCGCCTCGCGCGTGGCCACGCCGGTGTCGGGCTGGCCCGAACCCACGCTGACGGTGTAGTCGCCGGCCATCACCTCACGCTGGCCGTCGGCGGTGACCGCGCTGAGATCGCGTGGCGAGAGGTCGAAGCTGACGGTGCGCGTTTCGCCCGGTTTCAGCGCCACACGCTGGAAGCCGCGCAGTGCCACCTGCGGCGCCCCTGGGATCGCCGGGAAGCGCAGGTAGAGCTGCGCCACGTCGCCACCTTCGCGCTGGCCGGCGTTGGTCACCACGGTGGACACGTGCAGGCCGTTGGCGGCGCCGCCGGCTGCTGGCGTCACGTTGAGTGGCCCGTAGGTGAACTCGGTATAGCTGAGGCCGAAGCCGAACGGATAGACCGGTTCGCCTTTGAAATAGCGGTAGGTACGGCCTTCCATGCGGTAATCGCCGAACGGCGGCAGATCGGCCACGCTGCGGTAGAAAGTGAGCGGCAGGCGCCCGCCCGGATCGGTCTTGCCGCTGAGCACATTCGCGATGGCCAGGCCGCCGGACTGGCCCGGATACCACGCTTCGAGAATCGCCGCGGCGTTCTGCTTGCTCCACGCCAGGTCGATCGGGCTGCCGTTCATGGCCACCACGATCAGTGGCTTGCCGGTGGCCCTGGCCTGCTTGAGCATGGCGATCTGGTCGGCCGGCAGGTCCAGCGTGGTCTTGTCGCCGCCGGCGAAGCCGGGCACGGTGACGCTGGTTTCCTCGGCCTCGAGGTCGGAGGTGAGGCCGACCACGGCCACCAGCACATCGGCCTGCGCCGCGGCACGATCGAGATCGGCCTCGGGCGTGGTGGAGATGCGCTTCCACGCCAGGTCGACGCCACCGGTCGCATCGACGGTGATGGGATAACGGTGGCCGCGCTCCAGCGTCACCGTCTTCATCGTCGCCAGGTCATTCCAGCGCGACTTGGTGCGGTCGATGAAGGCCGCGCCGTCGAACGCCATGGTGCCGCCGGAGCCGGACAGGCCGAGCCGATACGTGCCGCTTTCCGTGGGCACCAGGAAGCCGGTCCACACGGTGCGGTGATGGTGGTTGACCTTGGCCAGGTCGAGATCGCGCTTGCCCACGTCGGGTTCGATGCGGCTGACCACCGGCTTGGCCTGGTAGCGGATCGCGGCAAGCTGCTTGGCCATGTCGGCGGCGTCGAACTTGGCCGGCGGCGGCGTCACCGGGTTGTAGTAGCGCGCCAGCAGCCCGGGCTTGCCATCGGGCGTTTGCAGGGCGGCGGTGGGCACGCGGTCACCATCGGTGATCGACGGACCGAACGGCACCAGCGTGACCTGGCCCGCGGGCAGCACCTGCTGCAGCCCGTCCAGCACCGAGATTGGCGTGCCGCTGAGCGGCGACGAATAGTTGCCGCGCAACACGCGCGTGGCGTCGCCCAACGGGCCGATCACGGCTACTTTCACGCCGGCCTTGAGCGGCAGCACGCCGTCGTTCTTCAGCAGCACCAGGGTTTTTTGCGCCGCATCCAGCGCCAGCTGGCTGTTCGCCGCGCTGCCGATGGCCGACGGCGGCACCGCCGGCGCCGTGCCGGGCAGGCCGGCCAGGTCGCCCACGCGATAGCGCGCCGCGAACAGCCGCACCAGCGCGCGGTCGATGTCGGCCACCGAGATCAGCTCACGCTGCAGTGCCTCGCTGTAGCGATCCTCCAGCCCCGCGGTATCGGACAAGGTCGCACCGTTGCACTCGTTATCCACGCCCGCGCGCACGGCGGCGGCAACCGCGGTGGCGGCATCGGGCGCGTAATGGTGGTGGTCGCTGATGTCCTTCACCGCATCGCAGTCGGAAACCACGTAGCCGGTGAAACCCCACGCGCCGCGCAGGTAATGCTTCAACAGCAAGTCGTTGGCGCAGGCGGGCTGGCCGTCGATGCGGTTGTAGGCGCACATGATCGAGCCGGCCTTGGCTTCGGTGATCGCCGCGCGGAAGGCCGGCAGGTAGGTGTCGACCAGGTCGTGCCTGGAGACGAAAACGTTGGCCTCGTGGCGGGTCGATTCGGGGCCGTTGTGCACGGCGAAATGCTTGGGCGTGGCGATGACCTCGGGGCGATCCGCGTTGGGCCCCTGCATGCCCTCGACGAAGGCCACGCCCATGCGCGCGGTGAGGAACGGATCCTCGCCATAGGTTTCCTGGCCGCGGCCCCAGCGCGGGTCGCGGAAAATGTTGAGGTTGGGCGACCAGGTGTCGAGCCCGGTGCCGATGCGGCCCAGGCGCCCGGTCTGGCGCGCCAGCGTGTGCAAGCCGCGCACTTCGGTACTGATCGCCGCGGCGACGCGCTTGACCAGCGGCGCATCGAAGCTGGCGCCCAACCCGATCGGCTCGGGGAAGTTGGTGGTGGGCAAGGTGCCCAGCGCGCCGTGCAGCGATTCGGTCCACCAGTTGTAGCGCGGAATGCCCAGCCGAGGGATGGCCGGCGCGACGTTGAGCAGTTGCGGCAGCTTCTCGGCCAGCGTCATCCGCGCCACCAGCGCCTCAGCCTTCGCGGTGGCCGCGTCGGTGGTGGCGGTTTGCGCTGATAGCGGCGAGGCCAGTGCTGCCAAAACGATTACGGTCGAAATTCCTGCCCAGATACGCATGTCGTGATCCCCCTCGATGATGCCGCGTCATTCCCGCGAAAGCGGGAATCCAGTGCCTTTCGCTCACCCAACACTGGATTCCCGCTTTCGCGGGAATGACGGCGTTTTAGTAAGTGCCATCCGCCTACAAACCCTTCGCCGCCTGCGCTACCGCACGAAACAGTGCGCGGCCCTTGCTCATGGTTTCTTCCCACTCGGCGGCGGGGTCGGAGTCGTAGACGATACCGGCGCCGGCCTGCACGTGCAGACGGCCGTCCTGGATCACCGCGGTGCGGATCGCGATGGCGGTATCCGCATCGCCCCACCAGCCGATCCAGCCGATCGCGCCGGCGTAGATGTTGCGCTTGTACGGCTCCAGCTCCTGGATGATTTCCAGCGCGCGGATCTTCGGCGCGCCGCTCAACGTGCCGGCCGGGAACGTGGCCTTCAGCACGTCCATGTAGCTCAGCCCTGCGCGCGCCGTGCCCTGCACTTGCGACACGATGTGCATCACGTGCGAGTAGCGCTCGATCGCGAACGAATCGCTCACTTCCACGCTGCCGGTCTCGCTGATACGGCCGATGTCGTTGCGGCCCAGGTCAATCAGCATCACGTGCTCGGCGCGCTCCTTCGGGTCGGCCAGCAGCTCCGCTTCCAGCGCCTGATCCTCATCGTCGGTGGCGCCGCGCTTGCGCGTGCCGGCCAGCGGGCGCACCAGCACCTTGCCGTCCTTCAGCCGCGCCAGGATTTCCGGCGACGAGCCCACGATCTGGGTGGCGCCGAGGTCGACGAAATACATGTACGGCGAGGGATTGAGCGCGCGCAACGCGCGGTAGACGTCCACCGGCCGCGCGTTGAAACCGATGCTGAGCCGCTGCGACGGCACCACCTGGAAGATGTCGCCGGCGCGGATGTATTCCTTCGCCTTCTCCACCATCGCCTCGAACGCCTCGCGGGTGAACGAGGATTTGAAATCGCCCTCGTCCAGCGCCACCGACTGCGCCAGCTGCGGGTACGACGCGCCGCCCTGGCGCAGCCGATAGACCAGCGCGTCGAGCCGGCGCTGCGCCTCGGCGTACGCCTGCGGCTGTGCGGGGTCGGCGTGCACGATCAGGTACAGCCGGCCCTTGAGGTTGTCGAACACGGCCACTTCCTCGGCCAGCATCAACAACACATCGGGCGTGCCCAGCTCGTCGGCGCGATCCCACTGGGCCAGCCGCGGCTCGATGTAGCCGATGGTCTCGAATCCGAAATAGCCGACCAGGCCGCCGGAGAACGCGGGCAACTGCGGCAGCCGTGGCACATCGTATTGCGCGCGCAGCTTTTCGATTTCCGCCAACGGATCGTCCAGGTGGCGGCGCTCGGTGACCTCGCCCGAGTTCTCCACCTCCAGCTCGTGGCCGCGCAGGCGGTACACCCGTTTGGCCGGCAGGCCGATGATCGAATAGCGTCCCCAGGTGGCGCCGCCCTCGACCGACTCGAACAGGAAGGTGTACGGGCCATCGGCCAGTTTCAGGTACACCGACAGCGGCGTGTCGAGGTCGGAAAACACCTCGCGCACCAGCGGAATGCGCGTATGCCCCTGGGCAGCCAGCGCGTCGAACTCGTCTCGGGAAATCACGTGGAGGATCCGGATGGCCAAACGGAGAACGGCCATTGTAGGGGCAGTCGCAAACATCCCGCGAATCGGCTCTTGCTCCCTCCCCCGCGCCGCAGGGGAGGAGCCACGGCAACGCCTTGCTCCCTCCCCTGCATCGCAGGGGAGGGCTGGGGTGGGGTTCGCTCTTGATCTTCCCCGCCAGCCCGAGCAACCCCCTCACCTAAAGGACTCCCTGCGGTCGCCAAGCTCCCCCTGCATGCAGGGGGGAGCAGCAGAGCCGCCCGCTCCCACATCTTCAGGAGAGTGCCAGGCTGCTCCTCAAGCCAGCCGCTGCCGCGGCATGTGCCGCAACCGTAGGCTGAAAGCCACGCCGCTGCCGTCGTCCAGATTGCGCGCGCTGGCGCTGCCGCCGTGGCGCTCGGCCACCAGGCGCACCACGTACAGGCCCAGGCCCAGATGCGGTGCGTCGCCGGGGACGGCCTTGTCGCGCAGGCTCACCAGCGAGTCGAACAGGCGGCCCTGCATCGCCGCCGGCAATGGCGCGCCCTGGTTGGCCAGTTCGATCTCGGCGCCGTCGTCGAGCGGACGCAGGCTGAGGCGCAGCCAGCCGTCGGCCGGGGTAAACGACAGCGCGTTGTCGAACAATTTGTCCAGCGCCTGGGCGATCAGTTCGGGGGCGCAGTGCATGGGCAGTGGCAACTCCGGCAGCACGCAGTCGAGGCGGCGCGTGCCGGCCAATGCGCGGTAGGCATCGGCGCAACCGCGCACCACGTCGCGCAGGTCCACATCCTCGGCCTCGGCGGCGGCGATGGCGCGCTCCATGCGGCTGGCTTCGCCCATCGCACGCACCAGCGCGCCCAGCCGGGCCACACCGTCGCGGGCGCGGGCCAGGTACGGCTGTGCCTCGGTGGGGAGCTGGGCCTGCTGCTGCAATGCGTGTTCGAGGTTGTCCAATGAGGACTTCACGATGGCCAGCGGGGTGTTCAACTCGTGCGACAGCTTCGACGCCAGCGTGCGCAGGTAATCGGTGTAGCCGCCCACCACGTCGAACAGTTTCTCGAAGCTGCGCGCCAGGTCGCCGATCTCGTCGCTGGCGTCGCTCATGGGGAAGGTGGTGCGCTGGGTTTGGCCGTCCAGCCGTCCATCGTTCAACTGCGCCCGTTCGGCCGCATTGCGCAACCGCGCCAGGCGCACGCTGAGACGGGTGGCGAAGGCCAGCAGGATGGCGCCGGCCAGCAGCAGCACGCCGACGCTGGTCAGCAACAGGCCCAGCAAAGCGCGGTTGGCCAGCAGCGGCACGGCGCGGCTGGCCTGTTCCAGCAGCAAGACGCCGTCGATCCGACCATCGCGAACGATCGGCACGGCCGCCGACAACACCACGCTGCCGCGCTCCTCGCCGGCCCGCCAGACGCTGGCGGGATGACCCGACGCCGCGGTCGCAACCTCGCCGGTCGCCAGCCGCGGCACGTCCTGCGACCACAGATCCGCATCTTCCAGCCGCGCCGCCAGCAGCGAGCGGTAGACCAGCGCGGCGAACCAGCCGGGCTGGGCATCCACGCCGGGGCGGGTATTCAGCCCACCGCTGCGCGCCAGCAACCAGCCGCCCGGCGCCAGCACGCGTGCCTGCACACGGTCCGGCGCCAGCTGCGCCAGCTCGGCCGACAGCGCCTCCGAGTAGCCCAGCAACGGTCGCACGGGAGCCGCCATGCGATCGCCGCCAAGGGCGGCGACATAGGCGCCCACGCCCAACCCGCGCAAGGGCAGCGTGGCTGGCAGGCGCAGTTCCACCCGGAAGCCGCTGCCATCCTCCTGCCATTGCGCCGCAAGCTGGTCGGGCAAGCCGGGCACCGGTGGGTCGAGCAGTTGCGCCACGACGACACCCGGCGCCGCGCTGGCCAGCAGGTAGCGTTGTTGCCCGGCCTCGTTGGCCAGCGCCAGGATCAGGTGATCGGCGGTCAGCGCGTTCGCGTCGCCCGCATCGGCGCGGGTGCGGCGGGTGTCGCTGACCTGGGCGTACAGGTACAAACCATCGCCATCGCGCGCCAGCAGCAAACTGCCCTCGGCGCCCTGTGCCGAACCCAGCGACTGGCGCCACGGCGTCAGCGGTGCCCAGTCATCGGCGTAGCCGTCCACGGTGATCGGATTGACCGCGGTCTGCACGTACCAGCCCGCGTCCCCTTGCGCCTGCACGGCACCGGTCACCGCCAGGCTGCGCGCCACCGCCCGCGCCGACGCCAGCAAGGCCTGCGCCTGGCCTTCGCGCAGCAGCGATTCCATTTGTCGCGCGTACTGCCAGCCGGCCACCGGCAACGCCAGCGTGCACAACGCCACCAGCAGCAGTTTGCGGCGCAGCGTCATGCGCAAGCCGCCCGCATCAACGGCATGACCGTTCAGCCACCACGCGGGCCAGCCGCATGCGCCGGTGCGTGCGCTTCGTGATCGCGGTGATAGCGGGAGGCCACCACCACCTGCATGAAGTCACCGAGCAGGGCGCGCCGCTGCGGGTCGTTGTCGTTCACCGTCATCGACCAGCTGAGGCGGATGCCGCTGGCCTTGCCCGGGTCGCAGAACACCAGCACATCGTCGATGTGGTCGCTGCCCTGGTAGATCGTGGCCTCGCAACTCATGGTTCGGTGCCGCACGGCGAAGCTGGACACCTTGCCGGCGGGATCGAGCTGCAGGTAGCGCTTGTGGTCGGCCTCGATTTCCGCCGCCATCGTGGGCAGTTTCTGCGGCCACACGTTGAGCACCATCACCCGCTGCGGCTTGCCGCTCCATTCGCCCTGGTAGAGCACGGCGTCGACGCCGATCGCGCGGGCGTACAGGCAGCAGTCGCGGGTCCAGCCCGCTGGCGTGGCCACGGCGATCGACCACGCCGGCGCCGCGCCGTCGCGGGCACCGCGCGCCAGCGTGTCATCCGCCGGCGCAGCGGCCGCGGCCGTGCCGGCGAAGAACAGCAGCGCCAGCATCATCCATGTACGTGGCATCACGGTTTCCACCGGTAGCCGACGCCGTGCACGGTTTCGATCGCATCGAAATCGGGCGCCACCGCGATGAACTTCTTGCGGATGCGCTTGATGTGCGAGGTGATGGTGGCGTCGTCGACCACGAGCTCGGCCTCGCGCATCAACTGGTCGCGGTTCTTCACGTGGCCGGGGAAGCGGATCAGCGTGTGCACCATCCAGAACTCGGTGACGGTCAGCGGCACCTCGGCATCGTTCCAGGTGATGCGCATGCGCTCGGATTCCAGCTTCAGCGGTCCGTGCTCGATCACCGTCTCGCTGGACGCCGGTGCCTGCAGCGACGCGATGCGCCGGAACAGTGCCGCGATGCGTGCGGCCAGCTGATGCAGGCTGGTGTCCTTGCTGAGATAGTCGTCGGCGCCCAGGCGCAAACCGGAGATCACGTCGAAATCCGAATCGCGCGCGGTAAGGAAGATCAGCGGCAAGGTGGCCGATTTCGCCCGCAGTTCGCGGCACAGGTCGAAGCCGCCTTCAGGCTCATCACCCAGCCCGATGTCGATGATCACCAGCTCCGGCAGCCGCATCGCGAAGGCGCTGGATGCCTCCTGGCGCGAGGCATAACCGCGGGCGTCATAGCCGAAACGGTTCAACGCCTCGACGTAGTTGGCGCGAATGGACGGCTCGTCCTCGACGATGGCAATGCTGCGACCCATGACTTGCTCCCGTGTGGAGCGTGCAGCGTGCTATGCGCGCTGCCGCCACGCAAGGCGCGGCGGCGCGACGCCCGTGTTTTGCCATGGGCAACACCCGGGATTGCCTTGCCAGTACCTACTTTGAGGGAGCCTCGACCGCCTTCAGCGCGCCGACACTGACGACCGTCCGGTCGATTTCAAACAGGCTGGCCGAACCGGTGCCGCCGGTTGTCGGGGCAGATTTTTGCTGGCCGATGCTGGCAGCGCTGGCGCATGAGGCCAGGCCCAGTGCCCCGGCGAGAATCACGCCGCCCAAACTCCTGAAATCCATGACCACTGCCTCCTTCGATGGACGCCGAGGGCCCCGACACCACCGCCGCCCCGGTATTGCCAGATATCCGCCGCCGAATGGCCTGTTTCGAACAGTAATCCCACCGCGCCAGCCGTTCAAATTCTCCGTGTACCCCCAACCCCGTGAACGCCATGCCTGCTTCCGATCGATTGAAGGTGGACCCCAACGCCGAGCTGCGCAGCTTCGAACCCCTGCGCGTCACGCTCGCCCTCGGCGCGCTGCTGCTGGGTTTCCTGCTGGGCGCGTACTGACGGCGACACGAACGTGTCAGCGGCGGAAACCTGAACAAATCCGCCGTGTTGGCTCGGGAACCAACGCGGTTTGCCCGGGTCAGAACAGGGGATTGGCCTCGTCATGCCATTGCCGTGGATACCGAGGCCGCCGCTGATCCCTCTCTGCAGCGACGGCACCGGTTGGCGGGTCAATCGAGTGGTGACTCACACGTCGACGATGACGTTTCTCCCGGCCAGTCCCTGCTGGCCGGGATTTTTATGCGCGGCTCAGCGGCTCCGGGCTCAGCGAGCCTGGGCGATGGCTTCGCGCATCGCGGCGATCTCGGCGCGGTAATCGCCGGCGTGGAAGATCGCCGAGCCGGCCACGAAGGTGTCGGCACCGGCGGCCGCGATCGCCCCGATGTTCTGCGCGGTGACGCCGCCGTCGATCTCCAGCCGGATCGCGCGGCCGCTGGCGTCGATGCGCTGGCGCACCTGGCGCAGTTTCTCCAGCGCGGTGGGGATGAATTTCTGCCCGCCGAAACCCGGGTTGACCGACATGATGAGGATCATGTCGAGCTTGTCCATCACGTAATCGAGATGGTCCAGCGGCGTGGCCGGGTTGAACACCAGCCCGGCCTGGCAGCCCGAATCCTTGATCAGCCCCAGCGTGCGGTCGATGTGCTCGCTGGCTTCGGGGTGGAAGCTGATCAGGCTGGCACCGGCCTTGGCGAAATCCGGCACGATGCGGTCCACCGGTTTCACCATCAGGTGCACGTCGATCGGCGCCGTGATGCCGTACTTGCGCAGCGCGCCCAGCACCATCGGGCCCATCGTGAGGTTGGGCACGTAATGGTTGTCCATCACGTCGAAATGCACCCAATCCGCACCGGCCGCCAGGGCCGCGGCGGTGTCCTCACCCAGCCGCGCGAAGTCGGCAGCGAGGATGGAGGGGGCGATGATGGGGGCTTGCTTGGACATGGCAATGCCTGATGCATGGGGCGTAAGCACGAGTTTCCAAGTCTGCCACGACGACACGCTTGGCGCCTTGCTCCTCCCCCTGCTCGCAGGGGGAGGCTGGGAGGGGGGCTTTTGATTTTGGCGCCGCGAAGAGCAACCCCTCCCCAGCCCTCCCCTGCGAGCAGGGGAGGGAGAACAGCCGTCATTTGAAGCCGCGCATTTCCTTGATGCGGTCGTACGCGGCGTTGATCTCGCTGGCGCGTGACTCGGCGCGCTTGCGCATGTCGTCGGGCAAATCGCCCAGGCGGTCGGGGTGATGTTCGGAAATCAGCTTGCGGTAGGCGCGCTTGATCGCGCGGTCGTCGGCGCTGCGGTCCACGCCCAACACGGCGTAGGGGTCGGGGCCCTGACTGGAGCGTTGCGGCGGCACGTAGCCGCCACCCGGGCCCGCGCCCGGGCCACGACGGCCGGGGCCGCTGTTCCAGGCGTAGCCCTTCATCGCCATCAACGCCATCAGCTCCATGTCGCTGATGCGCAGGGCGAACGCCAACTGGCGCAGGATGGCCATCTTCTCCGGCGGCGGGTTGCCTTCGGCCAGCACGGTTTCGATCACCACGTCCAGCACGGGGAATGCGTGGTCGCGGCGCATGCCCACCCACTGGCGCAGCTCGTTGATGGTGTGGGTGACGTCGAACTCCGGCTGCTTGCCGACGTTGAAGCTGGTGGCCGCCTGCTTGCGCTGCTCGGTGCCCAGGCCCATGCGGCTCATCAGGCGCTCGGCGATGGCGATTTCCGCCTCCGACACGCGGCCGTCGGATTTCGCCACCGCGCCCAGCAGGGTGAACAGCGGACCCACGAAACCGCCCGCTTCCGGCGTGGCGCGCTTGCGCTGGCTGTGGCGCAGGTTGTCGAAGATGAATCCGATGATGGCGCCGGTGATCGCGCCGGCACCGTGGCCGATCAGCAGGCCGAAGAAGGTGAACCACAAGGTGTACGAGTAGCTCATGGCTGCGCCTGCCGCGCGGTGGGCTGCGCGCTGTACCAGCGTGCCAGCGCGTCGAGGTCAGCGGCGCCGAGGGCACCGATGGCGGTGCGCATCACCGGCACGTCACGGCGGCCGTCGCGATACTGCGCCAGCGCGTCGCGCAGGTAGTCGAGCCGCTGGCCGGCCAGGTTCGGCACGCCGGGCATGGTGGCTTCGCCGTCGGCACCGTGGCAGGCCGCGCACAAGCCCAGCCGCGCGGGGCGTGGCACGGGCTGGGCGCAAAGCGTGGAAGCGGCGGCAAGACATAGTCCCGCGAGCAATAAAATTCGCATCGGCAACACATGGGGCTAAAGGTCGACAATTCTAGCAGCGCGCCCGCAACCCGCCGCGCGGAGCGGGCGCCGTGCACGCCGATGCCGCATTTCCGGCCACCCGGCCACAGCCGTTAGAATGGGCGTCTCTCCCCCAGCGGAACCGCCGTCGTGTCCACCACCTTGCTGCAATCGAACCTGCCCGGCCTGGAACTGATTCACCGTGGCAAGGTGCGCGATGTCTACGCGCTGTCCGACGACCGCTTGCTGATGGTGGCCACCGACCGGCTGTCGGCGTTCGACGTGGTGCTGCCCAACCCGATCCCGGGCAAGGGCGAGATGCTGACCCAGATCTCCAACTTCTGGTTCGGCAAGACGGCGCACCTGGTACCCAACCACCTGCTCGATGTGCCGCTGGCCGAGGTGCTGCCGCCGGGCACCGACCTGGCGCTGTACGAAAAGCGCGCGGTAGTGACGCGGCGGCTGAAACCGGTGCCAGTGGAGGCGATCGCCCGCGGCTACCTGATCGGCTCCGGCTGGAAGGATTACCGCGCTACGGGCGCGCTGTGCGGCATCACCTTGCCGGCCGGACTGCAGCAGGCGCAGCAGTTGCCGGAACCGATCTTCACCCCGTCGACCAAGGCTGCGGTGGGCGACCACGACCAGAACGTCAGCTACGCGGTGATGGTCGACGCCGTGGGCGCCGATCTGGCCGGCCAGGTGCGCGAGGCCACCCTGGCGATCTACCAATGGGCGGCGGCGTATGCGGCCGAGCGCGGCATCATCATCGCCGACACCAAGCTGGAGTTCGGCACCGATGCCAGCGGCAAGCTGTACGTGATGGACGAGATGCTGACGCCCGACTCCTCGCGCTTCTGGCCCGCCGACGAATACCGCGTGGGCATCAGCCCGCCCAGCTACGACAAGCAGTTTGTGCGCGACTGGCTGGAAACGCAGGACTGGAACAAGACCGCGCCCGGCCCGGTGATCCCCGACGAGGTGATCGCGCGCACCGCCGCGAAATACGGCGAGGCGCTGCACAAGCTGGCTGGCATCCGGCTCGATTGATGAACGCCTGGCTCAGCCTCGTCCTCGCCATTCTCGCCGAAGTAATCGGTACCGGCGCGCTGAAAGCCAGCGAGGGTTTCAGCCGGCTGCTGCCCAGCGTGGTGGTGATCGGCGGCTACGGCGTCGCGTTCTACTTCCTCAGCCTTACCCTGAAACAGATCCCGGTGGGCATTGCGTACGCGGTATGGTCCGGCGCCGGCACCGTGCTGATCACGCTGATCGGGGTGCTGGTTTTTCGGCAGAAGATCGACCTGGCCGGTGTGGTCGGCATCGCGCTGATTGTCGCTGGCGTGCTGGTGCTGAACCTGCTGTCCAGCAACAGCGCTCACTGATGGCGCCCTGATCCGGAGGCTTTCCCCATGCGCACCATGCAGGACTGGCTCGACAGCTACAGCCAGGATCACCGGAATCCCACCAACCAGGTTTTCCACTGGTTCTGCGTACCGCCGATCGTGTGGTCGGTGATCGCGCTGCTGTGGACGATCCCGGTGCCGGCGTCGTTCGCGCGGCCGGGCGCGTGGTCGGTGCTGGTGATGGTGCTGGCGTTCTACTGGTACTGGAAGCGTTCGCACCGGCTGGCGTTGGGCCTGTTGCTGGCGTTCGCGTTGCTGGGCGTGTTCACCAACCTGCTGTATTACCGGCTGGGCGCGGCGACGCTGTGCTACGTGGCGATCGCCGTGTTCGTGGTCGCCTGGATCGGCCAGTTCATCGGCCACCAGTACGAAGGACGCCGCCCCAGCTTCCTCACCGACCTTTCCTACCTGCTGATCGGCCCCGCATGGCTGATGGCCAAGCTGCTGCGCAAACTGGGATTCAAGCAGATCACATGACCACCTTTCTTACCGTGATCAGCAGCCTGCTGTGGTGGGTGCTCTACAGCAGCATGGCGGCGCTGGTGTTCGCGCTCATCGGCTGGTCGGTGCTGCGCTGGACCGAACGCTGCGCGGTGGTGTTCAACCGCATTTATCTGGCCTGCCTGGTCTGGACCATGCTCGGCATGCTGCTGGTGGTGGGCGTGGCCGCCTACGAGGGCCACCTGCATCCACCGTACGGCGCCCTGCTCACCTCCGGACTGCTGCGCTGGGCGCTGGTGCTGGACATGCTGATCGGCACCGTGCTGCTGTGGCGGCTGGTGCCGCGCATCGACGCCCGCCGCATCCGCCCCGGCAGCGCCTGCATGGCGGTGGCGGTGATCATGGCGATCAGCTTCGGCGTAGCCACCAGCTTGGCGTAGCTAGCTTTTCTCCCTCCCCTGCTCGC